>CAZOFX010000014.1:0-85826 GCA_964579055.1 uncultured Pirellulales bacterium
GGAGCGAGGGTTAAGTTAGAAAGGAAGTGAAGATGTTGAAGAAAAGTCTTTTTGCAGTCGCAGTGGTGGCTCTGTTGGCCACAATGGCCCCCGCAGGGTCAATCAAACTCGCGGATTGGCCGACGACCTATGTCTTTCAGGAAATAGTGGATATTCCGGTCTTCATGGACATCGGGTTCTACGTCTTCATCCCGGACCAGGACAAGCTGAAGATCAAGATGTCCCAGACCAGCGGGCAAAGTGGTGAGAAGCACTCCTATTCAGGTTCGTGCAACGTCAATATCCAGTGCAACTTCAACATGAAGTTGGACACCAGCCGCTCGAAAGTCGGGTCGTGGGAAGGCGATTTTGGCTCGAGCGTTAGCCCGAACACCCTGTCGGCAGGCGGCGGGACTGTCACGGTCACGGCGACTGCGACGAACGTGAGACTGACTACCGGCGGGTTCCTGGGTGGCCAGAAGGACGTCCGGGTCGGGACCGTCACGCTGAAGGTTGCGCCCCAGTAATAGCCACTCGATGGCAGGACTCGGCTTCTGCGGTGCGTTCATCGGGCGTTCGGTGAAGGCTGAAGGTGCTGGTGGCGCCCGTCGCAGTCGAGGGAAACAGGTCATGAGGGGAGGGTTGGATCTATCATCCAGCTCTCCCCTCTTTCCTTTTCTTCGTCTAATGGGGTGGTTTTTTCTCGATCGCGTCGTTCGCGAACGCCCGCCTGGCAGGAGGCAGTTCCGATAAGGGATGGCCTTTCATATCGTGGGAGGCCGATCCGGTTCGGCGGACCTTCTTCAGTGACCGTCGAAAGTGACCTAACTGTAGCGAAAACGATAATATAGGCAATTTCGAGATTGACAAAGGAGGGCAATTTTGGTAATCTGAGCGGTGTGTTATCCCGGACAGATTTGGGTCCTGGGAGAACAGGTCTGGATGCGAGGCGGCATTTTGGGGTCGGGGGTGGCTCATGGGGAAATCACGAGAAACGGGGCAAGTGCCTTATTTAGAATGCCGAAGAGGTGGAAAGCCGCATAATTGACGCCCGGCGGGGGGTTTCGCCGTGCGTTGCAGACCGAGCAGACGAGATGATTTGTGAGAGAAGCAAGATGCTGAATGCATGTGACAAGCGACAGAAGAGAACGGATTTGTGCCTCTTGGAACATCAGACACCGGGAGCACGCCACGCGGTCCGCGGTCCGCTGGCTCGGGGGATCGGCGTCCTGTCGGTAATCCTGGCGGCCTGTGGATCGACGTTCGGCCAGTTCATGGTCCAGCCGATGCGAATCGACCTGCCAACCTATCCGGGTACACGCACGGCGACGACTTTCGCGCTGGAGAACCAGAACCCGGAGGCAGAGGTCACCGTCGATCTTCGATTGGTGGACATGACGCAGGATTCGACCGGGATGTGGCAGACGATCGAGCCGGATGCCGAGGTCGTGGCCGATCCAAATGGCGCTCGCTGGGTCGATTTCGGCACCGAAAGCCAGCCCCTCCGCGTGGACATCGCGAAACTCCGAAGCTGTCTGGGGTGGCTGCGCATGGATGAAGCCGTTGTGACGCTCAATCCGGTTCACCGGAAGGTGATCAATCTGTGGGTCGAAGTTCCGGCGGGCGTGCAGGGCTACTTCTGTGCGGCGCTGACCGCCCAGACCCAGCTCACGCCGGATGACGACACCGGCATGCGCGCCCCGGTGTTCCTGCAATTCATCGTCCCGATCCTCATCAACGTGCAGGGTCGTACGATGCGCGATGACATCAAGCTGATCGACGCCAACCTGATGTACCGGGAGGCGGCCGATGTGCGTCCCGCCGCCACGCTGGTGTCCCTGGGGGTCAACAACGACGGCCTGACGTACGCACGACTGATCGGCCGGACGCGCATCTACGGCGAAGTGGGCGGACACTGGCAGAGGATCACCGAACTGGACTACCCGGAAACCAGCATCCTTCCGGGCGTCAAGATCAATCTCCAGCAGGATATCGGCCGGCAGTTGCCGACCGGAAAGTACCGCGTCGTCGGGGCCGTGTACATCAACGGACGTCGTGGCGACACGATCGACAAGGAAATCCTCTTCGAGGGAAACGACCGTCCCGGGGGGAAGATCGCCGTGGATGCGGCGCTCAACCTGGACCCGAGGGAGTTGGTCATCGACACGCTCCCCGGGGCGACCCGGACGACCATCCTGAAGGTCAGCAACGCGTCGGAAGACCCGGTCACCGTCGATGCGGCCCTTCTGCTGCCCGACCACATGACCACGGGCGTCTGGTCCGACGGGCAGGGAAACAGCCTTCTGGGAGAGGATTTCGGGTGCGTCGAGTGGGTGACCGTCGAGCCGATGCGGTTCACATTGCGCGGATATGGGAGCCAGAACCTCAAGATCGTCGCGAAGATGCCCACCCTCCCGAATCCGTTGCCGAACTACTACGCAATGGTCAAGCTGCACGCCACCTACGAAGATGCGCAGACCGCTGGCGCCGCCCAGGGCCTGATCTATGTGAACACCAAGGGCGCTCAGAGCGCCCCTCGCGTCGCGGGCACCAAGTTGACGCTTGCCCCGTCGACGCCGTCGCGTTACATCGTCACCGCCAGCTTCTCCAACGTCGGCAACACGCACGTGCTGCCTCGCTGCCGAGTCCTCCTGACCGAGGTGGCCGAAGGAATCGCGGGGGCGATGCTGCGGGACGTTCCCATGACCAGCGAGATTTTCGAGCAAGGCGGCAACTTGCTGCCCTTGGAATCGCGCCAGTTCACGGGGGTTCTCGACGTGGCCTCGGTCCCGGACGGAACCTACTACGTGACCGCGGTGCTGCAATACGGCCCAGGGGCCGCCGCGCAACGTCAGGCAGCCATCCGAATCAAGGAGGAGGGTGGAGCCAAATCGGTGGAGGTCATTTCGTTGGATGCGGTCGGTGGTCCGACGCAGATCCAGTTGTAGCATGCCGCGGGGGCGGTTTTTGCTTAAATCAGGGCGCGGGATCGCCGATAGATGTGGGAAAGCCGTGGATGGCGTAGAAACGGCTACAGAAAGGGACGTTGACCTATGACCAGGCAACAGATCGGCAGGGTTTTATCGGGCGGGGTGATCGTCCTGTGCGTGGTGTTGTTGATCACGCCGGTGACACACAGTCAAGGGTTCACGGCTACCGTCAAGAAGTTCGTCATCTCGGGCTCGGTGGGACTGCCCGGCGTCACCATGCAGGGTCTGCCCGATGGGCCAACGACCGATGATAACGGCGTTTACACGGCTGAGGTGCCGTATAACTGGAGTGGGACCGTCACGCCGGTCAAGCTCGGCTACACATTCGAGCCCAAGCAGAAGCTCTATCAGAAAGTCACTGCGGCGATGACCGAAGAGAACTACTCCGCCCAACTGCTGACCTTCAAGGTCGCCGGTTCGGCGGGGCAGCCCGGCGTGGTGATGAAGGGCCTGCCCGGTGACCCGGTCACCGATGCCTCGGGACGCTACAGCACGACGGTCGACTACGGCTGGAGCGGGACGGTGATGCCCGAGAAGGTCGGCTACCGATTCGAGTCCAGTCCCAAAATGTACAGCGCGATCCAGAAGGACCTGCTGAACGAGAACTACACGGCGAAAGAGCTGACCTTCACGATCGCCGGCTCGGTGGGCGCCGACGGCGTGGTGATGAAGGGTCTGCCCGGCAATCCGACCACCAGCGGTGGCGGCCTCTATCGCGTGGAGGTTCCGTACAACTGGTCGGGCAAGGTCACTCCGGCAAAAGAAGGTCATGAGTTCACTCCCCCCGAGAAGACGTACGCCAACGTGTTGGAGTCTGCGACGAACGAGAACTACGTCGCTCGGGTCTTCACGTACCGGATCAGCGGCTCGACGGGTCTTCCCGGCGTGACCCTGGAAGGTCTGCCGGACAATCCCATGACCGATATGGATGGCGCCTACATCGTTACCGTGCCCTATGGCTGGTCGGGCAAGGTCACCCCGGTGCGCCCGGGATACACCTTCTCCCCGAGCAGCAAGAACTATACGAAGGTGGTTGAGGACCACGAAACCGACAACTACACTAGCGCCATCGTGCAATTGACGATCTCGGGCAACGTCGGGACCGGCGGTGTGACGCTCGATGGTCTGCCCGGCAATCCGGTCAGTGACGCGACCGGGTTCTACACGGCCAAGGTCGACTACGCGTGGGGCGGCTCGGTGACCCCAATGAAGGAAGGTTGGTCCTTCGAGCCGGGCAATAAGGTCTACAGTTCCGTCCTGACCGATCAGACCGATCAGCGATTCACGGCCAGTCCGATCAAGTTCACGATCTCCGGCAGCGTCATCGGCCTGTCGGGCGTGATGATGGACGGTCTGCCCACGCGGCCCGTAACCGGACCGGATGGCTCATACAGCGCCGAGGTGCCGTACAAGTGGACCGGGACCGTGACGCCCAGAAAGCCGGGCTACACGTTCGAGCCGGCCAGCCGTCCCTATGAGGGGCTGCTCGCCTCGCAGACGAGCCATGACTACCAGGCCAGCATGATCCAGTTGACGATTTCGGGCCGCATCATGTCCGAGGCCGGTCCCGTCGCCGACGTGACCGTCGTAGCCGACAACAACGGCGGCGCTGCCGCGACCGATGCCAACGGCGACTTCCAGTTGGCGGTGGACTACGGCTGGAAAGGCCAGGTCACCCCGACGAAGGAGGGATACACCTTCACCCCGGCCAACCGGGCCCTCGAAACCGTGGCGCAGAACGTGCCCGGCGTCGGCTTCGTCGGCAAGGTCAAGATGCTGAGCATCACCGACAGCATCGTCCTCGGGACCGAGCCGATCCAGGGTGTGACCATCACCGCCCAGCCGACCGGCGCCACGGCGGTCACCGACAGCAAGGGCAAGTACACGATTCAGGTTCCCTACGGCTGGACCGGCGACCTGATCCCGATGAAGGAAGGGTTCGAGTTCAATCCTCCAAGCCTGCCGTATACCAACGTGACGGAAGACATCGACAAGACCGCCACGGTGCGCGTCGCGCCGCCTGTGAAGGAAACGACTCCGCCAGTGACGCCTCCAGAGACCGGTACGACACGGACGGCGCAGCCGCCCCAGGTGCAGCCGCCCGTCACGACGGACCCACAGGTATTGGCTTTGCAGGCAGAGAGAGAGCGACTTCTGAGAGAGATCGACGTCCTCAGGGGTCTGGGTGGAGCGACGGACACCACAGCGCCAGGACTGGACGGGCTGCCTCCGATCGTAGATGAGGCGACCGGGCCAACTCAGCGGCTGGCGCCTCTGCCGGACGTGCGTGGCGGCGGGTCCACCGTGCTGGACGTCCTGACGCGGATTTCGGAGCGAACGGGTGTGAAGATCGCGGTCGACGCGACGGTCAAGCCCGACGTGGTCGTGGTCGATTTTGACGTCACCACGCTGGTTCCCATGCAGGTCCCGCTGGCCCTCCAGCGGATCCTGGCCCAGACGAAGTACAAGTACAAAGCCGTGGCGGACACGTACCTGGTCTACCTGCCGATCACCAACACCTGGCAGGGCCAGGACCTGCGGAACACCTTGCAGGAAATCGCCGGTGCGGCGGGCGTGACGATCGTTCCCGACCCGAACGTGTACGGCGAAGTCTATGCCGAGTTGAACGATGTGGATCTGGACACCGCCCTGCGCACGATTCTGGCCGGTTCGCCCTTCGTCGTGCAGAAGACCCCGGACTACTATCTGGTCGCCGACCGCAGCGCCAGCAGCGACGCGTTCCCGGAGATCAGCGAAACCCACAACGTGTTCCTGAACTACCGCAAACCGCAGGGGATCGCGGAGCTGCTCACGACCGCGTTCTCGCAATACGTGCGGACGAGCACCGATCCGAACAACCGGTTCGTTTCGGTCACCGCGCCGCCGGACCTGGCGCGCCGGATCGTCGCCGAGATCAAGAAGCTGGACCTCAAGCCGCGGCAGGTGCTGCTCGATGCCCGTGTGGTCGCCATGGAACACAGCGACCTGTTGGACCTCGGCGTCGAGTGGGGTTGGCCGCAGATCAGCGCCGGCGCGTTTGGCACGGCGTTCAATCTGGACAACGCCGGCACCTGGCCCTGGGGCATTCAGATCGGCTACACCCCCGATCAGACCTTCACCGATTCGTTGCTGATGGCGTTGAACCTGTTGCAGCAGAACAGCCAGGCGGAGATGGTTTCGAATCCGCAGGTGCTGGCGCAGGATGGTCGCCTGGCGGAACTGGGCGTGTTGACGGAAGAGTACTTCATGCTGACTCCGGCGGTCACCAACACCGCACTGCTCTACGCACAGACGGAGATGGTGACGATCACGTCCGGGACGAAACTGAGCATCACGCCGCGGATCGGCGACAACAACGATATCACGCTGGAGATGGCGACGGAAGTCAGCGACAGCATTCCGAAGGCGGCCGGCAGCGATCTTCCGCTGGTGACGCGGCGGACCAGCCGGAACGTCGTGACCGTCCGGGACGGCGGTACCGTGGCCCTGGCCGGGTTGACCGAGAATCGCTCCAAGAAGATCGACAAGCGCGTTCCCGGCCTGAGCAACCTGCCTCTGGTGGGCGGGCTGTTCAAGAACACGGACAACACGTCGTCCACGCGGGAAATCGCGGTGTTCGTGACGGCGCATCTGGTTCCCGATGGGACCACCGTCCGGGCCGGAGCGGCCCGCACGCCGTCGTCGCAGCCCCAGGCGCCGCTGCTGGGCACAGGGACGCAGGCCCCGGCGCCGGCGAGCCGCAACTTCAAGGATGACATTCGCGCCAGCCTGAACAATATGTCGAGGTAGCAAGTGATTGCCGAGGAGTGAAGAAGCCGTGCGGATCAGACGAGAAACCATAAAAGGGATGGTGGCTATCGCGGCGCTGTTGGTCCCGGTGGTTCTGGTGGTGATAGGATGTCACGCCCGGCCGGTCGAATGGGGTGAGCTGGGCTCGGGAGGCCGGCGCAGCGCGGCGCAGCCGACCTTCCAGCCGGAAGAATCGCAGGGGCCGCGCCAGGTGAAAGGGATTTCGATCGTGCCGCAGAGCAACCAGGAAGTGGCGGACCTCAGCTCGGACGACATCGTTCGAATCATGCGTCGCGTCGGCTTTCCCGACGACCTGATTCTCGAACTCGGCACCGACCTGCACCGGGCGCTGTTGCAGTCCGGCGCCGCTCGGGTGTTCGACAAACGCGACGTCGAAGCAATTCTTCGCGTCAGCGGCCAGTATGTGTACATCACGTCGCGGACCCGCGGCACGTTTATCTACGACCCGGCCACCGGTCAGTTCGGCGGCACGGCGCCGTAGGCACAAGCAAACAGCAAGTCGCGATCGGCCGGTGGGCGGCCCGGCCGATCCGCGTTTCTTTATCACGGCCCACATCCGGTCAACGCCCCCGCGAACCGGTTGATCCCTGGAGGAGGGTGGTTTTTTTTCTCGGGGGCTGTCAGCGAGGGGTTCTGTGGCGTTTCCCAACGTTCGCCGCGCCGGTGGTTCGCGCGGACACAGACCCCGCAGGCAGTCCCTCCCTTCCTCCACCCGATCTTCCCCCCACCCGTCATATCCTCTCGGCGTATGTGTGAAAACCTCCTGCCACACGACTTTCACGCACCTGTCGTGGTCATGTTCTGTCCAATCGACGGTGGCAATTTCGCGTGGCGAGCGGGGCGGCTTTCGGATTATAATTGCTGGGCGGCCCGGCGAGAGGGCCCGGACGATGGACGACGGATGATCGAGCGGCTATGGCTGGTGACGTCAAGAAACGGATGGAACGACTGCGGCAGGAGATCCGCCGGCACGACCACCTGTATTACGTGCTCAACGCGCCCGAGATCGGCGACCAGGAATACGATGCGCTGTTTGCGGAGCTGGTGCGGCTCGAAGCGGCGCATCCGGAGCGGATCACCGCCGACTCGCCCACGCAGCGCGTCTCGGGCCGGCCGCTCGACGAGTTCGCCACGGTCCGCCACGCGGTCCCCATGTTGAGCATGGACAACACCTACAGCGCCGAGGAGCTCCAGGCGTTCGACGAGCGCGTGCGCAAGGGGCTCGACCGGGCCGACTACGATTACGTGGTGGAGCTGAAGATCGACGGCCTGGCCATCAGCCTGCGGTACAAGGAGGGCACGCTGGTCGCGGGCGCGACGCGAGGCGACGGCGAGGTGGGCGACGACGTCACCGCGAACATCCGCACGATCAAGTCGATCCCGCTGTCGCTGCTGAACGGCGACCAGGTCCCGGCGGTGCTGGAGGTGCGCGGCGAGGTGTATATGCCCACGCGTTCGTTCGTCGAGCTGAACCGGATTCGAGCGGAGGCGGGGGAGGCGGCGTTTGCGAATCCGCGCAACGCGGCGGCCGGCTCGCTCAAGCTGCTCGACGCCCGCGTCACCGCCACGCGGAATCTCGCGTTTTTCGCGTACGCGGTCGGCGAGGTCTCGCAGCCGCTGGCGGCCGATCACTACCACACGTTGCAGCGGTTCAAGACGCTGGGCCTGCCGGTGAACCCGCATATCCGCCGGGCGAAGGATATCGACGAGGTCATTGAGGTCTGCCGGAGCTGGAGCGAGAAGCGCTTCGAGCTGGATTATCAGACCGATGGGATGGTGGTGAAGGTCAACCGGTATGACCAGCAGCGTAGTCTCGGGAATACATCGCGGGCGCCACGTTGGTGCATCGCGTACAAGTTTCCTGCTGAGCGTGTGCGCACCGTAGTTCTGTCCGTGGATGTTCAGGTAGGAAAGACGGGGGCTCTGACGCCCGTTGCGAACCTGGAGCCGGTGCTGCTTGCAGGGACCACCGTCAAGCGAGCCAGTCTGCACAACTTCGACGAGGTCCGACGCAAGGATGTGCATATCGGCGACAGCGTGATTATCGAGAAAGCCGGCGAGATCATCCCGCAGGTGGTCGAGGTGATTGTGGAAGATCGCTCCCCCGGTGCACGCTCCATCCGCCCTCCAGAGCGGTGTCCAGTGTGCAAGAGCCGAGTCAAAGCCGAATCGACAGAGTACCGTGTTTGCAGAAACCCAGATTGCGAATGGTTCGGTCAGGAACGAAACTTGCGGACACCACAATGCAACGTGTGCAAATCGCCAACAGAGTTGATTCGAAAGACCACATATTACTGCGTGAACTATTACTGCCCCGCTCAGGTCAGAGAGAGGTTGAAATACTTCGCTGGTCGGGATCAAATGGATATTGAAGGGATGGGTGACAAGGTTGCGGAGCAGTTGGTCGCAGCAGGAATGGTCTCGGATGTAAGCGACATTTACAGACTGACCGTGGATGAGATAAGATCGCTCGAAGGTTTCGCTGATATCTCAGCGAAGAAGCTCTACGAGTCAATTCAGGCAAGCAAGAAACGTGGTTTCGATCGTGTCCTTGCTGGGTTAGGAATCCCGTTGGTCGGTCATACGACGGTAGAGAAGATACTGGGGAAGTATCCGGATATTGGCGCACTTGGCACTGCAACGAGACGTGAACTGAGAGAGTTTCTTCTCTCAGCAAGTGGAGCGTCCATGCCCCGGCGCATTCTGAGGTTCCTGCAAAGCAACGAAGGTGCTGATGTGCTCGCGAACATGATCCGATCCCACAAGGGATTGGAATCATTGAGAGTGCCGGACGTTATTGGTCCGGTGCGCGCGAAGAAGCTGGCGGATTACTTTGGCAATGACTTCAACAGGGTGGCCAAAGCATCGCAGGATGAGATTCGCGAGGCTCTTGGAATCAAACCAGAGGAAGTTGGCAAGATTGCAGCGAGCCTCTATGATTATCTTCATAGTGACATTGGCAAGCAGACTATCTCCCGTCTCTGTGATCTGGAAGTCGAAATGGCGGTGCACAGAGTTCGGCGAGAAACCAACTACGGAACAGGTCCCTTGGCTGGCAAGACACTTGTCGTTACGGGAACTCTGAAAGAGTTTACTCGTGCGCAGGCCGAGCAGGCGATCAAGGACGCCGGCGGCAAGGCGTCCGGCAGCGTGAGCAAGAAGACCGACTTCGTTCTGGCGGGAGCCGAGCCCGGAAGCAAGCTCGACAAGGCCCGCGAACTCGGCGTGACCGTCATCGACGAGCGACAATTCATGAAGATGCTTTCCAGAGAGGCATAGTGACATGAACGAACAGGATGCGAAGTTCATGCTCTCGGCGTTGAAGCTCGCAGAGAAAGGAATCGGCTCGGTCGAGCCCAACCCGGCGGTCGGCTGCCTCATCGTCAAGGCCGGCCAGCTCGTCGGCAAGGGCTACCACAAGAAGTTCGGCGGCCCGCACGCGGAGATCCACGCGATCGAGGACTGCCGCAACCTCAGCGTCAAGCCCGAAGGCGCGACGATGTACATCACGCTCGAGCCCTGCTGCCATCAGGGCAAGACCGGACCCTGCACCGAGGCGATCCTCGCCGCCGGAATCGCCCGTGTCGTCGTCGCAACGCTCGATCCTTCGCCGCACGCCAACGGCCAGGGCGTCGAGCGCCTGCGCCGGGCGGGCATCGAGGTCGAGGTCGGCCTCTGCGAGGAACAGGCCCGGCGGCTCAACGCGCCGTTCTTCAAGCACGTCACCACGGGCAAGTGCTGGGTCGTGCTGAAATGGGCCCAGAGCCTCGACGGCAAGCTCGCCTACGCCCAGCAGGGCCCCGAGCGCCGGTGGATCTCGAACGAGCTGAGCCGCAAGGACGCCCACCGGCTGCGCCGTCGCGTCGGGGCGATCCTCGTCGGCATCCACACGGTCCTCGCCGACGATCCCATGCTGACGCCGCGGCCGAGCAAGGGCAGCAAGCCCGTCCGCGTCGTGCTCGACAGCACGCTGCGAATCCCGCTGAAATCGCGCCTCCTGCGCACGCCCAAGGCGAGCCCCGTCCTGGTCTGCACGCGCCGGGCCGCTCTCGACGCCAACCCCAAACACGCCGAACGCATCGCCAAAAGGGGAGCCGAGCTGCTGGCCTGCGAAGGCTCCTCCGAAGCCTGCGATCTGCTTTTCCTGCTCGACGAGCTGGGCCGGCGGGGCGTTCAGCAGGTGCTCGTCGAAGGTGGCCCGAAGGTCCTCGCGTCGTTCCTCCGGCAGGGATTGGCCGACGAAATCTGTGTGTACCTCGCGCCGAAGATCCTCGGCTCGCAGGGCGCCGTTCCGATCGCCGAGCCGATGGCCTCGCTGGCCGCGGCGGTCGGCCTGGACCACGTCCAGATCAAGGCCTTTGCCGACGACGTCCGAATCTCCGGATACCTGATCGGCGAATGAGTCTTTCCCGCCCTGAAAAAAGCGGTGCGCGTGGCAGCCTCAAACCGTAGCGCAGCGGAGGTTTGGGGATGGTGAAGCTGGCTGGCGGGGCGATGGTAGAAGGCTGCCGATGCCGGGAACCATCCCCAAACGCTGGCGCGTTTAAGGCTGCCACACGGTGCCCTCTGCGCCTGAGATGGGCCTGCCCTAACATCTGCGCGGACACAAAAACACTGGGCCGGACGCAAAATCATTTGACCCGACGCCCGCTTTTGCGTATACTATAGATGTTGCGAGTGCACACGGAGATCAGTTGGTCTCGTAAGCACGATCCGCGGTATGTGCGATACGGCGCATCGCAACAAGGAGACGGGCCTACAATCGATTGCTTTACTCAAGCCCTCGTCTCCTTATTTTTTTGCGCTCATTTCGCCCATCCCCCTGTCGCCACGCGTCGCTTGCCGCTGCCACCCGTCGTTAGCATATCGGCATAGCCGGCAGATTGTCGAACGCTGCGGCCGTGCCCTGCGTATCAGGTGGGTTGTGTGGTTCACGCAGGTGCCAGAGGCCGGAAGATCGAAGGAGAATCCTGGATGCGACGCAGAGAGTTTCTGAGAGACAGTACACTTGCCGCCGGTACGGCAGTGGCGGCCGGAATCCTGGGGCGAAGCGGCGGTGCGGCCGGTGCAGGCGGGCCGGAGGGTGATAGCTCGAACCCTGCGAAGCTGCCGCGACGGCCCTACGGCAATTCCGGCGAGCGGCTGAGCATCATTGGCTTCGGAGGGATCGTCGTCAGCGGCGTCGAGCAAAAGCACGCCGGCCGCGTGGTTGCCGAGGCGGTCGAGAAGGGAGTCAACTACTTCGACGTCGCGCCGACCTACGGCGACGCCGAGATCAAGCTCGGACCGGCCCTGGAGCCGTATCGCAAGGACGTCTTCCTGGCCTGCAAGACCACGCAGCGCACGAGGGAGGGCGCCGCGGCCGAATTGAAGGAGTCGTTGCGACGGCTGCGGACGGACCACCTCGATCTCTACCAGCTTCACGCGATTACCGACGTGCAGAAGGACGTGGATGCGGCGTTCGCCCAGGGCGGCGCGATGGAGGTCTTCCTTGAAGCGAAGAAGCAGGGCCAGGTCCGCCACCTGGGGTTCTCGGCTCACTCGGAGGAGGCCGCCCTGGCGGCCATGGAACGGTACGACTTCGACTCGATTCTGTTTCCCGTCAACTTCGCCACGTTCTACGAAGGCGGCTTCGGCCCGCGCGTGATCGAGGCGGCCCGATCGAAGGGCGTGGCGATCCTGGCGCTCAAAGCGATGGCCAGACAGAAGTGGCCGCAGGATGATCCGCAGCGGCAGCGGTACTCCAAGTGCTGGTATCAGCCGCTCACCGAGCGAAACGAGGCCGGACTGGGCCTGTACTTTACACTGAGCCAGCCGGTCACCGCCGCGATCCCGCCCGGCGACGAGTCGCTCTTTCAGATGGCTCTGGACCTGGCGATGGGGTTTCGTCCCGTCTCGGAGCAGGAGCAGGAAACCCTCCGCCGGATGGCCCGCTCGCTGAATCCCGTCTTCACCCGAAGCAGCCAGCAAACCTGAGCGCCCCGAACCCCCGCGCTATGTGGTGTGGCAGCCTCAAGGCGTAGCCTTGGGGATGGTGGACTTGACTGTCTCAGCCCGGTGAACAAGGTTTGGACGTGGACGCTGTGCATGTTAGAATAGGATGTCTTGCTTTCAGGAGTCGTCCTATGGGAACGCTGGACCGCATCACATTCGACATGCAGATCATGGGAGGCCGGGCCTGCATTCGCGGCATGCGCATCCCCGTGTCCGTCATCGTAGGTCAGGTTGCCCACGGTGCGACCCAGGAAGAAATCCTGGCCGACTACCCCGATCTGGAAGCGGAAGACATCCACCAGGCCCTGGCCTACGCCGCTTGGCTGACCCAGGAGGAAGTGCATACCGCATAGGGAGAACCATGCGATTTCTTGCGGATATGGGAGTAGCCCTGCGGATTGTCGAATGGCTGCGCGCCAGCGGACACGATGCAGTCCACCTGCGCGAGGAAGGGCTCCAGCGAATGGCGAACGGCGCCATATTTGCAAAGGCAGCCTCTGAGAAGAGGATCATTCTCACCTTCGACCTCGACTTTGGCGAGATCGTCGCTCTCTCCGGGGGCAAGCCTGTCGGTGTCGTGCTGTTCCGCCTGCACAACACGCGAACGCCGCACGTGATGGATCGATTGAACACGGTTCTAAAGGATTCACATGAAGCGCTGGGACAGGGCGCGATCGTCGTCGTCGAAGAATCCCGACACCGTATCAGACGCCTGCCAAGGCGGCCGTAGAAGCGATGGACACGCTGCAAATCACTGTCTGTCCCTCGTGCGGGAGCACGGAGATCGAGAAGGTGTGCCGGGACTGGTCGGGCGAGTATGAAGGCCAGTCGTATACCGTTGCCTCGCTGGAATTCTATCAATGTCCGGCCTGCGGGGAAAAGGTCTACGACCGCCAGGCCATGCGCAAGATCCAACAGCATTCGCCCGCCTTCGGCCACGCGCACACCCGGTAGGGCGGGTGTCCCCGCTCCCCTGCACGGCGTTGCGTGGCGATGGCGACGAGCCCGAGAAACGCCGGTTTCACGTCCACCACAAGCGGGACGCGATTACCCATTTTGGCTTGGGGTCAGGGTCTGGTTCGTAGTGATCCGCCTTGGGCGGATTACCCTCTTGATAGGCCCTCACGGGCCCACTACAAACGGCTCTTTCCCGATCCCTCGGCATGGACAATGTGTGTGAAAACATCATGGCAGGCGTGTGGCAGCCTCAAGGCGTAGCCTTGGGGATGGTGGACTTGACTGGCGACACGATGGCAGAAGGTCGCCCATGCGCTGAACCATCCCCAATCCCGATGTGCATCGGGATTGAGGCTGCCACCCGGACGCTTCAATGGCTCAGGAATGCCGGAGCCCTGAGATCTGCACAAACACTGCACAATCGCGTCGGCAGAAGACCGTTGACGCCACAGAGGTATTCCTATAGACTATATCCCGGATGTGCGAAGGGAAGCTATGCGACGACAAGTCCGCAGAACCCGGCCCAATGTCGACAAGCCGCTGGCCGTTGCCCGCGACGACTCGCTGGCATCCAGGCCGCGTAGAACCGGGGTCTTTCCCCTCGCCTGCCTCGCCCGCCCGCCGGACGGAACTTGCGGTATCATACAGGCAAGGAATGAAGAGGGAGTTTTCGACATCAGGTAATCAGGGGAGAGCATATGCGCGAAGAAATGGGAATTCAACGGCCCGATGGCAGACGCATCTCACTTACCATCCTCGCATGGTTCTTGGTCGCTTGCGGCGGGGAGCTTCGTGGCGCGACCACTTTCATGCTCTCGCCGCAAGGATATTCTCCTGTCACGAGGACTTTGCTCATCCACAGCTACACTGAACTGGAGGACAGCAACGAAGGACCGAGGTGCCTGATCGCGTATGATGAAGTGAGTGGTTCGGTCAAGCGGGTAGCCAGCCCCGGGCGTCTGCCGCCTACGGATTGGGCGTGGGTGCCGGGCCGGGCAGCCTTTGTCGGGGTGGATCTGGAACAAGTTATCCTCTTCGAGAAGGATTCCTCCGGGGACGGCTACACGGCCACGCCAATTCCATGCCCGGGCGGCGACGTTCTTCCCTTGCGATGCTCCTGGAGCCCGACAGGTCGGTCGCTGGCCGTGAATTGCAAAAACATGGCAAACCGTGGGCGCTGCGAGTTGTGGATTTACAGGTTCGGGGATAAGGCATTGTGGAAGACGGGCGTGGCCTTGGATCATAGCGCGGTCATCTGGGAAAACGACGACCTTCTCTATGGGACGAGGGGCAATGCAGTGCTGACAGTTAAGCTGACCGGCGAAAAAGCGAGCATAGTCCGTACGTCTCGTGTCGGGGGAGAACGCATAGCTCTCTACGGCATGTTCTCGGGGAAGCCGTTGCTCCGCTCCTATGGCGTGATAGAACTTGACAACCTGGGGCTGGCTTTTCTCGATCAACCGTCGCCCATGTTCCGGGTGATCGGTACGGAGAAGACGATATTTGTATCGGCATCCCCCACGCACTTAGCCGCATTTGGCACACGTGGAAATCAGATAGCCACGAGCGACCCGGGGAGACTGATCACATTCGGTTCCGTAAAAGACCCCAACACGGTGTATGCTCTGGCCGACAGCAGTCTTGTGTGTGTTTCTGTCGAGAAGGGGGCTCTCAAGGTCCAGACCGTGGCGGACCTGGCTAGTCTGACAGGAATCGGTACGGATCGGTAGGGAATGACGCCGCCCGCTACGGATGGCATAGCGGAGGTTCGGGGTCGCCTGGGCTTTCGATGAGGTCGAGCAATTCTGAGGAATACCTATGAAAGCGTCACGTGTAAGAACACCGCTTCTTTGTACTCTTCTGGCAGGTGCCGTATTCACCGGTGTTGGCATGGTCCACGCCAGTGAACACGGCCTCCGCGCGGAAGAAGTGAAACGGGTTCAGCGAGAGCCAGTGGACGCAAACGCCCTGTACGGAAATCTACGCGAGAAGCTTGAGGTGGTATGCACCTCGGCTATGGTCTCATCGGAGGTGACAAACGCAGGCCACAAGTTGGCGCGTGACAGGAACAGGCTTGAGCGAAAGCTGACGTTTTCGTTGGATCTCAAGATTCTCGATTCCAGCAATCTGGTCGGATTGGACGTGAACCATCCGGTCATTCTAACAACCGTGGATGGAGATGGTACTGACATTCGTTGGCTTCCGAGGTCTTACCCTGTGCGGGAGTATCGGGCCGCCAAGGGGTTTGGCGGACGTGGTAGCGTGCAACTGCCGCGTGCAGTGGTGCAACTGATCCTCGCCCCAAGCCAGGCTATACCTGCTTCGGTGGCAGAACTGACGGGGTATTTCCACGCGCTCTATGGCGAGAAGGTGATCGAAGTGGATATTCCGTTCGAGCCGAACCACCCCTGGATCGACGCCGCCCCGGATCTGCGCATCGCTGTGACAGTGGATACCCCCCCACGACCAGGTCCAATCGAGTATCGGACCCTTATTCTCTCAGGTTCATCTCGCCGCGTTGCCTTACTGACAGCGCCCCGTGCGTTGTACGAATATCGCACGCTCGTGCAGTCGACAACAGGGCAGGCCGTTCTTGCTCTGGAAGATCGCTGGAGGATGGAGGTTTCGTGGTCGCTGGGGGACTACGTGGTCATCGGAACCAGGCTTTATGATTCCCAGACTAACAAGCTTGGGTTTCCGGAGGAACATGTCTGGAGTGATCCGTTCGGCAAGCACGCAGCAGCATGTTTTGGCAAGCTCGAGCAGCATGACGAGAATGACTACGACAGCATACGTCATCTCATTGCGGTCCATCCTGTGGAGGTGAAGATACCATTTGTGCTGACCGACATCCCGATCCCAGGGCTTGGCCCGACTGAGAAAGAGTAAGGGGAGGGTTGAGGGTCAGCCTTTTCGATAATCATTAGCAGAATGGCGTGCAGGTGGTGGAATCGAAGCGAGGCCTTGTCGGCGGGGGGGCTCGGTGGGTATGATCGAGGAGGAAGGGCCGCATCGTTCGTTTGGGACGGGCAAGGTGATATCGATCAAGCCGCACCATTTTGTGGACATCATCACGGCGTTCGGGGACGGGTGCACGCGGTTCGAGCCGCATCCGTACGGGCATGCGGTGCACCGCGTCGCGGCCGAGATTCTGGCTGACCGCGACGCGATGATCCGCATCGAGTTCGGGGCCGACGACATCTGCGGCCCGTGCCGGCACAATGTCGACGGCCTCTGCGACGACACCATCGACACATCCTTCCGCCCCCAGGCGCCGAAGTCCAAGCGGCAGTACAACCTCCTGCTCGATGAGCGCTGGGCCGAGCGGCTGGGCCTGCGGCCGGGCGACGAGCTGACCGCCCGCCGGTTCTGCCTGCTGCTGCGCGACCAGGCCGGCGACATCACCGACATCTACCGCGAGAACCCCGCCGAGCGAACAGCGCAGCGGCAGGCGAAGCTGCAAAATGGCCTCGCCTGGTTTCTTGCATAGACTTGGGCCGTGAAGAGAATTGAGAGGGTCAGGAGAGCCCGAAAAGGTGCCGTTGACACCTCCGATTCGATAGTGTCGTGAGGCTAAAGATCGCCGAATACTGAGGATTTTCTATTCAGCCATGCGAAGACAGAGAATAGCGATTGGATTGGTCGTTTGCGGGATGGTTCTAGTGTTCAGTCTTGTTGTCGGGGACTTCTGGCAATTGTCATCTTCTGTGCGTGAGTTGTCGGGTCACGAGATTGGGCCGAAGTTTGAGATGGTCACAGAACGCAGATTGCCGGGATCGGCCAAGAACCTTCGTGCTGTCTTCTGGCGCAGCAGGGATCCAGCGATCTTTGTGGTTTTCGAAACGGATGCCGAAGGCATCGCCTATGTGAAGCGTGTATTTGGTGGACCCTCTGTGAAAGCGGAGACTCTGGATGAGGCGCGACTCAGGGCGCGGGCACTTTCTGGCTGGCAACCATTCTGGCCGTTGTCTGCTGCCGAAAAGAAACTGCAGATTAGACTCTTCGATCTTGAGTCCCTCAAGTCCGCGCTTTGGCTACAACAAATTGGGGAACATGGCGGTCCGCGCGGGTACGACGTTCTGATAGATATTGAGAAGAGCATTGTATATATCAAGGCCTTGCGCATATGAATGCTGCCCTGCCAGATCGTCGGTTGCAGGGCGAGGCATGCCTCGCCCCTACGATTCGGGGATGGGGTTGTGTTTTGGGGGCGGATCGGGTTTGATGGGGGCGTTTTGGGGCGGTTGGCCTTGCGGCGCGACGCCGGTTCTTTGTTCGCTTGGAATTACTGACATCCGATTGCAGGAGGTTTTCCATGGGTAGGCCAATCTCGATTGTATTGATGGTGATTTCGTTCGGCGCCTTTGCGATGCCGGCGGGGGGGCAGGTGGGGGATGCGGCGTGGCTGCGGCTGTTCGACGGGCAGACGCTCGACGGCTGGAAGGCCAGCGAGAATACGGGGACCTTCACCGTTCAGGATGGGGCGATCGTCGCGCACGGGGCGCGGAGCCACCTGTTCTACACGGGCCCGGTCGAAGATGCGCAGTTCACAGACTTCGAGTTGAAGGTCGAGGTGATGACCGAGCCCGGCTCCAACGGCGGCATCTACTTCCACACGCGGTATCAGGAAACGGACTGGCCCCGGCGAGGCTTCGAGGTCCAGGTCAACAACAGCTTCGCTGCCGACCCGCGAAAGACCGGCAGCCTGTACGGCATCCAGGACGTGCGGACCGACTCGGCCAAGGACAAGGTCTGGTTCACCGAGCACATCATCGTGCAGGGCAGCCATGTCACGGTCTTCGTCGACGGCAAGAAGGTGGTGGACTGGACGGCGGAGGGGCGGACGCTCAGGGGCGGCACGTTCGCTCTCCAGGGTCACGACCCGGGCAGCACGGTCCGCTATCGGAACATCTACGTCAAGCCGCTGCCCGTTCTCGATTTTCCCATCGTGGACTATCACGTCCATCTCAAAGGCGGCCTGACGCTCGACGAGGCGATCGCGATGTCGCAGCAGCGAGGCGTCAAGTTCGGCATCGCGGAGAACTGTGGCGTCGGATTCCCCACCACGAACGACGCGGCGCTGGAGCCATTCCTCCAGAGGCTCGAAGGCGCGCCCGTGTACCGCGCGATGCAGGCGGAGGGACGCGAGTGGGTGACGATGTTCTCGCCCGAGACGATCGCGAAGTTCGACTACGTCTTCACGGACTCGATGACGTGGACGAACGACGCGGGCAAGCGGATGCGCCTGTGGATTCCGAGCGAGGTGGAGATCGGTGACAAGCAGGCGTTCATGGACATGCTGGTCGAGCGGACGGTCGGGATTCTGACGAACGAGCCGATCGACATCTACGTCAATCCGACGTTCCTGCCGGCGGCGATCGCGGACGAGTACGATGCGCTCTGGACCGACGAGCGGATGGACAAGGTGATCGCGGCGGCGGTCAAGAACGGCGTCGCCATTGAGATCAACGCGCGGTACCGCCTGCCGAGCGAGCGATTCGTCCGCAAGGCCAAGGCCGCGGGCGCCAAGTTCTCCTTCGGGACCAACAACGGCGACAAGGACCTCGGCGATCTGGCTTACAGCCTGATGATCGCGCGCCGCTGCGGCCTGAGGGCCAACGACATGTTCGTGCCCAAACCCGACGGGCAGAAGCCCGTCCAGAAGAAGGGCCTGCCGAAGTAGTCTTTCGCCGACGGCCGGTCAGAGGCGCAGGTGCGGGCAGGCGCCGGTGAGGATCTGGCAGCCGTTCTCGGTGATCAGGATGTCGTCCTCGATGCGGACGCCCAGCTTGCCCGGCAGGTAGACGCCCGGCTCGATGGTGAGGATCTGCCCGGCCTGCAACGTCCCTTTCGACTCGGGCCGCAGGAACGGGTCCTCGTGGATCTCCAGCCCGATGCCGTGGCCGGTGCCGTAACCATAGACGGGAAACCCGCTTTCGCGCACGACCTTGCGGGCGGCTTCGTCCACGTCACGCAGTTTCGCTCCCGCCTTGGCGACGGCGATGGCGGCGGCCTGTGACCGTGCGGTCACCTCATAGGCGCGCCGGTAGGCGGCGCTGGGCTTGCCCACCACGAAGCATCGCGTGATGTCCGCGGTGTAGCCGTCATACCGGGCGCCGAAATCGATCAGGATGGTGTCCGTCTTCCGCAGCGTTCTGGCGCCCGGCTGGTGGTGCGGCCGCGATGCGTTGGGCCCGAAGGCGACGATGGTTTCGAACCCCGGCTTGCAGCCCAGCCGGCGGATCTCCAGGTCGACGATTCCCGCCAACTCGCTTTCGCAGATTCCCGGCTTGAAGAACGCCGTCGCCTTCGCCAGCGCCTTGGCGGACAGCGCTGCGGCCTTCTTGATCTTCGCCAGTTCCGTGGCATCCTTGACGCTGCGAAGCCCTTCGGTGATCCCGCTGACGCCCTTGAGCGGGCGGCGCAGGCCCTTCTTCAGGGCCTGCCAGGCCGCCAGAGAGACGGCCTTGTCGATCGCGACGGCATCGCTCTTGAGCCTCTTGACGAGCTGGACGGCGGCCTGGGTTATCGGGCCTGTCCGCTGCACGACGCTCGTCCGCACGCATTCTTTTCGGGCCTGCTCGATGTACCGGCTGTCGGTGATGAGGTAGACCGCCTTCGGGGTGATTGCGGCCCAACTGTCCTCGCCGCGAAAGGCGGTCACGTACGTGACGTCGACGGCCTTGGTCAGGATCAGGCAGTCGATGCCCTTTTCGCGGAGCCGGCGGCGGATGTCCTTTACGCGTTGTGGAATCGGTTGGGTCTTCATGGATTCTCCGGCAGATTCTCGGTCGTCGTGACGGCGTCACGCATCGGCAGACATAAGTAGCAGGAAACGGCCGACGGGGGAAGTTTTTTCCACCGCGCGTTTGGCCCGCCGCCCTTCGATTCCTATACTTTGTTCAGAAGCGAGATGGATGCGGAAGGAGGGTGGCCTGATACGGTCGGGCCGCATGTTTTCCGTGAGGGGAAAACGACTTTTCTTCAAGATTCATTTCCACGAGGAGGACGGCGCCGGCCGTCCTTTTTTCTGCCTTGCCCGATCGCCGCCAGGGCATTAGACTGTCTGCCTGTTCCGATAAGACTCTCTAATCCTCTATAGAATAGTCTCTGCTATGCTGTTGCCGATTCGGGTGAACATCCAGCCGCGACGCACGCCGTATGCCAACTACGCGCTGATCGTGCTGAACGCCGTCGTCTTCATGCTGGAGTTCACGGTCCACCCCCTCACCGGGCAGCTCGTCTACCGGCTGTGGGTCGAGGACTTCATGCTCGTGCCCGGATACTCGCCTTGGTATACGTTCGTGACGTACGCCTTTCTCCACCACGATTTCTGGCACATCCTGGCCAACATGTTCTTCCTCTATCTCTTCGGCAAGAACGTCAACGACAAGCTGGGCAATCTGGCCTACGCCATGTTTTATGTTTGCGGCGCCGTCGTCAGCGGGTTCGGCCAGGCGCTGCTACACGCGGCGGTCCCGGTGCCCACGCTGGGGGCCAGCGGCGCCGTGGCCGCAGTGACGGGGGCCTATCTGGTGCTGTTCCCCCAGTCGCTGCTGACTATCATCTACTGGTTCTTCTTCATCGGGACGGTCGAGGTGCCCGCGCTGTATTTCATCGTCCTGAAGATGATCTTCCTGGACAACATCCTGGCGCGGGGCCAGGGCAGCATCGCGTACGACGCGCATCTGGCGGGCTACGCCTTCGGCATCGTGATGACGCTGCTTCTGCTGGCGGTCCGTCTGGTGAGCACGGACGAACTCGACCTGTGGGCCATGATCAAGCGATGGAATCGCCGTCGCCAGTACCGGGACGTGGTCGCGGGCGGCTACGATCCCTTCTCCGGCGCCGGGGCGCGCCGGCGCGTGGAGGCGGTGGAGGTGAGAAAAACCGTCGCCCAGATGCAAAAAGAGGAGGATGTGCGCGACCTTCGCGTCGCGATCAACAAGCGGCTGGACGAGCACAACCTGGCGGCGGCGGCCGATCTCTACGTTCGGTTGATGAACGTCGACAGCGATCAGGTGTTGCCGCGCCAGCACCTGTTGGACATCGCCAACCAGTTGGCCAGCAGCCAGCGGGCGTCGGAGGCGGCCTGGGCCTACAGCCAGTTTCTGGCCCACTACGGCAGCTACCAGCACGCCGAGCAGGTGGAGCTGATGCTGGGGCTGCTGTTCAGCCGGTATCTGAGCCGGCCGAAGGAGGCGATCGAGCACCTGCAACGCGCCGCCGAGAAGCTCTCGGACCCCGCCCAGCTCCGGATGTGCCGGGACGAGCTGGCGAAGCTGCAGAGCTGACGGCCCGGACTTTTTCGGTCTGTGCGCCGCCGTTTCGACTTGATACTTGACAAAATCGCCCAGAGCCGGTAGTCTCACAGGCTAAGGATGAAGGATCGACCTGTCAGCGGGCCGTTTCTGATGCATCGAAGGGAATATCTGTTAAGGAGGCAAGTAGGATGCCAGCTCGCATGAAATCACGAGGGCGTGCGGTGCGCATAGCGTTTTGGGGGCCTTTCTCGCTCACCCTGTTGTCGATCGCGGCTGTGAGTCTGCCCGGTGCGGCGTGGGCCCAGCAGGACGCGAATCTTGCGGTGACCACGGAAGTGGCCAGGTCCGCCGCCCTGCCGGAAGGGCCATCCGTGGCCGAGGTGATCGGCAACGACGTGCACGTTCGCTCCGGTCCCGGGACGAATTTCTACCACTGTGGCAAGCTCTACCGGGGCGACCGCGTCCAGGTGCTCAAGAGCCAGCAGGGCTGGTCCTGCATCGTTCCGCCGCCGGGCTGTTTCTCCTGGGTGGCGATGCAGTACGTCAGCATCAACATGGAGAACCCGACGCAGGGCGTCGTCACGGGCGACAACGTGGGCGTATACGCCGGCAGCGACTACGTCGAGCCGATCCATTCGACGAGCAAGCAGGTCGTCCTCAATCGCGGTCAGAGCGTCAAGCTGCTGAGCGAGGAGAAGGACGACTACTACAAGATTGCGCCGCCGGAAGGGGCGTATCTGTGGGTCAGCACGCAGTTCCTCCAGCCGGTCAGTTCGCCGGTGGGTCCGACGACGCCCATGGACATCGTCACCGGGCCCAATACGCCCGTCGAAACGCCGTCCACGCCGCAGGAGATTCGCACGGAGTCCGATCTGCTCGATACGTACTACGCCCTGAGCAAGCTGGTCAAGGAAGAGCGCAACAAGCCGATGGCGCAGCAGAACTACGCCGAGGTCAAGGAGAAGCTCAAGGCGATCGCGGAGAACAAGGAGGGCGGCCGCGCGGCTCGCTACGCCGACTTCACGCTCAAGCAGGTCGAGCGGTTCGAGCTGGCCTGCACCGTCGCCAAAGAAGTGGAGATGCAGAGCAAGGAGCTGGAGAAGGTCAACGAGAAGATCGGCGAGGCGCGCCAGGCGCGGCTGGCTCAGATCGAGGACATGAGCCGATACGCGGTCATCGGAAAGTTGGAGAACACGAATCTCTATACCACGGCGGTTGGGCAGGCCAAGCGGTATCGCGTGCTCGACGACGCGGGCAAGACGGTCTGCTACGTCTCGCCGACAGGGCCGGCGGCGGGGCTCGATCTGGACAAATTCGTCGGGCGCAAGGTGGGGCTGGTCGGGGTGATCCAGCCGCATGAACCAACCGGCAGAGCGTTCGTGGAATTCTCCGAGATCGTTCCGTTCGATTAGAAACAGCGAACGCGAATCCCTTCCCACGGCCGGGATTCGCGTTTAGGTCACGACAAAAAAGAAGTCGCGTCCCGGAAGGACGCGACTTCTTTTCATTTGCGCTTTGGCAGACCGAGCGCACTACCTGCTCGATTCTGCGTGTGACTAATCCTGGCCCGGCACCGCCGCGATATCGTCCGGCGGCGCGACCACTTCGCCCTTCTCGAAATCTTCCGGCGTCGGTTTGAGAGTGAGGTTGTAGTAGGGTGAACTCTCATTCTCCACAACGTCTTTCCAGCGAACGAGCTTGCCGGTATAGGTGGAGATGCGGCTCATGATCGCGGTCAGCGTCGAGGTCGCGACGTCGTGCGCCTCGTTGATGGGGTTGCCGCTCAAGATGCTCTGAAGCAGGTCGACGTGCTCCTGCACGTAGGGATTTCGGTCGGGAAACTCTGGGATGACGATCTCCTTGGCCGTCTTCAGTCCGCCGCCGCCCCAAGTTTCGCCCTGGGTGCCGCGGAAGTACTCCCGGACGCTGCCGTCGGTGCCGTTGATCTGTCGGCACATGCTGTGGATGCGGAGACCGTCGCCGTAATCGAGATCGACGCTGAAGAAGTCGAACTGATTGCCGGTCTTGCGTCGGGCGCGGCCGCCGAAGCCGAGGGCGGACGTCGGCGTGCGGCCGATGTACCAGTTGGCGACGTCCAGGTTGTGGACGTGCTGCTCGACGATGTGGTCGCCCGACATCTCGGTGAAGCTGACCCAGTTGCGCACCATGTAGTCGGCGTCGCTCTCGTTGGCTTTCTGGGTCTGGTACCACAGCGCGCCGCCGCACCACCAGACCGCGCCGCCGGCAACCTCGCCGATCGCGCCGCGCTCCAGCGCGTACTTGACCCGCTGATAACCGGCCTGATGCCGGCGTTGCGTTCCGGCTACGACGGCCAGCCCCTTCTGCTTGGCCAGCTCGCCGGCCGCGATGATCTTGCGACCGCCCGGCGGGTCCACCGCCACGGGCTTTTCCATGAACACGTGCTTGCCCGCGCGAATCGCGGCGTCGAAGTGCACCGGACGGAAGTTCGGCGACGTCGCCATCAGGACGACCTCAACGTTGGTCTCAAGCAGCTTCTTGTAGCCGTCGGCGCCGCCGAAGCAGCGCGACTCCGGCACGTTGTGCTTCTTGCCCGCCGCAACGGCCCGGTCCTTGAACCAGTCGGCGGTCGCCACGACCTCCAGGTCGACGTCGAGGATTCCGGCGGCCTCGAAGCAGTTCTCCAGGGCCCCGGTGCCGCGGCCGCCGCAGCCGATCAGGCCCACGCGGAATTTCTTCTTCGCCTGGGCCGCGAACAGCACGTTCTTGCCGGCCAGGGCGGCGACCATGCCCGCGGCCGAACTCTGGATGAAGTGCCGACGCGAGAGATTTTTCAGATTGTCGGTGAGATGGTGGTTCATAGAATGTTCCTTTCGTACAACGGATATCGGCGTATCGGCCGCCGTCGACCGAGGGATCAGACCTCGAAGTCGTCGCAGGCGCGATAGGCGTCGATCACGGCTCGTTCGCCTTCCTTGCCGCCTTTGCTCTTGCCGTGCTCCATGCACAGCACGCCTTGATAGCCCTTCCTGTGAATGTGTCGGAAAATGTTCTTGTAGTTGATTTCGCCGGTGCCGGGCTCGTTGCGGCCGGGGTTGTCGCCGAGGTGGAAGGCGCCGATCTCGCTCCAGGCCATGTCGATGTTCGGAATCAGGTTGCCTTCGCTGATCTGCTGATGGTACAGATCGTTGACGATCTTGCACGAGGGGCTGTTGACCGCCCGGCAGACCATGTAGGCCTGCGGAATCTTCTGGAGGAACAGGCCCGGATGGTTGGCCCACCAGTTCAGCGGTTCCAGAACGATCACCAGGCCGGCCGGCTCGGCGATCTCGACGCAGCGCCGGACGTTGTCGATCAGGTTGGCGGTCTGGTAGTCCGTTTCCATGCGCTGGCTGATGCAGCCCGGCGCGATCAGGGTCCACTTGGCGCCCGTGCGTTTGGCGACCTCGACCGCCTCTTTCATGCGGTTGACGATGGAGGTCTGGAATTCCTTGTCGTTGGTGACGAAGGTGGGCTTGCCGAATTCGGCGTACATGACGTACGGCCCCATCGTCATGCCGAGCCGGTCCATCTCCTTGGCGATCTGCTCCTGGAGTTCGGGCGGGCGGCCCATCAGGCCGTTGTCGAACATGGCGGTGAAGCCCTCGTCGGCCATGAACTTGAGCTGGTCGATCGGGTCCTTGCCCGCATGGGCCTGGAATTGCCCGAGGCTCGGGGCATACTTGAGTTTGAATTTCTGGTTTGTCTGCGCGGCCTTGGCCCCGGAAGACATGGCGGAGGTGGCCATCGCCGCCACGGCGGCGGTCCCGAGGAAGCGACGGCGTGACACGGAATGCTGATTCTCCATGGTGATGCTCCTAATGGCTGCGATTGGAATACACCCCTCCTCCGCGAACTCGAACGCGACTCGCGGCAGGTTGATTTGGCCCGGAGCGATCACCGCCCGACGCACCCGGAGTCGGGTGCGTCGAACGATGGTGTCGGCTCAAGGCAGATGGCCTGATGTGCTATTTCTTCATGGGGGTCCATTTCTGTTTGCTCTTGCTGCTGGCGACAACGGTCTCGATAAAGAGCATGCCGCGCAGGCCTTCGTTGACGCCCGGGAAATCGGTGGCCAGCGGATCGGGCTTCTTGCCTTCGATGGCGCTCTTGACGGTCTCGGCGAAGTTGCGATAGTTGTTGGCGAAGGCTTCGAGGAAGGCTTCCGGATGGCCGGAGGGGATGCGGCTGTTGCGGGCGGCCGCAGCGCTGTAGGCCGCGACGTAATCGTTGCCGCGCTTCCAGACCTCTTCCGGGTGGCTCGGACGACGGACGTACAGGTAGTTCGGGTGCTCCTGGTGCCATTCGAGGCTGGCCTTCTCGCCATGGACCCAGATGGCCAGGTTGTTCTCTTCGCCGTGCGCGATCTGGCTGGCGTGCAGCACGCCCTTGGCCCCGCCTTCGAGCTTGAGCAGGCAGTTGCAGTCGTCGTCGAGCGCCCGGCCCGGCACGAACGTCGTCAGCTCGGCGCAGATGTCCGTGATCTTCAGGCCGGTGATGTACTCGGCCAGATTCGCCGCGTGCGTCCCGATGTCACCGACGCAGCCGCCGGCGCCGCTCTGCTTCGGATCGGTCCGCCAGCTCGCCTGCATCTGCCCGGTCTTTTCCAGCGCCGTGGCCAGCCAGCCCTGCGGATATTGCACGACGACCTTGCGGATCTTGCCCACGTCGTTCTTCTTGACCATGTCGCGCGCGAGCTTGACCATGGGGTAGCCGGTATAGTTGTGCATCAGGCCGAAGACCAGTCCCTTCTTGGCAACCAGCTTCTGTAGTTCCTTGGCCTCTTTGCTGGTCAGGGTCATCGGCTTTTCGCACATGACGTGGAACCCGGCCTTCAGTGCGTCGCGCGCGATGGGGAAGTGCCAATTGTTCGGCGTGGTCACCGCGACGAAGTCGATCCGTTCGCCTTCCGGCAGAGCCGCCTCGGCCTTGAGCATGTCCTGGTAGGTGTTATAGACGCGCTTGGGGTTCAGGTAGAGCTGCTTGCCCATCTGCTGCGACTTCTTGGGATCGATGTCGAACGCTCCGGCCACCAGCTCGATTTCCCCATCCAGACGGGAGGCTTTGCGATGCACCTCACCGATGAAAGCCCCAGGGCCTCCGCCAACCAAACCCATTCTCAGCTTGCGGTTGATTGCCATACCTGCTCCTTTCCATTCGACTCTGCTATGGACGAAGTCCGTTGGGTGAATATATCTGCCAACTTCATGTGCCTAACAAGCGGTGCCTCCCATAGACAAACCTCCTGCGATTATAGGGGTTCGGAATCGCAACGCAAGCGCCAAAAACGGCGGTCCGGGGCGGGGTTTCGGCGTGCCGTGCGCTGGTGAGGGCGAGGCATGCCTGGCCCCTGCGCGGGGCTTTCAGGCAACCGCGCCGCGGCGGCGGAGCCAAGTTTGGGTTGACAGGGTGCGGCGGCGCCTATAAACCTTCACTGGCGTTGCTACGGCGGTTTCCATGACGGTCCTGTCAGATGAACGAGGTGGTATGGAGGCGGATATCCGCACGGTATCGACGGATTTGTATCTTCTCCCGGTCCAGACGCGGGTTCCGCTGAAGTTCGGGCCGGAGACGCTTGTCTCGGTGATCTGTGCGCGGGTCTGCATGGGCGCAACCGACCGACGGGGGCAGCGCGCCGAAGGCTGGGGCGAGACGCCCCTGAGCGTGCAGTGGGTCTGGCCCAGCCGGCTGAGCTACCAGGAACGCTGTGATGCCATGCAGCGGTTCTGCGTGGTCCTGGCAAAGGCCTGGGCCGATTTCTCCGAAGACGGTCACCCCATCGAGCTGGGCCATCGGTTCACCGAATCCGTCCTGGGCGGGCTGCTGGAGCGGTTCAACGCCGAACGGGGGGCGGATGCCGAGCCGATGCCCTGGCTGGCGGCGCTGGTCTGTTGTTCGGCCTTTGACATCGCGCTGCACGACGCTTATGGCAAGCTGCTCGGCCGTGACGTCTATACGACCTATAATGCCGAATTCATGAACGCTGATCTGTCGCATTTCCTCGAACCGGCGGCGGGCAGCGATGTGTCGTTCGCGGGCAAGTACCCTGCCGATTTCCTCGTCTGCCCGGCGCCGTCGATCCTGCCCGCCTGGCACCTGGTCGGGGGCAAAGACCTGCTCGATGCCTCCGAGCTGACCGGTGACGAGCCCGGCGACGGCTATCCCGTTCTGCTGGACGACTGGATCCAGCGTGACGGCCTGAGTTGCCTGAAGGTGAAGCTGCGGGGCGACGACGCCGAGTGGGACTTCGAGCGGCTGGTGAGCGTCGGGGAGATCGCCATCGAGAACGGCGCGATCTGGCTGACGAGCGATTTCAACTGCACGGTGACCGAGCCGGACTACGTCAACGCGATCCTGGACAAGCTGATGTGGGAGCAGCCTCACGTCTATCAGATGATCCTCTACGTCGAGCAGCCCTTCCCGTACGACCTGGAGGCGAACCGGATCGACGTGCACAGCGTCTCGGCCCGCAAACCTCTGTTCATGGACGAGAGCGCCCACGACTGGCGACTGATCCGGCTGGGACGCGAGCTGGGCTGGACGGGGGTGGCGCTGAAGACGTGCAAGACGCAGACCGGCGCGCTGCTGAGCCTGTGCTGGGCGAAGGCCCACGGCATGACGCTCATGGTCCAGGACCTGACCAACCCGATGCTGGCGCAGATTCCACACTGCCGGCTGGCGGCCCACGCCGGCACGATCATGGGGGTCGAGACCAACGCGATGCAGTTCTATCCCGCGGCGTCGGCCCCGGAAGAAGCCATCCATCCGGGGCTCTACCGCCGGCGCGATGGACACGTCGATCTGTCCACATTGAGCGGACCGGGATTCGGCTACCGGCTCGACGAGATCGAGCGCCAATTGCCCGCGAAAGCCGCGGGTTTCTCGAAGTGACACCGTCCCTGAAATGAGTATGGGAGAAGCTGAACATGGCCAAACTGAGCGCGTTTGCCGACGAAGTGACGGAAGACTTTCGTGGCCAGGTGGAGTTCCTGGCGAAGGAGAAGGTCGGGTACATCGAGCCGCGGTTCATCAACCGCAAGAACATCATGGACCTGAACCCCTCGGAGCTGAAGGAAGTGCGAAAGATGATCCGCGATCACGGGCTGAAGGTCAGCGCGATCGGCTCTCCGATCGGCAAGGTCCGGCTGGATGAGCCGTTCGAGCCGCACCTCGACAAGTTCAAGCACGCCGTCGAGCTGGCGCAGTTCCTCGAGACGCCGTTCATTCGGATGTTCAGTTACTACGCGCCGCAGGGCAGGGACATCGACGACTATCGCGACCAGGTGATGGAACGCATGGCCGCCAAGGTGCAGGTGGTCGAGGGCACCGATGTGACGATGGTGCACGAGAACGAGGCGCACATCTACGGGCACACCGCCGAGAATTGCGCGGATCTGGTCGAGACGATCGGCTCCGACCGGCTGCGTCTGGCCTACGACCCCGCCAATTTCATCTGGAGCGAGAAGATCACCAACAACGTCGAGGTCTGCTGGCCCGTGATGAAGCCCTATGTGGTGCACGTCCACATCAAGGACTGGAAGCTCGGCGCCAAGGACGTCGGCAGTCTCCCGGGGCAGGGCGATGGGCAGATCAAGGAGCTGCTGGCCGCACTGGCGGCTGTGAACTACGACGGGTGCATGACGATGGAGCCGCACCTCAAGACGGGCGGGCAGTTTGGCGGCTCGACCGGGCCCGAGCTGTTCTCCAAGGCCATTGCGGCCGTTCGGGAGCTGGCCGACGAGGTCGGCCTGACGTGTGACTGATTCCCTGCACAGACGGAGATTGCGATGAAGACGTGGAATTTTGGCATCGTTGGGTCCGGATTGATCGCGGACTTTCACGCCAGGGCCATCGGCGACATCCCGAACGCGAAGTTCACCGCCTGCTGCGACAAGATCGTCGACCGGGCCAGGAAGCTGGCGGACAAGTACGGGGCCCAGGCCTTCGACAGCTACGAGGCAATGGTCCAGAGCAAGGAAGTGGACATCGTCACGATTGCGACGCCGAGCGGCCTGCACATGGAGCCGACGATCGCGGCGGCCCGGGCGGGCAAGCACGTCCTCTGCGAGAAGCCGCTGGAGATCACGCTGGAGCGGATCGACGCGATGATCGCGGCGCACGAGAAGGCTGGGACGCGCCTCGGCGGCATCTTCCCCTATCGCTTCAACAACCTCATGCTGCCGCTGCGCGACGCGATCCGCTCGGGCCGGTTCGGCACCATCACCTACGCCGGCGTCTATGTCCCCTGGTGGCGGACCGACGAGTACTATAAGGATTCCTGGCATGGGACCTGGAAGCTCGACGGCGGCGGGGCCCTGATGAACCAGTCGATCCACATGATCGACATGCTGTGCGACCTGATGCCGCCGATCGAGTCGGTGCAGGCGTGCACCGCGACGCTCGGCCACCAGATGGAGGCCGAGGACACCGCGGCGGCGGTCGTGCGCTATTCGAGCGGCGCGCTGGGCATCATCTACGGAACCACGTCTTCGTTCCCCGGCCAGTACCGTCGCTTCGAGATCACCGGAACCCGAGGCACGGCGGTCAACGTCGAGAACAGCATCACGCTGTGGGAGTTTGCGGACAAGCACCCCGACGACATCGAGGTCCGCAAGCAGTTCATGAAGATCGAAGGGGGCGGCGGCGTGGCCGATCCGGCGGCGATCAGCTACGAGAACCACCGCCGGAACTTCCAGGCGTTCCTCGAAGCGCTCGAAAGCGGCGAACACTTCTGGATCGACGGTCCCGAGGCCCGCAAGGCGGTCCAGGTGATTCTGGCGATCTACGAATCCGCCCGCGCCGGAAAGCTCGTCAAGCTGTAAAACGCGTGTAGGGTGTGCGGTGCACACCCTACTCTGGTTTGCCGGTCTTGAGTTCCTGCGTGACGGCCTCGACAGTGTCGGTCACCGGGATCCGCCGGTACTTGTGGACGTCCAGCTTCGACGGCTTCTCGCGAGTGAACTTCAGCCCCCGGCCGGTGACGATCTCCTTCTGGTCCCGGATGAAGTCGATGTATTGCAGCAGGGCCCAGGCACTGTTGTTCCATCGCATCTGGTAGCCTCTCTGGTGGGCCTGCCGCTCCATCATGAATCGCTTGGGCTCGTTGAAGACCAGATAGTCGAGAGCCTGGGCGATCTGCTCGATGGAGGGCTCGCCCGCATCGACCAGAATGCCCCGCGCGAACCGGCCGATGATCAGACCCTCGGGGCACTTCTTGTTCGAGTGGATCAGCTCGCGGGCGTAGCGGAACTTCGTGGTGATGGCGATGCGGCCCGAGCCGAGCGTGTCGGCCAGGATTCCGCTGGAGATCTGCTGCATGTTCAGATACGGCAGGAGCATCACGTTCGTCGCGCCGTAGAGCTCCAGCAGCGTGTGCTCGTTGAGGAAGGTGTCGAGAAAGACCACGTCGCAGTCGGCGAAATTGGCGGTGCCCAGCTCCTTGACCTTGCACCAGGTGACATGTGCCTCGTCGAGGGCCTGCCGGATCGTGTCCGTGAACTGGCGGTACGGCAGGCCGCCGTCGGCCTTGACGAATTCCGGATGGGGCTGGCCCGCAATGAGGTAGACGATCTGCTTTCGCTGCGTCTCGGTGCAGGATTCCTGAAGGAACCGGCCGTAGGCCCGGATTCCGTATTGCACCCCCTTGTCCGGCGAGAGCAGGCCCAGGGTCGTGATCAGGAAACGGCTCTCCAGCCCGTACTCCTGCTTGATGGTCAGGCGGTTGAACTGCGACGGATTCTGCATCCGAATGCCGTGGTCGATGTGCTTGAGCTTGATGTGGGCGATTCCATAGGTCTCGGATTCGAGGATTTGGATCGCGCTTTCCGTGGTGACGATCAGGCCGTCGCTGTACCGGGCCAGGTCCTGGATGATCTGCCTCTGGTGGGCATCGGGCTCATCGAGGACGGTGTGCAGGTAGACCAGCGTATCCAGCCCGCGATCGCGGAAGGCCTGGGCCATCTGGACGAAATTGGTGCCCTCGCCGTCGTTGCCCTGCGCATCGGGGTCCAGCCCGAACTCGTGCTGCAACACGACCACGGTCGGGTTCCGGGCCTCGGATGCCCGCGTGCAGATATGGACGACCGTGTCGTGCCATGAGCGCGGACTGTACTGGTCGATGACGAGATCGACCGGGATGTCGTAGGGCCCGTGTCCGTTGTCGATGGCCGCGATGCGGATGTGACCGACCTCGGCGGTGAAATGCGCCAGCGCCGTCGCCAGGTCGCGGCAGAACGTTCCGATCCCGCACCGGCGGGGCGGATACGTGCTGACGATTCGAATGTTGTACGGCATGAAGGACCACCTCCTGTGGCCGGCATAGGCACGCCGTCAGAGCGAGGCCATGACGCCTCGCACGTAACCGACCGACTCGGCCAGGCCCGGCATCGGGTCGTTCTCGTCCTTCTCGTATTCGAAGGCGACGATCCCGGCGTAGTCGATGTCGACCAGCGTCCGGACGAACTTCGGGATATCGATCACGCCGCGACCGACCTCGCACGTGCTGCCTTTGGCCGTGGCGGCGGTCACGTCCTTGATGTGGACGTCGAGCAGCCGGTCCGCGTACTTGCGAGCCGACTCCGACGGGTCCACGCCCGAGCGCATCGTATGACCGATGTCGTTGCACAGACCGATTCGCTTGTCGAGATCCTTGATCCTCTCGTAGGCCGTTTCCGGCAGCGGATACACCTTGTCGCCGGGGCCGTGATTGTGGATCGCGACCTGGATGTCGTATTCCTTGACGAGGTCGTTGACCAGCGGCAGCAGGTCGTACTGCGGCACGCCGATGATGACCTTCATGCCCGCGGCCTGGGCGTAGGCGAAGCCTTGCCGGACTTCGGCCTCGCTGTTCATGTAGATCACGCCGCCGCCGTAGAGCTTGAGCCCCGCGTCTTCGACCTTTGCGACGGCCTCCTTGATCTGCTCGGGGCTGCTGTCCAGCGCCAGATGGAAGCTCTTGAACGCGATGTAGTCCAGGCCGACCCGCCTGGTCATCTTCAGGGTCTGGTCCAGATCGAACTTGCGCAGCGTATACGAGGCCATGCCCAGGTGGAACTTGGGTTTGCTGTTGCTGCTGCGATCCTTGGCTTGGAGGCCGGCCTGCGAACAGCCCAGGCCCGTCAGCGAGGCGGCCGCGCCCAGCGAGGCGATCTGAAGGAATTCTCTTCGATTCTGAGTGGACTTCATCGGTATCTTCTCCAAAAAAGGCGACATTTCCACCGATCTGGGCAGGGCCTGACCCCGCGCGAACCGCCGATATCATACCACAGACAGCGACAGGGATTCACGGCAAAAAGACGACGTCGTGTGGCAGCCTCAAACGCGCAGCATTTGGGGATGGTAGCCTGGGCCGGCGTGTTGGTGGCAGGACATTGCCAATGCAGGGGACCATCCCCAATCCCGATGTGAATCGGGATTGAGGCTGCCACACAGGACTGCGTGCGCCTGGAATGAGCACTGTGCGGAGGGGCACACACACGGGGTTTCGGGGCTTTTTCGCGGCGTTGACAGGGGGCTGTCCCCCTGTTATGCTCAGGTGTCATTTGACCGATGCGGCCTGGCCCATTTCGAGGAGCTTATCATGAAGAATGAAACGCCCGCACACGCCAAGAATCGTACCCCGTCCAGCGTTCGGAATCTGTCGAGGCGGAGTTTTCTGAGGAATTCCGCCGTTCTGGGCGCCGGCCTGGCGCTGCCGACCATCGTGCCGAGCAGCGTCTTCGGAGCGTCGGCCCCGAGCGAGCGGATCGCGGTCGGTTGCATCGGGGTCGGACGCATGGGCACAGGCGATCTGAGAGAGGCCCTGGGATTCGAACAGGTGCAGGTCGTCGCGGTCTGTGACGTGGACTCCCACCGGGTCGAGGCGGCCAGGAAGCTGGTCGAGTCGCGGTATCGCGAGCGAAGCGGTGCCGTCTCGTATCAGGGCTGCGCGAGGTATGGAGACTTCCGCGAGCTGCTGGCCCGCGCGGACATCGACGCGGTGCAGATCGTCACGCCGGACCACTGGCACGCGATCCCGACGGTTGAAGCGGCCCGGGCGGGCAAAGACATCTTCCTCCAGAAGCCCCTGTCCCTGACGCTGGAGGAAGGGCGAATCGTCAGCGACACCGTCCGCCGGTGCGGCCGCGTCTTCCAGATTGGAAGCCAGCAGCGATCCGAGAGCCAGTTCCGCAAGGCGTGCGAACTGGTGCGCAACGGCCGCGTCGGCAAGTTGCACACCGTCAGGGTCGGTTTCGGAATCGACCCGGGTTGCGAGCCGCAGCCGGTGATGCCCGTGCCCGAGTGGCTCGACTATGACATGTGGCTCGGCCCGGCCCCGTGGGCGCCGTACACCGAAAAGCGTGTCCATCCTGAGAAGATCAGCGATCGTCCGGGCTGGCTGCGCATCAGCGACTACAGCGCCGGCATGATTACCGGATGGGGCAGCCACCACAACGACATCGCCCATTGGGGCATGGGCGCCGAGCACACCGGACCTGTAGAGATTGAAGGCCGGGCGGAGTTCCCCAAGGACGGCCTCTGGGACGTGCACGGCCGGTTCCACATCGAGTCCACCTACGCCAACGGCGTCAAGGTCATCTGCACCGACAACGAGGAGAACAAGCAGGGCATCGTCTTCGAGGGCAGCGACGGGTGGGTCTACGTCCGCCGGGGATTCATCGACGCCCAGCCCAAGTCGCTGCTGGAAGAGACGATCGGCCCCGACGGGATCAAACTGCCCGTGAGCAACAACCACAAGGCCAACTTCTACGAATGCGTCAAGTCGCGGGCGGAAACCATCGCTCCGGTCGAGGTGGCGCACCGCTCGTGTTCGGTCTGCCTGCTGGGGGACATCGCGATGCGTCTGGGACGCAAGCTGCGATGGGACCCGGACAAGGAGCAGTTCATCGGGGACGAGCAGGCGACTCGGATGATGGCGCGCACGATGCGAAGTCCATGGCATCTGTGATGTGCCGGGTGAAACGCTCCAGGGGATGGGAGAACGCTATGAAACGATCGCAGGGATTTGTGGCGGCGGCGCTGTTGGGGGTGTGTCTGCTTCCTGTCGCGGCCCGTTGTGCGGCGGCGGGCGAATCGAAGACGCCGCACGTCACCGCCCGGCTGGAAGCCGACCGCATGCGCATCGTCGTCGACGTCGACGGCAAACGCTTCACCTGCTACAAGTATGGCTCGCTCCAGAAGTATCCGTACTTCTGGCCGGTCAACGGCCCGGCCTCGGGCCGGTCGGTGACGACGGAGACGTCGTGGCCCTGGCCGCACCATCACTCGCTGTTCTTCGGATGCGATCAGGTCAACGGCGGCAACTACTGGCAGGACGCGAACGAACGAGGGCAGATTGTTTCGCAGGGTCCCAAGATCACCGTCGCCGAGGGACCGTCGGTGACGTTTGTCGACGAGTGTCTCTGGCGCCGCCCCGGCGCCGAGCCGGTCATCCGCGACCGTCGGACGATTGTGGTCTCAGTCCCGCGTGCGGATTTGCGCGTGATCGACTTCGAGGTCACACTCGATCCACTCACGGATATTCGCGTCGGCAAGACGAACCATTCGTTCTTCTCCGGTCGCGTGGTTCCCGAGCTGAGCGTCGATTGCGGCGGGACGCTGATCAACGCCCAAGGCGATTCCGGCGAGAAGGGGACATTCGGCGTCGCTTCGCCCTGGTGCGACTACAGCGGCACCTGCGAGGGCATTGCCGAGGGGCTCGCCATCTTCCAGAACCCGAACAACCGCTGGTATCCGTCGAAGTGGTTCACGCGGAACTACGGATTCTTCTCGCCCACACCGATGTACTGGCCCGAAGGCGAGTACACCGAGATTCCCAAGGGCCAGCCTCTGACGCTGCGCTACCGCGTCGTGGTGCACGACGGCGATGCCATGAAGGCGGGTGTCGCGAAGCTCTTTGCGGAGTACGAGGCGGCGGCGAAGGCGTCCGGCCAGGGGTCTGCGAATCGTTGATGAACGGCGACCGCCGGCCGCAGCGCCGCCGAACAAGGAGAACTGCATGAACAAGAAGACCGTTCGCGCCGGAATCGTCGGCGCCGGGTTCTCGGCTTCGTTTCATTTCGAGGCGATCCGAAAAGTCTACGGCACGAATGTCGAGATCCAAGGGGTCTACGCGCTCGAAGGCTCCAGGGCCTACGCGGACAAGCGGGGAATCACGGCCTACGACAGCCTGGAGGGCCTCTTGGACGACGTGGACGTCGTCCACTGCTGCACCACCGCGTCGGCCCACGAGCCGGTGGCGATCGCGGCGCTGAAGCGCGACAAGTACGTGATCGTGGAGAAGCCGCTGACCGGGTTTTTCGGCGACGGCTCGGAGGATTTCAACGGCGAGAATTTCTCCAAGAAGGCCGCCAGGAAGAGCGCGCTGGCCAGCGTCGAACGCATGCAGAAGGCGGAGGCCAAGAGCAAAGGGAAGATCCTCTACGCGGAGAACTGGATCTACGCCCCTTCAATCCAGAAGGAGCGGGAGATCATCGAAAAGACCGGCGCCCAGATCCTGTGGATTCACGGCGAAGAGGCCCATTCAGGCTCGCACGCCCGCACTTACGCGTACTGGAAGTACTCGGGTGGTGGCGTTATGATCGGCAAGGGCTGCCACCCTCTGACGGCGGCGCTGTATCTCAAGCGCGTGGAAGGCAGGGCCCGCGACGGCGCGCCGATCCGTCCGAAGTCCGTCACCGCACGGATCCACGCGTTGACCCGCATGCCGAACTTCCGCGACGAGGGGCACATCCGCAGCGATTACTTCGACATCGACGATTTCTCGGTGATGCACGTGGTCTTCGAGGACGGCACGCTCGCGACGATCTTCGCCTCCGACATCGTCCTGGGCGGCATCCACAACTGGCTGGAGGTCGCGGCCAACAACCACCGGTCGATCTGCAACATCAACCCGAACACCGCGATGCAGACCTACAACCCGCTGGAGGCGAACTTCAAGGACGTCTACGTCGTCGAGAAGATCGGGACCAAGCAGGGCTGGACGAATCCGTCGCCGGATGAGGACTGGTTCACGGGCTACCCGCAGGAGATCGAGGCGTTCTATCGCACCGCCGCGTACGGCGAACCCGTGGAGACGGACAGCTCTCTGGCGGCCGACTGCATCGCGACGATCTACAGCGCCTACGTCTCCGCCGAGCAGTCGGGCGCGGAGGTCGAGGTCAAGAGGTTCTGAGACTCCTTTGGGACACGTGACACGATGACGAACGAGCAGTGGGAGAAGCTGTTGGCGGTCCTCGATGGCGATGTAGTTGATCCGCTTCCGGTTGGTTTCATCATCGACAGCCCCTGGCTGCCGGGCTGGGCGGGACAGACCGTCCTGGACTACTACAGCAGCGACCGCAAGTGGCTCGATGCGAACCTCAAGGCCATTCGGACTTTTCCCGACGTTCTGTTCCTTCCCGGCTTCTGGTCGGAGTACGGCATGTGCACCGAGCCGTCGGCGTTCGGAACCAGGTGCCGCTGGGAGGAGAATGCGCTGCCCTATGCGGACAAGATCATCCGCTCCATCGACGACATCGCCAACATCGAGAAGCCCGATCCGAGGACCGATGGCCTGCTGCCCTTTGTCCTCCGCCGGCTGAAGCTCCAGCAGCCGCAGATCGAGGAGGCGGGGCACCGCATCCGCTTCGCGGTCGCCCGCGGGCCGTTGAACATCGCGACCTTCCTGATGGGGACGACCGAGTTTCTCATGGCGCTGCGCACGGACCTTGAGCCGATCGCGAAGCTCCTGACGTTGATCGCGGATTTCTCGGTCGACTGGCTGCGGCTCCAGAAGGAGTGCTTCCCTTCCATCGAGGGTCTCTTCGTCCTCGACGACATCGTCGGCTTTCTCGGCGACGCGGATTTTCGCCAGTCGGCACTGCCTTATCTGAAACAGGTCTTCGGCTGTCTCGATGTGCCCGTGCGGTTCTTCCACAACGATGCGCAGGGTCTGGTCTGTGCGCCGTACCTGGCCGAGATCGGCGTGAACCTCTTCAATTTCGCCTTCGAGCATTCGTTGGGCGAGATGCACCAGCGTGCCGGCGACAGCGTGACCCTGCTGGGCAACATCCCTCCTCGCGACGTGCTGGCCCAGGGCACGCCGGAAGAGGTCGCGGCGAGCGTGAAGGCCGCCCTTGAATCTGTGAACGACAAGCGGCGGATCATCCTCTCCTGCGGCGGCGGCATGCCCCCCGACGTCCCCACCGGGAACATCCAGGCCCTCCTCCACGCCGCCCGATAGAAATGACGACTCCCCATATCCGGTATTGCGATTGCCCGGTTTAGAGCCGGCGCCAGCGGCGGCCGTCGGCGGCGGGCAGGGCGTCGGCCTGGGAGAAGCTTTCGCTGCCGGCGGGATACTCCGGCAGGGGAGTCCTGCCGGCCTGCCAGACGTCGAGGACGGGCATCAGCAGCCGCCAGGCGAGGTCCACGGAGTCGAACCGCGTGAACAGCGTCTGGTCGCCGGTCATGCAATCGAGCAGGAGCCGCTCGTAGGCCTCGGGCATCTCCGCGTGGAAGATGTCTTTATAGGCGAAGCTCATGTTGAGCGTGCCCATGCAGATTTTGGAGCCGGGCCGCTTGGCCTGGAAGTGCAGCGACATTCCCTCTTCCGGCTGGATGCGGAACACCAGGACGTTGGGCGGCAGCTCGTCGAGACCGACGGAGCCGAACAGCGAGTGCGGCACCTGCTTGAACGTGATGGCGATCTCCGTGTTCTTGCGGGCCAGCCGCTTGCCGGTGCGCAGATAGAAGGGGACATCCTTCCATCGCCAGTTGTCCACGAACAGGCGTGCGGCTACGAAGGTCTCCGTGGTCGAATCCGGCGCGACGCCGCGCTCCTCGCGGTAGGCCGGCGCCGGCTGTCCGTTCATGACGCCGGGCCCGTACCGGCCTCGCACGAACGAGCTGTTCCACTCGTCAAACTCGAACGGGCGGATCGAGCGAAGCAGCTTGGCCTTCTCGTCGCGAATGCGGTCGGCGTCGAACGAGCTGGGCGGCTCCATCGCCACCAGCGCCAGCATCTGGAGCATGTGGTTCTGGAACATGTCACGCAGCGCCCCGGAGTGGTCGTAGTAGCTGGCGCGATGCTCGACGCCCAGCGTCTCGGCGATGGTGATCTGCACGTTGTCGATATGGCTGCGGTTCCAGACCGGCTCGAAGATGCCGTTGGCGAACCGGAAGATCATGAGGTTCTGGACGGTTTCCTTGCCCAGATAGTGGTCGATCCGGTAGATCTGCTCTTCCTTGAACCACTGATACAGGACCTGGTTCAGCTCCGCGGCGGTCCGAAGGTCCCGGCCGAACGGCTTCTCGACGACCAGGCGAGCACACTGTTGGCACTCAGGCTCGTCCTTGTGTGAAAGGCCGGCGGCGCCGAGATGCTCGGTGATACGCCCGTACAGGGCCGGCGGGACCGCCAGGTAGAAAAGGTCGCAGCCCGAGATGCGGTGCCGGGCCTTCAATTCAGCGAGCCGGTCTTTGACTTGCTGATACAGAGCGAGATCGTCGTAATCGCCGCTGAGGTAATAGAGCTTCTCTACGAATGATCTCGCGGTGTCGTCGGAGATGCCCTTGACGTTCTTGCGAAGGGCTTCGCGGGCCATCTGACGGAACTGCTCGTCGGAATACTCCGTGCGTCCGCAGCCCAGCAGGCAGAACTGCTCGCTCAGCAGACCGCGCTGCTGAATCTTCGCGAGACCAGGCAGAAGCTTGCGATGCGCCAGATCGCCCGAGGCGCCGAAGACGACCATCGCGGTCGGGGCCGCGGCGGTCTCGGCGCACACGATTTCCATCGCGGCAAGGGAAGGGTGAATGTCCTGGACAGTCATTGTCGTGTTCTCCTGCGGATCGGAGGTGGCCCGATGCTTGCCCATGACATCGATGGGAGTGGCGGACCCGCGCCTCTGGAACCCAGAGGCGCGACGGTCCATCGTTTGTGGCGCAGGGGGAACCGACCTCAGTCGTCAGCGGGCTCGAACTGGTCCTTGCCGGCTCCACATTCCGGGCAGACCCAGTCGTCCGGCAGGTCGGCGAAGGCGGTTCCCGGCCGGACCCCATTGTCGGGATCACCGACGGCCGGATCGTAGATGTAGCCGCAGAGAAGGCACCGGTACTTCATCACTACTTCCTTTCATTCAACGCGATCAGTTGTTTTCTCAGATCGGCCACATGCCGGACCTCTTCTCGGATGATGCCCTCGACCTTGTCCCGCCCGGCCTTGGCGCCGACCAGGTCTCTCAACCCGACGTAGAACAGCACCGAATTTTTCTCGGCGCCGATGGCGATCTCCAGCAACTCCTGAGCGGTTTCCTTGCCCGTCAGCTTCTCCGCGGGGTTCCGCATCCCTTCGCTGCCCTTGCCGTCTGCCATCGTCTGGAGATACAGCGTCGCCTCGTTGTAGGGATCGAAGGTGGTCGGGGTCTTCTCCTGGGCCGCCAGCTCTTTCCTCATGGCCTCGAAGATCTTGAGGTGCCGGTCCTCCATCGCGGCCATGTTCAGAAACATGTCCTTCATGTCGCGGCCGCCGGTCTTGGTCGCCGCTTCGCGATAGAACTTGGCGCCGTTGCGTTCGATCTGCTCGGCCATCTCGAAGATTTCGTTGGCGTTGAATGTCACGCTCATGCGGTGCTCTCCTTATCCTGGCGGTGATGTGAACGTTCACTGGCCCGGCTCGCGGTCGACCGGGAACATCGCACCGGGGGCCTTTTCGGCCATCTTACGCCTCCGGACGATCCTGTCAACCGCGCTAACCCACGCGATTGGATCGTCGGTTCTCTTTTCCATTTTCTACGGTGCGGACCGAGACGACGTCACTTGGCTATCCCGATTGATTTGTGCCGATTGAGAATCTCGTCGGCCAGCTTATCCAGGGCGAGGAAGTCCTCGTCCTTCGGCTGGCCTTTGGCGACGACGGGCGGGATCAGCTCGACCTTGAGGTTTCCGATCAGCCCCGCGAGCTGTTCGGCCATCTTTCCGGCCCATCCGAACGATCCGATGACAGAGGCGAACCGCGTCTTGGGTCGCAGCGCGTTGGCGACGAGCGCGGCGTAGGCCGCCTTGGGGTGGGCGCCCGTCAGGACGGTGGGCGAGCCGAGCACGACCGTCGCGGCGTCGACCAGCGCGATGGCCAGCTTGCCCAAATCCGTCACCGTCAGATTGAACAGCCGGACCGTGATGCCTCGTTCGATCAGCGCGGCGGTCAGGTGCTCGGCCATCTTCTGTGTGCTCTCGTGCATCGACACATAGGCGAGGACCACCTCGTTCTTGACGTTGTCACTGACCCAGTCCTTGTAGGCGTCCACGATCAGGCGGGGATTGTCGTAAACCGGTCCGTGGCTGGGAGCGATGATCTCGATGTCGAGTGCATCGATCTTTTCGAGGTTCTTCCGAATGGCCGGCCGGAAGGGCATCATGATCTCGGCGTAGTATCGCTTGGCGGCCTCCAGCACGAGCGGCTGGTCGGCCACGAACAGATTGCTCTCCGCCAGGTGCGCGCCGAAGAAATCGCACGAGAACAGAACCTTGTCCTCCTCCAGGTACGTGCACATCGTCTCGGGCCAGTGGACCCAGGGCGTGTAGACGAATCGGAGCGTCTTGCCGCCCAGGGGCAGCGTTGCGTTGTCCTCGACGACGAGGAAACGATCCTCTTCAATGTGCAGCAGGTCGATGAGCATCGAGCGACACTTGGCGTTGGTGACGACCTTGGCGCCCGGATAGAGCATCAGGATATCCGGGATCGATCCGGAATGGTCCTGTTCGGCGTGGTGCGCGACGATATAGTCGATCTTGTCGACGCCCAGGGAAACCAGGTTGCCCATCAGCGTCTGGTTCTTGGCCGGATCGACGGTATCCAACAGAGCGACCTTGTCACTACCTTTCACCACGTAGGCGTTGTACGTCGTTCCCTCGGGCAGAGGGATCAGCTCATCGAAGAGCCGGCGATCCCAATCGACGGCGCCGATGGAAAACACATTGGGTCTGATCTGCCTCATCTCTGCGTTCCTCTTCAATAATCCGCTCTCCGGCCGGGCTCGGTCAGAGCAATTTCCTGGCGGCGGCCAGCGCCGCTTCGTAGTTCGGCTCGCTGGCGACTTCCTTGACCAGTTCCGTGTAGCGGACGATGCCCTGCTTGTCCACCACGAAGACCGCTCTGGCGAGCAGACGCGGCCCCTTGATGAGCACGCCGTAGGCCGTGCCGAACGCCGCGTCACGATGGTCCGACAGCGTCTTGACATTCTTGACGCCCGCGGCGCCGCACCAGCGGGCCTGGGCAAACGGCAGGTCCATGCTGACCACCAGGACCACGACGTCCCCGCCCATTTTTGCCGCGGCCTCGTTGAAGCGGCGCGTCTCCGTGTCGCAGACCGGCGTGTCCAGCGACGGAACCGACGTGATGATTCGCACCTTGCCCTGGAAACTCGACAGCTTGACCGTCGACAAATCGTTCGCCGTCAGTTCCACGTCCGGCGCCGCCTGGCCGACCTTGATCTCCGGGCCCAGCAGCGTGACCGGATTGCCTTTCAGCGTCACCAAACCTGTTCGCTCTTTCATGGGTGTCTCCTTGGCCTCATGGGGGCCGTCACATCCTGTTGCCGCGATCATGGCCGCCCAGATCAGCACACACACGCGGGCTCTGGTCTCAGTAGTTGACCGCTTCGATCTCGAAGTGGGCCTGGGGATGGGCACAGGCCGGACAGACTTTCGGCGCATCGGGACCCTCGTGGACGTAGCCGCAGTTTCGACACACCCAGCGCACGGGAGCCGGGCGTTTGAACACAGCGCCGTCGGTGATGTTCTTGGCCAGTTTGACGTATCGGTCCTCATGCCGCTTCTCGGCTACGGCGATCGTCTTGAATACCGCGGCCGCCTCGACGAACCCTTCCTTCTGGGCGACTTGGGCGAAGCCGGGGTACATCTCCGTGGTCTCGTAGTGCTCGCCGGCCGCCGCTTCCTTGAGGTTTTCCACCGTTGTTCCGATGACGCCGGCCGGGAAGCTGGCCTGAATCTGGGCTTCTCCCCCTTCGAGGAACTTGAACAACCGTTTGGCGTGTTCTTTCTCCTGGTTGGCGGTCTCTTCGAAGATGGCCGCGATCTGCTCGTAGCCTTCCTTCTTGGCCTGGCCGGCATAGTAGGTGTACCGATTCCGCGCCTGCGACTCGCCGGCAAAGGCGGTCAGCAGGTTCTTTTCCGTCTGGGTGCCCTTCAAACTCATTCGTAACCTCCCTTGAACACAATGCTGATATATCTGGATTTACGACGAATGCCCGTCGTCACGATTCCTGGAGGCGACATCGGTCGCACAAGCCTTCGACGCACACGGTCGTTCTCAGTACAGTGAATCCGCCCGTCAGATTCTCCGGTACGGCGATTCGGTCGAACGGTTCGTGGTGAAAGTCCACAATTCTCCTGCACCGGACGCACTTGAAGTGCTGGTGGTTGCCGAGATTGCCATCGAATCGCTTGGCGTCGCCGGAACCTTCGACGATGAAAGCCGCGCCGATCTCGCTGAGCGTCAGGAGCGTCCGGTTGACCGTGTCGAGCGAGATGTTGGGGTAGACCCGGCGCACCCGCCGGAAGACCATCTCCGCCGATGGATGCTCGCCCGTCTCCATGAGGGCCTCGTAGACCGCCATTCGCTGAGGCGTCACTTTCAGTCCCGCCTCGTGACATCTGGCCCGAAACGCATCCATTCTCTGTGCAATCTCCTTGCCGTCGGTCGTTTCCGGGATTCCACTCATGCCGGGTCCCTGCGTGCGCTTGCCTGTTCCTGGCAGGATGACCGGCGCGCCATCGGTTCATGCTGACCATATTAGGAGCAGATACTATATCGTAGCAACTCCTCCATAGCAAGCATTTTCTCAATCGATGGAGGGATTTCTGTGTCCGCGCAAGTTCCCACCAGCGTAAGCTTTACGCTTTGATCGAGGCGGAGGTTCTGGAAAAGACCTCTGCGCCTTAGGCTTTCCCCGTGGGAGAAGGGGGTTTTGTATCGATGGAGCGATGGCGCCTACTTCCACCTGCTCCGGCGTATGGGCAGGCGGTGGCTGCCGTGGCAGTCTGTGCAGAGCCTCTGCTGTGCATCGTCGGCGAAAAGTGGCTTGTGTTCGGCTGTGTCGATCTTGTCCTTGGGATGGCAGACCATGCACGATGGATTGACCCGCTCCTTCGGGAACATGATGTCGGGCGCGGTGCCGTTGCCGCCGGAAGCCCACGATTCGTCGGCGATGTGCGCATCGCTGGCGCCATGACACGTGGCGCAGCCGATCCCGGCGCGGGCATGAGTAACCGCGATCTTCTCGTCCAGGTAGTTGGCGTGGCAGACGAAGCAGCGACTATTGTCCGCTGCCGGCAGGTCCGTCGTCGTCGGCTCCTCGTCGAGCAACAGCAGCGGCTCGTCATCCAGCAGCAGCGGTTCCTGAACGGGCGCTGACGACTGTTCGGCCAGTGTTGGGGCCGCGACGTCCGTTTGGGGACGCGGTACGCGGGCAGTCCGTTCACAGCCCTGCGCGGCCATGAGAATGGCAGCCAAGGCGCCAATGGCAAAACGGGCTGTCGGTCCGAGGCGTCTTGACGTGATGATCTGGGGCATCCGTGTCTCCGTTTTCCGTCAGTGTGGCGCCGGGGGTCTCGGTCGTCAGACGTACTGCCAGTTCTTGAGCCACTGATAGTGATTGGGCAGCCTGGCAAAAGTCTCCCTGCCGACGGTTTCCAGTTCCGCTTTCTCCTGAACGTCCAACTGTCGCCGTTCCGACACGGCCTTGACGACGTTGTCCAGCTCCTCCATGCGGTTGATCCCCGGGATGGGGACGACGGTGTTGCTGCGGAGGATGTAGCGCAGCGCCAGGCGACCCCGGCGGTTGTCCTGCTCGGCGTCACCGGCGAACAGCGACGCGGCGGCGAACGGCTTGATCCCGAACGCGCCGACGTCTCGCTGCTTCAGCGCATCGAAGAGACTGTCCTGCGGGGCCTTCTTCGTCATCGTGGTGAAGGGAAAGCAGACCACTTCGATCTGCGGGAAGTACTCGATCATGAACTGAATCCAGCGCCGGTCGTGCGAGGAAAAACCGATGAAGCGGGTTTTGCCCTGCTTCTTGGCCTTCTCCAGGGCGTCGACGATCTCGCAGGCGGTGTCGAACGTGTGCCGGCCGCCCGGCTCCAGGCAGGTGATCCGCCACAGATCGGTGTACTCCTGGTCCGAGTCTCGCAGCAGCTCATCGAGCGATTCGAGCAGTTTCTTCGACGTGCGGAAGTCCTCGTTGCGCACCTCTTTGGCGCCGTGCGACAGCGCCAGGTACACCTTGTCGCGCCGTCCCTTCAGCGCCTTGGCGTCCCGTTTGACTTCGTTGTCCCAGCAGGCGTCGATGTAATTGACGCCCATGTCCATACAGCGGCTGATGATGTCGGCGCGCTCCTGGTCGTTGCTGCGCGAGTGTCCTCCGAGACCGACCGCAGAAACCATGATGTTGGTCTTGCCAAGCCGGCGGTACTCCATGTCGGGATGGTAGCTGAGAATCCTGGACGTGCCGGTGTCCTCGGCCGCCTTCGCGGTCTGGCCGGCGGCGCCGAGGCCGACCGCGAGGCCCGCTACGGTGGTGGCTGTATCGCGCATGAACTGGCGTCGTGTTCGTCGTGAGTCTTCCATGTCTGCCCCCTTTGCTATCGAGACCGGGTCAATGGACGGTTGGTGTCCAGCGTGAAAAGAGCGTGAATCTCGTCTTCCGAGAGAACGCGGCTGTAGATCCGCAGATCATCGATGAGACCCTTGAAGTTCCGCCCGATCCGGACGTCGAGCTCGTTGCCCGTGTCGATGGGCCAGAGATCCAGAAGCCCGATGTCGTGGATGACGGCGACCTGGCCGTCCAGATAAAGCGTGACATCGTCGTACAGGTTGGGCGCTTCTGCCTGGCGGACCACAACCGCGACGTGATGCCATCGGTCGTCATGGGTCTCGGCGTTCATGTACAAATACCCGCCGTGAGGCGTGACGCCCGCGCGACCGCGGATGAAGCCCAACGTCCACATCTTGCCGAAGTCGGGGGTGCCCCAGGAGATGATCTCCCCGGCCGCCGTTGCCGTCTTGATCCAGGCCGCGAGCGTCCGAGGCCGGGTCCCACTGATGCCCTTGTACTTGGACACTACGAGATAGCCTTCCTCTCCGTCGAGACGGACCGCCTGGCTGATTCGGCCGGCGGCGGAATTCTTGTCGAATGACAACTCCGCTCTGAATGTGGCGACCCGTTCATGTTTCGACGCATCGGCTGCCGTCTTTCCGGCGGTTTCGTCGAACTTCCACCACGCCGCAAGATTGGGGTCCGTATCGAGGGTGATCGGATCATCTGCATGAGCAAGCGGAGCATTCCACATGAGGAGTATGCCCAACAACAGGGCGGAACACATACGGATTCGCTGGCGGTCCATGGGTTTCCTCCCGACTTCTTTCCTGCTACAGGTGCCAGGGGCTTCGCATGGTCTTCGAGAGCAACGTGTTCGCCTCGCAGCTGTTGGCAAAGCGTTCGTTGGCCGGGTCCCAGTGTAGCCTGCTCTTGAGCTGCATCGCGATGTTGCCCAGGTGGCAGATCGTCACCGAACGATGGCCCACCTCGACCGGAGCGGCGGTCTGGCCGCGCGTTTTGATGCAGTCCACGAAGTTGCGGTGGTGATCGTTGCTCTCGTAGAGATGGATCTCGTCCGGGCCGATCACGGTGGTTTTCAGCGATTCGGGATGGCAGGTGATCTCGTCCGAATAGGTCGGGACCTGGATCCAGCCCTCGGTTCCTTCGAAGCGGTAAATCTCGTCCTCCTGCGTCCTGCAAACCAGCTCGGCGCCGTTGGCATAGCGGGCGCGGAAGTGGACCTTGGTGGCGGTGGTGAACAGGCCGTCCGTAGGGAATTCGCCGCCCAGGTCCTCGATCTCGACCGGTCCGGTGTTGTCGGTGCCGTTGGCCCATTGGACGATGTCGATGCCGTGCGCGCCGAGGTTGGTGGTCTGGCCGCCGGAATAGTCGGCGCCAAATCGGAATGTGTAAAGGCAACGATCCTTGTGATAGGGGGCCCATGGCGCCGGCCCGAGCCACATCTCGTAGTCCAGCCACTCGGGCACGGGCATCGGCTTCCAGTCGCTCGGCGGCGCCTGCTTGTTGTTCGGCCCGATCGCGACCAGTGCCCTTTGAAGCTTGCCGATCCGGCCGTTGCGGACCACCTCGCAGATGAAACGGTACAACTGGCTCGATCGGCGCTGGGTGCCGGTCTGAAAGACGACGTTGTACTGTCGAACGGCCTCGGCCACCGCCCGGCCCTCGGCGATGGTCAGAGTCATGGGCTTCTCGCAGTAGATATCCTTGCCCGCAGCGGCCGCCCGGATCGCGCAGATGGCGTGCCAATGATCGGGCGTCGCGATGCACACCGCGTCGATGTCGTCCCGCGCGATCAGGTCGCGGAAATCCACGTACGCGGCGCACCCTCTGTACTGGCCCGCGCCGGCCTTGTGGGCGTAGTCGTCCTCTACGATCTTGGCCGCTGACTCGCGCCCGAACCAGGCGCCGTTCCAGCCCTGCTTGTACCAGTGGCCGTATTCGTCGCTGGCCCGGACGGGATCACAGACCGCCAGCACCTGCACATCGGGTTGGGCGAGGAAGGCCCGCATGTCGTTGGTGCCCATGCCGCCGACGCCGATGAACCCCATCGTCACCCGCTCGCTGGGCGCAACCGTTCCGGCTCTGCCCAAGGCAGAAGACCGCACGACCATCGGGAAGGCCAGCGCGCCGGCGGCGGTGGTCTGGAGAAACGTTCGTCGATCGATGCGTTTGCCGTTCACAGCATGCCTCCTATCTCTGCGACCGGTGCAGTGGACCGCGCGGGGCCGGATTGATGATCTCTCGGCCTCGCCGGCGCCTCCGCAATCGGCGCGGTAGTTGCTCGACGCGAGACGAAATGGATCTATCCCCGTACTCCGGATATATCATACTCTCTGGGCGGTCGCGGGAAAAGGCTGCATCGGTCTTTTTTGGCGGGGCAGGGGGCCTGGCGGGACACCGACTTCGGCGACAGCGGCGCAAGAAGAAGGCCCCTGTCGCAGCAGGACACGAAGGTATTTGCCAGTGCTTGTGTCCAGTTACACGAAATACCCGCCTGCTGCTCTCACAGGGGCCCGACTGAGTTATTCGTGGCTCTCTCCTTTTGTTCCTAACCGCCCCGTGCTTCGTCTGGCGTTGGATGCAACAGGCATGCAAGAGTAGATAGACGATGCCGGTTCTGGCTAAGAGGACCTTGCTGGTCTTCAGCTTCGAGCCACCGTTCTGAACTTTTTCATTCTTTCGGATCGGCCAGACACGCATGATTTCTTGAGTGCATTTTCGAGAAGAATTCGACCCGTCCCAAAGCAGCGAAACACGGAGACACCGGTCGATTCCCATGAGGCTTTCCTTCCTGTCGCGAGCTGCGCAAAATGCCACTATGTCGCGAGCGTCAGACGCGACCAGATTGCCTCAGCCTTCCTGGTTTGACCGGCGCGGCATTGGACTCGGCACGGCGGCGGCCTCAAAAAAAAACGCATGCCGGGAAAGAAAGGCATCCACATTTCCACCGCTCGCACGCCTCTCTACCCGGATCGACGGGAGATGAACGCCAACATCCGGAGCACCGCCTGAATCCCACTCGGCTCCAAAGGGGCGCCTACCACTTCGGAGTCTGCATCGGCGGTGCTCCTCCTTTCTCCTTTCCAGGGGCGCCAAAAGTCTATCGGATAAATGGGGATTCGCGGTCTTCAATGGACGCAGTTCGCCCGAGAAGGAATTGCTTGACACGACGTCCGATAAATGCGATAATCCCATGCCGGTTAAGCACATAGCATGGCGTGCAACGGTCCTGGCAGGGGTCGGGACCGGAGGAGGGAGGTGGCTGCGCTATCGGGCCCTTGGCCGGGCCGGCGGAAGCGGCCTGTGGTGTTTGCCGATGAAAGGACTGGGTGATGAAGGGGATCTGCATACGACTGCTTCTCGTCGGCCTGGCGAGTTTCACGTTGGGGTGCTCTGTTGCGCCGGAGGAGCCCGTCGGCGCTGCCGTCGTGCCCCGTGAAGGATCGGTGGGGGTTGCCTCCGTCCGGCAGACGGGGGAATTCGCCGGCTCGCACGTGCCGCTGGTCCGATGCGGGTTCACCATTCGGGATTTGCGCGCGATCCGCGACGAGTACGGCCGGGTCCACGTCCTCGGCGAAGTCGAGAACGTGGGAGCCGCAGCACGCGGCGTCGAACTCCAGGCGGCCCTGCGCGACGCCGATGGGCGCCTGCTTTCAGTGGGGCACTTCTGTCCGGCGGCCGGCAACAACATCGTGCCCGGCGAAATGTGGCCGTTCACCTACTCCTTTGGCAAGCAGGAGCAGGGCGTGCTGGCCGAACTGCGGATCGTGGATGCATTCCGGTCCATGGGCGATTTCGATCCGTAGCGGAAGCACACCGGCCCCGGACACGCGGCTTCGCATGGGCTCGACGGGTAGATGCGAACCGGGTCTCACTGTTCCAGCGGCATCAGCTCCACCTTGCGGAACTCCAGCGGATGGCTCTCGGCCTGGAGGGCGACGTAGCCTTCGCGGAGCATGGTGTTCCCATCCTTGATCAGCCTCTTCGCGTCTGCATCACTGTCGTCGAGCTGGGGTTGCTCGTATTCGAGCACGACCTGACCGTTGACGAGGTGCCTGATCTTCCCGTTGCCGTGGACTTCGATCTCCATCGTCACCCATTGATCGCCGTGATACGTCTGCGACTTGGAGTTGTTGCAGTGCTGGGTGATCAGCTTGTCGTTCATCACGATGTGCGTTCCGGGCGTGCAGACGTTGGCGGTCGAACGCTCTTCCGTGCCGTTGCCGCCGAGCATCTGGGCCTCGATGGAGACGGGGAAATCCTGGTCTTTGCGCATGGTCTTGGGCGGTTGGCAGTGGAACATGATGCCGCTGTTGCGGAAGGCCCAGCCGGGACCGCCGGGGGTCTGCTCGCCCACGAAGCGGTACTCCACGCGCATGCGATAGTGCGAGAAGGGCGTCTCGTAGAACAGGTGCCCGAATTTGCCGTCGAATTTCTCATACTGGTCGTAGCAGACCTTCAGGACGCCGTCCTCGACGCGGAACGTGTTCCCGAAATTGTCGTCCAGATCGTAACCGGTGATTTTGGGATGCCAGCCTTTGAGGTCTTTTCCGTTGAAAAGGCTGATCCATCGAGGCTCGTTCGAGCCGCTCGCCTGCGACGCACATCCGGCCGAGCACATCATGCCCACCAGGGCGAAACACACGATCGCCGATAGACTCGGTTGGCGGTTGGCAGCGGACAATAAGGACATCGTGTTGTTCGTCATGATTTCACTCCTTGTGTGTTGATTCTGGCCTGTTCTTCGACGACGCAGAAGGTACGCTCTATGCTCCGTCGCCGACGCGGATGAACAGGTGAGTAATTGCTTCGTGGCCGTGTTCGTTGCTTCGGCGGACGGTGGCGATGTAACGACCCGGCCTGGAATAGGCGTGTTTCGTCACCGCGTAGCCCTCGGGATTGTGAGCGTCCACGTTGCCGTCGGATTGCACGGTCACCTTGGGACTGCCGTCTCCGAAGTCCCAGACTTCCTGACCGTGCGTGGTGCGGAACGTGCGGACCTTGAAGGTCAGCTCGTCACCCGCCTTGATGTCGGACGTAGGGTAGTACGCCGCGTGGATGGCGGGCGGCAGCAGATCGGGATGGGTCTTGTCCAAGATCTGGACGACGGCAAAGTCGTAGTCGACGTTCCCGCGAGCGTCGGTGATCTTCAGAATCTCGTTGTACTCACCCGGCTCGTCATAGGTGCGCCGCACCCTCGGGCCGAGGGCCGATCCACCGTCGCAAAACGTCCACTCGAACTTCTCGATCGTTCCGCAGCGGCTCCAGGACCGGCTGCCGTCCAGCTCTACCGGCTCGCCTGTCCAGCCTACGCAGTGCGGCCGCGCCACCGCGATGATCTCTGGGCGGCACTGCCGCTGATAGGCCTCCCAGGCGAACGCGTAGGCGTTCTGAATGCCCCACTGGCCCGAAGGCTGCCGGCAGGTGATGTCGAAGTGCAGATGGGACCAGCCGCCGCTGGCTCCTTCCTTTCCCAGCACCCCGATCTTCTGACCCATCCGGACCCGCTGGCCCGGCGTGACGGAGTCGTCGATCCGGTACAGGTGGCTGTAGCGGTAGAACCAGCCACGGTCGTCCAGTGTGTAAATCACGTCGTATCGGGGGCTTACGGGAGTGTCGTCGTAATCGGGCAGCGTCTCGGTGCCCGCCGAGACCACCAGGGCGTCGGTGGCGGCGACCACCTCGACCAGGCCTTCGGCGCCCCCGAAATCCAGGCCGTAGTGATAGTAGATGCTTTTCTTCGAGGGGACCTCTCCGCCGTCCACGAAGACCGGGACGTTGGCCATCTGCGTATCGGAGGCGAACCACCGCTGCTTGGCCGGGTAGACGAATGTCTCCGGCCGGATCAGAGGCGAATCCGCAGGCCAGAGGCGAATTCTCGCGTCCTTGACCAGCCCCCAGGGATTGTCCTTGCTGTCGTCCTGGGTGTAGCCCCGGGTCACGGGGCAGTCGATTTGCACTCCGGCTACCGTCGCCGGCAGGTGATACGTCGAGGAAACCAGCGATATCGGCTGGCCGCTGACCTCGACGTCCGCCGTCGCTCGGCGAACCGCCTTGCACACGCTGTCGCGGATCTCCTCCAGAGCGACCAGCCGGACGGTCGCCTGGGACCCGTCGTGGAGGTCAACGGTTTTGGACTGGCCGATGTCCAGGTCGACGGTTCTCACCAGAGGGATCAGTTTGGGTGCGACAGGCTGAGCCGGCGCCGTCGGCGTGCCCAATAGAAGCAGAAGAACCGATAGGTGAACGAAGCGAGACGACCGTCTGCTGATGTGTCCCATGCAGCACCTCCAGAGTAGCGGCCCATACGGCCAGACCAATGGCGGTTTCCTGGGATTCGACGGTAGCGGTCCGGCTTGGAATCGTCAACCTCGGATTGCTTGAAAACGTAGACACAAAAGGGGTAATGGAGCCAATGGGAGTCGAACCCACGACCTCTTGCATGCCATGCAAGCGCTCTCCCAACTGAGCTATGGCCCCGTGGACCCGTATGTTAGCACACCCCTGGTGGGGTAGCAAGCAAATTTTTCGCGGGTATTTTGCTCTTGCAGGCTGGGGAAGCGCCAATAGACTCTGGGGGGCCACAATCGGCCGCGGATATGGGGATTCTCGGACCTTTGGCCGGCGGCCCTCGGCAAATTGGGAAAGGAAAGCTCGTTTTGGTCAAACGAGAGCGTATAGAGATAACCGGTCAGGTCCAGGGAGTGGGTTTTCGGCCGGCCGTGTACAGGCTGGCCTGCGAGCTGGGCCTGGCGGGCACGGTCTACAACGATACCAAAGGGGTCACGGTCGAGCTTCAGGGCCCCAAGGCCCGGATCGACGAGTTCGTGCGTCGTTTGCAGGCTGGAGCGGACAAGCCGCCCCTGGCTCGGGTCCGGTCATGTATAAGAATAGATACACAGCCGGTCGAGGGGCAGGAGGAATTCACGATCGGGCGGAGCGATCCCGCGGGGATCGTGCTGTCTCAGGTGACCGCCGATATTGCTATGTGCCGGGACTGTCTGGCGGAATTGGGCGACCCCAACGACTTCCGTTATCGCTATCCCTTCATCAACTGCACCAACTGCGGACCGCGATATTCCATCGTCAGGTCGATCCCGTACGACCGGCCTAACACGACGATGGCGGTCTTCCCGATGTGCGAGCACTGTGCGAGGCAGTATGCAGACGTGGCCGACAGGCGATTCCACGCCCAGCCGGTGGCGTGTCCGGCGTGCGGGCCGAGCATCCAACTGGTCGACGCGACCGGCGCGGTCCTGCAAACCGGGACCGATCCGGTGCTTTCCGAGGCCGCTCGCCTGCTGCGCGAAGGCAGGATTCTGGCGATCAAGGGCGTCGGCGGCTTCCACCTGGCGGTCGATGCGCTGAACGAACGGGCCGTGCGCAGGCTCAGGCAGCGCAAGCGCCGAGACCACAAACCCTTCGCGATGATGGCCGGCTCGTTCGACGCGGTTCGCAAGTACGCGATTGTCGACAGCATGGTGGAGGGAATCCTTACGAGTCCGCTGGCGCCGATCGTGTTGCTGCCCAAGAAGCAGGGCACGCGGATCGCGCCGTCGGTGGCCGAGGGAGTCAGCACGTTCGGCTTCATGCTCTGCTATACGCCGCTGCACGTGCTACTATTCGCGGAAGGGCTCGACGTGCTCGTGATGACAAGTGCCAACCTCTCGGACGAACCGCTGATCTGCAAGAACGACATCGCGCTGCAACGATTGGGCGAGGTGGCGGATGCGTTTGTCATGCACGACCGGGAGATTTACCGGCAGGTGGACGACTCGATCATCCACCTGATCGACGGCGAGCCGGTGCCGCTGCGCCGCGCGAGAGGATATGTGCCGACGCCGATCGTGATCGAGCGCAGCGCCGGACCCGACATCCTCGCCGCCGGCGCCGATCTGAAGAACACGTTCTGTCTGGTTAAGCGGAACCAGCTCATCCTCAGCGAGCATATCGGCGACCTGGAGGATGCGGAGGTCTATCGGCATTACGTCGGCTCCATCGAGCATCTGCGCAGGCTGTTCGAGGTCGAGCCCGAGGTGGTGGCCTGCGATCTGCACCCTGGATATCTTTCCACTCGTTACGCTCGATCGCTTTCCGGCGTGAGGGTCATCCCCGTCCAGCACCACTGGGCGCATGTCGCGTCGGTGCTCGTCGAGCACGGACACGCCGGGCCGGTCATCGGCATCGTGTGCGACGGAACCGGCTACGGCGCCGACGGCGCCATCTGGGGTTGCGAGTGCATGATCGCTTCGCTGACGCAGTTCGAGCGGTTCGGGCACCTCGATTACTACCCGCTGGCCGGGGCAGATCGCGCGAGCAAGGAGGCGATTCGGCCTCTCCTGACTCTGCTGCGACAGGCGTACGGTGACGACTTTCAAGTCAGCGACTTCGCCTGGCTGCTGAAACGCATCGAGCCCGATGGAACCAAGCTGAATACACTTCTTGAACAGATCGACAAACGCGTCAACACGGTCAGCACGTCGAGCTTGGGCCGCGTATTCGACGCCGTTGCGGCGATCCTCTCGCTCGGCGAATACAATCACTTCGATGCGCAACTGCCGATGGCGCTCGAATCGATTGTCGATCCGCGCGTCGATGTGTGCTATCCGTTCGAGCTGAGCGAGCGCGAAGGCGAACCGGTGAAGGTCGATCTGCGTGCGATGATCCGGCAGATCGTGGATGAGACCCGGCACAACGGCGATGCGGGCCGCGTCTCTGCGAAGTTCCACAACACCCTCGCGGAAGCCCTCCTGGCTGTGGCTCAGGCCGCGCGACGGAAGGCGGACCTGAACGTCGTCGCGTTCAGCGGCGGCGTCTTCTGCAATCGCTATCTGGCCAACCGTCTGATTGTGCGTTTCAAAGAGGCCGGTTTTGCGGTATTATGCAACCGGGATGTCCCCGCCAACGACGGCGGCATCGCCCTCGGCCAGGCCGCCATCGCCGCCCGCATCCTGGATGAGAGCTTGTGAGAAGGTGCAGATCACTATGTGCTTAGCCATACCGGCGAGAATTGTGGAACTGCAAGACGATCGCGCGATGGTCGATGCGATGGGCAATCGCTTCAAGGCCAAGACGACGCTCCTGCCCGACGCGAAGCTGGGCGACGTGGTGCTCGTTCACGCGGGCTTTACCATCGCGCGGGTCGATGAAGAAGAGGCCAGGAAGACGTGGGAGCTGTTCGCCGAGATCGAGGACTTCGAGAAGACGCAGAACCGGGTCTCGGGATAAGGCCATATGCTCGACAGGATCGCCAAAGCACAGCAGCAGATCGACGAGGCTTGCCAAACGCTGGGCCGGCCGATCGTCGTCATGGAAGTCTGCGGGACGCACACGGTGGCGATCTTCCGCAGCGGCATCCGGTCCACGCTGCCGAAGGGACTCAAGCTCCTGTCGGGTCCGGGGTGCCCCGTCTGTGTGACCGACCAGGGCTATATCGACGCGGTTCTGAAACTGGCCCAACGCGACGATTGCATCATCGCCACCTATGGCGACATGATTCGAGTTCCCGGCAAGGCCGGGTCGCTGGAGACCTGCGTCTCGAGGGCCGACGTCCGGGTCGTGCTCAGCAGCGAAGATGCACTGCAACTGGCCCGCGACAACACCGACAAGAAGGTGGTGTTCGTCGCAGTCGGGTTCGAGACGACCGCGCCCGCCTCTGCGGTAGTCGTCAAGGAAGCAGCTCGGGAGGGGATCGAGAACTTCTGCATCCTCAGCGGTCACAAGCTGATCCTGCCGGCGATGCGTGCGCTGCTGGGCGGGATGAACGACCGCGTCGACGCGTTTCTCTGTCCGGGGCACGTCAGCGTCATCATCGGCGCAGGCGCGTTCGCGGAGATCGTCAACGATTTCGGTCGGCCCTGTGTCGTCGCGGGTTTCGAGCCGCTGCAGATCATCGAAGCCCTGGCGGAGATTTGCCGGCAGCTTTCCAATGGCAAGGCGGAACTCAAGTCGATCTACAACGCAGTGGTCACCGAGCAGGGCAACGTTGCCGCTCAGCGAATCATCGCGGAATGCTTCGATGTGGCTGACGGGTACTGGCGCGGCCTTGGGAAGATAGAGAAGAGTACGCTCGTGCTGAAAGAGCAATACAGGCGATTCGATGCCTTCGCACGATTCGGCGTGAGCGACGAACCCGGCGAGGAACTCAGCGGATGTCGATGCGGCGAAGTCCTCTGCGGACTGATCGAGCCGCCACAATGCGCGCTCTTCGGCACGCGCTGCACGCCGGCCAAGCCGATCGGACCCTGCATGGTCAGTTCCGAAGGCACCTGCGCCGCGTGGTACAAGTACGGACGAAGGAGTTAGGGCGAGCGATGGCACAGCATGAACCGGAGCGCATCCTGCTCGCCCACGGCGGCGGCGGACAACTGACCAGTCAACTCATTCGCACACTCATTGTGCCCCATCTGAAGAACGATCCGTTGTCGGAACTCGGCGATTCGGCTCGTCTGGAACTGGAATCGACCTCGATCTGCCTGACGACCGACAGCTACGTGGTCAAACCGCTGTTCTTCCACGGAGGCGACATCGGTAAGCTGGCGGTCTGCGGCACGATCAACGATCTGGCGGTGGCCGGATCGAGACCGTTGGCGCTGACGCTGTCGCTGATCATCGAAGACGGGTTCGAGATGGGGCTGCTGGAGAGAATCCTCCGAAGCATCGGGCAGACCGCCCGAGAGAACAACGTCTCCGTCGTCACCGGCGACACCAAGACCGTGGAACGTGGTTCGGCCGATGCGCTGTTCATCAATACCGCCGGGATCGGCATCCGATTGCCCGGTGTCAATCCGGGACTGGATCGCATCGCCGTCGGCGACAAGGTCCTGCTCAACGGCACGCTCGGCGATCATGGCATGACGATCATGTCGCAGAGAGAGGGGATCGGATTCGAGTCGCAGCTCGCCAGCGACTGCGCCGCCCTGGCGGACCTGACGTGTATGCTGTTCGAGAGGACCGGCGGCGTCAAGTTCATGCGGGATGCGACGCGCGGAGGGCTGGCGGCGGTGCTCAACGAGATCGTTGAAGGCGCCAAGGTCGGCATCGAGATTCGCGACGCGGACATTCCCGTAAAGCCATCGGTGCAGGCGGCCGCCGACATGCTCGGCTTTGACGTCCTGAACATTGCCAACGAAGGCAAATTCGTCGCGATCGTGTCGCCGGAGGCAGCAGAGGCGTGCCTGGAGCTGTGTCGAAACCACCCGCTGGGTCGCGACGCCGCTCTGATCGGCGAGGTGGTCGCCTCGCAAGGTGTGCCGCTCGTCGAGCTGCGCACTAAAATCGGCGGCCGGCGGATCGTGCAGATGCCCTACGGGCGTGAGTTGCCGAGGATCTGCTGATGCACGAGACGGCAGTGGCTCAGGGGCTGATCGAGGTGATCCTTGGCGAGGCGGAAAAGCAGGGCGGCAGGCCGATTCGCGCGAAGATGAGCTGCGGCATGCTCAATGCGGTCAACGACGAGGTCGTTCGCTTCGCATTCGAGGCCATCGCCGAGGGCACCGTCTGTGAAGGGATGACCCTGGAGATCGAGCACAAGCCCTTGCAGGCCAGATGCCGGACGTGCGACGGCACGTTTATCGTGTCGCTGTCGGACGCGCGGTGTCCGCGCTGCGCCGGCACCGATTTTGCATTGCTTCCCGACGCCCCTCTGGTGTTGGATGAGATCGAATTTGAGAAGGAGTAAGCGATGGAAAAGGTCAACGTCGGCGCGCGCATCCTCGGCGCCAATGAACAGTACGCGATGAAGAACATCGAACTCCTGGCGCAGCGCAAGCAGTTGTGCCTGAACATGATCTCGTCTCCGGGCTCGGGCAAGACGACGATCCTCGTGCGCACCATCAGCGATCTGAAGGGACAGCTCCGGATCGGCGTGATCGAAGGCGACATTCAAACCGACATCGACGCGCAGCGCGTTCGCGCGACGCAAGCGCCGGCGATCCAGGTCAACACGCAAGGCGCCTGTCACCTTTCGGCCCGGCAGGTTTATGAGGCCCTGGGCAAATTGCCTCTCGACGCTCTCGATGCAATCGTCATTGAGAATGTCGGCAATCTGGTTTGTCCATCGGCGTTCGAATTGGGTGAAACTGGGAAGGTTGTCGTGCTTTCGGTGGCGGAAGGCGACGACAAACCGGTGAAGTATCCCGGCATCTTCGCCAAGAGCAAGGCGATGCTGGTCAACAAGATCGATCTACTGGCCGGTTCGCTCGTCGATTTCGACCTCGACCGGGTGAAGGCCGATGCGCGGCGGCTCAACCAGAGCATCGAAATCTTCCCCGTTTCCGCCAGGACCGGTGAGGGCATGACGAACTGGTACGACTGGCTCAGCGTGCAGGTGCGTCAGTCCCGTTTGTAGAGCCCGCGCCGGCGGATGTAGTCCCACACCTCGGGGCAGAGCATGTCGCGAACGTCTTCGCCGGCGGCCAGATGTTCGCGGACCTTCGTGCTGCTGATGGGAATCGACGGCGTCTGGATCACATCGCGGCGAAGCTTCTCCACTCGATCCGGTCCCAGCGCCGCCCGATGTCGGTCAAACGACGGCGTTTCGTAGCCCCCTCGAACCATGATCGCCACATGGCATGTATCGATCAACTCGTCGATGCGATGCCACAAGACTAAGTCATCCACGCTGTCGGCGCCAAGCAGCCAGTAGATCGTCGTTTCTTCGCCGTACTCCTGCTGAAACCGTCTGACGGTGTCGAGCGTATAGCTCGGCGCCGGCCGGCGCAGCTCACAGTCGCTCGTGGAGAATCCCTCGCAGCCCGCAAGGGCCAGCTCGATCATGCGCAGCCGATCGTCGTCGGATGCATGAGGGAAAAATCCTTTCAGCGGCGAGCACTTCGCGGGAATGAAGATCACTTCCTCCGCTTCGATCTGTTTGCCCGCCGCCTCGGCCACCTGTGTATGACCGAGGTGAATCGGATCGAACGTGCCACCAAACAGTGCAATCTTCCGTTTCGCCATGAACAACTAACAATGAAGTTGTGCGATTCTTTCGTCGAACCAGACTGCGACGCGCGAAAAAATCTGATCTCGACACCAACGTAGCAAACACGGTCGGAGCATGAAAGTCAAGTGGCTTGTCTCGACGTGATGTTATCAGGCGAGACGGTCGTTTGCGCAAGACGGTGACGTGCGCAGAACCAGAACCGATGCGATTGTATGCGTGCGCACAAGGGGTTTGCGTCAGGTGCGTCACACGCCGACGCAGGCAGCGTCGCGACGTCGGTCGCATGTCTCGCGCGACGTCGTGAACGGGTTCGCATGGACGGTTCCGCGCGACGTGCGCGTCGAAGAGAATCGCGCGACGAAAAATTTTTATGAAGTATTTCGGAATAAATGGACGATACAAAGCGTAACAGATGCTATTATCATTTTCCGTGATGATGTGAACATCGTGTTATCGAGCAAAGTGAATACAGAAAGCATTGTTTGTGGTCAGCTTGAAGGAGAAAAGTAATGGCCAAGAAGAAAGCAGCAAAGAAGAAAGTCGCCAAGAAGGCCAAGAAGGCCGCGAAGAAGGCGACGAAGAAGAAAGCCACCAAGAAGAAAGTGGCCAAGAAGAAAAAGTAACACCAGCACTTCGCCTGGAGCCTGCTGACCCGACCGGCGTACGGTCTCGGGCAGTTCCATCCGGGCGGCACCTGAAAGGGTGATACCGGCAAGATTCGTTTGGAACGTGGCAGGCTTCTGGAAAATGGAAGACTCTCCTGGATCAGGGGAGTCTTCCATTCTTTTTGGGGGTGTCCGCATGCGGAGGGCGCCGGCGACGTGGGTCGTGGCGATGCGTCGCTCTTCGCTTCCTTGCAATTCGGCCGGTTTCTCCTATACTGTCGTCGCGGCGCGGTCGCAGGCACCGGCGCCGACGGATAGGGATAACGACTTGAGGAGAAACCCGGTCGATGGACTTTTTCAATTACCGAGCGGGCCGGTTGCTCGCGGAAGAGGTGGATGTCGAGCGCATCGCGTCGGAGGTGGGCACGCCCGTCTACGTGTACAGCAAGGCCACGCTGCAGGACCATCTGCGCAAGGTGCACCGCGCCTATGAATCGCTGGACACCACGGTCTGTTTCTCCGTCAAGGCGTGCGGCAACGTGAGCATCCTGAAGCTGATGGCCGCCGAGGGCAGTGGTTTCGACATTGTCAGCGGCGGGGAGCTGTACCGCGTGCTCCAGGCGGGGGCGGATCCTTCGAAGGTGGTCTATGCGGGGGTCGGCAAGACGGATCGCGAGATCGCTGAAGCCCTCGATGCCGGGATTGGATACTTCAACATCGAGTCGGAAGAGGAGCTGACGAACCTGATTCGCCTGGCCAAGGCCCCTGTTGCGGCCGGCCGCGCCAAACCCAAAGCGGCCCTGCGCGTGAACCCCGACGTCGACTACAAGACCCACGTCTTCCTGACGACGGGCAAGAAAGAGACGAAGTTCGGCGTCGACATCGAGCGGGCGGTCGCCGTCTTCGATGCGTACGCGGACAATCCTTCGGTCGATCTGTGCGCGTTGCACGTTCATCTGGGCACCGGCGGCAAGACCATCGCCCCCTATGTGGAAGCGGTCGAAAAGGCTCTCGTTCTCGTCGATCGACTTCGCGAGAAGGGCTATCGAGTCGAGGCGCTGGACCTCGGCGGAGGCTACGGCGCCGACTATGAGACGGACACGGTGCCCTCGGCGGCGGAATACGCCGCGGGGATCGTGCCGCTGATCCAGGGCCGGGACCTCAAGCTCATCCTGGAGCCGGGCAAGAGCATCTGCGCCAACGCGGGGATTCTGGTCACGCGCGTGCTCTACACCAAGCAGGGCGGAAGCAAGCGGTTCGTCATCGTCGATGCGGCGATGAACGACCTCATTCGCCCGTCCCTCTACGATGCGTTTCATTTCATCTGGCCGGTTCGCGTAGAGCCACGCTTCGAGCCGGCGGTCCGAAGCAGGGAACTGGACATCGAAGGCAGCGAGATGGTGGACGTCGTCGGACCCATCTGCGAAGGCGCGGACTTCCTGGCGAAGGACCGGCCGATCCCGCGCGTCGAACGCGGCGACCTGATGGCCGTGTTCACCGCCGGCGCCTACGGGTTTACCATGAGCAGCAACTACAACGCACGGTGTCGCGCCGCCGAGGTCCTCGTCGACACAAAGGCCTTCAAAGTGATCCGCAAGCGGGAGAGCTATGAAGACCTGGTTGCCCTCGAACGATGAGGTGGCGGCTCCGTGAGGTCTGCTTCGGGGTGATCAGAAGGTGCGTTCGACGAATCCCGTGTCGGTCTTGCCTTTGACGAACAGGTTGTGTGACAGGATCGCCAGGCAGGCGGGAATCGTGGTCTTGACGGGCTCGATAACGAATTCCTGCAAGGCGCGTCGCATCGTCGCAATCGCCTCGGCTCGCGTTTCCTGATGGACGATGATCTTGGCGATGAGCGAATCGTAGTTCGGCGTGATCGTCCAGCCCTGGTGGACGTGCGTATCGATGCGGACGCCCAGCCCGCCGGGGGCGATGTACCTGGAGATCGTACCGGGCGAAGGCGAGAAATTGTTGGCCGGGTCTTCGGCGTTGATCCGGCATTCGATGGCCACGCCGTGGTGCTTGATGTCCTTCTGACGCAGGGTAATCGGCTCGCCTCCAGCGATCCGCAGTTGCCATTTGATCAGGTCCTCGCCGGTGACCATCTCGGTGACCGGATGTTCGACCTGGATGCGGGTATTGACCTCGATGAAGTAGAAGTCGCCCTCTTTGTCCAGCAGGAACTCGACCGTGGCAGCGTTGACGTAGTGCGCTTCTTTGATCAGACGGGTGGCGGCCTCCGCCAGACACTCGCGATCCCGCTCTTCGAGCACCGGGCAGGGCGATTCCTCGATCATCTTCTGGTGGCGCCGCTGGATGGAGCAGTCCCGCTCGAAGAAGTGGACGACGTTGCCCTCGTGGTCGGCCATGACCTGGACCTCCACGTGTCGCGGCTCGACGATGAACTTCTCCATGTAGACGCTGCCTTCGCCGAAGGCGATCTCCGCCTCGGCTTTGGCGGAGGCCATCGCCGCACGCAGACTGATGTCGTTGTGCACGACGCGCATGCCGCGACCACCGCCACCGGCCACGGCCTTGATGATGATCGGATAGCCGATCTCGTTGGCCAGACGCAGCGCCTCTGCCTCGTCCTCGATCACGCCCTCCGATCCGGGAACGACAGGGACCTTGGCCTGACGCGCGAGCTTGCGAGCTTCCACCTTGTCGCCCAACAACCGCATCGCCTCGACCGGAGGCCCGATGAAGGTGATGCCGCAGTCGCTGCAGATCTGGGCGAAGTTGGCGTTCTCGGCCAGGAAGCCGTATCCGGGATGGATCGCGTCGACGTTGGTGATTTCGGCGGCGCTGATGATGCGCGGGATGTTCAGGTAGCTCTGGTTGCAGTCGGGCGGTCCGATGCAGACGGCTTCGTTCGCCAGCCGCAGGTAGGAAGCGTTTCGATCGGCCTCGGAATAGACCGCGACGGTCTCGATGCCCATCTCATGGCAGGCCCGAATGACGCGAAGCGCGATCTCACCTCGGTTGGCGATAAGGATTCGTGATAGCATTGGCGGCAACTCTCTTCCCGAACGGCGTCCTCGTGGCGTCCCGCCGGACCGCCACGCCGCGCCGATTCACGTGTTATTCCGGCTTGACCTTGAAGAGGACCTGCCCATACTCCACGGCCTGTCCGTTGGCCACTCGCTTCTCCACGACCGTGCCGCTGACCTCGGCCTTGATCTCGTTCATCACCTTCATCGCTTCGACGATGCACACCACCGTCTGGGAGTCAACGTGAGAGCCGATCTCGACGTACGGATCGGAATCCGGACTGGGGGCTTCGTAGAATGTGCCGACGATGGGGGACTTGATTTCGAGCAGGTCGTCTCGGATCGCCGTCGCGGCGGGCGCTGCGTCCGGCCTGCCGACGGGGGCCATGATGCCGGGCAGCGAGGCGAGGATGGGACTGCCCACCGCGGCCGGACGCGGCGGCTCGGCTCGCTGCAGGGAAATCCGGTCGTCGCCGTGCTGGATGTCGATCTTCACAAGATCGTTCTCTTTCATTATCTTGATCAGATCTCGTATCTTCTGCACATCGGCGTCTTTTTCCGCCATAACTCCGTCCTCTCTGGAAACCGGCAATGATTCCCCGGAAGGCCCCTACAAAAAGTCCCCTGACGGGGATCTGGATAGCGCCTCGAGTTTTGTGCCAGTATACCGGTTTGTCGGCCCCGTGCAACACAATTTCCCGGCCTGGGCAGGGGGAAGCGTTCGGCAGGTTCCGCCTTGCGGCGGTTGCCGGTGTCGCTCAGGCCGTGATGCCCCCAAAAAGAAAGGCGCGGTGCCTGGGGGGCACCGCGGCGTGAATCACCTGGATGGAGCGTCCTGCTCGGGCTTACTGCTCGTAGACGTGCGTGGCCTCCGTGTGCTCGATCGGCAGGGCCAACTGATCCGTGTGCATGCTCACCTTGAACCGCACATCGCCGGCCCGAGCGCCTCGGACGACGACGCGCCAGGTGGCCTTGGCCTTGGGTTCGAGGGTTCGCAACGGTGCGAAGTTGACCGTCTTGCCCATGATCGATCCGGCGGTCGCACCGGCCGAGGAGACATACTGGACCTTGTCGTCCAGCGTGCAGACGATGCGGACATTCGAATCGGCGGCCGAGCCCTCATTGACGACCGTGATCAGGTACGTCGTGGTGTGCGAGACTTCGACCGGGTCTTCCAGATCGATGACCTGTAGACGCGAAGCGGGGATGCCGGTGATCGACGTCTTGGCCGAATCGGTGACGGTATCGGCACAGTACGCGGTCGCGGTGGCGGTCGCCATCACTTCGCCTTCCTTCATCGGAGTGTACGAGACGCGGACCGTCTTGGACGCGTTGGGCTCGAGCGTGCCGAGTTCCCAGACCAGCTTGGAGCCGGCCGTCTGCGCGCCGGAGGTCGCCTCGATGGAGCTGACTCCCGGCGGAATCAGGTCTTCGACCATCGTGTCGCGAGCGGGCCCGTCACCTTTGTTCAGGACCGTGATCTCGTAGGTCACGGCGCGGCCCAGGTACTGGCGCTGCGGCCCGGACTTGGTGATGCTCAGGATCGGCTGGCGGACATTGGTCAGTGTGGATTCGGACTCGGCTCTCAGGCCGGAAGCGGATGTCGCGATGGCCTTGCTGACGTAGGCGCCCGTCTTCGTGGCGCGCAGCTTGATCGAGAACCGTCGCGATTCGCCTGCGATCAGCGTGCCGGCGTCCAGGACCACCTTGCCCTTGCCGTCGGTCGTTTGCAGCCCGATGGGCAGCGTGTCGACGATCTGCACGTTCTGAGCGGCCCCGGTTCCCGTGTTGGTCACGACGTAGTCGACCGGAATCGGTTCGCACAGAACCGCCTCGGCGGGAGCGACTCGTCCGAGTTCCAGCGTCGGTTCCACCACCTTGACCATGGCGCAGTCGCGAATCGTATGGGTGATGGCAGTGCAGTGTTCCAGCGGGTTCGACCCGGTGGCCACACCGGTGATGCGGATGCTCTTGCTGGCTTTGGGACCGAGCGAATCGATCTCCCAGACCAGCTTGTTGTTTTCATTCTGAGCGGTGGGTTCGGAACCCTTGAACTCGAATTCGTTGGAGAGCGTCTCGGTGATGGCCACGTCGGTCAGCATCATGTCCGTGAGGTTGGTGACTTTGATGACGTAGGCGAAGGGCGCGTTCAAGCGCACTTCCTGTGGCATGGTCTTGTCGACCTGGAGGATGCCATAGTCCGCTCGCGGATAGGTCATCGACAGCGCGTTGGCGCCGTTTTCATCGACGGCCACGAGGTCGGGTCCGATGGCGACCTTCTCGCCGTAGGACGGCGCCGAAGGTACGACCGGCGCTGTGATCGGCTTGAGGTCTTCCACGGAGGCGGTGACGACTTTGGCCTCGGGTTCCGGTGTTTCTACAGGGGCTTCCGGCTCGATGTAGAGGCCCGCCGGAGCCTCCTGCTGGGAAGCGAGCTGTGCTTCAACGTCCTGGACATCCGTCGGCTGGGCCTCCCTTCTGGTGGGCACAGTCAGCGTAGGTCTGAGGTCCTTATCCCAGAAGTAGCTGCGGCCCGATCGGGACACGGCGGGTCGGGTCTGACCGCTGCTCTGGCTGCTGTCCGACACCTCGCATCCGGACAAGAGCACAGCACAGATAAGAAACGATATCGTCAATACCTTCTTCATCACACCGCTCCTTTCAAACCCTCAAGCTTGCCGGTAGCGACCGGAACCGCCCGGATAAGAATCTCGGTGGAAAGCCCGTGGTCGGTGGAGGAGGTTGGTCCTGCGAAATGGCCGATGTTTCCGGCCTGACGCCGGACAGGCCACTACCCCTTCCCCCGTGCAGAAAATGGCCCTCTGCCGTCGCTATGCGGCCTCGACCGGTAGCGACGAGAGGCGTCACTCACTGCTGATACGGAACTCTTCCAATTATAGTATAAGATAGAAAGCCCCACTGAACATTGAGCACGGATCGCGAATTATTGCCGTATTATACCATTTTGTGTAAGTTAAAGTCAATGGATATATAGAGTTAATATGGGTAATGCCTGCTGGCGTTGTCTGCCCCGGCGGGCGTGCGTTGGGACGAGTGCGGCCCGGCTGATGGGGCTGGGGGTGGTGGGGCTATCGGCTAGCCCGGTGTCCGATAAAAGCCGGCTTCGCAGTCTTTCGGAAGCCCACCTCGGGCTGGGCGAGGCGCGCGGCCGCGAACTGGGGATACCCGCCTGGCAAGTGTTCGAAAAGGCTTGCGTTAGCAGAATCCTGGCGTTATTTTGCCTGATATTGCAGCATGGATGACCGCAAACCGTTTGGGGAGAGCTTCGGCGGTCTTCGAGTGTGGTGGCAAGTATCGGCTGGTGCTTTGGCCGCCGGACTATCGGACCGTGGCGAGGGGCTTGTGCAGGATCGGCTTGGATGCACGGCATCGCGCTGGCTGGGGCCTCTCGCATCGACTCCCGCGGGCAGGTCTGTCGGCCGCCGGGGCGGCACAAACGGAACACAATGGGGCAAGGAAGAATTGGATCGTAGCGCATTCCGCAAGCGAGTCTCTGAGGGAGTCCTGCTAGGCGATGGGGCCATGGGGACCATGCTCTACCAGCACGGCGTCTTCCTCAACCGCTGCTTCGACGAGCTGAACCTGGCGGAACCACGGATCGTCCGGCAGGTGCACGAGGGCTATGTTGAGGCGGGAGCAGACTTTATCGAAACCAACACCTTTGGCGCCAACCGGGTGAAGCTCTCGCAATACGGGCTGGCCGATCAGGTGGAAAGAATCAATCGCGCCGGGGTCGAGGTGGCCAGAGCCGCGGCGGGGCAGGCGGTGCTGGTGGCGGGGGCGATGGGCCCGCTGGGGTGCGAGTTGACCGAGTACGGCCCGATGACTCGCGAGCAGGCCGGGCAGATCTTTCGCCAGCAAGGCGCCGCCCTCGTCGAAGCCGGCGCGGATTTCCTGATTCTCGAGACCTTCTCCAACACGGACGAGCTGCTGGTCGCTCTCGACGCGGTCGCAGCGCTGGCGGACATCGCCATCGTGGCCCAGATGACCGTCAACGAACGCAACGAGACCGTGTACGGGGAGCGGGTCGATCAGGCGCTGGGTCGGATCGCACAGCACGAGGCGGTCACCGCGGTCGGGCTGAACTGCGCGGTTGGCCCGTCGGGGATGCTCAGTAGTCTCGAACTGATTCGGACGATCACGCACAAGCCCATCTCCGTCCAACCGAACGCCGGGATGCCCCGTTCGGTCGAAGGCCGCCAGCTCTACATGTGTACGCCGGAGTACATGGCCGAGTACGCCAAGCGATTCTTCGAGAAGGGCGCGCGCATCATCGGCGGTTGCTGCGGCACCACCCCCGACCACATCCGGGAGATCGCGCGGGCGGTGCGTTCGGTCGACAAGGCCGTCGGTCGTGCCATGGTGTCCGTGGCGGTCGGCCCCGATCGAGCGACGGAGGCCGCGCCGGCGCCGGCAATTCCGCTCGAACAGAAGTCGCAGTTCGGCGCCAAGGTCGCCGCCGGGGAGGAAGTCGCGACGGTCGAAGTGACTCCACCTCGCGGCGTGGACATGACGAAGATCATCGAGAAGGCCAGACAATGTGTCGCGGCCGGTGTCGACGCGATCAACATCCCCGATGGGCCCCGCGCCAGCTCGCGTCTTTCGCCTATGGTGACCGCCGTGAGGATTCAGCAGGAGGCCGGCATGGAGACGATCCTGCACTTCTGCTGTCGTGACCGAAACCTGATCGGGATGCAGTCGGACATCCTCGGGGCCTCGGCGATCGGGCTGCGGAACCTGTTGATCATCACGGGGGACCCGCCCAAGCTGGGGGATTATCCCAACGCCACCGCCGTCTTCGACATGGATTCCGTTGCGCTGACCAACGTCGTGCGGAACCTCAACCAGGGTCTGGACATCGGGGGCAATCGCATCGACCCGCCGACGGCGCTGACAATCGGCGTGGGCGCCAATCCGGTAGCCGCCGACTGGGATCGGGAGACCGAGCGGTTCCGGCGCAAGGTGGAGGCAGGCGCTGAGTACGCGATCACGCAGCCGGTGTTCGACGCGGACTCGCTGTTTCGGTTTCTCGATGCGATCGACGGATTCCGGATTCCCATCGTGGCGGGCATCTGGCCGTTCACGAGTTTCAAGAATGCCGAGTTCATGGCCAACGAAGTGCCCGGCGTGGTTGTTCCCAAGGCGCTGCTCGATCGGATGAGCGCCGCGACCACCAAGGAGCAGGGTGTGGCCCTGGGCGTCCAGATCGCGCGCGAGCTGGTGGCGAAGATCCGCGGACGGGTGGCCGGCTTTGCGGTCAGCGCGCCGTTCGGCAACGTGCAAACCGCTCTGGCGGTGCTGGGCAAGGCCGGATGAAGTCAGGGCAGGGAGTGAACATGGATCAACCGATTTGCCCGCCGGCGGCGGGTCGCCTGGAAGTGGAGCTGGTCGCCATGACGCCCGATCCGCAGCGGGTTATCGAGCAGGCGGGCCGGACGTGCTATCTGAGCTTCGATCGCATCGAGGACGATTCGCACGAGGGTTTCATTCGACGGCTCATCAAGATGGGCCACGAGTCGCCTCTGGAACACGCCTACGCGACGTTTCGCATCCGCAACTGCTCGCGCGCCATGACGCACCAGCTCGTCCGGCACCGCCTCATGGCGGTCTCGCAGCAGTCGCAACGCTATGTGGACGAGGAGGAGTTCACCTACGTTGTGCCCGAGAGCATGCCGGCCGAGTTCGCCGACGACTTCCACCGGGACATGAAGGCAATCCAGCAGATGTACCGCAAGTGGCGCGATCGCGGACTGCGCAAGGAGGATGCGCGGTTCGTGCTGCCCAACGCCTGCACCAGCGAGATCGTCGTTTCGGCGAACTTCCGCGAATGGCGTCACATCTTCAAGCTGCGCACCAGCGCCAAGGCCCAGTGGGAGATTCGCGACGCCTGCCGGGCGATGCTGGGTATCCTGGCCGAACACGCCCCCGTGTGCTTCGCCGACGTCGCCTCCGACGAGACATGAGGACCGGCACCGGGGGAAGCTGCTACAGCTTGACCGTCGTCATCTCCCAGAAGTTCGCGTGGAGGTAGTCGGCGTCCGTGACGTAGTAATAGGACGGATAGCTGTCTTTGATGTAGTAGGTGATCGGCGAAGCATCGGCGTCGTAGTCCGCCCCGTAGACCAACAGCGCGTGATTGCGGATGGAGATCACGACGGGGAACCCCGCCAGCAAAGCCTGCTTGATCCGGCCGGGAAACTCACTGTGCGGCATGTGCCACGACACGTTCTCCCACCGGGCGTCCGGATCGGGATGCGCGTGGAAACCGCTCTTGGTTGACGAGGGTGTGTAGCTCTGCCACACATCGCGTCCCACCACGAACCGCGCGAGTTCACCGGCGTCGGCGGGCGCATACGTGGCGTTCGGTTCGGCGGCGGCCAGGACGGGAACGTGGGTCTGCGTGGGCGGTGCCGCATAGACGATGTCCAGTCCCTCGTACAGGGCGATGATCTTGTCGGTGAAGGTGGGCGCGCCGGCGATCATGCCCGCGATGTTTGCGTATCCGTAGCCGTCGGCGACATCGGCGTAGTCGTCGAAGGACACGATGCCGTTGGACTGAATCAGCCGGAGTGCGTCCAGCACGATCCCGCCTTCGCGGATGTCTGTGTTCACCTGCTTGATGGAGCGGCGGTAGCGGTCTTCCATCGTATAGTATTGCATGGCCCGGCGGGAAAGCTCCACGTCCGGCCCGTCCGGATGGCGGACCAGGTGAATCGTCTCCAGGGCGCTGAGCGTCGCGTAGGCCCAGCAAAGACCCGTGCTCCGCTGGTTGAATCCCCGGCTGACCGGCAGCAGGACCGTCTCCGCGACGGGCGGGTCCTGGAGCCGCGCATGCGGCGTCGCGCCCGGGGAGAGTTCCTCGGCATGCAGAAGGCTGCGGACCTGCATGGCTTCCTTGAAGTCACCGTCCACGCCGCTGGCCGGTTGGACGGCGACAAGGCACAGAACGGCACACGTAAGCATCGCCAGCAGCAGCGGTCTCATTCCATATCCTCCATCATCATCGTCTATCCTTCGCCTCCGCTCAGAGCCTGCCCTGAGCCTGCCGAACGGGACGGCGTCTGCGACTCCAATCATCAATCGTAAATCATCAATCATCAATTGTCGAGCTCCCACCACAGCCGGGGATAGTCCTGGCCTTCGAGAATCCACCAGATGTCGTCGGTGCCGTTGGCCGTCTCGCCCACGAAGTCCCATCCGGCATCGAGGAACGTTTTGACCGTTTGCATCTCGGCTGTGGTCTTGCCTCTTCCTCCGGCACTGCTGGTTTGACCTGAGGTCTGCGTATCCCAGAAGCTCGATATGTTTCTGCTCGACCTCCGGTAACCCACCAGACCGCCGACACATTCCGTGCCGCTGACCGTACTGCTGCTGTAGCTCATGGCGATACTGTATGCGTTCTGGCCCACGAGGCCGCCGACACCCCAATCCCCGGCGACCGAACCGGCGCTGTAGCAGTTGGTGACGCTGCCAGAGTTCCGGCCCACGAGACCGCCGACACTGAACGTGCCGCTGACAGAGCCGCTGCTGCAGCTCGCAGCGATGCGCCCATCGTTGTGCCCCGCGAGTCCGCCGACAAAATCACTTGATCCAGCGATGTAGACATCCACCGTTCCCAGGTTCCTGACCTCGGCCCAGTGGCCGGCCACGCGCCCGAACAGGCCCAAGGAGCTGACACCCGTGACGGTCAGACGCAAGATCGTATGACCATCGCCGTCGAAGACGCCGCTGAAGGGAATGCCATCGAACCAGCCATTGGCATCGTTGACGTCCGGCGCAATGACCGCCTTCTCGAAGATCTTGCGGCCAGGCAGGTTGGGGTCCAGGTCGATATCGGCAGTCAGGAGGAAGTGCTTGTCGTAGTCTTCGGGCGTCTCGCCGAGGGCGATCAGATCGGACGCCGTGGCGATCTGGTATGGGTCGTTTGGCTCTCCCGTCCCGCCGGAGTATTTGGTTGCGGCCGGCTCGGCGCTCGCGCAGGTTCGGAAGAACCAGTCGGAGCCGGGACGCTCCTGTGCGAAGACGAATCTGCTGCCTCGTTCGTAGGTGTTCGAGCCGTACTTCCAGCCGAATTGCCCCTTGCCCGTGTCGCGCACTCTCAAGTCGTAGACTTGTTCGGGAACAAGGGGCACCGCCTCGGGGAACTCAAATCGCAGGAGGCCGTCGAAGCCGTCCTCGACGGAGCTTTCGGCCGACGCCAGAACAACTCCGGCCGTGGCGATCTCGACGGTCAGCACGTCGTCACCCCGGCCGGGGTTTGGGGCAAGAATGTCGATCTCCACCGCCGTCAGATTCGCACACGCCGGCGTGAACGTCTGCCACATGGTCGCCTGGCCGTCGGCAGTTGGATTGACGTGCGTCCAGCCGCCAGTCCATTCGGGCAGGTTGCTCTGGTCGATCTGCTCATCGCCTGCGCCAGCAGAGACAAGGGCCAGGAAAAGGGCGATGGCTGCATACGCCCGGAATGTGTCTGAGAGAACCCCCTGGAACACGCGTGCAGTGTGCATCGTCTTCTCACCTCCTGTCTCGGGAGCCTGGTGCGAACAGCGGCTCGGTGCAAAGGCAGCCCGCAGCCACAGAAGCGCAAGAGACCTCCACTGCCCGGCGCAGGCCACGGGGGTATTGTACCAAAAACGGATGGGCGATTCTACTACGGGGCCCGGCGCGTTTCACAGGGGGGGTGTTCGTAGTGACGCCGGGAGGCGTTACTTTCCGCAGGTCCTCAGGGAGACGTGGATTCATCCTGTGCTCTTCGCCGGCTGGCTCGGCCAGGTACGGGCGAATGATGATTCGCCCCTACGGTCAGGGGATTTCGAGGCCGACGAGGGTGAAGTCGTCGACTTCCTGCGGTGTGATCTGACGCTGGCTTTGCAGTTCCGTGAGCGTGTCGACGATCTCGTGGATCGGGGCGTCGCGCATCGCGAGCAGTTCCTCGGTGAACTGGAAGCCGGCGTTGTCGATGAGCTGGCCGACCAGGGCTTCGGCGCCGTCGGAATAGAGCAGCAGGCGGTCTCCGGATTGGAGCTGGACGGAACTCTGCGTGAATTCGGCATTCTCGAACACGCCGAGCAGGGCGCCGCGCGTCTCCAACTGCTGCGGCTCGCGGCCTTCGCGAAACAGGATCGGATAGGGATGGCCGGCCCGCGCGAAGCTCAATTGTCTCGTTTTGACGTTGAGCAGGCCGTAGCAGCACGTCGCGAACTGGTAGCCCGACAACTTCTGGCCGACCATCTTGAGATTGAGGTTGGTGATGACCTCCGTCGGCGAGAAGATGCGGTAGCTCTTGTCGATGGTCTCACGCATCACCATCGCCTGCTTGATGAAGATCGTCAGCAGGGCGGCGGGCATGGAGTGCCCGACCGCGTCGGCGATGTAGAAGCCGATGTGCTGCTCGTCGATTCGCGTCACGTCATAGATGTCGCCGGAGACCCACTCAGCGGGTATGAACGTGACCGCCCATTGCGCCGCGTCGCCGTTGGGCAGGTGAGCCGGCAGGAAATCGCGCTGGACCAGTCCCGCCAGCCGCAACTGCTCGGTGAGATTGTCCGTGTGAGGCTCTGATTCGCCGGAGGCGCCGTCGGGCTTGCTCGTCGCGAACCGCTGGGCCGCGCTGAGAGTCGGCGCCGGCTTGACCGCGATTCCCGACTCCTGCTTCTTGCGGTCGGCCAGGTTGACGCTGATCCGCGCCCACAGGGCGTCGAGCGAGATGGACGGGAATTTGCCGGTCATGGAAAAGCTGCTGTCGGACGGCATCAGCGAGAAGCTGCGGACCGGGCGCTTGATGCGCTGGGTCAGCAGGATGATGCCGAGGTTGTCCCGCTCCAGGGTCTCCAGGATTCGGCCCAGTCGCTGGTCCTGTGAGGCGTCGATGCCCTCGGCGTCGATGATCACCGTGCCGACGAGATCGGGACGAAGGTGAACCTGGCGGTAGCCCTCCAGGGGCAGCAGGCGGAACGACAGCTTCTTTTGCCGGAATAACCGCCTGACTTCGAGGGGCAGATCGGGTTTATCGGACAGAAAAATGACATCGGTGAGGCTGCTGGGTGCTTCCACACCGCTTCCTGCTTGTGTTTTGCCCATAGTGGTCGCCTTCTGTCTTGCAGCGAAAAGCGCAACACCCCGTCCGTGCGGGTTGTGTTCGCTACCGTAGTGTCGTCTCGATAGGGGGGCGACTTTGGGGATTTTCCCGCTTTTTTCTTTGATGCCTGAGAAGGCCGGCCGTTTGCAGTGATCCGCCCTCGGCGGATTACCCTCTCGGCAGGCTCTCGCGGGCGCACTACGAACCGGCGAAGATCGCCGAGCCGATGCGCAGGATCGTCGCGCCTTCCTCGACGGCGATTTCGTAGTCGGAGCTCATGCCCATGCTCAGCTCGGTGAATTGCGGGCCGACGATCTTCTCTCCTCGCATCTCACAGAACAGCTCGTGGGCCCTCGCGAAGCAGGTCCGGATCACGTCCTTCTCGCGGGTCAGCGGCGCCATAGTCATCAGGCCGATGAGCTGGAGGTTGGGCAGGGTCTCGATCTGCTCGGCCAGGTGCGTTGCGGCTCCGACGGGCACGCCATACTTCTGCGGCTCGTTGGAAGTGTTGACCTGGAGAAGCACTCGCGGACGCAGGCCCAGCCGGACGGCGGCGCCGTTGATCTCTTCGGCCAGTCGCAGCGTGTCCACCGAGTGGATCAGCGAGGTCGTGGACAGCACCTGTCGAACCTTGTTGCGCTGGAGGTGGCCGATCATGTGCCAGTGAATGGTCTTCGGAATGGTCTCGTCGTCGGCGTGCTGCTGAAGGAACTCGGCTACCTGAGCCGCCACCTTCTTCAGTTGCAGCACACGGTTTTCGCCCAGGTGATGGCACCCGAGCCGGACGACTTCTTCGATTTCCTCGATCCCGGCCGACTTGGTCACGATCACCAGTCGGACGTCCTCCGGCTCTCGGTGCGACCGTGCACACGCCGAGACAATCGTCTCTTTCACACGCTCAATTCGTTCTGCGAGTTTCGTCATCTGTAGAAGCTACGGATGAAAGGAAGAATCTCCATCTTCGTTCGGAACCCATCGTCCACTGGGTCTGTTAGTTTATGGAGTTTTGGCGCGACCGACAAGCCATTAGCCGAAAAATGGGGGCGGATTTTGCGCCGCGCGATCCGGCTCGCGCGGCACGGGCCGCCGCCCACGCGTGGCGGCTGCGGAGTGCTTAAAGTAATAATGGACATTGTTTGGCTATATTTTGGGGCGGGCGCCTGCCGGGCGGAGGCGGTGTTTCGCGTCGGATGGAACGCCTCGGCGGGCGGCCGCATCGGGGAAATCCCGGATCGGGCCATCGGGCGGTGTCCTATGGTCTGGTCCGGGTGCGTCTGACGCCGGTTCGACGCTCCGACCGGTTCGGCAGACGCCCCCCGAAGCGAATCTCCGGCGAGCGAGGTTCGCAACACATTGTCGTAACGGGGTTTAACGTGGTGCCGAATCGCCGGTGTCCGCGGAGGAAAATGCGAAAATCGTGTTTTTTTGTCTTGCGTCGGGGTGTTAAACGAGGTATAATCATCTTATTCAATGGAGTGAAATGGGGTGGCTATATCACCCTGATAGGTGCTTGGTTTTCACGGATACCAATTGACAGGTCGGTTGGAAGCATTATACTCGCTCTTTGACCCTGTAGAACTGGGCGGTATGCCAAAGCTAATAAACCTCGGCGAGGCAGCGTGGTCCACCGGTCTCCCCCCCAGCCGGAACCACCACCTCGCCATTTTTATGCGCATTCCGAGCCTCCGGCAGACAGAAGATCACCCCGTTTCGCGTTCGGCGCCGGCGTGAAAATCACTCCCCACAGACCTGCACGACGACCTTCCTGTTGCGCGGGCCGTCGAACTCGCAGAAGAAGATCCCCTGCCAGGTTCCGAGCGTCAGGCGTCCGTTGTACAGGAGCACCTGTTCGCTGGCCCCGACGAGCGAACTGGCGCAGTGGGCGTCTGAATTGCCCTCGTTGTGGCGGTATCCGGCGCGATCGTGGGGCAGCAACGCGTTGAGCGTCAGGAGGATATCGTGTGGTACGGCCGGATCGGCGTTCTCGTTGATCGTGATCGCAGCGGTCGTATGGGGGCAGAAGACGACAACCTGGCCGTTGGCAATCCCCGAGTCGCGGACGATGGAGTGGACCTGGGCGGTGATATCGATCATCTCGCTGCGGCTGTGGGTGCCGACCTGGAATTCCTTCTGTACCACTCTCATGTCGTTCCCTCACATCTGGTCGACAACCGCGATGCCGAGCAATTCACTGAGGCCGTGGCGAATCGTCCGGGCGGTCAGATCGCATAGCAGCAGTCTCGTCGGCCGCTTCTCGCGTGGTGCATCGAGCACCGGGCAATTCGTATAAAAGGCGCTGAATTTTTGTGCCAGCTCGTACAAATAGGCGGTCAGGTAGTTGGGTCGATAGTCCGCCGCGGTCGATACGATCGCCTCCCCGTAACGAGCCAAGTGCTTGCCCAGGTCTAATTCGCTCGGCTCGTCCAGATCGAGTGATGCGATATTGTGCAATTCCTCCTGGATATGGACGCCCTTGCTCTCGGCCTTGCGCTCGATGGACTTGATGCGGGCGTAGGCGTACTGCATGTACGGCGCGGTGTTGCCGTCCATCGCCAGCATCTTGTCGAAGCTGAAGACGTAGTCGCTGGTCCGGCTGTTGGAGTAGTCCGCGTACTTGACGGCGCCGATCCCGACGGCCGTGGCCACCTGGGTCTTCCTCTCGGGCGGCAGATCGGGGTTCTTCTCTTCGACGACCGCCTTGGCCCGCTCGACGGCCTCGTCGAGCAGTTCCTTGAGCTTGACGTTCTCGCCGGAACGCGTCTTGAGCGGCCGGCCGTCCTCGCCCAGAACGCTGCCGAACGTGACGTGTACGAGTTCGACGTTCTCGCCGTCCCGCCGGTCCCAGCCGGCCATGTCCGCCACGGAAAAGAGCATCTGAAAGTGCTGGATCTGCCGGGCGTCGGTAACGTAGACGATCCGGTCGGCCTTCAGTTCGTTGACTCGGTATCGCAGCGCCGCCAGGTCTGTGGTCGCGTAGAGGAATGCACTGTCGGATTTGCGGATGATGAAGGGCAGGGGCTGGCCCTCCTTGTTCTTGAACCCCGGCGGGAAGACACACGCCGCGCCGTCCGACTCGGCCGCCAGGCCGGACGCTTGCAGATCGCTGACGACCGCCGGCAGTTTGTCGTTGTAGAAACTCTCGCCGCGAACGTCGGCGTCAGTCAGTTGGACGCCCAGCTTCTCGTAGATGCCGCCGCAGTGCTCCAACGTGAGCTTTCGGATGAACTGCCAGGCGTCAAGCTCCTGGCGGTCCTGACGCTGCAGCATGACAGTGATCCGCCGGGACAGCGATTCATAGGGGATCGCCTCTTCCTGTCCCCGGTTGATCGTGCGGACGGTCAGGCTCATTCCTGCAAGAGTGTCTTCCAGGGCATTGACGTATTGATAGACACACAGGAATTGCTCCCAGAGTTCCTCGACGCTGCGATCGCTCAGTCCTTTCAGGAACGGCGCAAACCATTCCTCGCCGGTAGGGTCGGTGCTCCAGTCCTTCTCGTGGCGGTCGCGGATGTGCTGACAGAGCTTGCTCAGGTCCTCGCTCGATCCGGCGGCGCGTTTGAGTTCGTCGAGTTCGGTTCGATAGTAGAGCGGTTCGCCGTGTTTCTCGGCCATGCACATGTGCCACAGGCCGAGGATGACGCGGCCGAATTGGGTGCCCCAGTCGCCGATGTGGTTCTGACGGATGACAGGGTGGCCGAGGAATTCGAGCACGCGGCAGACGGCGTCCCCGAGGATCGTGCTGCGCAAGTGTCCGACGTGCATCTCCTTGGCGATGTTGGGGCTGGAGAAGTCGACGACGGTGTTCCTGGGCTTGGCGGTCGGCTCGATGCCAAGGCGCCTGGAGTCGTCGGCGTTGATGCGGAGCAGTTGCTGCGCGACGCAGTCGGGCTTCAATCTCAGGTTGATGAAGCCCGGCCCGGCGATCTCGGGCGCCTCGCACACATCGGAGACGTCGAGCCGCTCGACCACCTGCTCGGCCAGCTTGCGCGGGTTGGCCTTGAGGCGCTTGGCCAGCGCCATGGCGCCGTTGGCCTGGTAGTCTCCAAAGCGCGCGTCAGCGGTGGGGCGCACGATCGCGGCGCAGTCATCAGTTCCGGCGACGGCCGCCATCGCCGCGCCGATTCTCTCTTCCAGAACGTCAATGACGGTCTTCATCGATAATCAATAGCCAATCATCAGTAATCAATCTTCTTGGCGTCGCCCCAGAGCAGCTCGAGGTCGTAGTAGTCGCGGTACTCGCTGTCGAACAGGTGGACCACGACGGTGACGAAATCGAGCAGGATCCAGCGCCCCTGTTCGTATCCGGCCCGGCCGAAGCGTGCAAAACCCAAGCCTCGCCCGGCCTCGGAGATCTCGTCGGCCACGGTGCGCATCTGCCGGTCGCTGGTTCCCGTGGCGATCACGAAGTAGTCCGTCGCCGGGGAGGTGCCCCGCAGGTCCAGGACCGTGATATCGGTGCAATGGTTGGCGTCGGCCAGCCTGGCGGCGGCCAGCGCAAAGTCTTTGGCGTTGCTGTCTCTTGCTTTCTTCAATCCTCGAACTCCCGGTCACAAAACAAAAAGGGTGGCCAAAGCGGCCACCCTTTCAGCTTACTTGGAAGGCCTGGTTGCGTCAACCACGTCGCGTGGCCCGGCGCAACGGTTCCGAGATTACTGGTTGCCCAGGTGCAGCCATTGACTGACCGCGGGCGCAAACTTGACGATCACGCCGGAGAACACCACGCTGACCATGGTCATCAGCTTGATCAGGATGTTGAGGCTGGGGCCGGAGGTATCCTTGAACGGGTCGCCTACGGTGTCGCCGATGACCGCGGCGCCGTGCACCGGGTTCTTCGTGCCGTCGGGCAGTTTCTTGCCGCCGTGGGCGCCCTTCTCGATGTACTTCTTGGCATTGTCCCAGGCGCCGCCGGCGTTGTTGAGCGTGATAGCCAGCGTGAAGCCGGCGGTCAGGCCGCCTGCCAGCAGGCCCATAACGCCCGCCACGCCGAGCAGCAGACCGGTCACTACCGGCACGATGATTGCCAGCAGGGAGGGCAGGATCATTTCTCGCTGGGCGCCCTTGGTGGAAATCGAAACGCACCGGGCATAGTCGGGCTTGCCCTTGCCTTCCATGATGCCCGGGATGTCCTTGAATTGCCGGCGGACTTCCTCGACCATCGCGCCGGCCGCACGACCGACGGCCTTCATGGTCATGGCGCAGAAGACGAAAGCCATCATGGCCCCAAGGAACAGGCCGCCGATCAGTTTGGGGTTCATGATCGTCAGATCGTAGGCGTTGACGAAGTCGGCCATCGTGGCCGTCCTGGCGTTGATCGCGCCGGCCACGCCATCGGTGGCCGCGAAGGCCATCGCACCGACGTGGTAGATGCCGTCGGCGCTTTCCTGGGCCAGGCGACCGATCCAGATTCGAATCTCTTCGATGTACGCCGCCAGCAGGGCCATGGCGGTCAGAGCGGCCGAGCCGATGGCAAAGCCTTTGCCCGTGGCGGCGGTCGTGTTGCCCAGCGAATCGAGGGCGTCGGTCCGCTTGCGAACCTCCGGTCCGAGACCGGCCATTTCCGCATTGCCGCCCGCATTGTCCGCGATCGGTCCATAGGCGTCGGTGGCCAGGGTGATGCCCAGCGTCGAGAGCATGCCGACGGCGGCGAAACCGATGCCGTACAGGCCCATCGCCACGTCGGAGAAGCCGCCGGCGAAGCCGTAGGCACAGAGGATGCCGATCACGATCGTGACGACCGGCAGGCCCGAAGAATACATGCCGTTGGCGAAACCGTCGATGATCGTCGTCGCGGGCCCCATTCTCGCCTGATTGGCGATGCCTTTGGTCGGCTTGTATTCATCCGATGTGTAGTATTCGGTGAACTGCCCGATCAGCACGCCGGCGAGCAGACCCGAAACCACCGAGCCGAAGATGCCCCAACTGATCCAGTCGGTCATTGCCAGGCCGGCGAGCACCACCAGGATCAGTACGGAACTGCCCAGCGTGCCGAACAGCAGAGCGCGAAGCAGATTCTTCTGGCTGGCGTCTTCCTTGCAGCGGACCATGAACATGCCGACGATAGACAGGATGATCCCGAGTCCTGCCACGATCATGGGGGCCAATACGGCCTTCAGCGGGTCCATGCCGCTCGCGGCGACGGCCGACAGTGGCAGGGCGGCGCCCAAGGCGGCAGTCGCCAGGATCGAGCCGCAGTAGCTCTCGTACAGGTCGGCGCCCATGCCGGCGACGTCACCGACATTGTCACCGACGTTGTCGGCGATGGTCGCCGGATTGCGCGGGTCGTCTTCCGGAATGCCGGCTTCGACCTTGCCGACGAGGTCAGCGCCGACGTCCGCGGACTTCGTGTAGATGCCGCCACCGACGCGGGCGAAGAGGGCCTGCGTCGAGGCGCCCATGCCGAAGGTGATCATCGTCGTCGTGATTTCGACGAGCATTCGCTGCGGGTCCATGCCCGGGTGAACGAGGGTCAGGCCCCACAGGGTCAGGCCGTTCTTCATGTGTTCGGGCGTGTAGACGAGCTTGTCGAGGATCAGGTACCACAGCGAAATGTCGAGCAGACCGAAGCCCACCACGACCAGGCCCATGACAGCGCCGGACCGGAAGGCCACCTGCAAACCGCTGTTGAGGCTCTTGCTGGCGCCCTGGGCGGTACGCGAGGAGGCGGCCGTCGCCGTCTTCATCCCCAGAAATCCGCACAGGCCGCTGAAGAAGCCGCCGGTGAGGAAGGCCACGGGGACGAACGGGTTCTGTATCCCCTTGTAGGCCAGGAAGGCGAAGAGCGCCACGAGAACGACGAAGACCACGGCGACCACACTGTACTGACGGCGGAGGTAGGCATAGGCGCCCTCACGCACGTACTGGGCGATCTCGACCATCTTCTCCGTGCCCGCCGGAGCTTCGATCATCTTCCTGTAGAAGTAGAAAGCAAACCCCAGAGCACACAGCGCCGAAATGGGCGCAACCCACCAGAACAGCGTTGTACCCGATGCCGTCTCGGCATCGATGGGTCCCCCGGCGGCCTCCGCGGCGCTCGCCACCGCACTGAGGGCCAGGACCGGCACCGATAACCCCACAATTCTCTTCAGCGCACTCACTGCTAAGCTCCTTTCGAATAGACCTGGTTTGGCGCACACGACCGGCACAAAATCCCAGACAGTGTACAGAAAGGCAGTTGCATTTCAACTCTTTTTGGGCCGGGGACGGCAGAAATCGCGCGGTTCGGAGCCTACAGGCGCGGATTGGCTCCTGATGGTGTCGCCTTTTCTCCAAGTACCCATCGGCGAACGCCCGTGGCTTTGCGCTGTTTCACTTCCTACGTGTGGTAGTCGGCGTTGATGTGCACGTATCCGGCGCTGAGGTCGCAGCCATAGTAGAAGTCGCCGGCCTGTCCGACACCGAGATCCACGGTGATGGTGTGCTGCCGCTGCGAGATGATCCGAGCCGCTTGCCTGACGTCGAAGTGAGTCGGCGTCCCGTTTCGGAACACGTAGAGGTCGTCCAGCTTGCAGGAGAGCCGCTGGGGGTCGAGTGCCACGCCCGAGGAACCGACGGCGCAGATGATGCGTCCCCAGTTGGGGTCGCCGCCGTGGACGGCGCACTTGAACAGCGGATAGTCCGCGACCGCGCGGGCCGCCTTCACGGCGTCCGCCTGCGTCGCAGCGCCCTTGACGACCACCTTGAACATTCGCGTGGCCCCTTCGGCGTCGAGGGCCATCTGGTGGACGAGATCGGTGCACAGGTCCGTGAGAGCCCCAAGGAACTTGCGGTAGCTCGCTCCAGGTCCGGTAATCCGTTGGTTTCCTGCCATGCCTGAGGCCAGGAGGATGCCTGTGTCGTTGGTGCTCTGGTGGCCGTCGACGGTGAGCCGGTTGAGCGAACTGCCGATCGCTTCCTTAAAGGCCTTGCCCAGCAGGGGTTTGCTGATGGCGACGTCGGTCGTGACAAACAGCAGGGTGGTCGCCATGTTGGGCCCGATCATTCCGGCTCCCTTGACCGTTCCGGCGATTCGCACCGGCTTGCGGGACAGCATGATCTGGCGGAACGCTTGTTTGCATTTGGTGTCCGTGGTCATGATCGCGTGGGCGAAGGCCAGACCCGCCCTTGGCGAGTCCGACAGGGCGGCAGCGGCGCGGGTGATCCCGTCCGTCACCTTCTCCATGGGCAACTGGTGCCCGATCACGCCCGTCGAAGCGACGAGCACCTGATCCGGCTCGATCCCCATCTCGGCCGCTGTCAGCTCGCACATCTTGCGGGCGTTGGCCAGGCCGAGCTTGCCGGTGCAGGCGTTGGCGCAGCCGGAGTTGACCACGACCGCGTAGACCCTCGCGCTGCGGGCGTGCTCGCGGGAGACCTCGACCGCCGCCGAGGTGATCTTGTTCGTCGTAAACACCGCCGCGGCCGTCGCTCCCGTCGGACAGACCAGCAGCGCCATGTCGGGCTTGCCCGAAACCTTGATCCCGCACTTGACCCCCGCCGCCATAAACCCCTGCGGCGCCGTTATCGTCTTATTCGTCATGTTCTCTTCTGTCTCCGTTGACTCTGGTACAAGATGCCTTACTCATGACCTTGGCTGCGTCTCCCAATGATCGCGCAGATAAAATCGTACAGACCCTCTTGGAGCTCTTTGGGAGACTCCCAGCGTATCTGATTGTATTGGGCCGTGTCAAAGTGCACGTTTTTTGCGTCGTCCTTCCGAACGCACCAGATGACCGGCAGTCCAAGTCCGAGCGCATATCCTGCCTCGAAGTAGACGCCGTTGTTCTGTTCTGTGATATCAGCTACGACAAACCGTGAGTTCTTGATCTCGGCCATGATCTTGAAAATGATGTTGTCGCTGTGAGGTTCCTCGTCGACGCGGTAGGGCGTATACCCGGCGTTCTGTATTGCCGGTTTGATTGCATCCGTCCACATCGGTCTCATCGCAGAGGAAAACGACATGGCAACGAATCCCTGTGTCTTCTCTTCGAGATCCCAAGCACGTTTGTCGAGATAATCCCAACCGCCTGACGTAATCACCATGTTGTTAATGACGCCCTGGCTCTTCACCAAGCTCCGTTCTTCGAGCCCTCGAAGGTAGAAGGCTAATTCCTTGGAGTCGTTCGCATACGCCAGAGGGAAGTCTACCCCCATGTTCAGCTTGACCGTATCTCCCGGTGTGTTGGACAGCCTTTCCAAGGCCCGAAGGAGTTTCAACTCCTTTTCCAGGGGCCTATAGTCGGGAATCCCTGCGAGGGTGCTTTCGATCATCCCCTCCTTCGTGAACGCGACCTGCTCTCCGCGTTCGTTCCGCTCGCGAATCCAAGCCGAAAGCTTGCGATTGGGTGACCCCTCGCCATGTACCTCGGGCACGAAGTGGGGCATCACATACTTACCACAAACCGGACACTGATACAGTGCCATGCTCTGATCGATTGGGTTTGTTCCGACCCCTTGGCTGTACTTACAGATCGGGCAGACAACGATTTCTTTGCCCATAACCTTACTCTCCCTACTATCCCGATCATACCCCGCGATGCAGATTAGACAGTCCGCGATGAGACATGGGTGTCTTCCGCCATAAACATTACACGCGAAGCCGGGAGATTATCGTGACCGCATTGCGTTCACTGCCTTGGCCACGCGCAAATCCGCTTCGAAATCGTCCCAGATGTTGGCCGAACTGATAGCTCCCAGGGCCAGAGCCTCCTGGTGCAGCGACTCGTAGATTTGTCGCGCCTGCTCGTAGGAGAGTGTGTCGTCGGCTATCTGTCTTCTGCAGAAGTCCTCGAATTCGGGCGTATTCACGATCATCATTCTGTTCCGGGATAGTCACTGCACATCGCGTTCCACGTATTCTAACAGCCGCGAGCTTGCGATGAAAGGCCCCATATCGGCGCCGTAGCACACTACAGGTCGGTTGTGTTCCTGGATCGGGGGTCGTCGAGGGGGCCGGGACCGTTGGTCAGTCGGCCGGCGACGGCCAAGTCGCGGAAGTCTTTCATCGGGTCGTAGAACTCGCGCGTCAGGTCCACGGTGCTTACGAGCATCCCCGGCTCGCTGTCGGTCAGTTGGCCGGCGATTACGCCGTCCGGCTGAATGAAGCACGAAGGGTAGGGACTGTAATACGCGCTGGAGTTGGCCATGCTCACCCAGCAGAAGTTCGTCGCGGCGTGGCACTGCATCGTCTGTCGCATGATGTGGGCGTGCACGCTCGGGCCTTCCTGGCGGGCGTTGTAGAACGACTGGAAGACGCACTGCACACCCCGCTTGTACAACTCGCGATACAGCTCGGGAAAACGCAGGTCGAAGCAGATCAGCAGCGCGCAGTTGACGCCGTTGAGCATGAACGTCACGAACCGATCTCCCGGCGTGTAATACTCCAGGTCGCCCGGCGTGCCGAATCGTTTGTCGTAGCGGTCGGCGATCCGGCCCCTGGCGTCGATCAGGTACAGGCAGTTGTGAGGCTTGTGCGGCTCGGTCAGCGGGTGCGTGCTGCCCAGCACGACCCAGAGCCCCAGTCGCGCCGCCATGGCCATGATCTTCCGCGTCTGGCGCTCCAACAGCGGCCAGTCGTAGTCGTCCAGGGTGTCGAAATCCGTGCCGGCGTAGCCGCTCAAGGCGCACTCGGAGTAGTGGACGATCTCGGCGCGAGCCTCTTTCGCCTGGTGAAGAAAGCCGCAGATGTTCTCGGCGTTCTCCTCGATCGACGCACCGACCGCAAACTGACACGTCGCGATTGTAAGCATTCCACCCTTCACGCTCTTCGCACCCTTCACACCCTCACTACTTGAGCCCCATGACCTCATCGAAACCGAACAGGATGTTCATGTTCTGGATCGCTTGGCCTGAAGCGCCCTTGACGAGGTTGTCGATCGCCGAGAACAGCGCAAGCTGACCCTTGACCAGGACGGGAAACACGTGGCAGTAATTCGTTCCGGCGACGTCCTTGACCGCCGGCGGGGTCTTGCAGACCCGCACGAACGGCTCGGCCTTGTAGAAATCGTGATAGAGCGGCAGCAATTGCTCGTTCCTGAGGCCCTTGGCCGGACGGCCGTAGACGCTCGACAGGATACCGCGATCGAACGGTCCCACGTGTGGCTGGAACAGGATCTGCACGCCGGTCCCGGCCACCTCGCCCGCGATCTGCTCCATCTCCGGCATGTGCCGATGCACTCCGATCCCATAGGGGAACAGGTTCTCGTTCATGTTCGGGAAGTGAAATTTGCTCGACGGGTTCTTCCCTGCCCCGGAGGCGCCCGTGACCGAGCTGACGATCACCGAGTCGGTTTCGATGAGCCCCTCTTTCAGCAGGGGGGCCATTGCCAGCACTGCGCCCGTGGGGAAGCAGCCGGGGTTGGCGACCAGGTTTGTGCCTTTGATCTGCTTGCGGAACAGCTCGGGCAATCCGTAGACCGCCTTGGCGAGATTGGCGGTGTCGGTGTGCTTCTGGTAAAACTTCTCGTAGATGTTCACGTCCTTGATGCGGTAGTCGGCGCTGAAATCGATCACCTTGACGCCGGCATCGAGCAGCTTGGGGACGAACCCCATCGAGACCTTGTGCGGCAGACAGCACAGCGCCACATCTGCCAGTTGCGACAGCTTGTCGAGATCCAGCGGCTCGATGGCCAGCCCGCAGCGGCCGCGAAACTCCGGAAAGACCTCTTCCACCGGCCCGCACTCTTCGGGAAGGGCGGTCAGATAGGTCAGCTCGGCCTGGCTGTGCCGGAACAGGATGCGGATGCTCTCGGCGCCGGTGTATCCGCTGGCGCCGATGATGGCGACTCGAATCATACGTATTCTCCTGCAAGTCGTGCCCGTGGCACGACGGTCCCGATGGCGAGCGAGGATGGCTCGCCCTACAAAAAAAGCCGCCAAGATGGTCTCTCGGCGGCTGTCGTAAGCGATGGATCGATGGTGGCTTCTAACGCTTGGAGAACTGGAACCTCCGCCGTGCACCGGATTGGCCGGGCTTCTTCCTCTCGACCATTCGCGGATCACGCGTCAGGTGTCCGCCGTCACGCAGGGCCGCAATGTAGTTCTCATCGTAGCTTCTCAGCGCCCGGGCAACGCCCAGCAAGGCCGCCCCCGCCTGTCCGGTCGTCCCGCCACCCTTGACGTTAATGAAGATGTCGAACGCCTTCTCGGCGTGAACGCTCTTCAGTGGCGCCACCACCGCCTTGCGGTCCTGCTCCCGCGTGAAGAAACTGTCCAGTTCCTTCTTGTTGACGATGAGCTTGCCGCTGCCGGGCCGGATTCGGACTCGGGCGACCGAGGTCTTTCTCCGGCCGGTGCCCCACCAGTAGCCGTACTTCTCTTTGCTCTTGTTGCCCGGCCCCAGGACAACGGGCTTGGCGGCCGGCTGCTTGGCTTCGGGTTTGGCGTCGACATTCACGTTTTCGGGTCGATTCTCGGTCATGGTTTGCAGTTCCGCTTAGAACAGTTCGATCTTCTCGGGTTGCTGGGCCTGGTGCTGGTGGTCCGGGCCGCGATAGATCTTCAGCTTCTTCAGCATGTTGCGGCCCATCGTGCTTTTCGGCAGCATCCTTCGGACCGCCAACTCGATCACTTTCTCGGGTTTCTTGGCCATCATCTCGGCGAAGCTGGCGACTTTGTGACCGCCGGGGTAGTAGGTGTACCAGTCGTACTCCAACTGCTCGGCCTTCCTGCCGGTGACCTTCACCTTGTCGGCGTTGACGACGATAACGTAGTCGCCCACGTCCACGTGCGGCGTGTAGGTCGGCTTGGTCTTGCCCATCAGAATCGGCGCGATCTTGGCGGCCATCCGCCCGAGAACCGCGCCCTCGGCGTCCACCAGGAGCCATTTCTGCTCAACTTCGTTGTTCTTGGCCATGAAGCTTTTCATAGTTTGACTCTCTATGCTGTTTCCGGATTAGAAACTGCGCATTTTAGCAAACCCCGACCCTCTGTCAAACGATTTTGCACCGAATTTTCCGGATTTTGACCGGATCTTGGCTGTGGATTGGCCCGGTCCTGTCTCCAGGTGCGTCGGGGGGCCCGGAGGCCCCTCCGAGGAGCTACTGGGCCTCCCTGGTTGTCTTGCTGTTGCTGCGCATGGCGTGACGCAGGTGCTCCAGTTCGGCCTTCAGTGGCCGCCAGTAGGTTCGATCCCGTTTCTGCTCGACTCGTTCCTCCGCCGAAAGGGCTTCTCGCAACACCTCAGCCTGGCCTGCTTGGGCCAGGCGCAGAAGAGACCTCTGCCCTGCGAGTTGTTCAGCCAGTTCAGGCCATTGCTGAGCCGCCTCGGCCAGCAGTTCAGGGGTACGCCTTCAATCGCTCCAGGTTGGCGGGGTCGGCCAGAATCAGCAGGTCGGTGTCGCGGCTAAACTCCGCTGCGCCGTACAACACGCATGCCTGGCCGCCCATCAGCAGGGCACGGACCCGGTGGTCGGCCATCGTAGAAAGGACTTTCCGTATCCGGCTCGGGGTCAAGCGAACCTCCGATTTGCAGGTAGTGCTCCCATAGCTGGCCGCTGAGGTGCCATCGCTGTAGAGGGGTGAGCCGATACCACTCAGCCCATTCGCCCCCAACAATGTCTTCCGCGTCGATCATACCCTTCATGTTA
>CAZOFX010000015.1:0-83466 GCA_964579055.1 uncultured Pirellulales bacterium
CGAAGGCGCCGGCGCCGGCCCGGGTGACGATGATGCCCTCCTGTTCGAGCTGGCGGTACGCCTTGGCGATGGTGTTGGGGTTGATCGCAAGCTGCTGAGCCAACTGGCGCACGGTCGGCAATCGCTCTTCCCGAGCGAGCCGGCCCAGGGCGATGTCCCGCTTGACCTGGTCGATGATCTGAAGATACACGGGCCGGTCGGACGCGTTATCGATGTGAAACTGCATAGGCCACCTCGGTACTTGTACTATTCTAACTATTACAACAATAACACCGCCACGGTTCGCGTTCAAGAGAAATCCGTCGGAATTCTTTCCCTCGCCCGCCTCGGCGCGTCCAGTCTTGACGAACGGGCCGAACACCGATATTCTCCGCGACAGACAGGACTTGAATACAGGAGACCAGGCGGTGGGGAGTCCGAAGAGAAAACGCAAGAGTTGGCGCCAGAAGCTGGAGAATCCGGCGGTGGAAGGGCTGCCGAAGATCGTGGACGTGCCCGAGAAGTGGCGCAAGATGATGGGAGGCCGCCGCGTGCTGGTGCCCACGCCTCTGATGGCGGACAAGGAAATTCGAACGGTCCGAGAGGGCCGGCTCATCACAACCGGCCAGATTCGCCGGCGCCTGGCCGACCGCGAGGGCGCTGATTCCACTTGCCCCATGACACTGGGCATCATCCTGCGGATCATCTCGGAGGCGGCCGAAGAGGACCGCGGCAACGGGAAGAAGCGCATCACCCCCTACTGGCGGGTCATCAAGGACGACGGCAGCCTCAATCCCAAGATCGCCGGCGGCGTTGCGGCGCAGACGGCGCAACTCCAGACGGAAGGCCACACGATTCTGCCGGGCAAAGGCAAGAGACCGCCCCGCGTCAGCGATTTCGAGAAGGCCCTCGTCTGAGTGGTCGCTTGGAGTATTGCCGATCCGCCGAAGGAACCCCTCCAACGGGAGGAGCATGAGCATCGTACAACTTCAGGACAAAGAGAGGATTGAGCCTTTCCTACGCAGGAATCCGGAGCTGCACATCTACGCCCTGGGGGATCTGGACGATTTCTTCTGGCCGTATACGACCTGGTTCGGTCGCCAAGAGGCCGGGGAATTGAAGGACATCGTTCTGATCTACGCGGGCAGGGCGATGCCAACAGTGATCGCCGAGGCGGAACAGCCGGAGGGTATGCGCTCTCTGCTGGAAGAGATGGGTTCGCGCCTGCCGCCGCGGTTTCATGCCCATCTGAGCCTCGGCGTCGAAGACGTCTTTCAGCACAGCCACACTATGCATCCGCACGGAATGCACTGCCGGATGGCTCTTCGCAATGGCAGGCGCGTGAGAGACGTTGACGATTCCAGGGTTGTCTCGCTTGGCCCGGCCAATCTGGACGAAGTGCTGGCGTTGTACGAGGAAAGCTATCCCGGCAACTGGTTTGACGCCCGGATGCTCGAAACGGGGCGGTACCACGGTTTGCGGGATGCCGGACGATTGCTGAGCGCTGCCGGTGTACACGTGTACTCGCCGCACTATCGCGTCGCCGCCCTGGGGAATATCGCAACCCATCCGGCTCACCGCGGCAGAGGGTACGGCGCACTCGTGACGGCGCGGCTCTGCCGGACATTGCTGGGCGACGTCGAGCACATCGGCCTGAATGTCAAGGCCGACAACGAGCCGGCGTTGCGATGTTATCGCCGATTGGGCTTCGAGGTCGTCGCTCTCTATGCGGAGTTTGACTTCGAGCGGAGGACGTAAAGGCGAGGTCAAGCCTTCCTCGCCCGAATCAGGGAGTTCATGCCTTCGTCCGGGTACAGCAACTCGATATCGGCAAAGCCGCCGGCACGCAGGTCGTCGTGAAACTCCTCGAAAGTGTAGGAGTTGCCCCCTTCGGTCCCCACCAGCATGTTGACGGCAAACAGCGCCCCCGCCGGCGGCTTGGTGCGCGACCGGTCCAGTACGACGTCGCGGATGGCCAGCATCCCACCAGGCGCAAGGGCGGCGTGGATTCTGGCGAAGAGGGCCCGATTCTGCTCGCGGGAGTTCTGGTGGGCAATGGCGCTGAGCCACACCAGGTCCGCGCCGCCCGGCAGATTGTCGCAATTATAGTCGCCCGCTACGAGGGTGACTCGATCGAGCAGGTTGGCGCTCCTCAGACGCTGCTTCGCCAGCGCGACAACCTCGGGCAGATCAAACAGGACCGCCGTCGCCTCGGGCGCCGCCCTCAGGAAGGCAATCGTCCAGGTGCCCGAGGCGCCTCCGATATCCAGAAGCCGCTGGAACGCCAAAGGCCCGAACCTGCCGATCACTGTCGGAGCGATGGCGACGCTGAAGTTGTCCATGGCGCCGATGAAGGCCTCGGTGTCGGCCGCTTCGCCCCTTATGCTCGGCGTCCGTTGGGCAGGCCCGCCGTCGCGGACAACCCTGGGAAGCTGTACCCAGCGACGCAGGCAGTTGGCCTGATGACGCAGGCCGGCCAGGACGCTGGTCGGTGACCCTTCGCAGAGCGGCCCCGTCACCTCGTCCGGGACCGCATAGACGTCACCACGCTTTTCGAGCAGATCCAGGGCCGCCAGGGCATCCAGCAGGATCGTGGTGGCCCGCAGATCGGTGTTCAGGGTCGATGCCAGGAGTGTGGCGGTCGCCGGCCGACGGCCCAGGACGGTGAAGAGATCGAGATCGGCCGCCGCCAGGAGAACGCAGGCCGGCTGAAATGCTCGAGCCGCTTCCAGGAGTTTCGCTTCTGTCCACAACGGCATTGCCACGATTCTCCTTCGCGGGACACCGTGCCGATCCCGCCGGAACGAAAGAATAGGACACGCAAGACCTTACGCACAGGCAATGGTATCAAAGACCAACGCGAATAGGCAGCAATTTCCAGGGGGCTCTGGGGCAGTTTTTCCGCGTTCACTCTTGACGAGACCCGTGACTTGGGGTCTACTGTGGTCTTTGGCATGCTCAGGTCGGGGTGCGAGCGAGGCTCGGCACCGTCGATGCGTCCGACAGGACTCGCCCCGGACCGGCAGTTTGGCGAATGTCAGTTGAAAGGAGACTCTCCGATGACAAGGACCGTTATCATTGCCACAACCCTGCTCTTGCTGATCGCCGCCGCGGGATGTACCCCCACGGATCGTGGGCTAAGTCACCGACTGCCCCAGCGAACCATCTATGAGGGCCCGACGCCGGCCGCGGAGGCAGACCAAGTGGTGGGCTCTACGGACGAGGTGGACCTGGTAGAACAGGTGGCGACACATCGGCGGTCCTACCGTCGCAGCCTGGAACTGCTTGTTACGCATTACTCGGTCGTCGGGGACAATCGCAAGCTCAAGTGGGCCCAGGAGGAATTGCGGGCGCTGGACCGGATGCCCCAGTATCGGTATATCATTGACGCTCAGGTCATGCCGGCAGACCTACAGGCTTCGACCCGAATCCCGACGGCGGACGAACTGTATCTGAACGCCGTCGAGACCCAGCGGCAGGCGGAACCGATCGGAATCCTCAAGGATGAGGAACTGCTTCGCGTGGCACTGACGAAGTACAATTCGTTGATTCGCCAGTATCCCAATTCCGACAAGATCGACGATGCGGCTTACCGGGCGGCGGGAATCTACGATTACTTCAAGGACTATGAGATCGCCCTGCTCTACTACCAGCGGGCGTATCAGTGGGACCCGGACACGCCCTATCCGGCGAGATTCTACGCCGCTTCACTTCTCGACAAGAAGCTGCACCGGCGTGACGAGGCGCTGCAAGTCTACCAGGAGGCGGTCCTGCGGGAAGGCGATCGGTACGATGAGTGGAAGATGTACGGGGAACGCCGTATCAAGGAACTCAGCAGCTCGCAGAACTGATTTCGCCCGACGGGTTTGCCGCCAGCATGTTCTCTCAGGGTCTGACGTTACGTCAGACCCTTTTTTGTTGGCTATGGCGGTGTGCCTGAAAGACCAGGTCAGGAGTGGTTATGGAGCCGTTTGAGCGAAAGGTCGCGGGTTTCATCCAGGATCATGCCCTGCTCGCGGGTACCGGACGGGTTCTGCTGGCAATTTCCGGCGGCGCCGACTCCATTGCCCTCTTGCATGTGATGCACGGACTGACTTCGCAGGGGGAGATCGACGTCGAGCTTCTCTGCGCTCACGTCAATCACAGGCTCCGAGCGGCCGCCGACGGCGACGAGGCCTTCGTGATTCGGCAAGCAGGTGAACTGGGCCTGTCTGTTGTCACCAGAGCCATCGATGTGAAGGCCTACGCTCGGGACCATCGTCTGTCCATCGAAACCGCAGCGCGACAGCTCCGCCTGGACAGCCTGACCGAGATCGCCCGTGCCCACCATTGCACCGCCATCGTCATGGGCCACCAGAAAGACGACAATGCCGAGACTGTCCTCCAGCGGATCGAGCGCGGGACCGGCTTGCGCGGTCTGGGCGGGATCTGGCCGTCGCGCCGAGCCGCTGACGGTGTGGCGTTTGTCCGCCCCCTGCTGGACTGCTCGCGCATCGAGATTATCGAGTACCTGCGGTCCAGGAACCTCTCCTGGCGGGAGGATCACACCAACATCGACTGCATCTATACCCGCAACCGGATTCGCCATCGCCTGCTGCCGGCGTTGCAGGCAGGAAGCGATTGCCTTCTTGTCGAGGAACTGGCCTCCCTCGCGGCTTCTGCCAGGAAGCTGCATGCCCGAATTTCCGACGAGGCCCAGGCGGCAACGACGCGATACGTGAAGCTCAGCGGCGAGGAGGCTGGGGTCGATGCGGCGGCGCTGTCCGGCCTGCCCGAACCGGTCGGCATCGAGTTGCTCAGGCAGGTATTGACGAGGCTTGGACTCGGCGAACGCGACTTGACGCGTCGACATTACCGAAGCCTGCTGGCACTCGCCGGACGCGTCTCTACCAAACGAAAGGTCAGCCTGCCGGACGGTTTCTCGGGGCAGCGCGAACGTGACACGATCATTCTGTGCAGACCGTCCGGCCAACGCCAACCACTGCCGGGCCCCGTTGAACTGCGCATCCCGGGAACCACACGATTCGGACCCTACCGCATCGACGCGCAAATCCTCGACGCGATGCGTATCGAGGCATCGGCGATCACAAACAAGACGGACCCGTTTGTCGAGCGCTTGGACTTCGATTGCATCAAGCCCCCCCTCACGGTGCGGATGCGCCGCCCCGGCGACCGGTTCGTCCCACTGGGCCAGCACAGTGAGAAGAAGATCGGCAAGTTTTTCACCGCCAGCAGAATCCCGAAGAACCTTCGTTTGCGAACCTTCGTCATCGAAGACGTCGAAGCCATTCTCTGGGTCTGCCCCATCCGCATCAGCGACCGCGTCAAGGTGACCGAGAAGACGTCAATCATCCTTGCTCTAAGCATCACGGAAACGTAGTCTCTATTGGTAGCCGAGCACCGTAGAAGAAGGCATGATCGGTCGCAGGCAGTTGCCGGACGACACCGGTCGGGCAGATCAGGAGGTACACATGGACAGGAGCACACGACGCGACGTTCTGAAGGCCGCCGGTCTGGGGGCTGCGTCTTTGGCGTTGACCGGGAGTGTGCGCGTGTGGGCGCAGGACGCGGGAACCAGACCGCGACCCAACATCCTGCTCTGCATCGCCGACGACTGGTCGTGGCCCCACGCGAGCATTGCCGACGACCCCGTCGTCAGAACGCCCGCGTTCGATCGTGTTGCACGCGAAGGGGTGCTGTTCGAGAACGCCTTCGTCACGGCGCCGTCCTGCACGCCGTCGCGAGGCTCGATTCTCACCGGGCAGTGGCACTGGCGACTGGCTGAAGGCGGAAACCTCTGGAGCGCACTGCCGGCAAGATTTCCGGTCTATCCAGACCTGTTGGAGAAGGCCGGCTACTATGTCGGCGTGACGCGCAAGGGCTGGGGACCGGGCCGCGTTGAGCCGGGTGGTCGAACGCGGAATCCTGCGGGACGGTCCTACAAGGACTTCAAGACGTTCCTCGAAGCTCGCCCGCAAGGTGCGCCGTTCTGCTTCTGGTTCGGCAGCACCGATCCACACAGACCGTACGAGCAAGGGGCCGGCGTCCGGAGCGGTATGAAACCCCAAGACGTTCGTGTGCCCGCCTGCCTGCCCGACGACGAAACCGTTCGCAGCGATATGTGCGACTACTACTGGGAGGCGCAGCGATTCGACCGCGAGGTCTCAGAGCTGCTCGGATTGCTTGAGGCGAATGGCGACCTGGACAACACGCTGGTCGCGGTCACGGGCGACAACGGGCTGCCGTTTCCCCGATGCAAGAGCAACCTGTACGACCTTGGGACTCATGTGCCCCTGGCAGTCCGCTGGCCAGTCAGGGTGCCGGGCGGCCGCATCGTGAAGGACTTCGTCAGTCTGCAAGACCTGGCGCCGACTTTCATCGAGGCGGCGAGTCTGACGCCGCCATCGGAGATGACGGGACACAGTCTGATTGGAATCCTGACATCCGACAGGTCGGGACGTGTGGAATCGGAACGAGACCATGTCCTGACCGGCAAGGAGCGCCACGCCTGGGGTATCCGTGTCGAGCGATTCGCACGCACAACTTCCTCTACATCCGCAACTACCAGCCTGAACGGTGGCCCTCAGGGGACCCCATCGACGGCGGCGCACCCTATTATCCAAACTGGAGCTATGGGGACATCGATGGCTCGCCTACCAAGACCTACATGCTTGAGCATCGGGACGAGCCGCACGTGAAAAGGCTCTTTGAATTGGCCTGTGCCAAGCGTCCCGGCGAGGAGCTATACGACCTGCGAAAAGACCCCGATCAGCTCAACAACGTGGCCAGCGCGCCGGACTATGCCGCCGTCCAGAAGGAATTGGCCTCGGCCCTTCAGGCGGAGCTGATGCTAACCGGCGATCCGCGAACGCTGGGCACCGGCGATGTCTTCGACCGGTACCCCTATTACGGAGGCCAGCAGCCGCAGAGGTAGCCGTGTCAGAAGTCGCACAGGCCGCAGATGCATCCGCCGGAATAGTCGTCCTCAACTGACAACAGATCGCTCTTCTGGCCGGCTTCTTCCCCCATCGAGAGCACCTGCTCGGGTTTCGAGCCGTAGCGGTAGATCGTAATGCCCTTGCAGCGGAGCCGGTGAGCTGCCAGGTAGATCTCGCGAACATCTTCCACGGTCGCGTCCGCCGGGAGATTGATGGTTTTCGAAACGGCGTTGTCGGTGTACTTCTGAAACGCCGCCTGAATCTCCAGGTGTTGCCGCGCCGGGATGTCGAACGTCGTCACAAAGAGCTTCTTCACATCCGGCGGGACGCCCTTGACGTTCTTCAGAGAGCCGCGCCTTGCCATCTCCGCCAGCACGTCACGCCGGTAGAAACCTCGGTCGCGGGCGACTTTCTCAAACCATGGGTTGGTCTCGAACAGACGTGTTCCCGACAGGACGTTCCGGACGAAGCTGATCGCAAACAGCGGCTCGATGCCACTGGAGCAACCCGCAATGATGCTGATCGTCCCGGTCGGCGCAATCGTGTTGACCGTGGCATTGCGAAGCTTGTGATTCCGCCGGGCATGGATCGATTCTCGGAAACTCGGGAACGGCCCGCGAATGCGTGCCAGTTGCTCGGAAGCAATGAGCGATTCGGTGTGAATGAATCGCATGAGCCTGCGTGCAAATGTGACAGCCTGTGGCGAATCATAGGGGATACCCAACCGAATCAGCAGATCCGCAAACCCCATCACGCCCAGACCGATCTTTCGATTCGCGCGCGTCACGTCCGCGATCGATTCCAGTGGAAAACGATTCACATCGATCACATCATCGAGAAACCGCACCCCCCAATGGACCCGGTCTCGAAGTCTGTCCCAGTCGACCCTCGCGCTGGCCTTCCTGCCCCGGCTCTCGGTGACCATTTGGGCCAGATTGATCGAGCCAAGGATGCAACTCTCGAACGGCAGCAGAGGCACTTCGCCACAAGGGTTCGTCGCCTCGATCTCGCCCTGCTCCGCCGTGGGATTGGCCCGGTTGATGCGGTCGAGAAAGACCAGCCCCGGGTCCCCCGTCCGCCAGGCGGCGTTGACGATCATGTCGAGCAGGACGTCCGCTCTGATCCGTCTCGAACCCCGGCCCGTCCTCGGATTGACCAACGCAAAGGTCCGCCCGTTCACCGCGGCCCGCATGAACCGGTCCGTGACACCAACCGACAGATTGAAATTCGCCAGAGCGCCCGCCCGGCTTTTCGCCTCGATAAACTCGACGATGTCGGGATGGTCGCAGCGCAGGATACCCATGTTGGCGCCCCGTCGCTTGCCGCCCTGGACGATGATCTCCGTCGCCTTGTCGAAGATGCTCAAGAATGAGATGGGGCCGGATGCATGGCCTTGTGTCGAGGCGACGATGTCACCCCGAGGGCGCAGCCGGGAGAAAGCGAACCCGGTGCCGCCGCCGGTCTGATGGATGCGGGCCATCTCTCCCAGTGCCCGGAAGATCCCCTCGATCGAGTCCTCGATGGGTATCACGAAGCAGGCGGAGAGCTGCCCCAGACGCGTGCCGGCGTTCATCAGAGTCGGCGAATTGGGCAGGAACTCCAGGCCGCGCATCATCTCGTAGAACCGTTGCTCCGCCTCGTCGACGGCCGATTGCGGTCCGTAATTCGCCTCGGCCTGCGCCACGTGGTGAGCCACCCGCCGGAACAACTCGCTGGGGGTCTCGACGATGCGCCGGGCCTCATCCCTCAGCAGGTACCTTCTCTTGAGCACCTCGATGGCGTTGACGGACAGCTTGAGGTCGTCCTTCGAACCCAAGGCCGCTTTGGCCAGGCGTATCTGTGAACGGTTCTCGCGATAGAGAATGTACGCCTTGGCGATGCGGCTGTGGCCCTCGCTCATCAGGACCGTCTCAACAATGTCCTGAATCGTCTCAATGCCGGGGATGCCTTTGGCATACCGCTGCGCCAGATGATCGACGACGGTCCGGGTCGCGTCTGCCGCGACATGATCCGCACGTTTTCGGTCCTGGAGGACCTCCAGCGCCGCGCGTCGGATGGCGTCGCGGATTTTGGACTCATCGAACGCCACCACACGGCCGTCCCGTTTCTCCACGCCCTTGGGGAGATCAATGTGGGCCATGGTCCGAATCCTCCATTCTCGTCCGCCGTGCCCGGCGCTCGCCAACAGACCGCGCCTGCCATCCACCATACGTACCGCAGCCCGGGTTGACCACCGCTTTCTGCGGTTTTCTGCGTTCGGCAGGCCCGAACGCCGGATTTCTGTCAAGATTCTTGACCCAAAGTACGATCTAAGATTATAAGCTCTCGCGCCCGGTTTCTCTATCGGATTGCGGATGGGCACCGGGGCACTATACAGAGTCCCATAATCTTGATATAAAGGAGAGTCAGAGTGAATCCCCTGAAACCACTTGGGCTCGTTGCGCTTCTGTTCGCCGTCAGTTCAATCGCCGGATGCTTCTCTTCAAATCCCGAAGACATCCGCGCCTTTGTCAAACCATACGAAGTCAACGTGACGGCGGAGAACTACGTTCTCCAGCCTCCGGACGAGGTCGAGATTCACTGCCCGGATATCTCGCCGATCGACATGCAGCGCCAGCGCATTCGACCGGACGGCAAGATCAGCTTCAAGGAGCTTGGTGAAATCGACGTGGCCGGCAAGACGCCCAAGGAGGTAGCCACTCTCATGGAGGAGATGGTGGCCGAGTTGTACGCGCTGCCCGGTGACAACCGGATCGATGTCCGGGTGGCCGCCTTCGCCAGCAAAGTCTACTACGTCGTCGGGCAAGTGATGCGGCCGGGCCCCCGCACCTACACCGGACGGGACAACCTCGTGACGGCCCTGGCCGATGCGCAACCCAACTCCATGGCGTGGGAGAAACGGATTCAGGTCATCCGCCCGTCCGCCACCGAGGACGAGAGGCCGATGATCTTCGAGATCGACTACATCAGGGTCGTCAAGGAGGGCGACATCACAAACAACGTGCTCCTGGAAGAAGGCGACATCGTGTACGTGCCACCGACGATCCTGGCCTCCTTCGGCTTGCTCCTGGAGGAGTTCATCAGTCCCATCGCGAGAGCCTTCTACGGCGCGTATCTCGTTCAGAACCCGCCTTCCGGCGGCGGCGAGTACAGCCCCTACGGTGGCAGCCGTTATTGACGGCGCATCGCGGGATCCTATTAGGCGCAACGTATCGCGGGAAGACGAACGTATGACCGCACGGCGGCTGCTGAAACTGACGCACCTGGTCAGCATGATCTGGTTCATGCTCTGCGTGGGTTACATCGTCGTACGGACGCTCCACGAGGCCGGATTCAACTGGTTGCTCATCTTCTCGCTGTCGGGCCACTCGGCTTTAGCGGTGTTTCTGCTGGTCAGTCTCTATCTGTTCGCCTTGTTTCGCGGCGTCGGCGGAACGCAGCATATCGCGCTGGAACACCCGCTTACCAGCACGCACTACTACATGGGACTCTATGTGGGAGCCCCTCTTCTCGGTGGCCTGGCGGGCGTTCTGGGCATGTGGGGCGTCCAGGATTTCAGCCGATTCCTGGTGGGAGTCGCGCTGGGAACTCTGGCAACCACCTTCGCGGTCTGGGTGATCATCGATCCGGCCGCCGGCCTGATCGAGATGCTGCTGCCGACCAGCCGGAAACACCGAGCCGAGCGATTGGCGCGGATCGAGGCGGATCGACGGGCCCGTCGTGAGCGGCGTGAACGTGTCCTGGCCGAAGCCTTCGCCCGCGAGGCCCAAGAGCGGCAGCGATGGCAGGAGCGGCTTCAGCCCCATGCCGAGCGGCTGGCCGTACTGTTGACCACCGACGCCTCCGGTTTCCGGAAGGCCGAGCAGGAGGCGGTGGACATCGGCTCCAAGGCTTGGCGATTGGGCGGCCTGATGTGTATGCGCCAACTGCGCGATATGACGATGGACATCTGCAAGAATCAGCGAGGTCAGGCCAAGGCGGTCGACTACGTTTCCTACTGGTGGGACGGCATAGGGGACTGGCGAAGGCCCTCGCTGGGGTGATCCGCGTCTCTATCGATGTCACCATGTCTGCCCGCTACAGCCAGCAGGTACAGAATGGAATGCGGCCGATTGCGGTTTGACTACGCGGGAAGCCACATCACAGCATGCGGCGATCACCAGGCCGAACGAATGCCCGGCCGTCTTCGGAACCACCCCAGAATTCCCAAGCCCACGGCACCCAGTGCGACGGCGCCGGGAGCGGGAACCAGCAGCACGAGCATGTCCTGATCGTCCGCAGGTGGCTCACCTTCCACCGGCGAGGACAGATTCAGAACCCGAGCATCCCCAATCGAGGTCCATCCGGCATCCTCCGCATCCGCAACGAACGCGCTCGGCCAAGCGTATTCGAGCGAACCACCGTTCACGGGATACCGCTGCGGATCGGCATTGAGAAGATCCAGAAGGCTTCCGCCAACGCCCTGCACCGACAGTACGGCGGCCCGGAGCACACGCGCCGACGTCTCCCGTCCCGGGCCCCGCGCGTAATCGTAGCGGGCAATCAGCGTCCTTCTAATGAATGACTGGTAGAGGTACGCCGTCTCTGGTGTCAGCGCACCGCCGCTCGGCATTACGCGGTCACTGAACGCTACCTCGTAGGCTCTGCCAGGTATGGATCTCATCGCCGCGCCCGTCTCGATGCGAAATGACTGAAAGGGGCTCTCCATAGGCAGACCAGCCACCGGGTCCCCATGCAGCGTGAGTTGATACTCGCCTCCCCAGCCCGGTCGGTAGTAGGTACCATCGGCCCGCCCGACGGTGACAGTCTGCACCGCCACCGCAGGGCCTGTCAGAGCCAACAGGCCGAGCGTTGGCACAAGAAACCGCTTCATCTTTTTCTCCTTGCGTCCTTGCAGAATCCCTTCTTACCCGCCTGCAAAGAATGGAAACCGTCTCTTTTCCATCACCCCCTGGCAGGCATCCGGCCAGTTCAAATCCAGGCAACTGCGCGGGGCACCAGCCACGGTCAAACCACCGACGGAGCTGCCGCGCAAACGGTCGCACGCACCGGTCCAGAGACTCACGGGGACAGAAGGCAGGAGAACACCGTCTTCCAGATGAAACGATCCGACACCGTACTGGCGCTCAGCCTCGACGACTCCTGCATTCGCCAGGCCCGCCAGAACGGCTCCGTACACCAGCAGAGTGAACAGGATTCGACTATCCCTGCCCCAGAACATCTCCCGTCTCCTTACGGTGCTATGCCTCGTTGAGTTTATCGGACCTGCCGGTGACCAGCTCAACTACACGTGGAGATGGCCCTCGTCCAAACTCATACGTTGTATAGTCCTGCGGCTCCGGGAGGTCAAGCCGAAAGCCCAGAAAAATCACAATTCCTACATCGCGTGCACGCTTCTTCTCGGGCGTAGAGGGGCAGCGTGGTCACGTCTTCGGGTGAGGCGTGGTGCGAGGGCTGTGGTCTGGATGTGATATGCTGTGACGCAGAAGCTCCGTGCGCTGTCATGGAACGCCAGCGGCGATCCGACTCGATGTGGGCGGATGTGTCTTTCCGCGAGCGACTGAACGTTCACCGTCTCGCGATCCGGGCCGGGCGCGCAACGAACGCCGCACGACGCAATAGGCACGGCGCTGCTCCAGCCCATCCCGGCGAGGATCGAGATCATGGACTAATCTTCGCCGGGGGGAACAGACGACATCACTGAGTCCGGGTTCGACGACGTTTCAGCGCCAACAATGCGCCGAGCCCCAGCAGGCCGACGGTTGCCGGTTCCGGCACGACGTCGGTGGTATAGACAACGGTCAGAACCGAGTCGCCGAGCGTGACGCGACTCCCGCTGGTAGCGGAATCGAGGTCCACGTAGATGGACAGCTCGCCATCTTCCCAAAGGTCACCCAGCACACTTTCCGGTAGAGCGAACGTCGTTGTCCCCCACTGACGTCCCCAGGTCTCGTCCAACGTGCCGATGGCGATCCCGTTGGCATAAACCACGTCGATTTCCCCCTCGTTGTAATCGACGTCCCAGGCCGAGATGGAAAGGGTTGCCGACACAATTCCCGTCGCACCGGCCGGCACGGTCGTCAGATCGTGCGACCAACCCCAATCCTCCCACGAACCACGATAGTAGGGCCAATGATCCAAGATGACGTCCGGGGGCGCAAAATAGTACCCGTCGTTCCAGTCCACCGTGTTGACCACCGCAACCGTATCGGCATGAACTGCGCCGCACAAGAGAGCAACGCAGACTACCCCTGCTGCAACTGCTGGCAGCCTCATACTCCTTCCTCCAGATTCTTCTCACTTTCTGTTCCATCGTCGTACACAGGCCCCCTGATACCGCCGGCGGCGCGCCGTCTTCCTCCTTGGGTGATCTCAGATCCTGTGTGCGTCGACAACCCACCTAAAGAGTTGCCCTGCCTTGCATCCTGTCGAGAAATCCAGGAAGAGGGTGCCCGCGAGCCCGGAGTGAATCACATCGCGATCAGATGCGTTCGAATCCCGGCCCCCCACCTCTTCTCAACGCTTCGTGTTCTCTCCCGTGGCGAGATGATCACCGCAGGTGATCGATCCCCGGAAAAGAAACCGCGGAGGGAACCTCGGTTCCCTCCGCGGTCATTCATCCCATCACGCAACTCGTGTCCAGCAGCCGATGCCGTATCGTATCCGCCACCGGTCAACTGCTATGACCGACCACACCCGATAGTCACAGGGTTCTGCGTTTGCGCAACCAACCCACCAAGCCCGCACCGAGGGAGCCGAGCACGATAGCGCCGGGAGCCGGAATCGTCGCCGGCTCTTCGGGCTCTTCGGGCTCTTCCGGCTCCACTTCAGCCGTGTAGGCCTCGACCGCCGCGTAGGCCGTTAGCCACAGCTTCGCGCTGTTGGTCTTGTCAACCTGGTGATCCGGAGTAGTCACGCTGACAGAAACCGCTGTCGGAGTTGTGAGGTCAGCGCCGTCGACCACCGTCACCAATGGCGGGTGGAACTCGTCGGAGTCAATCGGAGTCCCTGCCCAGCCCACCAACTCCAGCTTCACCCAGTAGTCGAGTTTGGCCCAATCTCCGGCATTGTCCGTGGACAGGTCCGGAGTCATCGTGAAGCTGGCCGTGATCGTCGTCCTGGGATCCGTGGCGTAGTCGATCATCCACTGCATCGTATGGCTTCCGGACGTGGACGTGCTGCCTCCCCCGACCGGATCAAGGGCCATCACATCAGGCCATAACCCCGTGGCGATGTTCGTACTCGCCGGGTAGATATACGGCTTCCAGCTTGATCCCGCTGAGACTATGCTCAGGCTGCCGTTGCCGGTGATCGTGACACCGGAATACGCCGCCTGACTGGCCGACGCGGCCAACAGCAATGTGGCACACATTACTAATGCTCTTCTTACATTCATACCCTGATCTCCTCCTTACTCTCTTGTCCAGCCGTCACACGAAATCGACGGCCTCTTGCGTCACGCCTGATTCTACCTCACTCCGTTCCCACCATCTCCTTCGTCGCAAGCGAACGCAGGTTCCCTCCGCTCGCGGTACCACTGCTCCCCGTCGAGAGCGAAGAATGTCGTGGACGAGTTCTTGATACGAGGGCCTTGCGCGCACCGGCCCTCCGCACCAACGAGTTCGCCACCACGTTCTTCCAAAGAGCACGCGGACGTCCGTCGGACGGCTCCGCACTACACGCCCGCCACGAGCCGGCGATGCCCCCATCGCCTGCTCAGAGCCGGCACCACATCGATCCTTTCCACTGCGTTAGCAGGACGCCTGTGGCCGGCGCGATATCTCATCGTGCCTGACGTTTCTGCTTTGGATCGTTGCACGAAAACCGAGAACACAGGTCAGAATTTGCGAAACAGACGGCTCTGCCGCAAGAATCGGCTGGCCGGCGAGATTCAGAACGAAACGAAGCGGCGCAGCCACGCCGGCAGCCACCGGACGCGCCGCAAAGAGACTGTCCCTTCCCGCCGCGAGAAGCGACAGCATCGCCACCAGCCATCGTCCGAACCTCTCGAACACCGCTCCTCCTCTCCGATTGCACCGCGCAGCAGCAACACATCTTGCCGCATACGTACCATCAGAGAAAGCGCCCTCTCTCGAAGCGTCTATCCTTGACATGCCGAAAACGCGGTATACACCCCATCCTCTGAGGTATATATACTCCCGTATTCTACCGCTTTGCCCTATATCTGTCAAAGCTATTTGCATAAAAAAAGGCAGACACCTCATTCTACCCATGTTACACCAAGGGACTGGTCATCCGCCGACCGGGATTCAATCAGGGAACCAGGCGCCACTTTGAGACAGCCTGCGTGTGCCCTCCGCCTACTACCAGGACAAGCACACCATGGCGTCTCTATACCACTTATGGATTATCTATTAAGTGGTACTTGATCTTCAAAAAAAAAGCGGGCGAAGGCCCGCGTGCCATGCTCTCTGTGGGCCCCGGAGATGCTCAACGATGTCCGACAGCAATACCAGTCGAACGGAGACTTCCTGGCAGGTGGTCTCGGAGATGCTGAGTCTGCGTCCCGGCCCCCACGGGCCCCGCTCAGTCGAGGGATTCTATGGGGGACAGTGGGCTCTGGAGCCCGGCAGGACCGCTGGCCTCCTTGACGAATCGCAGAAGCATCGCAATCTTGCTCTTGACCTTCACCTTGCGGTAGATGTTTCTGACGTGCGTTTTTACCGTGCCGGGGCGAATTCTCAGATCACGCGCGATGCGGTCGTTTCGGAACCCCCGGCAGACCAACTCCGCGATTTGCAGCTCTCGATCTGTCAGTTCATAGCGTCTTCGCACGTACGACCACTGCCGGCTGTCCAACAGCACGGGCGAAACCTCCGGGGCCGCCCGATCAGGCTCTCGGCCATCGCTCTGTTTCATCTCGTGTGGCGGGGACATTATCCATTGCCTTTCTTCAACTGATCGAGAAGACGTTCCGCATCGGCCATATCTTCCTGCGACAACTCGCTCCTGCGCTGTCCGGGATCGGTGGACTGCCTGCTGCGGCGATGCAGGGCCAGTGCCTGCTCGACGTGTCGAATCGCATCGGCCTGGCGTCCCATTTCCGCGTAGACGCGGGCGATATGGAAATGCGTCGAGGCCAATGCGGCCGCATTGACCGGATACAACTCCAGGCTCCGGCTCAGGTCCTGGATGGCCTCGTCCAGACGACCGAGGCGGTAGTGGATGACGCCGCGTGTCTCAATCAGATCGATGTAATCCGGCCGTATCTTCAGACCTCGATTCGCCAGCTCGAGGGCCTTCTGATACTGTCCCTGCTCCTCGCATACAAGCCATGCAAGGTTGTTCAGGGCAAAGACGTTGTCCGGCTCGATCTCCAGGATCTTCTGATTCAGGGCAATCGCTTCCTCCGACCGCCCCATCATGGTGACCAGGTTGGCCAGCAGGTGGAGCGGAGCCAGAGTCTGCGGATGACGCTCCATTTCAGACCGCAGCAGTTGTTCGGCAATCGCAAGCCCCTTCTGTCTGCCATCGGCTATCAGGCTGCGGGCAACCGCCGTTGCAGCGGTGGTATCCTCCGGGTGCTTCGCGCGCCAGTCTGCGAGAAGAGAGTCCACTTCGGTCCAGCGCTCGGTGGAAAGCAGCAGTCCCGCCCATGTGATGACCAGCGACGGATCGGCCGGCTCCGTCTGCATCAGGCCCTTGAGGATCTCCGCCGCCTCATTCGGCTCGCCACTGCGATACAGCACCGTCGCCAAGGCGACGTCGGCCTGCTTTCGCACCGAACCCGTCTGGGCGTCCAAATGGCGGCGAAGGAGCCGGATGGCTTCCTGTGGACGATCGGAGTGTAGATATGCGTAAGCCAACTGTGAAACCACGTTCATGTCATTAGGGTCCTGATCGATCAGACCCTTGAGGGTCGGCACTGCCAGCATGGGCGACCGGCGGGCTTCTGCTTGTGCCTTAAGCAGCAGCAGTTGCCGGTTGTCCGGGTTCTCGGCCAAGCCTCGAAGTGCTGTGTCCATGGCTCTGGCCAATTGGTCTTCCCGCAACTCCAGTATTCCGAGCAGTTCCCACGCGTCGGGGAGGTTCGGGTTCTTCTCAGTGATCTCGCGAAGCAGCGTACGCGCCTGCTCGGCGGCCGGCGCTGTCTCACGCCGGAGCAGCGCTTGAGCCTTGTGTAACTTCAATCCCATATCCTGCGGATGCAGTTGGAGCGCCTCCTCGAGCAGAGCCTCCGCCCGCCGAAACAGCGCTGGATCACCCGAATTCAGGAACAGGAACAGCGCACGCCGCTGTACCGGCAGACTGGTCTGAGCCAGCTCCAGAGCCTTCTCGATATCCGAAATGGCTTCTCCTATGCGTCCCATCCGGAGAAAGAAATCGGACCGCGACATCCAGACCTCTGCCTTTTCGGACTCCAGAGCAACCATTCGGTCATAGTCGGCCCGTGCGTCGTCGTGTCGGTTCAGCGTCTCATAAGTCCTGCCGCGCAGCAGCCGCGCGAAGACGCTGTCCTGTCGCGCAATGGCCTCGCCACAGAGGCGTAGCGCCGCATCGGCGTTGCCGCGCTCGACGTCGAGCTGCACCTGGGCGATCATAACCGAGACCGATTCCGGATCCCTCGCCTTCACGGCATTGAGGGCCGCTTGCGCCTCATCGTATTTCTTCTGTGCCCCCAGAATCGACACCAGTCGCAGACCGGCGGCGGTGTCATTCGGATCCTGCTGAACCAGGTCCTGCAGGATATCCGACGCGGACACCAAGGCATTCTGCCGCGCCGCAGAATCGCTGGCCATGGCGCTGCGCCGCAAGTGCCCTTGTAGCTGCAATCTTTGAATGTCCGGGTCGTAGAGATCACGCGACTTGGCCCGATCCAGAATCTCCTGTGCTTCTTGGTCTTCGCCTGCCTGGTAAAGGGCCTGCACCGTTCGCGTGACCACTCCGACGTCGTTGGGCCACCGTTGGATCGCCTCTCGATACATGGTCAGAGCCAATTGCAGGTCTCCGGCCTTCTCATACGCGGCCGCCAGAAGCAAACGACTGGAACGATCTTCCGGATTGGCCAGGAGGTTCTCCTGAAGCAGCCGGACGATCTGACCGTAGTAGCTGTGAAACCCTTCGGACAGAATCCAGACCCTCGCCTGCTCCACACGCCATTGCCAACCATCCTGCCCCTCGATCGACTTGATCTGATCCACAAGGGACTGTGATGCCGCAGGATCCTTCAGCACGCGATCGAGTGTCAGAAGCCGGCGTTTCGCTTCGATGTCCTCCGGGGACTCCTTAGACAGATCCGTCAGGAGTCCATAGAGCGGCTCGTTTCGCCCCCAGGAGGCATACAACTCGGCCAGAAGCATGCCGAGACTCCGACGACCCGCCTTGTCCATCCGGGACATGGCGCTGCGGACAACGGCCTCGCACTGCGATTGATCGTCTTGCCGGTTCAACAGCAAGGCAAGGTGCCTGACAGGTTCCGTGCTCTGCGGGAACTTCTCGACCGTCTGACGCAACAACGAGACTGCCTCGGATCCCCTTCCTTCGTCCACATACAACTGGGCCCGCAGCAGCGTGGCCGCAAGCCCCCCCGTCTGGCTGTTCTCCAACTGACCGAGCATCGTCGCGGCCTCCGCGTGCTTGCCCTGGAACATGGCGGCCTGGACCTGGAGCAGCTTGACCTGGGCCGGATCGACGGCCGCCCCGCTCAGCTCGGTCAGCCGTGCTTCGATGGCGCTCCAGGCCCCGCGCGCGGACGCCGAATCACTGGCGCCGGCCAACGCGCGCATACGTGCCTGGATCTCGAGAAGCGCGGCGCTGCTTCTCAGTTCCGGTACCTTTCCGTCGGTCGGCTCGGGCACCAGGCGCTGCACCTGCTGGGCTTGCTCGAGAACACCCGGCCAGTCCTCGACCTGGGCTAGCAACTGCGCCAGAGCCAAGTGGAACTGAGGGTAGTCCGGCACATCGGAAACCAGCAGGCGGAGCTGTTCGATCGCCGAGTGGAGGTCGCCCATTTTCTGAAGCACGGAGGCCAGGAACATCCGGACAGGAGGAAAGTGGCCGCGCCACGTCCGGTCCCGCCGCGACTGGTAGCCCAGTGCGATCGCCTTTCTCCAGAAGCCGGCCGCCTCCTGCAACTGCTCTTTCTGCTGAGCGAGGTAGCCTTCGAGGAAGGCGGTTCGGGCCGGCTCGACATCCTTCTTCTGCATCTGAAGGATGCAATCGGCCGCCTGCTCAAACCGCTTGGATCGGATCAGCAGCTCCCCCGCCCAGGGCAGAAAGTCCCACGGGTAGGCTGCCAGCTCTTTGAGACCCGCCTCCGCGACGGTCTGCATCTCCTGCTCGGAGTTCGATTGGATGGCCATCATTGCCCAGTATCGCCAGAGGTCCGGCTCTCTCGGCGTTTTGGCTCGCAGAGCAGCAATCTGGGCTCTGGCCTGGTCGTAGGCTCCGGCGAGAATCAGCTCTCCGATCAAACGCAGATGCACCTCGCGATCCGACAGGTCCAGACCCGCCGCACGCTCGAAATCGGCAGTCGCATCGGCACGGTCCCCGCTTCGCCGCAAGAAAGAACCACGCACGATATGGGCCAGAGCAGACTGCGGATTGGCCCTGACGGCCTCCTCAAACCAGTAGTTGGGCGGCTGGTTGACTTCCGCCGGATGCTCTGCGGCCAGCAGCCCCATGACTTCATAGGCCGTCACGTGATTCGGATGGTCGTGGATCAGACTCGCGAGCGTTTGCTGCGCCTGTGGAAAATCCCTCTGCTGAATCAAGGCCACGCCCAGATACTGCCGAACGGTCGGATCGTCGGAGCTCTCCAGGAACTGTCTCGCCTTCAGTTCCGCTTCCCCGGGACTTCCGCTCAGATAGATGGCGATCAGCCTCTTGGCGGCCTCGACATTGCCTGCCTCCAGCCGGAGCACCGTGGAATAGGCTGCGATCGCCTGCTGGATGCTGCTGGACGTGCTGGGTCTGATCTTCTCCTGGGCCTGGCCATACTTGAGCAGTTGGACAGTGTCGTCACCGTTGATGGTCAGATAGCGGCCGATCTGCTTGGCCGCCTCCTCCCAGTTCTGCTCGGCAAACGCCTGTTCGCCCAGAGGAAGAGCCTCCTCCGCAAGAGTGCTCCGCTGCCACTTGTGCAGCGATAGAGCCGCCGCGGCCAGAACCACCACGCCCACCACCAGAACGATTGCCAAGGTCCAATTGAAGTATCGTTGCGCCATCAGATGTATCCTTTCCGCTGAATCAGGGCGATTTGCTGCGGCAGTGGTTCTCGCGCCGCATGCCCTCGTCCCAGCCGCCGGGCACGATCGCCTTACCGTGACACGGCAACGACCCGATCAGAACTGACGGATGAAGTTGGCCACCATCTTTCGGAAGGTGCACCAACACACCCACAAATCCATTTGCGGTGAGAGTTCCTGCACGTACTTGGTGTCGTAGTAAATCCATTCCTGGAAGTCTTTGAAGGGCTCCCGTGTTCGGTAGACCTGCCAGAGTCCCGTGATGCCCGGCCGCACCGAAAGCCTCGCGTCGCGCCACGACGGACACAGCGTGTTTTCCGACTCCGGCGACGGTCGGGGTCCCACGATGCTCATCTGCCCGCACAGGACATTGACGAACTGAGGTATTTCGTCCAGATAGGTTTCTCTGAGAAAGTGCCCGACCGTGCTGATCCGAGGATCGTCGGCCATCTTGAATTGCGGTCCGTCCACTTCGCTGACGAAGCGCAGCTTGTCCTGAATCTCGGCCGCTCCGACGCGCATCGTCCTGAACTTGACACAGTTGAACAGGCGTCCGTGGAGTCCCTGACGCTTGTCCCGGAAAAACACCGGCCCGGGTGAGTTGACCTTGATCGCCAGAGCGATCAACGGCACTACAGGGGCAAACAGGATCAGGACGATGCTTGCGATGACCACATCCACGATCCGCTTGAAACAGCCTGCATACGAGAACCGCGGCCACGTGCGGAAGACGCTCTGGCGATTCGGACAGAGCGGCTTCGCTCCGAACCGAGCCGCTCGCGGCGAAGAAACGCGTTCGGACGCTGTCTCATCGTCCTCGCCCGAAACAACACAACGGTGGAGGGCACGATCGGGTTCGACGGCAATCCGTGTTCCCACGATAGACGAGTCGACCAGGGCGCCTCGCCCCACCGTGCAGCCGTCGCAAAGGATGCTGGGGCCGACGATCACCGCCCCCGGCTCGACACGGACACCACGCCCGAGAAGCACGGGACCGACAAACCTCGCGTCACGGGAAACGTGCTGGTCCACACCATAGGTATACACCTGCCTGCCGAGCGAGGTATTCAGAGCGGCCCCCCGAGGCGGGCAGTGGGTCAACACCATGTCGGAGAGTGTGAGAAGCCCGTCCAGGGACGCCAGATCGATTAGAGAACCGGCCATGGAGACGGCTTCGACCTTCACGCCACGTGCCCGACATCTCTCGATCATCTCCGCGAATTCACAAGGCAAACCATCGCTCAGAAGCGCAGCGGCGTGCTCGGATCGGATCAGCAGATGATGGGGCCAGTCCATCGGCACAGGCACCGGCTCCACCGAGTCCGTGTATAGCCGCCGGTACCCGACCAGCTCTCCCGCTTCCGCCAGGCGGATTCGCTCCTGATATGCCAGCAGTCCGGGCACGGCCGTCACCGCCACCGCGTCCGAAGAGGTCCCCGCCAGCACTCGATCCGAAAGGCCGTCGCTGACATGGGCAGCGAAACGGCCGTTCGAGATCATCAGCCAGGGATGCCGCCGAATGTCACCGAGCTGTCGTAAGTCGAAGGTCCCTGAGACCACACGTCCGCTGCCGTGGTCGGCGTCGTCCGCCGAATCCGTCCGCCAGGACGGAGGAACCACCCACACGATGTTGCCACGTTCCGTCCCGCCCGTCAGCCTCGACAGATCGCTGTCCTCATCGATCGGATTACAGAGGCGATAGGCTCCATCCAGGATCACCTCCGGCAGGGGACCGGCCGACAGCGCGTAGCGCAGCACGCTCGTATCGAGCGCTTTGCCTCCATCCTCCTCAGATCGGACTACAATCAGCCTCATAGCCAATTCACACCGCGGACCGACAAATCCGTCCTACAATGGTCCATCGCCGCGCGGCTCACGCCTCGGCACTATCATCCGGACCTTGGGGAGAAAGCAGCATCTTCTTCTGCCGGGCGGCCTTGCGGACGGGCGTCGCCGTCCGGGTCCGATATCCATAGTTGTACCGATAGAGACCTTGATCGACCCGGACGTTGCTTAGAATCGCACCGACGACCCGGGCCCGAACGCGGGTGAATCGGTCCCTGGTCTCGGCCAGATCCGGGGCCGTCGTCTGGCCGGCAAAGCCCACCAGGATCACCGCATCCGTCAGTTTGGCCCATACGATGGCATCGGGAAAGGCCAATGCCGGCGGCGTATCGACAATCACGTGGTCGTAGTCCCGGCCGATCTTGTCAATCTGCTCGGCCGCCGTGGAGGAAGCCAGCAATTCATAGGGATCCGCCAAGCTGCGCGCGTTGGCCGCCAATACGTGCAGACCGCTGCCGGGGACCACGCAAATGATCCCGTTCGGGTCCTCCCCCAGAAGCACTTCCTGCACGCCGCCGGAACCGTTCGGCACATTCAGCATGTAACGTACGTCAGGCTTGCGCAGGTCGCCGTCGATCAGAAGCACCTTCTTGCCCGATTTGGCCAGACTGGTTGCCAGGTTGACCGCGAATGTCGTCTTGCCTTCCCTCGTGCCGGGACTGCACACCGCCAGTCTCTTGGGCATCCCGCCGTCGGTGAGCAGTCCGAGGTTCGTGCGGATCGTCTGGTAGTCACTGGCAATCTGTTCGGCAAACTGTGCGGGCTTGATCGTATGGGAACTCGTGGTCGTCCCCAGCACGGGCAACCCGAGATATCGCGTCATATCCTCCGGGGTCTGAAGCCTCTTGTCCATTCGGTGCCGCAGGAACGCCAGACCGGCTCCCGCCGCCAGACCGGCGAAAACCATAGCGATCGCCAGTTGCGGCCGACGGTCGTCTGTCTTGACGACATACGCGGAATAGGCCGGCGTGATCCGAGGACGTCCCTGACGCTCCATCTCCATCGTCTTGATCTGTTCGCTTATCCTCTCATACAACTGCCGGTCCATCGTGAGATTGAACTGAAGATCCTGGATTTGCAGATTGGTCTGGCCGACCTTCTGCGTCTTGGTGCCCTGATCTTTGAGCTCTCCCTGGAGTCTTTCCTGGTGGGCGACGAGTTGCTGCAATTCCAATCGGGCGTTCTTGAGCCTCTCCTGCGCGACCGCCGCGATGCGCTCCTCAAGCCCCTCGTTGAATTCCTGCTCCAGGCTCTCTCGCTTTACCTCCAAGGCCTGTTCGAACTTCGCGAGCAGATCCTCCTGTTGCCGGAGGGCCGGGTTTCCCGGTTTGAGGGTCTGCGCCGACACCAACAGATCCCGTCGCATCGCCACGATGGTCTGCGACAACTGCTGAAATTCAGGATCGGAATTCACGTAGTTCTTTCGTTCCGCCACGATCTGCTCGGCCGGCATGTTGACATCCGTCGCCGCCTGCGCCAAGACGGCAACCGTGGCTTCGAGGTCGAATCGCCGGGCCTCCAGTGCGATCCACTGGGACCACAGAGTGTTTTGCGTCTGCAGTTCCATGTCGTGCCGGGTGTCCAACACGGTGGTTCCGTATTCCTCTGCGAGCTGGTAGATCGTCTCCGTCTGCGAGGTGATCTTGTTGCTCAACTGGTTCCGGGTATCGGTCAGAATCCGGATTCTCGCATTCTCGGCCTCGGTGGAATCGGTGCCGTACTTGTTCTGGTAGTGCGTCAGAAAGGCATTCACGATCTGGATGGCTTCGGTTGCGTCCGTCGCCTTCATCGTCACAGCCATCAGTTCCGTGTGGGGAATCTGACCGGCCAAGATCACTCCGCCGGCCACGGCATTTTTCAGTACGGCGGCCGGGTCCGGCCTGCTCGTACGAGGCAGGAACATGGCCTGAAGTTTGCCGATCGGCGTCTGCGGCTCGCCACTGAAGATGCGCAGATCCCGACCGGACAAGTCGTCGGCAATTCTCTGGAGAACGGGGCCGCTGGTCAGAATCGTGACCTGCGTGTTGACGAAGTCGGCATAGCCCGAACCGCTCCCCCCGCGGGCTTCGTTCTGGCCCAGGAGGATGCTCTCGACCACCGGGGCGATGCGTACGGCACCCTGCACGTTGAAGACGGGCGGTGAGAAGAACCAGATCGCCGGCAAACCCGCCGCACAGACCAGAATGAGCACGCCCAGGACGATGTACCATCGCTTCGCGATGCTTCGCAGGACGTTTGGCTTCGGCTGCGACGGCGCGTCCGATTCGAGGTCCAGAGGGACGTCATACGGCGCGGGTTTCTGTTCGATGACCTGATCCAGATATTTTTCCAGATTGTTCATTGCCCCATTCTCCTATGTCAAGAGTCCGGTAACTGTCGCGGTTGTCGTCGCGTGATCACCGTCGGCGACAGCTCCGCCGGCGGAGTGGTCAACCGCGCCAGGAACCACAACTCTCCTACTACCAGAGCCAGTGCCAGAGGCATCATGGCGTATCCGCCAAAATCGTGGAACAGCTTCTCCACGTCTTCGCCTTGGAAGAACGTGAACGCCACTGCGGTCACGGTGAGTCTCAACGTGTTGCAGAACAGAGCAATCGGAAGGCTGGAAACCAGGATGAGCAGCTTCTCCCACCAGGCGCGCCTGGCCAAGAGCACGACCAACCCGCTGATCACAACGAAGGCGGTAATCATCCGCAGACCGTTGCAGGCTTCGGCCACCGCCACACTCGTGTCTCCGATGGTGATGATATTGCCCTCCCTGGCCACTTCATATCCGGCCGACTCCAGGCAGAAGACCGCCGAGGTCGTTGCCCAGCTCTGGAGCGGGACGGCCAGGGCCGCCTGAACCCGGTTCGGCCACGGAAGCATCAAGCACAGGAACACCAGCGCCGCAGCCAGCTTCCGCAGGAAGGCCTTGCCCAGCAGCAGCAGAGCAACGGCGACCACGGACACGAGCAGAGAGAGTCTCTCGGCGGAGCCAAACATGAGGTAAAGCCCCAAGCCTCTGACGGTTTGTGCCGCGAGGAAGAGAAGGACACCGGCCCAAACCGCCGGCCGAACGGGCACCGCATCGAAATCCCGCCGGCGGACCCAAAGGGCATACGCCGCCAGGAACGGAACGAGCAGGCCGGCGGAGTATTCATCGTTTCTCCGCCAGACCTCGTACAGGTCCGTGAACGTCGGCCAATAGGACCACAGGAACGCCGCAAGAATGAGGGCCCCTCCGGCGAGGTATCCCGCCCGCCTCGGAGACATTCGGGCCCAGACCGGCAATCCGTCCATCCACCCCGCCACTCGATCTGCGATGCGGGCGATCGAACGTCCCTGGCCGGCCCCCTTGCACGCGATGGGCTCTTCTGTCATATCCCTCGTCCCGCCGGCCGCGACCGTCCGTTCGGCGACTACGGCCTCAGCAGACAGCACCGCTCCGCTATCAAGAACCGATTCAAAAACCTCACAGCGGTTGCCCACACGCGCCCCCCTCCACAACACGCTCCTGACAACTACGCTGTCACACCCAACCACGGCGTGTGGCCCGATAACTGCCGGGCCGACGACCACCGCACCTTCGAGGATGCGCGCCTGTTCCCCAATCGCGACCGGCCCCCAGATTCTCGCGGAAGGGTGAACCGACCCCTGCGCCGCGATCTGGCCCTGCTCGGCATATCCGGTCAGATGCGTCGACACGGCGCGCAGATAACCGCTGCGGTCATGGAAACTCCCAACCTCTTCGGTCAACACGAACGGTCGGACCGCGCCTCCGGCTCGCAGGATCGATGGAATGAGCCCTTCCTTGATGTCTGAATAGCCGCCGGCAGGAATCAGACGCAATACGTCAGGTTTGCACAGATAGATCTCGGCAGGGGCTCCAGGCGCGCCGCCGTCCGACGGTCCCGGGTTGAACACCATGGTCAAGTCGGCACCGTGCAGGTGGTGCGACTCGATCAGACCTCGCAGCGGGGGCGGCGAAGCCATGCTCCCCGAAAAGACCATGATCAGATCGCCCGAATCGGATCCCACTGCGTCCCGAAGACACCCGGCCGTGCCGCCGGACAGGTCTTCGTTCAGTGTGGTGATTTTCAGTCGACGTCGCTGGCGAACCGGCTCGATGTACTCGGAAATGTCGTTTTCACTACAGACCACAACCCGGCGAATCCCCTCCTCTGCAAGGTGGTCGAGCAACCGCTCGAGGGCCGGTCTGCCCGCGATCGGCCACAGGGCCATGGGCAGATGCGCCGCCAGCGGACAACGTCCGAAATCCTGTCGCCCGACGAGCACGACAGTCCGTATATCCAACTTCTCTATCTGGAGGTTGCTTTGCATTGGTCCAAGTCTTGTCTTGACGCCTGCTTCCTTGCCTTTCCACGTTCCACGTCAACATCGGGGGAGAAATACGGACGCGACAACACTCGCGCGGGATCCCGCGCTCCTCCTGTGTACAACGTCGGTGCGCCAGGCCTCATTTCAACCGTGCTGCTCGATACTCCATTCTCTTGAGTGCATAGGATTTCCGGAAGACCACGGCGTCTTCGCCACCCTCCGGAGGCATGCTATCACACCGTGAAACGCATATCCAGCCAATTCCGGAGGCGCGCCAGCGCTTTTGCGACGGTTTCAGACGCCGAACACATGGTCCGATATCCCCCTGCATCGCAGACCGCCCTGGGTCCGACCAGTCGGGAGCCGTCCATTTACAGTTCCACAGGGGATATCGGCACTTTCACGGGCGGGATAAACATGGATACGCACTTGGTGTTGCAGAACACAGAGCGCCGGCGGATTCCTCGACGGCGCGACCCATGCTGACTGGCGCAAGTGCATCCGTCGCCTGGCCGTCAGTCTCCGCCAATGACCACAAGCGTCTCGGCCATGAAGGTCACTCGGATGGGGATGATCTCGCTGGCGCCAAAGCAACTGCGCAGCTCCCGCACGGTCATCAGGCGGAGGCCGGAACAATCACAGCCGAAGACATACCTGCCTCGTACGTGGTTGGAGCTGAAGATCCGGCCGCAGGCCAAGTACGCCTGGCCGGGCAGCCACGTCACGAAAGGCAGACGAAGGTGAAACTCAAACGGATACCATCGATTCGGCGTCGTGACAAACCACCGGCGCCCGACGCGCATGACCTCCGATGCCATCTTCCGCTGGTCTTCCAGACCGCCGACGTGCTCAATGACCGCGTTGCTGTAGACCACGTCGAAATACTTATCGGGCCAGGGAAGACAGCGTGCATCGGCGGTCCTGGCATCGACCTGGGGAAAATGCTGCTGGATCGCGCTGGTGTGCTGTTCCAGGATGTTCACGGCGCTGACATTGGCCTTCCAGGGATACGAATTGATGAGCTGGCAGTCATTCTGGTCGTCCAGAGCGACCTGCGCACCTACATCGAGGATCTTCGTCTGTGCGTGAGGTTTCATTCGCTCATAGAACAGTCGCAGCTTTCGCTGCCGACTGATCCTCGAAAACCGTGTGAAGAGTCCCATCGTCTATTCCATAGAAAAGCATGGAGTGATCGACATGGTGAAACAGTCGATGTGTTCTGCCGCCGCGTGAGTGTTTGCCGCCCGGCGCTGCGGCGGGAAGGACCATAAGCGTGTCGATTTCGTCGCGAAGAAGTCGTCAACGGCTCGGACGAGACGATCGAACGGAAGCTGTGTTCCCAAGGTCGGAAGAACTAGACTACTGCCCCGACGTACTCCACACCCCGGTATTTTCGGGCCAGCGCCGGCCATTGGACCAGGAACAAATCCGCGAACGGACGAACCAGCCGACCCGAAAGAGACAGACGATGGACGTTTGTAATGCTGTCCAGCCAAATCACTCTCGCTCCGGCCAAATGGCCGAGCAAGGCCACCAGACATCCCGGGGCCGCCCCCGTGCTGATCACCACGTTCGGGCGTTCCTGGCGAATGATGCGAAGACACCGGAAGAACACCCCGATGACGCGCAACAGGTGCTGACGATTGCATTCACCGACCACGTGAACTTCGCCGGTCTTGCCCAGGGTATCCCGGACCACGTCGACGGTGGTGATCCAGCAGACCCGCTGGCCGGACCAGACCTTGGCGATCTTCAGAAGCTCACTGAGGTGCCCTCCTGCCGAGGCCACCAGGCAAATCCTTCGCTGTTTCTCGGTCGTCACGGTGTAAGACCCTCCTCACGCGCAGATCTTTACTGGGCCACCGAGACAGGAAGTACATGGCACCACTCGCCGCAGATGAACGCCTCGCACAGCGTGCGCATCCACGGGCCATTGCCCTTCCGCTCGGGGCAATGATCCTCCGGGACCTTGCGCAGCTCATCTCCCTTGAGCCACAACCGATGATACAACAACTCCCAGGCCTGCTCTTCGACGACCTACGAGGTGTTATAAAGTATACCAAAAGCGTCATCCCAAGTCAATCGACCGGACAAAACAATCTATGCGCTCGGCCACCGCGTCCGGGCTGGCCGTCCGGGGCCGGGGGCGGAAGGATTTCAGCCGGGTCAGCTTTGCGGCCAGTTCACCGGGCGTATGGGCGACCAGAATGTGCCCCAGAGCCTCAAACTCGTCCGCCAGAGCCACCTGATGATCGTTGACAACCTCGGCATATTTTTTCCGGCGAGGCATCGCCAGGAGCGGCTTTCCGCTGTCCAGGGCCAGCATGATGGTGCCCATGCCGGCATGACCGATAATCGCAGAAGCCTCGTGGAAACGCCGGTCAAACATCTCTTTGTCGAGGGTAGCCACCGCCTCGAAGTGCCGGGGCTTGTAGGTGGTATCACCGATCTGCGCGAAGACCTCATCGCCCAGTTCGTATGCGTCGAAGAAATCGTCGACCGCCCGAACGAGACGGTCGAAAGGAAACTGTGTCCCGACGGTCAGGAAGATCATATCACGGCTCCGACATACTCCACCCCCCGGTATTTCCGTGCCAGCTCCGGCCACTGGACCAGAAACAGATCCGCAAACGGACGGACCAGCCGCCCTGAGAGCGACAGGCGATGGACATTGGTGATGCTATCCAGCCAAATCACCTTGGCGCCCAACAGATGCCCCAACACCGCCACCATACAGCCCGGAGCCGCCCCCGTGCTGATTACGAGGTTCGGCCTGGCCTGGCGCAGAATCCGCAGGCAACGGAACAGCACGCTGACGACGCGCAGCGGATGTTGGCGGTTGCATTCGCCAACGACATACACGACTCCGCCGCCTCCCAGGGAATCACGGACCACCGCAGCCGTGGTGATCCAGAACGTCTCATTCCCGGACCAGGCGTTCGCAATCTTGAGCAGTTGGCTCAGATGACCGCCCGCGGATGCCGCAAGGCAGATCTTGAGCGGTCCTTTGGCCTTCACGAAATGGATTCCACTCTTGGACAATACTTCTCTCGAGCCCTGGAAACCGGGTGGTTACAGAATACATCGCTCCAGATCGACAGCCCCAGGAGCGTCCAGATCTGAAGCCAGTTGTCCTTCCGCTGAGTGCAGTGGTCGTCCAGGACCTTCCGCAGCTCCCGTCCATCGAATAACTGTACGAGAAGCCCCTGCCGGTCGCAGACCCGGTCGTAACACAGATCGCGCAGCTCGCCCCGGAACCATGCGGTCAGGGGAAGACGAAAGCCCACCTTCCTTCGATGCACGATCGTCTCGGGCAGGTATCTCAGGGCAATCCGCTTGACCAGCCACTTCCGGGCAAAGCCCCGAACCTTCACGTCCGCCGGCAGGCGGAACGCATGCTCCACCAGTTCGTGGTCCAGGAACGGGACACGCCCCTCCACAGAAGCCCCCATGGTCATCCGGTCGCCCCGGTCAAGGAGATTGTCGGGCAGCCACACCTTGCAGTCCGCGTACAGCATGGCGTCCAGTGCGTGGCCTTGGGAACGCCTCACATGTTCGCGCAGGGGACTGGGCCAGGCGCCGTGGGCGGGCATCAACAGCGTTTTTTCCCGGCGCGTGAACGGAGCGAACCACTGAGGCCACCGATCGGCGGGATCGCGCTCGCACAGACTTCGCAACGCGACCTCCGCGCGTCTGAACCTGGCCGGGATCATGGAGCAGAGGGCCTGGGTAAGTCGGCCCGGCATCCAGTTCACCATCGGGGAGAACCGATCGTAGGCGTACTTGGGATAGCCTCCGAACAGCTCGTCGCTGCCCTCTCCGGAAAGCAGCACTTTGACATCCTGACGAGCCATCTTCGACAGCAGATAGAGCGGAACGTCGGCCGGCTCGCTCAAGGGACTGTCTCGCAGCCACGTCAGTTTCTCCAGATGGTCCGCAAAGCAGTCCTCTTCGAGAACGAGTTCGTGGTGGTCGGTCTCGTACTTCTGCGCCACGATCCGGGCATACGGCAGCTCCGAGGACGCCGCGTCACGGAATCCGACGGAATACGTTCGCACCGGGGCATTGGTGAGCGTACTCATCAGCGCGACAATGAGACTGGAATCCACCCCGCCGCTCAGGAACGCTCCCAGCGGGACATCGCTGATAAGCCGGCGTTTCACGGAAGTCTTCAACAGCGATTCGGTCTGCGTCTCGATCTCCTCCGGTTTCGCGGCCGCGAGGCCAAGCCCCGTCTGCCCCAAAGGAATGTCCCAGTACGACCGATCAACCAAGCCCGCCTCGGTGACGATTACGAGATGTCCGGGTCGGACCTTGACGATCCCTTCGAAGAAGGTGGCCGGGGCTGGAACGGAACGAAAAGTCAGATAGTGCCAGATCGCCTCCGTGCCGGGCCGCGCATCGATACCCGGATGCTGGAAGAACGCCTTCGGTTCGGAGGCGAACACGAAGTCACCGCCGCACTCGCTGTAGTAGAGCGGCTTGATTCCCATCCGGTCTCGCGCCAGGAAGAGCTGTCGGCGCTTCGTATCCCAAATGGCAAAGGCGAACATGCCTTGCAGCCGGCTGACCATTTCCGGGCCGTATTCCTCGTACAAGTGCACGAGAGTCTCCGTATCACCAGCCGTCTTGAGGCGGTGCCCCTTGCTCAGCAGGTGCTCGCGCAGCTCCCGGTAGTTGTAGATCTCGCCGTTGAACGTCACCCATACGCTCTCGTCTTCGTTCGGCAGCGGCTGCCTGCTTCCTTCCACGTCGATGATGCTCAGGCGCACGTGCCCCAGAACAGCGTGCCCGGTGGAAATCAGACCCTCTCCGTCCGGTCCCCGATGACGCATGACGTCGCGCATACGAACGACGATTTCGGGATCCATCGGTCGTCGATCGAAGTTTACGATTCCGCAGATTCCGCACATACCTGTCTCACCTCAATTCGGCGCCCATCCCGGTTCGCGTAGCCGCAGGGAGGCCGCCAGCCTGCCCAGTTGCTCTCTGCGCAGAAACTTCACCGCATCCGTCGGCAACTGTCGTGTTTCTCGTCGGAGATAGCCATACCAGAATCCCGCCAGACGCAGCAGACCCGACACGCCATACGGACGCTCCCACACACACCGTTTGGCACACTTGAAAGTCATGAACACCGGATGAGTTCCCAGGCAGTAATCCCGGAAGCCAAGCTGGAAGCGGGCCCGCAGCAGCGAGCGTCCGTCTCCCGTGCCCACCGGCCGATGGTGAACCACCTGAATCTCTCGAAACGACCAGGTTTGCCATCCGTGCATGCGAGAGAGCACTTCGACGCCGGAGTCTTCGCCTCCATTCCGGAATGGAATATATCCGCCGATCTGCTCGTAACACTCCCTTCGGAAGACCTGAATGGCTTTGGGGGTGGAGCGGCGGTCGATCCGGGCCTCCACCAATGCATCTCCCTCCTTCTCGAGGTACGTTCCCGTGGCAATGCCCAGTTCGGGATAGCGATCGAATCGACACAGCACCGCTTCATAGTAGTCGGGACACAGCTCGATATCCGCATCCAGAATGGCCAGGTACGCATAGTCGATCTCGGCAAGGGATTGGAGTCCCTCCTGGATCGCATAGACGTTGCTGGCAAAGTACGTCTGGCCGGGAACTCTCTCCCGTCGCCGGTAACGGATCCAGTCGTGACGCCGGCAGTGCTCCTGAACGATGCGCCCGGTTTCGTCCGCGGAGCCGTCATCCACCACGACCCACCGAACCGGCCGGACCGTCTGGCGCACGACGCTTTCCATCGTCCGTTCAATGTACGCCGCCTCATTGAAGGCCGGCGTCACAATCACATAGGCCGATCGCACCGCAGTCACCATATCCCCAGTGGCTATGCTCCACACGGCCGCTTCTTGCAGGCGAGGCGTCCCCAGCCGCCAAGGCTCCTGGCACAGCCGCGCGCATAGATTGCGGCATTGGCGAAACCCCGATCTCGCTCCCGCGGAAGCACGAGCGCCCGGAGGAACCAGTAGGGGACACGAAGCCCGTACCAGAACGCCGTGAGAAGGCACGCCGTGGCGTACGACAAGAATGATCGATGCTTTCGGAGGAACCGCAAAATCCCGCTGCGCAGTTGCAGCGTCATCTCGGATTTCACCTGCTCGCTGCTCTTGCCGCCCAAATGAACGATCTGCCCGTCCGGCGCAAAGAGGACTTTCCAACCGGCTTGCCGGAAGCGATAGCACCAGTCGGTCTCCTCCGCATACATGAAGAACCCCTCGTCCATGGTCCCCACCTGCTCGATGGCCGCGCGACGGATCAGCATGAAGCATCCGGAGATGACCTCCACTTCACGGGCGTCGTCGTGGTCCCACCACGTCATGTGCTCCCTCCCGAAGATCCGGCTCCGGGGAAAGGCCTTGTACAGATAGGTGCTCGAGAGCATCAGGTTCAGCAGAGACGGATACATCGAGCACGTCCGCTGGAGCGTGCGGTCGGCATTGAGAGCACGACAGCCCACGACGGCCGCGTCAGGATGCGCGTCGGCAAAGGCCACCGTCCTGGCAATCGCCTGGTCCAGCACGACCGTATCGCTATTGAGCAGCAGGACATACCGCCCTGCCGCCAGGGCGATCCCCTGATTGTTGGCCGCCGCAAACCCACGGTTCTCCGCATTCTCGATCCGTCGAACGTGCGGAAACTCTTCCCGGACCATGGCGGCAGAATCGTCGGCCGAGGCGTTGTCCACGACAAGCACCTCGTAGCGAACCGGGCCGGCGTTTTCGTCGATGGACTCAAGACAATCCCGAAGGATGTCGCGCGTGTTCCAACTGACGATGACGATCGATACGTCTACGGTCTTTTTCATGCTCAAGTCGATAGGCCGTCACGGCTTCTTCGAGACGCAACTGCCGGGGATTGGAGAACACCCATCCCGTGATGGCAAAGGTCAGGTACAGCAGCAGAATGATCTGCCCGAAATAGGAAACGCCGAAGAAGGAGACACAGTGACCGAAAAGCGAAATGCAGATCCCCCAGAGAAGCCACTGATGCCCCGTCGAAATCTTCCGCAAGGAGGCCCCGCCCACTCTGGCAACCGCCCAGACCAGGAGAATGACGAACAGAACGAGGGTAATCAGCCCGCCCCGGACCCCTTCCAGGACATACTGGTTCGTCACATCGAACAACCCGTAACCCCAGTGGCCGGTTTCGCGTGTCCCCAGCACGGCCCACTCCGAGAAGTGGTTGATCGCTTCGTTGATGAGATGATACCGATGCCAGCCGGTCGATCCTCCGATCATGTTCACCCGGGCGATCAGGTGCCACACCGGGGCTTTCATGACGATGTGCAGTGCCACCAGCATCGCCACGGTGCACCAGGCGGCCAGACGACCGTACTGACGGTATCGAAATAAGGGTATCATGGCCCCCACGATCATCAGAGTCAGAAGCGGCGTGCTCGATCGCGTCGCAATGACGATGAATACTGTGGCCGCGGTCGCCGCGACGTAGAGCCATTTGTGCGTGTCGGTCTTCCAGAGCCCCACGAAGAGCGGGACCGCCGTCGCCCAGAACAGCCCCAGCATGATCGAATGCGGAAACGACGCCTGACACCGGTACTCGCCCTCACGCAGCACCGTACCGACCCGACCCAAAGCTGCGAATGGGTTCTGCCCCGTGGTCCATTCGAGAGCCACCAGGACGACCATCACCAGCGAACAGGCGGCCAGGATGCGGCCGACCTGCTTGATGTCGTCCAGCTTCGTTACGCTCTTGCGGAACAACCAGTACATCCCGAGCGAGTCGAACAGGACGCCGCACCGGTTGATAATGGCAGCAGAGGTGCCCCATTGCAGAATGAAGATGACCGCGCCGACCACGGCCCAGGCAATTACGAGTTTATCGAAGGAATTGTAGCGCAGGGGTTTGTTGTCCGCGCTGCATGCGATCCGCAGCACTCCGACGACGACGAGCATCCGCAGGACGGTGAAGTCCAGATCCGCGATGATGACGCGCTGATCCGCCGGAACGAAACAGGCCGCCACGATGTACGGCAGAAGGAAGTATCTCTTCGGCACCAGGAGGGCCACGAGAGACAGCACGATCGTGAATGCGATGGTTCCCTGAGTGATCACGGACGCGCGGCCCTCCGGCATAACAGGATCGATTGCAGTGCATTCATCTCGACACCGGCCTTGGGCCAGTCTGATGCACCCTTCGTGAACTGCCGTACGTCAAGCACCATCGTTCCGCCCAACCGCCTGCTATCGCACGGGATCATCTGGTCGACCGGCGAGCAGACCCGACCTCGAACCTGCTCGACCGATGTTTCGAGACGCTCCGCGGACCCCCTCGATAACCCCATGCAAGGAAAAGCCAGTCCTCTCATCTGCCTCTCCCTCTTCGTCCGGAGCAGGGCCAGGAAAGCAGTTGCACGGCACGCTCGCGAAAACCGCGTACCTTACGGCGCCAACCCAGGTAATAGTGTGGCTCGAACGGATCGTCCAACAGGTTCCTCACCATCTTGCGACGCACGTTCATACGTCCGTCCATGTCGTGGTAGTACCCCGCGCGGAGACCAAAGGTAATATCCCGGTACTGCGCAAAGCTCCCATCGCGGTGCATCACGCAGTAGCGGCTCTTCGGATCGTCCATGTGCTCCTGGCAGATCAACGGGTAGTAGAAGCCGTTGATCCGACCGGCCACGGCCATTCTCAACCAGTACTGGGTCGTAGCCTTCTCCTGGATCGGCCCGAACTCCTGGAAGTCCCTTCGCTTGATCAGCAACCCCGTTCCGCAGGTCCACGCATGCCGGAAGATTTGATGGCGTCCGAATGTCTGTATCTTATGCTTGGCGCGCTCGTAGTCGAAATCTTCGGGAAAGAAATGCCAGCAGGCAATCACCCCCAGGTCCTCGATGTCCTGATGGGCTTGCGCCAGCGTGCGCGTCCAGCCCGGCGAGAGAATGCAGTCATTGTCCAGCTTGCCGAGAAGGTCGGCTTTCGACCGTCCCCAGACCTCGTTCACGGCGGCCGTCTGGCCGACATTCACTTTGCGGAGCACAATGTCCGCGATACGGGGATCGCTCACCTCCTTTTGGAGGTACTCCACGGTCCCATCCGTCGAGGCGTTGTCCCAAATCGTCAGAGAGAACTCCTCCGCCGGGTCGGCGAGAACGGATGCCAGCGCCAGCTTCGTGTATTCCAGCCGTTGATAGGTAATGAACACCAGGTCGATGGTCATCGCATGAACGCCTCAGTTCGCTTCATCGCTACAGAGCGGACGGTCCTCTGAGCGTCCACCCACCTGCACCGGCGCGCGGTTGTTGCTGGGCAACGAGGTGCGCGACAGGCACCGATCATACAAAGCTCGGGTGGCCGCGGCCGCGCCGGCCCATGTCCATTGCGATGCTTTCCGGCGATTGTATTCGCCCATGGCGGGCAGCGTGTCGGCCTTCTCCACGACGCGCCGCATGCTTTCCAGAAGCCCCGTCTCACATGCAGGGTCGTACAGGAAGGCGCCGGAATCATCCAATACGTCGGTCAGACATCCCATCGCCGGGCCAACGCAGGGCTTGCCGAATGACATCGCCAGCAGAGCAGCGCCGGACGAGAGAAGATGCCGATACGGCAGGACCACGACATCGGCCGCATTCATATACACCTGGATCTGATCGTTCGGCACGAAGCCGGGACGGAAACGCACGCTGTCCAAGCCCTCGCCTGCTGTTTCGATCTTCCGCCGAAACTCGTCGTTCAACGGTTGTCCGGCAATGACCAGGACCGCACGATCCGACGCGAGCTGCCGGAAGGCTTGGATCAGCTCCAGCACGCCCTTATAGGGCCGCACCGCACCGACAAAGAGAAACACCACCTGCGAGTCCTTGACACCCAACCGCACCCGGGCGGTTGGGCGATCGATGTGGTTGGGATAATCGCCGATGTAACTGGGGTGTGGTATCACGACGAAACGCTCTGGATCCCGCAACCGCCACGTGTCGATCGCCTGTTGTCGGGCGTTCTGGCCGTGGACAATCAGGCCGTTTGACAGGGCGGCCACCGTCCGGGCCAGAAGCCAATCCAGTCTTGGGTGGCGTGACTCATGGGGGCGCAGATTGTGGACGGTCCAGACCAACGGGATGCCCCGAAGCCGCAGCAGAGCGAGGCGCGACACAAACGCCAGAGCCCTGAGAAACCGCCACTGGCGCCATCCGAATTCCGGAAGCCAGTGCAAATGGACGATGTCCGGCCTGGCGACCAGGAAGACGCCGGATCGAAACAGGTCCTTCAGAGAATACCCTTTCCACAGCTCCGCTCCCAGAGCTGACAAATGCCGCGCCAGGACGTCCTGATATGGATTGCCGGCGCCCCAGTAAGGAACGAAGGCAACCGATAGCTTCCGCGCGTCGTGCGTACCGGCAGGCGCGCTCTCGGCCGGAAGCTGGGGCAGTGCGTCGGACATGGGCGACCCAGGCATTTCGCCCGATCGCAACTCGGCCCCCATGCCACCCTTCTTACTTTCCACACCCTCGGGTTCGCACACGATGCACTTCACACCACTCGATGAAGTCCTCTTGTGCCCATCCGCCACTGGCAGCAGTCGGGATTCGGATCCGCATGTCTGCGCGCTTCGCTTCTGCGGGTAAACCATTCGGTATTCCTTCACCAGCCCCATCCATACAGCCATTTGCAGAAGGCGAAGCCCGTATTCCCAGGACAGTTCCTTATCCTCCAGGAGAACCCGGCCACAGCCTCTGAACAGCACGCCGTCAAGGTCGTTGAGATGCGACCCGTACTCCCGCCGGAGTTTGGCGAGCCCCTCGCTCTCGCGCCAGTAGGCCGGATAGTCGTGCCAGGAGTGTTGAATAGGGGCCTTCCGGCCGAGGCGTTCCATGAAGCCGGTTACGCGATCGTGGGATTTTCGGATCGCCCGCTGCGTCAGACGCCAGAGGTGCCCGCTGCAAGGCCGAACGCCGTCGTTGGCAGAGGGGATTCGCAGACCGGGCCCCATGATGTCTCTCGCCACTTTCAGAAAGACCCTGTCACCGAGCTTGAGTTCCACAGGACAGGCAAAGGCAAAATCAAGCAACCTCCGATCGCCCCCCACCAGACGCATCGGCAGGCGCCTTCTCTGCGCCGCCCACGTGGCCACCTCCACCCACTGTCGGAAAGGATAGATCTTGAGTGATTCGGCCAAGCTGCCCCGACAGGGGTCGGCATTTCTGTCATGGAACGCTCTCCGCCGCCGTGCCATGCCCCCCAGCACATCCTGCGGAATATGCCCGTCCCAGAAGTCCCGGGGCGTGTGGAGGTGGTCGAAAGGAACCCTCTCATAACGATTCGGGAGGAGTCCCCCCAGCCGGTGCCGACAACCGAAATCCTTTGCTGTGTACGCCCGGAGCAGTGTGTCCACCAGATCCCCTGTCAACAGGACATCCACCTCCTTGGTGATGGCGTCCGCAAAACCAAACAGATGCGCGTGCACGAATTCGCACTCGCACCCGACGAACCGGACCACGTCGACGAGATGATCCGCGAGATAGTCTTTCTGCCGCACCAATGGGAACCAGGGTCGGCCATATGCGGCGGCCGTTGACCGTGCGGTCCTGGCTTCCCGATTGAGCCGGTCGCACAGCGTGAACGCGAGGCCGGCCTTGTCGCTGGGAACGGCGGCGGTCACCAGCCGAGAATCCAGACCCCCACTCAGGGCCACACCGGTCCGGTTGCGCCCGCACCGCTCGGCCACGGCGGCAAGAAATGCCTCACGCAGCCTCTCGGCAAAATCCGCCTCGCTGTAGCCCGTCCGCAGCTCGCGAGGCGGCCGCCAGTACGACCATTGTCTCGCCTGCAACCCCTCATTCTCCCTGCCCATCACGTGGATGGTGCCGGCACGGCCTTCGACGAGATTCTTGTACATCGTACTTGGGAAGTCGCAATACCCCTGGCGCAGGAACTGACCGAGCGAAATGGGATCCACTTCATCCGAAACCCCGCCGGCAACAGCGACTGCGTCGGCATGCGTGCCCGCTGAGACCGTCCGCCCGTCGGGTCCGTTGCCCCAAAATACCTGCGTCGCGCCCAAGGGATCGGTCACGACGCTGAACCCGCTCTCATCCGCGTACAGGATGGCAAAAGCCCCGTTGAGCTGTTCAAACACCGGGTCGTTGTCAAGGCGATCGCCACATTCTCGCGCAGAGCGCTGCAACTGGGAGAGACGCGAAACCAGACCGGCCCGCATCGTGTCGGACATCCCCCCCACGAGCTCTCCCACCCAGGCAAGCACGCCGCCATTCACACGGATGACATTCGCATTGGAGGCCAGCCGATCCTCGAGCACCGCCAGGCTACCCCAGGCAAAGTCCAAGCCGTGCCCTCGCGGAGCACGCGCGCCATACGGCTGCTTCAGCAGAGCGAGCAGACACCCGGAATCGCCGTCGTGTCCAATTCGAATCAGGAAATCGCTCATGAGTGTCCTGTCAGGGCGTGCCGAGGGCTCGCGCTTGCCATCCATCGACCGGGCCGCCCCTCCCATGCCACACCACTGGGCTTCGCCACAAGCGCTCCCGGGTCTATCGAACGATGCGGCATTACCATGCATCCACCAGAGCGTACATGAGACGTTTGAACCTGCGTCGGCATGCTTTGCCGCGAACAGCGTCATAGCAGGATTCGTCGCGCGTCAGGAAAGCCATCAGGCTATCCCCCCTTCCGCCCAACCTTGACGAAGGGCGCGAGTCCACGAAACTCGCGACTGCGCTAATGACTTTGATGGACCTCCAACTTGTTGCCCAATACAGCCTCCTGCCCGGTATCATGATAGGGAAGACTCACGAATACTCCCATCGAGGCTTTTTGGGAAATGGTCTCCAAGAGGATCTTCCCCTCTGCCTTGTCGAGGTGTTCCAGAACGTCGCATCAAAACACGAAATCGTATCGTACCTCCCAGGGTCTCTGGCAGAACGCCACGATGTTCTCGATGTACACATTGTCGTAGACAACGCTGTGCAGTTCCCCGACGTAAGGTGCCCAGCCTTCTACAGCATCTACTCTCACCTTCCCATTCTTGAGATCTGCATACGCTCCACGGGCGTGGACTCCATCTCGTCCTTCCCTGTGCCTTAGCCCCAGGTACTCACGAAATAGCGTACCATACTTTCCGTAGCCGCAGCCCAGATCCACTACAGCCATTGGCTTGAGCAGCCAGATCAAATCAATAACGACTGGTATTGTCTGAGGTATGCTCGAAGGCATCTTACGGTCTCCCTGCTGGAGCACCTGCGGCACAATGGTCCACTTGCCCGCGTGCCGACGACCCGTCGGCGGAGACAACGAAGCCAGAACGCACGTCCTTCAACGGCTTTCCCATCGGAAGAGTTCCAGGGCACTGCACACGGTGATTCTCTCGGCCAGATGAGCCGGCACGGTGACATCATCGCTCGATTCCCCGAACGGGACGATGAGAAGCCGTGACAGTCCTTCCATGAAGTACTGCCTCTCCAGCCGCTCCCAATCTTCGTCAGAGAACCGGTCCGCACCCATATCGACACAGACAAGCCCGTACAACAGGCCGTCACGCTCGACGATCAGCGGAGTCTCCCGCAGCAACGCCCGCGTGCGGGGAGAGTCTTCCAGCATGCGGACGGCAAACCACTCCCTACCAGCACGAGAAAGCCTCATCCCAAGCTTCTTCTTGTATCGTAGGACCCCATCGTGAAAGAACGGGCGAGACCAACCGAGATTCGCTCTGGCGAACCCCTTCTCCTGGAGATGCTGGAGGGAGAAATGGTATAGCGCGCCAATGGCTCCGTCGCGAACGAAGTCTCGGTTGGCGTCCCGTATCCCCAGACTCCACAATCGAGGCATCGCATCCGAATAGGAGATCAACATCCCCGCAGTCGGATCGTCCGCCTGCGTCACCAGGAGAAGCTCGCAGTCCCCGAAGGCCGCCTTCATCGACTCGTACGGCATGATGACGGCGCTGGCGCCGTGGGCCTGCGCCACATACGGCGCGTACATGTGCTCGTAGAAGTCTTTCAGTCGCTCGACCTCCCGTGTCACACGGAATCGCAGCGCGTTCTTCTGAATCTTCCGAAGATCAGACCGGACGGTTTCCATCCGCAGAACGTCAGGGTCAAGCGGAATGTCGACGTCTCCGGTGACCCAGCCGGGGACATAGAACCATCGTTCCGCCTTCAGCAGCCGTCGAAACCGTCCCAGAGTCTTGACGGCGACCATGCCGCAGCCGCGACCCTCCTGCGCCACCACCCTTGGAATCTCCCACAACCACCTTCGACCGATGCAGCGTTCCCGGTAGCCGGCGCCCAGGAACTGACAGAGCAGGTACCTCCTGTCGCGTCCCTGGGCGGCACAGAGCACCGCAGCCCCTGCGCCGTTTGCAGCGTCCTGCTTCTCGGCAATCCAGAATCGCGGTCGAATCTCATTGAACAGCGCGTAGCAGTAGGTCAACGGCCGAAGAACCCAGCGCAGACGCCCCGGCATACGCGCGTCTATTCTCGCGGCCAGCCTCCTGACTCCTCTGTCGCCTTGTTGGCAACCCTCGGGCAGCGACCCTGGGCCAGACGAAGCGATTGGCCCGACGTCGTCCGGGTGTCTCTCGCCGTCTCCCGCAGGTATGACAGCGACGGTTGCAGCTATGGCTGCTTGGTTCGTCATATTCGCACGGTATGGACCTGGTTGCGCATCATCGGATGCGTTCAGCCTCACGCCTGTACCACCTTCGCTGAACGGTGCGACGGGCGGTACCCACTAGTGAACGCAGCTTCTCCGCGACAGGCAGTGTCCGCCAGTTTGCGAAGAGCGAAAATCCCTGGTATGTGGGGACAGTCGCCCCCAGCAGTCGCAGCGCGACGAGGCGTCCCCACAAGTGGGCTCGTCGCCGTAGCAAAGCCGCCTGAGACATAGGCAGCGTGCCGGCTGCCGCCGGTTCGAGCGTCACATAGCCTGCCTTCATGGCGTCGTGAAGAACTTGCCTTCCCGTCTCGGTCCGGACCAGAACCAGGGACCGACCGACATCGTCCGGTTCCACCTTCCGATACCACGGATCGCCACAGGAGATATCCGCCAACTCCCCGGTCGAATCCGGACAAAGTCGGCAACGAAACTGCGTATGCTTGCTCAAGATATTGCCCCAAGCCTGTTCATAGCTCATGGAGCGTTCTCTGTCACCTGGGGAGGCTGTCTGGGCCACCGTACGGCCCGGCCAGCCGCACCCGCGATACCGAAGGTCCGTCACTTCCTCGGGCCGGACGCCCAACTGCGACAGGATCGTCTTGCTCCCCTCCGTGCTCGGTGTGCCGGCGCAGAAGATGGAAATCGCCAAGTGGATCGATCGTGCATGGTCGTCCCCCATCGCCTGCCATTTGCGCAAGGCTGCCACGTCACAGGGTTTTCCCACGAACACGCATGGCCCGCCATCGCCATCGATCATTCCGAGGTCGGAGCACGGAGCCGCAGGTGCGTACCGTGATCCGGTCCGCAGGAGCAGCTCATCCCGACTGCGACTGACGAAGGGACGATTGTCCAGGGGATGTCCTGCCTTGCTGCCGATATGTAGCACGCCCCGAAGACCCAGCTTCTCCAGAGCAAAAAGGGACAGCGCCGTGGCAATGCCGCCGGACGAGCCCAGATACCGAATCTCCGGATCGGTCGCATAGCCTTCCCAGACTTCCAGCACGTTGCCCCACGCTTGTCGCAGCGAGTCCAGCGCCAGAGCATGCGCGGGCGGGCCATCAATGGCCGCCCCCGGACAGACCGCCAGGCACGTGCCGCATTGGCCGCACCGCACCGCATTCCTCACCGGCCGCAGTCCGTCGTCCTCCACGTCTGCCAAGGCCAGCGCCTTCTCGGGGCACACCGAGACGCAGGCACCACATCCCAGGCAAAGCCGCCACGCAACGACGTCGGACACCGTGTCAAAGGGCCGTCTCATGCGTCGAGATCCCCCAGAAGGCTCGACACCTTCCGCTTGACCTCGGGCACTGTCGTTCGGAGCCGACGGGCGATCGACTCGCGTGAGGCAAAGGCCGTCTCTATGATCGCGAGGATGTCATCCGCCCCGGACGATCTCATGTCGGCCACCAGTTCCTCGGCGCCAACGGTCTCGAAGACCCCTTTGAACTTCTTGCTGTAGGCCACGCCGACGGCCGGGATGTATTGAGACAGAGCGCCAATGCACGAGTGCATCCGCGTCCCGACGAAGAAATCGCACATCCCAATGATGTACTTGACCTCACCCTGGTCATAGGTCCCTCGCGCCACGAATAGCCGGCCGGGATACCGAGGCGAGAGCCGCTGATGCACGTCGAGACACGCCGCAAGATCGTTCTCGGTATTGCCACGGTACTCACTCGAGGGAATCACATGTGGAACCAGCACCATCCGGACACCATCTTCCCGCATCAGCCGTTCCACAATCGCATCCACCAGATCTTTGTACGCAACCTTCAATCCGAATTCGTTGCCTCCCCGGTAGCCCCCATAGTAGATCAGGCCGCTGACATTCAGCCCAACGACGGTCGAGGCGCCGTCCTGAACGGCGTCCAAGCCATCCCCGTCAAGGCCGGCCGGCTTGCGCGGCTCCAGGAGAAACGCCACATCCGGCGCAAAGGCAATCCGATCTTGCGAGTCCACGTGTCCCAGCAGCTCTTTGACGAAATCCAGGCCGGCCTGATCTCTCGAATAGACCTTCCTGCTCCGCCGCAAGACATACCGAGCCATCAAGCGGGACGAGGCTCTACGGAAGGGACCATAAGTCTGAGGAAACAGAATCAGGTCTTTGCGCAGCATCAGCGGCAGCATTCGGATCAAAAACGACTGGACAAACCGTCCCATACCGTAGATGTCGCTGAAACTGTCGCCCCCGGTGATATCTACAAACAACCTGGTGTCAAGCAGCACTTTCAACGTTGCATTGCGCCGGGCCAGGCATCTCGTCAGGCCGTCGAACGGGAACACCCGCAGCATGAGCACATAGAGAAACAACACGCCGTAGTGGTGCGACAGAAGCACGTTCCGGCAGAATCGGATCGGCACCTTCTGGATCGCCGTGGTCCGGTCGACCAGCTTCAGTTGATGCCAGCCCTCTTCCCGACTGCTTGCGAGCAGAATCACCCGTGCCCCCGGCCAGCGAGAGAAGATGCATTGGATACTGCTCTCGGCCAGGGCGCTGACTCCCAGGTTTCCCGTGTCGAACGAAGCGCCCAGCAGACACACACATGGGCCTTGTCTCTGCACGTCCGGATCCGAGGCGGCCTCGTTCGAGACAGCCTGCCGTGATTTCTCTGACAGCATCTGCTCAGTCATGCCTGTTTCTCATGTGTGTCCGATGTCTGGCAGCAGCGCGTCCCGGAGATCCATGCACCACCGCCATCGGAGAGGTTCCCATGGCATCTTCATCGCGAAAAGACGTAGTCTCTCTCGATGGACCGCAGACACGGGGCCGCCAGATCCTTCGGCGAAACGATCGGGTCTTCGACCTGCCAGTCGATTGCCAGGTCCGGATCGTTGAAGAGGATCGAGCGTTCGTCCTCTTTCAAGTAGAATGAGGTGCACTTATACGAGAACACCACCTCGTCCGAGAGCACCGAAAAGCCGTGCGCGAAACCCGGAGGGATCCAGAACTGGAGACAATTCTCGCTGCTCAGCTCAACCGCCACGTGCTCTCCGAAGGTGGGAGACCCGAAGCGGACATCCACCGCCACATCCAGGACCCTTCCGTAGAGCACCGTGGTCAACTTGCCCTGGGCGCCGGCGCCGATCTGGTAGTGCAGACCGCGGACAGTCCCCTGCCGCGAATAGGAGCAATTGTCCTGGACGAACTGGGCGGGCAGACCGATCTGTTCATACTTGTCCCGACTGTAGTGTTCGAAGAAGTACCCTCTCTGGTCCCGATACACGTCGGGCTGAATCAGCAACAGGCCTTCAATCCGTGTTTGCGACACCTGCATCAATGCTACCTCCTATCGGCGTCCACTCCGCTCGACACCACGGAAAGCGGCGAAGGCTTCGGCTGGCGCGTGCGAAGGCCGCGTGTGACGCTGCTGATGATCGTCCGGATTTGCGTTCGGTCATACGCGTCGAACGAGTAGGACGCCAGCACCACCAGATAGACCAGCAGGCCCGCGCCAACATACAGACCCAGCGCCGTCCACGTCGAGGGAGGACGCAGCAACTCGAGACCCACCCAAACCACGAGTGCCGCCACCCCCGGAACCGACCCTTTGACCAGAACGTCTTTGAACCATTGCCCCGGCGCGACATCGACCAGACGCCATCCCAAGGGCAGATTGACCGCACCGTTCGCGGCCGCCGCAATCAGCCCCGCTCCACCCAGTCCCAACGCCCCCATGCCCAGCCACCCCACGAACACAAGAACCAGGGCCAGCCGGACCGCCTGGATCGCTGCAAAACGCAGCGCGATCGGGCGCATCTGGCCTTTCGCATGACACAACTGAGGCAGCATCCAGTTCGAGTACCCCCACGTCGCGGAAAGCAGCGCAAGAACCATTACAAACGCCGTCTCGATGTACTCGACGCCGAGGTAAAGCGTGATCAGCTCTCGGCAGTACACCATCGCCGGCAGCGTAATGCACAGGACCACCCACAGCCCGTAACGACCGCCACGCAGATACAGACGCCGCATCTGGTCATGGCGTCCCGTGGCATGCATGGTCACCAGTTGCGGCACTAACGGGGCGGTGGCCACATCGGCAAAGGCATTGATGTGCCGCGCCGGCATCGTCGCAATGTGATACGACGCCACGTCGGCCAGTGCCGCCAGCTTGTTCAGAAACACCGGGTCGAGCATCCTCTGGACAGACGATGCACTACTGATGACCAGGCTCCACCCTCCGAAGCCCATGATCTGCCGCGCGATGCTCCAATCGATCCGGTGGATGGAGAACCGCATGGCCGGAACGCACCGCTGGGAAACCACGATCATGATCACCGTGGAAACCGACTGCGCAACCACCTCCGTAACCACCACCCACAGGACGCGCGTGCTGACCCCGAACAACAGCGTGAACAGTATTGCGATCTTCACGACTTCCACCAGGAGGCCGATCAGGTTCTGCAAGACGAACTTCTGTTCAACATAAAGCCCGAACACAAATGGCGTCAGAGGCAAGCGCAGTGCCGCAGAGCACACCAGCAGCCCCAACATGACCCGGGCGTCCCATAACCGTCCCGGGGGAATCGTCAGGATGCGTCCGACGTGCCAGGAGAAAGCCAGCCCTCCGACAAGGCACAAGACTGCCAGACACAGCAAGGGTATCGTCATCGTCGAGACGATGGCCGTAACCTTCCTGTCGTCTCCCATCGTATAGGCTTCGGTTACGAACCGTCCCAACCCGGCGGTCAGAAACAAGCTCAGCAGGGGAATGAAGAGCATGACGCTGGCCACGACCGGGTACAGACTATACTCGGCAGCCCCAATGCGGCGCAGCAGATACTGGTTCAGCCAGATCAGCACGGACACATAAAGGATGCGTCGGAGCACGGAGCTGGCGGAGTTGATCAGAAGCAGTCTCTTGCTGAGTTGAACCCGTGGATTCATGGAATGCCTTGAAAGCTGTCAACCGGCCAACTCGGAGAACCGCACGGCCGTCGCAGCGTCAATTGGATAGACTCCGTCCCCGTCGGCTGTCCCGACAAGTCGGATGCAAACCACCAAAGTAGAGATCTTGCGGATATCTGATTCGCCGCAGGGTTCCGTAGCTCAGTTGCGCTGCGAAGCCGCGGTGGCCGGCTCGGTGGACTGCCCGCGAGGAGCTGACCATCGCACCCGACCCTCCCGGTCCGGCAGGATCGCGAGAACAGACTCCGTCAGGACCGCCGCCAGCGACCGGGCCGAGTGCTCCACCGACGAACTGATCTGAACCTGCGCCACGTACCGCGCCGGGTCACCCGAGATATTCGGCCGCCGACCGAAGAAACCTGAGAATTCGCCCTCCCGAAGGGTGACCTGTCCGTTCAGGACATAGAAGCTCAAGACCACGACCCGATGATAGTCGGGAGCCGGCTTATGGAATCGGTGTACCATGCACCTGATCCGCCGGCCCAGATCGGTTTCGAACTCGGACTCGGACGTGCCGTCGTGGAGCCAGCCATGGGCCGGAAAACACCGCATCGGCTGGTGTCCGAGCATCCCCGCCGGACGGGAGGAACAGTAGACCACATACGCATCGCCCCACATCTGCTGCTCCTCGTTGACGTAGCGGCGACTGATGTAGTCGTCGGCGAAGTTCGTCCGCATATAATCTTCGGTGATACTGGGAATGTCGAGCGTCTCGCCGGCCCATCCGCCCACCTCGATCGGGACCTCGCCCAGCGACACCGGTGGCGGGATCGGCGCAGGTTCCCCTACCCGGGCCGCCCCCAGCCGATAGGCAACCCCCGATCCGACCAGCAGCAACACGACGATCCCTCCCGCACTCCATACCGATGCCGTGCCGCCGCATGAATGTCTCTCAGCCGGCATGCCCGGATGTCCGATTTCGACCCTGCACCGATGACTGTACATCTATGAGCATACCCTAAAAGTGGTATTTCGCATTTCCCCGCTGGACGCTTCGTGGCAGACTCATCAAAGAAACCCTCAGGGAAACGTGGCCCCCCCGCTCGTCCGTGCGGGAAATCAGCAGTCAAAGAGCATCTATTCTATAGGCCCTATCGGCTGACTGTCAACGCAGCTCAAGCCAAAAACCGACAAAACCCGCCATTTGACCGCCCGCCATGCCACCCCCAACGAAGGCCCGACGGTGGCCGATAAAACAAAGCACCACAGAGGCCGCAATGCCTCTTTTATCGGAACCACAATCGGTGTATCATCACTTAGGGTTTCATGCGAGCAAGCTCCGCTTCGAGGCTGGCGGTTCCCGCGGATCCGCCTCGCCGCCCGGCACCTCGCACGCCAGGAAGGCAGAATGAATTTGTCCTTGATTGGCTTTGTTCGTACCGTTTACACAAAGAGTACGTAGCCTTGAACACGGTTGAGCCGCTTCCCGTGCGGGTTGCTCGCCCGCGAGGGATACAAAACAGTACACGGGGGATTGTATGTCTGATAGAATGCAAGTTCTGGTACCCTGCCTCCGTCGAAACGGACGTTTCGGCGCGCGCGGCTGGGTAATCCTGCTGATTCTGATTGTGCCGCTGGCCACCGCCGTCGCACCGGCCAGCGCCGCCACCTACTATGTGGATGCCACCCACGGTGATGACAGTAACCCCGGAACCGCGCAACAGCCCTGGAAGAGCATGGGCAAGGCGCAGGGCATGGTGGCCGCCGGCGACATGGTCCGTATTCGCAGCGGCAGCTATGGCTCTCTGGGATTCGGCAGCACCAGCCCGTGCGGCAGCTCCTGGAACGCCCCGATAACGTACGTCGCGGACACAGAACAGACCCCCACCTTCTCCAACATAACGGTCAGCGGCGGTGCACGCAGTTGGTATCTGGTGTTCGACGGTCTGACGGTGTCAACCGGCATTTCGTACGGCGCCAACGCCATCACGCTCAAGGATGCCTCGGCCGTCCGCATCGTCAATTGCCGCATCACCGGGGGCTACGTCAAGTATAAGCACGCCGGCATACCTGGATACGGCGTCCGCCTTCTGTCGGACACCACGGATTACTATCAGGACGTCATCGTCAACCGATGTGAGATCACCGGCTTCACGAAAGGCATTGGTCTGGGGGGATACGCCGGGACAGGCGTCGTCTTCTCGAACAACACCATCCACAATATGGGCGGCAGCGGCATTCTGCTGAACGCCTCCGGGACGCGAGAGGGTAAGACCGTCGTCGTTTCAGGCAATCACATCTACGACCAGAACCCCTGCATCATCCGCATGAACATCTACGGACAGAAGTCCGGTGACTTCCAGGTCGATGAGGTCGTGACGCAGGCGCAGACCGGAGCCACCGGAACAGTCGTCTCGCAATCTTCCGAGTACATCCAGATCAAACCGACGTCGGTGGCCGCTTTTGCGACCGGATCCGGCAAAACCATTACCGGGCAGAACTCCGGCAAGACGCTGGCCAGCCCCACCCAGTTCGAGTACGTCGAGGGCGAGCATGGCAGCGGTCTGGAGATACGCACGCGCAACCTGGCCATCCGCAACAACATCATCCACGACTACGGAAACACGCGAGGGATGCGATGCTATCCGGGACACTACGACGGACAGGATGGCATGCCGAGCGGTGGCTACAGCAACATGCTCTTCGAAAACAATCTCGTCTACGATACGAAAAACAGCAATGCGGTGGAATGTCCCGAGAGCGGAGAGAATTTCGTCTTCCGCAACAACACCATCATCGGGCAGAACCGGGGACGAACCGGCGCCTACTACTACGAGGCCGCGTTCTATGTCTCGTCCATATCGGGTTCGGATGGATCGAGCATGACCATCGCCAACAACATCCTGGTCGGCATCACGGGAACGCCTCCGGCCCACGCCACGGTCAAGGGCAACGTGATGTATACGATCGGCGACTGGCAGACGGGTTGGAAGAGCGCTACCGAGTATCCCGGCAATATCATCGTCAAGACGGACGGGGGATCGTCGCGCCCGAGCTACTTTGAAGGCGCAGGCAATTTCTTCGTGGGCAGCGCTCTGTTCGACCAGTACAGCTACACGTTTCCGAACGACTCCACCCACGGCAAGAATCTGAACACGGCCTACGGACTGACCGCCGGCGCCGGCGCCGTCGGATTCGCCAACGCGCAGTACGCTCCCGCCACGGATCTGAATGGAAATCCCAGAACGGCCCCCCACGACGCCGGATGCTACGTGGTGAACTCCGTCGCTTCTGGCGACAACGGTCCGGTGCCCGAACCCGGCGATGAACCCGCCCCAGACTCCAACAGCAGCCCGACCCTGGCGGCGATCGGGAACAAGTCCGTCAGCGAAAACGTCCGGCTGACCTTCTCGATCAGCGCAACGGACGCGGATGGAGATTCGATCACGTACTCCGCAACCGGGTTGCCCAGCGGCGCGACGTTCTCCAGTCCGACATTCACCTGGACCCCCACGTATACGCAGGGCGGGAGCTACCAGGTCACGTTCGTCGCCAGCGACGGCCAGAGCCAGGACTCGGAGACCATCACGATCACCGTGGCCAATGTCAACCGGGCCCCCACTCTCAGCCAGATCGGAGATCGATCCGTCGACGAGAATCAGGCACTGACGTTTTCCATTTCGGCCAGCGATCCGGACGGGGACTCCATTGCGTACTCCGCCACCGGTTTGCCCTCCGGCGCGAATTTCGCGAGCGGCAGCTTCCGTTGGACCCCTGCCTCCTCCCAGGTCGGCTCTCATGAGGTCACCTTCGTGGCCAGCGATGGGAGCAGTCAGGACAGTGAGACGGTGACTATTCTCGTCGCGGGCACCAGCGCGGACGGCACGGCGCCGGTCGTGGCCCGCCGCTCGCCGGAGCCCGATGCTATTCAGGTGTCGCTGAACAACCTCGTGACTCTGCATGTGACCGATGCCGGCAGAGGCGTGAACTCCGATTCCGTCGTGATTCGAGTCGATGGCAATATCGTCTACCAGGGTGATACCAGCATCTACGAGAGTCCATACGGGCGATGCAGTCGATCCGGAACGCCGAACGACTACCGGTTCATCTACCAGGCCGGCCAGGCCTTCGGTTTCGATCATACGGTCACCGTAGAGGTCAGTGCAGCCGACCGTGCAGGCAACGCCATGAACGCCCATTCGTATTCCTTCACCACGGAAATGCGCGCGTTCGGCAGCAATCGACCCGTCACCAGCGACTCCGGCATCGCGGGGTCGAAGAGCAGTCCGGCCACCGTCGCGGACCCGGCCGGGAACATCTGGGCGGTGTGGTGCAACGGCGCCGAAGGGAGCCGGGACATCCGTGTGAGCAGGATGGCCGCGGACAGTCAGACCTTTGCCGCGCCCGTGTCCCTCACCACCGCAGCCTCCGACCAGTGCAATCCCGACATCGCACGGGACAACGACGGAACTCTCTACGTCGTCTGGCAAGACAAACAGCGTGGCAACTGGGACATCTTCCTGGCGACGTCGTCGAACGGTGTGACCTGGTCGCGTCCGATTGCCGTGACCGATTCAGACCATAATGAGACCCATCCGGCGGTTGCCGCCGACAGCGGGTCGCCCAGCCGAGTTTACATCGCCTGGCAGGATGACCGTGACGGCCAAGCCGACATTTTCGCAATCAGTTCGACCAATGCGTTTGCCGATGCCTTGTCTTCCCGTCTGACCACCAATGCGTCCGACCAGATCACGCCCGACGTGGCCGTTGGCGCGGACGACATCGCCTATGTCGTCTGGACCGACATGCGAAACGGCCGGGCCGACCTCTACGGCTCTTCCTCCAGCGTGGCAGGCTGGACCAATATCCCGATCGTCAGGACGAACAGCGAGCAAACCAACCCCGCCATCGCCTGCGACAGAGCCTCGGCGACCCTGCACCTGCTGTGGGTGGACAACGCCCCGGGCGATGCCGACATCCACCACGTCGTCCTGGACGCCCTGCCGGAAAGCCCCGTCAGCGGCACAAGCATCATTGACGACACCTCCGGCGCCGGTCAGTTCGCCCCTGCGATCGTGTGTACAGCAGACTCCAGAGTCTTCGCCTGCTGGCAGGACCGACGTCATGCCCGCCAGCGCGCGTCCGACACCGATCTGTTCATGGCGGAACTGGGACCCGGCTCGGCCGGCACCAACATCTTCGTTGGCGACGATGGCACGAATTCCGGCCAGAGCGAACCGGCCATCGGCGTCGATAGTTACAGGAATCCCTATGTGGTTTGGACAGATGTACGGGGCTCGCGCGCCGAGATCTACGTCGCGGCAACCACGTTCGTCGATCCGAATCCGCTGGACGCCAGACAGGTCGTGGCCGCGGTGGGCGCAACCATCGGTGTCGATCCGGCAGCTATCGACGAACCTGACGACGTGTCGATTATCGTTCCGGCGGGAGCGTGTCAGTCCGACGTGCGAATCTCCATCTCGCGGATTCTGAATCCACCGGTGGCGCCGGCCGAATGCCTGGGAAGCTATGACTTCGGCCCCAGCGGCATCGACTTTGACGTCCCGGTGACGGTGACGATCCCCTACCGCTTCAGCGGATCGGGCAACTCCGCAAAACCGTACTGGTACGATTCCCTGACGGGGGCCTTGAGTCAGAGCGGTATCACCGACATCGAGAACGTCGTCGTTGCCTCGAATCTCAACGCCCTGCGGTTCAAGACGACCCACTTCACGCCGTTCTACCTGGTGGCCGGGGATCCGGATCCCGGTGACGGCGACAGCGGCACCGCCAGCGGAGGATGCTCGGTCTCCGCAGGCGGCCATGGCTCGCCGAAAGAGCTGGTCGCGCCCTATGCCATCCTCGCACTGGCAATGGCGATCTTGAGGCGGCGGGACCAGAGGAGACGGCATTCTCTCGACGCAAGGGAAGGATAACGGCTGGATGGATCCGTCCCGTGTACAATCCGGCCCGGCCGGCTCGACGTCACTCTTCGAGCCGGCCGGATCTTTTTCCGACCCTGGAACCCAACGGCCCGTTCGCCTGGCCGTCGAGACGGCTCTCGTCGTGGTCGCGGCATTCCTGGCAATGCGCGCTGCTGGTGCAACACCCGTCGCCGGACTCCGGTGGCTGCTCATCCCGGCCGTTCTTGTGGCCGCCGCATTGCTCCCTACGTGGGTTGCTCGACGTCAATTCCCTCGCATCGGCCTTGAGCGCCACCATGCCGGGCGTACACTTCGCACGGTCGGTATCGTCTGCATCACCGTCCTGCCTGTTACACTGGCCGGCGTCTACATAGCGTCGCGTCTGCGCATTGCCATTCCACTGCGGCCGACCATTGAGGGTCGAACCGGCTGGCTCGCCTGGCTGCTCTATCAGCTCCTGTACGTCGCGGTCGCCGAAGAGCTGTTCTTTCGCGGCTATGTGCAGGCCAACCTCATGCGCCTGCTCGCGCGTTGGCCATTGGGCTGCCGGTCCGTTCAGCAATCGATCGCCATCGTGGCATCCGCCGCCTGTTTCGCGTTGGCGCACGTCATCGTTCAAGGTCGGGCCGTAGCCCTCCTGACGTTCCTGCCCGGCCTCCTCCTCGCCTGGCTCTTCGTCCGCACCCGTTCGTTGCTGGGCCCCATGCTGTTTCACGGACTTGCCAACATCAGTTATGGGGTCATGGCGATGATGCTGGCTTAGCCGCAGCCTCGTGGCCTGACCGGGCAGCACGCACGCAGCGTCCTCGTCCGATAAAACGCATGTCTCCGCGAGATCGCCGCGCTGATCCGACCGTCTGCGGCACTCCCACCCTGCCGTGTCAAGTGCCCACCCTGCCCGGACGATAGAGTCATCAGCGATCAGAGTACGCTTTTGAGAAAGACGAAAGATGAACGACAGACAGATATCGAGGCTGTTCTGGGGAGCCAAAGCCCTGCTTATCGCGGCGCTGTTATACGTGGCGATTGGGGCCATCTGGCGTCCCTCCGAGCCCGCGCCCGGACTGAAACCAAAGGCTGTCTCGGGAGATGAACGGGCTTCCAGCGGAACCGACCCTGTGCCCGATTCCCAGCCGACCACCGATTATGGGATCATCGTGGACAGCGGGCTCTTCGGTGGCACGGACCAAGGCGCCTCACCGCAAACCATATCGCCCGAGCCGGCGACCGGCCCCCTGCGTTCGGCCGATACGCTCGGCCTGCGGCTGGTGGGCATCGTGGCCGGCAGTCCTGCGACCTCCCGCGCCGTCATCGAGGATATGACCACCCAGGCAACCTGCCCGTACAAGACGGGCGACATCGTCGCCTCGGCGACCATCCAGTCGATTGAGTCGGACCGGGTCGTCCTGATCCATGAGGGCCAGAACAAAGTCTTGTACATGCATGCCGGTCGGCCCCCCCAAAAACCGGGGCCGTCCGACACCACAGACGCCAGCGAGACAGACCCGCCGCGACCTATCGAGGCGGTCCAACAGCCTTCTCCACCCTCCGCTCGGCTCGGGTACGTGGAGGATTTGTTTCGCAAGGCGACCATTGAGCCGTATGTGAAGAACGGACGCACCGAAGGGCTGAAGATCTCCGGTCTCGAACAAACCCCTCTGGCCGCGATCGTGGGGTTGAGGAATGGCGACATCGTTCAGACCGTCAACGGCCAAAGCCTCGACAGCAAACAAAAAGCCTTCCAGGTCCTCAAGAAGGCCCGAACGCAGTCCAGGATCAACATGCAACTGCTGCGGAACGGCAAACCCAAGGACCTGTCACTGGACTTGTGAGATAGCGGAGAACACCTTGAATAGAAAACATCACAACACCTCGATAGATTTACCATGCCGTGCGCAGGTCGGACGAGCGTACGCGGTCCGTCAATTCGGGTCGGCCGTTATGGCCCTGTGCATTCTGGCGCTGACGTGCGTCGGTTGTGCGGGACACGCCGTCTCGTCCAGCGACGTCGGTCCAATCCAGCGCCACGGGCGATCTCGACAGAGAGCCATTCAACCCGCCGACGAGCCGCCGGCGCCGGTGGTCGACTCGCAGCGTGGTCTTGCTCCGACGATGCCGGGGGACGGAACGCAGAATCTCGTCGCCGTGCAGCCGCCGGCTGCGCCGAACTGGAGCGTTCCGCAGGCCACGGCGGTTGATTCGGCCGTCTGGACCACCATCCCGGAACTGGTCGAGACTCCGATCGAGAGAGCGCCTTCGCCCCAGCGCATTTCCATCGGCGCCAGTGAGTCTGCGACGCCGTCTGCTCCCGTCCCGGAACCCAACTCCGCCGCAACCGAGAGACTCTCACGCGGACAGGACGAGATGGTCAAGGTCAACTTCGAGGACGTCGACATTCGGGTCGTCCTGAAGACCATCGGCGAGATCACGGGCATCAACTTCATCCCGCACCAGAGCGTCAGTGGAACCGTGACGGTGATGTCGCCGACGCCGGTTCCGCTGGAAGACATCTATCCGTTCCTCCAGTCGATTCTGGATGTGGCCGGATACGCGGCGGTCGAAACGGACAATGCGGTGAAGATCGTCCCGAAGGCCGAGGCCACCAAACGCAATCTCCAGGTGCGCATCGGCGCCGATCCCGTGGCGATTCCGATGAACGACACGATGGTCACGCAGATCCTGCCGCTGAAGTACGCCGATGCGACGGAGATCAGCCAGATCGTCCAACCCTTGTTGTCGACCGGAGCTCTGTTGGCGACCTATCCGAAGACCAACTCCATCATGGTCACGGACACGTCCGCCAACATCCACCACATCGCGCAGATCGTCGCACAGCTCGACGTGGAAGGCTCCCGAGAGAACGTGCTGCTGTTTCCGCTCGTCCATGCATCGGCCCAGGTGCTCAGCGAACAGATCATGAACATCCTGGACGAAGGCCAGGTGGTCGCTTCCACGCCCGGACGTGCGCGGCCCGCGCAGGGCGAAGGCCAGCGCACCAGGGTCCTTCCCGACGAGCGGACCAATTCGCTGATCGTCGTGGGCGACGAACAGGACATCGACACGGTCCGGCGTCTCGTCGCGCAGCTCGACGTCGAGAGGCCGACCGGCGCCGGCAACGTCCATGTGACCTACCTGAAGAATGCCGACGCCAATGACGTGGCGCCCTCGCTGGAAGCGGCGTTGGCCGGTATGCGGGTGACCGACCCGGCCGATCCTCGACTGCAGATCCAGGTGACCGCCGATCCGAGCACAAACTCGCTGATCATCGTGGCCTCGCCTCAGGACTTCGCGATGATCTCGCAGATCGTCGAGAAGCTGGATATCGTTCGCGAACAGGTCCTGGTCGAGATGACGATCCTGGAGATCGGTGAAGACACCCTGAAGGAACTCGGCGTCGACTGGGCAACGCTGGATGACGCCGTTTCCAACAGCGTTCGCGGCTTTGCCGCCACGAACCTGGGACCCTTCGTCAACTATGCCCGGGGCGACCTCGAAGGTCTCGCGGTAGGCGCCTGGAAAGGCGACAACATCGGTGTGCTGCTGCAAGCGCTGCAGAAGGAGTCCGGAGTCAATATCCTTTCGACACCGCACGTCCTGACGTCGAACCACCGCACCGCCAAGATCGTCGTGGGCGAGAATACGCCGTTCGTGGTCCAGTCGCGCATCACCGAGACGACGGATCTCCTTACGCCCACCGTGATCAAACAATACGAATACAAGGACGTGGGCATCACACTGGAGATCACGCCGCACGTCAACCAGGGCGGGCCCGTGCGACTCCAGATCGACAGCGAATTCACGAAGCTGGTCGAGAGTGTGACTGCCTCGTCGTCGGACACGCCGACCACCGCCAAACGCAGCGCCCAGACCATCGTGACGATGAACAGCGGCAACACCGTGGTCATCGGCGGCCTGATTCGCGACGACAAGACGCAGGTCCAGAACAAGGTCCCGCTCGTCGGCGACGTGCCTCTGGTCGGGAATCTGTTCCGATGGCAGCGCGATCGCGTGCAGAAGACGAACCTGCTGATCTTCATCACCCCGTACGTGATGACCAGCCAGGAGGAGCTGCGGCAGGTGACAGAGCAGAAGAGGGAACAGATGCTCCCGCTCCTGGAAGAGAGTCGCTGATCCCGCCAGGGACGGACGATCCGCACGCAGGTCGCATCCATGCGAGGAGGTTGATCGGTGGAAACAGGACAGGCCGAACGTATAGAAGGTCAGCAGCTTTGGAAGATCGCGCCCGAGCAATTGAACGCCGATCTTGTGCGACGACTCCCGCTGGAGTTCCTCAAGAAGCAGTGCGCGATCCCCATCGTGATGGAGGACGGGAGCATTGCGGTCGCTCTGGCGGACCTGCTGAACGTCGAGGCGTATGACGCCATCGTCGGCGTCCTGGGCCAGGCCTGTCCCCGCGTGCGGTGTCCGGCGCCGGAGATCGAGAACGCCATCAGCCAGTGCTACTACCATGCCGCCGAAGGCGAACGCGACGCGGACGCGCTGCCCGAAACCTATTCGCCCGACAACAGCGCGGGCGCCAGCTCGGTGCAAACGCATGCGGAAGACCTGCTGAACATCGCCAACAAGGCCCCGGCGATCAAGCTGGTCAACAAGATTCTGTTCGAGGCCGTTCACAGCCGGGCCAGCGACATTCACATCGAGCCGTACGAAGCAGAGGTCAAGATCCGCTTTCGGGTGGACGGCGTGCTGCACAACGTGCTGAGCCTGCCGAAGCCGCAGGCGGCGCCGCTGTTGTCGCGTCTGAAGATCATGGCCAACCTCAACATCGCGGAGCATCGACTTCCGCAGGACGGACAGAGCCGCGTGCGAATCGGCGAGGAGCTGGTGGACATTCGCGTCTCGGTGATCCCCACTGCCGGCGGCGAGCGCGTGGTGCTCCGACTGCTCGACCGAGGCCGAGGCCAGCTCACTCTCGAAGATGTGGGGTTTGCGCCCGACATGCTGAAGGTCTTTCGGGAACTCATCGGCATCTCGCACGGCATCATCCTGTTGACCGGCCCGACCGGCAGCGGCAAGACGACCACGCTCTACGCGGCGCTCAACGAACTGAACAGCGAAGAACGGAACATCCTGACGGTGGAAGACCCGGTCGAGTACCAGTTGCCCGGCGTCGGCCAGATGCAGATCCGGCCGAAGATCGAACTGACCTTCGCCAGTTGCCTGCGCCATATCCTTCGACAGGACCCCGACGTCATCATGATCGGCGAAATTCGCGATCTGGAAACAGCGGAAATCGCCATCCAGGCGTCGCTGACGGGACACCTGGTGTTGAGCACGCTCCACACGAACGACGCCGCTTCGGCGGTCACCCGGCTGATCGACATGGGCATCGAGCCGTACCTGATCTCTTCGTCCGTCGTCGGGGTGATGGCGCAGCGTCTGCTGCGCGTGATCTGTCCCGAGTGCAAGCAGCCCTATCAGCCGCAGGACGTCGAAGAAGTGAAGGCGGAACTGCGGCGGCTTGGCCAGAGCCGGGTCCAGTTGTATCGAGGTGGCGGATGCGAAAGCTGCCTTCGGACCGGGTACGTCGGGCGAACGGGGATCTTCGAACTGATGCTGGTCGACGATCAGATCAGAGATCTCATCATCCAACGTCACGGCGCGCATATCATCAAGGAAGCGGCCGTGCAGAAGGGAATGACGACCTTACGCGAGGACGGCCTGCGGCGCGTCCTGGCCGGCATCACGACCCTCGAAGAGGTCTACCGGGTCACCCAGGACAGCGTCAAGACAGCTCAAGAGGTGAGCAACCATGCCGGCCGTTGAGCACCAAGTCCGTTTGCACATGCGGAGGACGAATGCGTCCGCCCGCCATTCGGCGACGTCGCGCCGCGCCCGTCGGACACAGGGACACGACCTGCTCCGACGTGTGAGCACCCGCGATCTGAGCCGCCTGGCCCGCCAATTGTCCACGCTGCTGCATGCGGGGATGCCGCTGGTGCCGGCCTTGTCGGCCCTGGCCGAGCAGATGCAGGGCGCACCGAGGAACCGCAGGGTTCGTTGGGGGCATTCCGCCGAGCCACTGGCTCCGATCGTCGAGCACGTTCGCGACGACGTCAATGCCGGCAACAGCCTGGCGGAGGCCTTGGGCAAACATCCCGGTCTGTTCTCGCCGCTCTTCGTCAACATGGTCGCCGCCGGAGAGACGAGCGGGGCCCTTGAGGCGGTGCTGTCGCGGCTGGCGGACATCCTCGAAAAACGCGTGCAACTGACCGGCAAGGTCAAAGCCGCCGTCGCCTATCCGGCGATGATGGCGGTGGTCGCCGTCGGCGTGGTCATGTTCCTGTTGTCTTTCGTGGTGCCCAGCATCTCGGAGCTCTTCGTGAAGATGAACCAGGAACTGCCTCTGCCGACCCGCATACTCATCGGCATCAGCAGTTTCACCAAAGCTCATGCGGTGTTCCTCCTGGTGGGTTCTTGCGCCGTAGTGGCCCTTCTGGTGGGCCTGGCCAGGACACAGGACGGCCGCCGACGGATGGACCGGATCAAACTGCGATTGCCTCTGTTCGGTCCGTTGTTCTTCAAGCTGGAAGTGGCCCGGCTGACGCGAACGCTGGGGACGCTGATGAACAGCGGCATCCCCATCATTACCGCGATGGAAATCAGTCAGAGGATCAGTCAGAACCACGTGATGACCGAGGCAACAGAACACATTAAGGACGGGGTCCACAGAGGGGAAACGATCGCCAACGCGGTTCGGGCGACGGGCCTGTTTCCTCCGGTGGTCTTCCACGTGATCCAGACCGGCCAGATGACCGGAACCGTGGAGGATGGCCTGCTGAACATCGCCGAGATGTATGACGGCGAGGTCGAGGTCACGGTACGCGCCCTGACGGCCTTGCTCGAACCGATGATCCTGCTGCTGATGGGTGGCGTGGTGGGCTTCATCGTTCTGTCGATCCTGCTGCCCATCTTCGCAATCAATCAGGCTTTGTAGGGGATCCTGCCATGCAAAACCGAGCGGTCAATTTGACGTACAGACAGAAGGGATTCACCCTCATCGAACTGATGATCGTCGTGGTGATCCTCGGCCTTCTGGCCACGATCATCATGCCGAAGATTCTGGGCCGGCCGGAACAGGCCCGCCGGGTCAAGGCCAAAGCCGACATTCGCAGCATTCAATCGGCGCTGGCCCTGTTCAAGACAGACACCGGCCGTTTTCCCACCACGTCCGAAGGCCTGGAAGCCCTCGTGAACAACCCGGGCATCAAAGGCTACAGTTCCGACGGATATCTCGATTCCGTGCCTGTCGATCCGTGGGGCAACAAATACGTCTACATGAGCCCGGGCGTCCACAGCAAAGACTACGACCTGATGTCTTACGGCAAGGACGGCGAGAACGGCGGCGCGGATGACGACGCGGACATCGAATCCTGGAACATACAGAGCTGAGAAGGCGGCCGTGCAGGAGTAGCCGACAAGAGACCATGAACCGTAGCAGAATCCGATGGAAAGCATTCACATTCCTCGAAGTCCTCGTCGCGCTGGCGATCGCGTCCATCGCGCTGTTGGGCCTGCTCCGGCTCCATCTGCTGAGTCTGGCCACGGCTGACGCCGCCCAGGCAACCACCCAGGCGGTGTTCGTGGCCCAGGCCCAGATCGCCGAAGCCTCCGCCGCGGGGTTCCCCAGGCAGGGAACCACCACGGGCACCATCGAACGGAATGGACAGCAATTCGTCTGGAGGACCGAGGTTAGAGACGTTGCACGGCCGAGCAGCGGTCGTTTGACCCTCGGGGGTCTGCGTGAGGTCTCCACCACTGTCACGTGGAGACAGGCCTCGGACGAGAAGATCATGACCATGACAACGTATGTTGCGGATAGCCGAATCCATGAGCGAACGGCGCACTAATCCCGGTTTCACACTCGTCGAGATGCTCGTCGCGCTGGCGATGATTGCCACCATCGTCTCGATGGTGTACGGCAGCTATGCGGCCACGTCGCGCTCGGCGGAGGTCTACGACAGCCGCCTGACATGCTCGCAGCGGGCCGACCTGGTCCTGCGCCTGCTGGCCAGGCAACTTCGTTGCGCCTACCGTCCGCCCGCCGAGCCAAACGCCACCGAGTCGAGCCGGACCAGCGAGATTCGCAAGCCGAGCGCAGCATTCCTCGGTGGCACCCGAAGCCCGGGCGGCGAGGTGCTGGACTTCCTGACCACAGCCCCCCTCGGCGGCGGACCAAACGGCCCGCAGGGGCTGGCCCGGATGAGCTATCAGCATGACGCCACGAAGCGAACATTGGCCGTGTGCTGCCGGCCCGCTACCGGTTCAGTCCACGCGGAGGACGTGGCCGGACAGTGGCAGATCGTGTTGCACCAGGTTGCAGACATCGAAATCGAATTCCATGACGGCCTCCAATGGCAGCCCCAGTGGAATTCCGAGACCAGCCGGAAACTGCCCCGGGCCGTGCGGCTTGGCCTCACGGTGACGGACCGGGAGAACCGTGCCTATCATTGTGCCACTGCGGTGGCGATATGGAATGCCGCGACCGACCAGAAGAATGTGAGGCAAGCACGATGAATGGCCCCACACTCCGATACCGTCGGAACGGATTCATCCTGGTCGTCGTTCTGGGCATGGTCATGCTGCTGTCGGCCTTGCTGTTCGCGTTCCACCGCACTACGCGCGGGAGCCTGGAGATGGCGGAGGGCTTCCGGCGGTCCGAACGAGCGATGCACAGTGCCCGCGCCGGCCTGAGCGTGGCGATTGCGGCCATCGCGGAAGCCAACGACGTGACGAACGACCATCGGTTTGCCGACCTGCAGACCGGGAAAGAGGTATTCTCTGTCAACGACGGCACGTGCACAGTGACCATCACGGAAGAGAGCGGCCGAATCAATGTCAACACGCTCAAGGACCAGAACGGCCAGCTCAACCGAAAGCGTATCGATCAACTGCTCCGGTTGATCGATCTGCTCAACCGCCGGAAGGACGCCGGGGGACGCATCGGATACGGCGTGGTCGCCGCCATCATCGACTGGGTCGATTCGGATGACGAAGTGACCCTGTTGCCGTTCGTAAACGCGACAGGTCAGGGGGTCGAAAGCAGCTACTACGAGACTCTCAGGCCGCCTTACCGGTGCAAGAACGGGCCGATGGACACCATCGAGGAGTTGCAGGGGGTCAAGGGGATCACGCCGGCGGCCTTCGCCGCCCTGCGCGACCTGCTGACCACGACCGGCAGCGGCCGAATCAATGTCAACGCGGCCCCCCAACTCGTCATTGAGTCCCTCTGTGAGCAGATGGACTCGGCCCTGGCCCGGATGATCGTACAACGGCGCGATTTCAAGCCATTTGAGACGACGGCCGAACTCCGACAGGTCCCCGGAATGACCGATAACGTCTACCTGGCCATCCAGGGCATGATCGAAGTCCGGCCCAGCGACTCCTATTATCGCGTCCACGCGACAGGGCAGAGCGAAGATCGGACCTTCGCAATTGAAGCCCTGCTTCATCGAAACACGCGGACGGGAAATGTCGATATTATCCTCTACCGGGAGTCATAATCGCCACACGCTTCGTTGAGGCTTCGGAGGAAGGACAAAAGGCAGGATCATGGTGAAGAAATCGATAGGCATTGACACTGGCCGCTTCCATCTGCGGGCCGTGCAGATCGCACAGACTGCCGACGGACCCCGTATCGAGAGGGTCTTTGGCAAACCCACGCGGCGAAGCACCGACTGCCCGGTCGACATGCTGCGCGCGCTGACGACCGAGCAGGGATTCGACCGGCACGCGGACGTGACCGTGTGCCTCCCGCATCAGGCGATCTTCTTTGCGGATCTCGAAGTGGACACCACCGCCCTGGACAGACTCCGCGCCGGGGACCTGTCGAATCTGCGGGACGACCTGCCCATTGTCGCAGAGAAAGCCATCACTCAGGTCTGCTCCACCCGACAACTCCCGAATGGACGGCATTCGGCGCTGGTGGCGACGACCTCGACCGATTTGCTCCAGGAAGAACTGACGCTGCTGGACGAGGCCAAGATCCCAGTCACTCGGATCGAGGCCCCTATCACGGCGGCGTGTACCGCCGTCGCTTACAATCACCCGGAGAGCCGAGAGGGAACGGCTCTCATCGTGGCGATCGACGAATCGGTCCTCAGTCTGGCGGTGCTGCAGGAAGGCAGCCTGATCATGATTCGGAACATCCCCCTGCGGATCTCCCGCGACAGCGATATGGAATCCATCAGCCGGCAGGTGACGGGACTGCTCGATCGGGAGATCGAGATCACCTGGCGAAAGCTCTTCGGCGTCGATGCGGAGGCCGACCTTCGGGTCTTCCTCATCGCGTCCTCCGGCACGATCTTGCCCCTGACTGCCGCGATTCAGGAAGAGATCGGGTGCCGCGTGATTCCGGTGAACCCCTATGCCCGGGTGGGACACGATGACACAGTTCATGCCGGATTCCCCATCTGCGTGGCCGAGGGGCTCGCCCTTCGCCGGCTCCTGCCTCGCGAAGCCGCCCAGATCGATTTCCTGCATGCGAACACAACGCAGACACAAGACACCTCGGGCCTGAGAAAGGAACTGCTGGTCTGCGGCGGTCTGCTGGCCGCTACGGTGGTTGTCTGGATCCTGGGGCTGTTCGTCCAGATGTCTCGCCTGGAGTCGCAGTACATGCACCTCAAGAGACACATTCAGGACGTGTTCGAGCAAACCCTGCCGGAGGAGAAATGCGTGAACCCCCTGGTGCAACTCCAGCAGAAGCTCGATTCGTTCCATGAAGACAGCGGATGGCTGACGTCGTTCCAGCCGGGCAGGCTAAAGCCCCTGGAGATTCTGAGCACCCTGGGCACACACCACCCCACAGACGGAAGTCTGGAGTTCGACGACGTGTTCATTGCCGGCGATTCCATCCGCTTGACAGGCCACTGTGATTCTTTCGCCACGCTCAGCGGCTGGCAACGCACGCTGGAGGAGGCTCCCGGCTTCGAGATCGTGGATGGGCCCAATCCGAGCAGAGACGCCAAGACGGGACCGGTGCGGTTCACCCTTTCCCTGTCATCCAGAAAGACGGTGCGATAAATGATCCAATTGACCCGCAGAGAACGACGTTTCGGCATCGGCGTGGCAGCCGCCCTGGCTGTATGGGGCCTCTATGCACTGGCGATCCAGCCCATGCGCGATCGAGTGCAGCAACTCCACCGGTTGATCCCGGAGAAACAGAACGAACTGCGGGAGGTCCAGGCCAGGAGCGCTGAGTACCTCGCATTCGCGTATGAGTTCGAAGAGGTGCAGGAACGGATGGCCCAACAGGACCCGGACTTCCAGTTGTTGCCGTTCCTGGAATCCCTGACCGAGCAGCATGGCCTGAAGGCTTACCTGGTGAGGATGCAGCAACAGGATGCGGCGGCGGCGAAGCCCGGGTATGCCGAGACCATCGTCGAGATCGCCTTGGAGGGGGTCCCTCTGCGCCACCTGATCGGCTTCCTCCGCGCCATCGAGGACTCAACCGTGGCAGCTCAGGTCTGTAGTCTTCACATCCACAGACAGACACAGGCCGCGCGACTCGACGCGACGATCCAGATCTGCAGCCCCAGAACCGTCCAAGCCACGGTCGCCGCCGACTGGCCTGCTCCGTAGCGTCGCAGATCGGTCGGCCCCTGCGCCGCTTCCCGACCGGGACGTCACCGGCCGCACGTACGACCGTTCGGAACGATCCGGTCCCTGGGCACAGGGTTGCTACGAGCTCTGTCAGATGGTATAGACGCGTGGAAGAACGCTCCAGCATCTGCGGTGGAACGGATGGCAAGAACGAAGACACACAAAGCGCACCAATGGGATGACCTGCCTGATGAGGAGTTGCTCCAGGTGCGCATCCGGGACCTGGGACTCCAGATCCCCGGCTCGAGCATGGAGCCTTTCGTCCGGGAGCTCCACGACGAGCTGGCGGCGAAGGGGATTTCGTGCCACCCGTTGTGTTACCTGGCCGATGAATGGCTCACGCCGGACAAGATCCCGACGATCGGCATCCCGTTCTGCTTGGCCCATCCACGCCTCAGGAAGCTCGAAGAGACGATGATGTACGAGGTCGAGGGAGGCGATCCCGTGGTCTGCATGAAGCTGCTGCGGCACGAATGCGGCCACGCACTCAACTACGCCTACCGGCTCTACCGCCGCACACGATGGCGCCAGATGTTCGGATTGTTCTCCGCCCCGTATTCCAACTCCTACTCCTATCAGCCGTACTCGCGACGGTTTGTCCTCCACCTGGAGGACAACTATGCCCAGTCGCATCCGGACGAAGACTTCGCCGAGACGTTTGCCGTCTGGCTCACACCCGACAGCGCGTGGCGAGAGAAGTACAAGGGCTGGCCGGTCATCAAGAAACTCCAGTATGTGGACCACGTGATGCAGCAGATCGCCGACCGCCCTCCGGTCGTGACGTTCAAGGGCTATCCGCCCTACTCGGCCGCCCGCATGACGTCCACGCTGGCGGCCCACTACGAGCGCAAACGGCGCGTCCTGGGCAGCGAGTTCCAGGGCTATTACGACGACAGTCTGCGGGATCTGTTTGCGGCAGATCATGGCGTGCATTCGGGCCGTAAGGCCTCCCGCCTGGTGCGTTCCCGTCGGGCCCAACTGGTCAACAACGTCACCCGCTGGACGGGCCATCGCAAGTTCGACATCGTCCAGCTTGTGAATCGGCTGGCGGCACGATGCGAAGCGCTCGGTCTCTCGGCCGACGGCGGCGATGAAGAAACCGTGATCGGCCTGACCGCCATGGTCACGGCGATCGCCAGCAACACCCTGACCGTCAGCAAGAAACGAAGGTGAGCATGAGTCGACGATTGCACGTTACGGTCCTGGTGGACCCGGCCACGATTCCGCCGGACGATCCGGAGTTTCGGGACTCCGAGGGCAAGACGATCACCGAATACCACGTCTGCCACGCCCTGCGCGGCCTGGGCCACCGCGTCAGCGCCATGGGGGCCGAGTATGACATCGCATCGGTGGCCACGGCACTGAAGCAGCAGGCGCCCGACCTCGTGTTCAACCTGACCGAGCAGTTCTGCGGCGACCGGCGAATGGACAAGAACATCGCCGCACTGCTCGAGCTGCTCGACATTCCGTTCACCGGCGCCGGTGCGATGGGGCTGCTGCTGGCGCGCGACAAGAGGCTGTGCAAGCAGATTCTGCGGCTGCATCGGATCCGCGTTCCCAACTTCATCTCTCTGCCGTACCGTCACAGGGTTCGCGTGCCGGCGAATCTGCCTTATCCGATGGTGGTCAAGCCCGCTTTCGAGGACAGTTCGGAGGGGATCTCCAACGCCTCCCTGGTCCACGATGCCGAGGCCCTCGCCGAACGCGCCGCCTTCATCCATGAACGATGGAAACAGGCGGTCATTGCCGAGGAATACATCGAGGGACGGGAACTCTACGTCAGCGTTATCGGCAACAAGCGGTTGACCGTCCTGCCGGCGCGAGAGTGCTGTTTCAACGGGGAAGGCGATCAGGGGCCCGTCCTGCTGACCTATCGCTGCAAGTGGGACGCGGAGTACCGCGAGAAGTGGAAGATCGAATTCGGGTTTGCCGATCTGCCACCCGGCGTCTCGCAAAGCATCGAGCGCGTGTGCAAGCGGGTGTACCGGGCGCTTCAGCTCCAGGACTACGGCCGCATCGACCTGCGCCTGACAGGCGATGAGAAGCTGGTCGTGTTGGAGGCCAACCCCAATCCGGACATCGCCTACGGCGAAGAAGTAGCCGAAGCCGCCGGCAAGGCCGGCATGGATTACGAATCCCTGATCGACAAGGTCGTCCACCTGGCCATGAGACGCTACCCATAGCCGTTTCCTTCCGAGGAACTCTGCCCCCCGACAGGCACCTTCCCGCGCCATTTCTACCACCGCTCATGAACGGATTTGTCTCGCATTCGGCACGGCAGTCAGCCACGTGGGGAACGACGCGAGGCCCCCTTTTTCGGGCCCAAAAAATTGCACTGATTTTTGCACAAATGGTATTGCTTTTCCTCCTTCCCGACGTACCATGTTGACGCCGTTGGAGGTGGGTTCTCACGAACCCGTTTTGCCGTGTAGATGGAAATCGACAACCCAATTTTTGAAGGTGTCCGAAGATGTGTGAATCGTGTGGAAGCATTCCGTGTGGCGCGTGCGGCGCTCCCGTTGAGAATGGAATCTGCGCCGGCCGCGGCGAGATGCCCGACAACTGCACATGTGAACTGCCAGAAGAGGAACTCGCCTACGACGAAGAAGAAGGCTTCGAGGATGACGACGAAGACTTCGACGACGAGGATGAGGATGACGACGAGGATGAGGACGAAGAGGAAGAAGAAGAGGAATACGAAGACGACGATGAGGATGAGGACGAGGACGACGAGGACTGGTAGCCCCCACCCCTGTCAGATCTGACGGCACCTGCGATTTCGAGGTCGCCTTTCCCGCAGTCCTCCCAGCGCGCACACCCGCTGCGCGCTGGGTGGGATTGATTCGCCTGCTTCCGCGAACGCACTCTCTCCGCGCAGCCATCCGGGAAAGGCCGTTTTCCCGTCGACAATGACCAGCTTTCTCGGCGCTCTCCTTCGGGAGAGCGCCGCCCCGTTAGCGCCCCTCGTGGCTGCCTTTGCAGTGTTTCAGGGCAACCACATTACCTTCGCCAACGGTACAAGTTCCAACGGAAGAACCCGCTCAGCCTGCGGGGTCATTCCGTTCATATCTTTTGTGTCGTTATTCAGCAGGGCCGGACGTTGGTCGCCTCCAAACCCTTCCTGCCCTGGGCAGGCTCATACTCGACGGGCTGGCCATCCTGGAGCGTCTTGAAGCCGGTCCCGGCGATATTGGAGTGATGGACGAACAGATCCTCACCGCCGTCATCCGGGATGATGAAGCCGAACCCCTTCTTCTCACTGAACCACTTGACAGTCCCCTTTGCCACTTCGTCTTCTCCTCAGACCCACACGGGCCTTCACTACGGATTCCCTCAGTTGCTCACCAGGGCACCACTTCGAGGGAAGAAAGCGTGCACCTTGACAAACAAATACATATTACCGGCCCCGACACCGCCTGTCAAAAAAAACGCTTCTGCCATCTGAAAAACGCCGGATCGGCGCGGGGACATCAAAGGAGTAAGATCGAAGTAGTCCGGTGCCCCATCCACCGAGGTCTGTCCAGCCATCCGCCGGCCCTCGGTAAGGGGGGGCCTGTGACGTCGGATTACGCCTTCGTCGTGAAACAGTCCGCACGCCAGCAGCATTCCTGCCAGGGGCATTGACCGTCCGACCGGCCGTAACAGGGCGTACAGCCTTCTGCTATCTGAATGGCGTGAATCAGTTCGGCCTTCTTCATCTTGCCAGGCACAATCCCCAGTTCCTTGGCTCTGTTCTTGATCTCGGTCATCGTCATCCGTTTCACTGTTGCACTCGCCACTGTCATGTCCTATCTCCAAACATGGGGCCTGCGATTGACTCCCTTTTTGTATCTCGTCGATCCGTCAGGCACCGGGCCTACCCTGCGTGGGACCGGGCCCAATCACATCCATATCTTCGGCCAAAAACGCCCCTTTCCTCAGTAGACTTGGCACAAAACCGCCTTCTCGGCTCTCTCCGCCGGGTCTGGCTGTCCGCTTGGGGCGCTGGAACGATTCACCGGGCCGCCGTATACCGGGAGGCGGTCTTGGGGGCCCGGTGGCCGTATCGGGCGTTCTTCTGAGACCTTTCACCCGGCAGCCCCCGTCTTTTTGGTTGATCTGGTTGTCCGAAAGCACTACCACATGCGATACGATGTTATCGGAGCCATCTGGATGAACATGGAACCCTCTGCTGTCCCGTCATCACAACAGCCCTTCGATCTGGAGGAATCCCCATGAAGCCGCTGCGAAGCATGAGACCAGACCAGACCGCACAGGCCCGCCTTTGCCTTGGGGCCATCTTCTGGATCGTTGCCGGGCTTGTCTTGCTGCCCTCGGACCGGCTGACGGGCCAGGAGTTCGTGCCGTTTGTCATCCCGGCCCAAATCGACCGCGGACAGGCCATCTGGCTCGGCGACAGCCAGACGATCGCGACCGACTCGGTACGTCTGATAACGCATCAGGCGCATTTTGAACTGGATGGCCGCCGCGTGCGCATCTGGGGAGTCAATCTCTCCTTTGGGGCGAATTTCCCCACCCATGAGGATGCTCCCCATGTGGCACGACGGCTTGCGGCCGCCGGCGTCAACAGCGTCCGATGCCATCACATGGACACGGCCCGTTGGCCGCGAGGCCTTTGGGACGCCCAGGACGGCCGCACGATCGAGCCGGAGGCACTGGACCGGCTCGACCACTTCATCAATGAGCTGGCCGGACAGGGCATCTACGTCAATATCAACCTGCACGTAGGCCGCGCCCACAGCGAGTATCTTGATCTGCCCAAGGCCAACCGGGAGTACGACAAGATCGTCGGCATCTTCACGCCGGCCCTCATCGACGCTCAGAAGCAGTTCGCCCGGGAACTGCTGACCCATGTCAACCCCAACCGTGGCGTCCGCTATGCGGACGACCCGGCGGTCGCCTTCGTCGAGATCACCAACGAAGACAGCCTCTTCATGTGGGACGCCGAGAACACACTTCGAACGCTGCCGCCCTACTATGCGGAGATTCTCCAGGGCCGCTTCGTCCAGTGGCTGCGGGAACGCTACAAGGCCGACGAAGCACTCCATGTCGCCTGGAGTCGCGGCACGGAACCTCTGGGCCAGACGCTGCTTCAGAACGGGGACTTCCGTCAGAAGGACGACGCCGGAAACCTGCCCCAACAGTGGAACCTCGAACAGCACGCGGGCTGTCGGGCCTCCGTCTCACGAACCGCAGACGCAATCCGCGTCGAGATCGAGCAGGCCGACGAGACCGCCTGGCACCTCCAGTTGACCCAGAGCGGGTTGGCGTTGTCCGAGGGCCGCTACTACACCGTTTCGTTCGACGCCTGGAGCGATGGGGCACGCGAAATCGGGTGCAGTGTGGGCCAGGCTCATGATCCCTGGGCTAACATGGGCCTGTCCAGAACGCTCGCGTTGAGCAAGGAAAGGAAGCGTTTCCGTCTTGGCTTCGTAGCCAGGGCAAATGAGACCAACGCGCGGGTCAGCTTCGCACTGAGCGGAGACTCGGCGTCAGTCCGTTTGGCCAACGTCGAGGTTCGCCCCGGTGGACAGGTCGGCCTGGCGGAGGGAGAATCGCTTGACGAAGGCAATGTCCGGCTCTTCCAGGAGAACGAGAGTCACCAGAGGATACTCGACCGCATGATGTTCCTGGCCGAGACCGAGAAGACCTATTTCGACGAGATGCGGCGCTTCATCAGGAGCGACTTGGGCTGTTCGGCCCTGGTCACCGGCACCATCGTCTTCGGCCCGCTGGGACTGTGGGCGCAGAGCGACATGGACTTCATCGATTCCCACGCCTACTGGCAACACCCGCGCTTCCCAGGCCAGCCCTGGGACCAGGGCAACTGGCTCATCGACCAGAAGCCAATGACCGATTACCCCAGCGAGGCGACGCTGTTTCGCATCGCGGCCGAACGACTCGCGGGCAAGCCCTTCACCGTCAGCGAATACAATCACCCCGCTCCGTTAGACGCGCAGGCCGAATGCGTCCCGATGATCGCTTCGTTCGCGGCCGCCCAGGATTGGGACGGCATCTGGTTCTACACCTACTCCCACAGCGGCGACACTTGGGACCGCCAGACGCTCAGCAGCTTCTTCGATATCGACACCAACCCCGCCAAGTGGGGCTTTATGCGGGCGGGCGCCGCCATCTTCAGCGATGAGGCGATCGCGCCGTTGCAGCCAACTCGTCCCGTGCGGATCGGCGATCCTTCGAACGAACTGGCCAGCCTGGCCGGCCTTCACATTCAACATGATCGAAACATGCTCGGGATCCTCCTGGAGGCAGGCAACATCACCTACACAGACATGCTCAAGGCGGTGTATCTCCCCTCGTGCGCCTCCAAGCCGTTCGTGAGCGGAGCGGGCGGCTCACGACGAGGTGCGTTGGCGTGGTCCGTGGATTCCGCCGGCAAAGGTCTCTACCACGCGGTTGGTCCGGATGTGCAAGTCTACATCGGACACGCAGAGCAAATTGCAGCGGTCACGCGCGGGGATGTCCGCATCAGCGGACCTGAGTTCGTGGCGCTCACCGTCACACCGCTGGGCGACGCAGAGCGAGTCCTCATCACGGCCTGTGGTCGATGCGAAAACACCGGTATGCGATTCGCCGAGGATCGCCGCACCGTGGGACGCAACTGGGGCCAGGCGCCGGTGCAGATCGAGGCCGTTCGCGGGTCGCTCGTCCTGCCGGAGGGACAATGGTCTTGCCACGCGCTGGCCCCGGACGGCTCGCCCAAGCAGCAGGTGCCCATTTCGTATGGCGACGGCGATCGCGGGATGCTCGAACTGTCGCCGGCCTATGCGACCATGTGGTATCTCCTGGAGCCCAAGACCAACTGAGCCGCATTCCATTGCCGCGAACGGTTCCAATGCAAAGGAACGAATCATGACCATCTCCCCCGCTCATCACCGTACGTTAAGATTACTGATCTCCGCATCGCTTCTATCCGTTGCACTGCCGGTCTCGCTTCCGGCCCTCGGAAACTCTACTGCGCAGCAGGCCCCCGTGAGGCTCTCCATCGGCGCGGTGTCCGACGGCCAGTTGGTTCAGCCAAACGATGCCCGCGTAAGTCCGGCCGAACCGAACAGACTGCAAATCCGGACGGGTCACGAGGCTCCGTGGCCCGGTGTCACACTCAAGGCCCCGGCTGGAAAGTGGGACTTGTCCGCCTACGAAACGATCGCCTTCGAAGTGACCAATCGAGGAGATAAGTCCGTCACGGTGAACTGCCGCGTGGACAATCCAGGAGCCGACGGCACCGAACACTGTGTCACCGACAGCGTTACCGTCAGCTCCCAGGCATCTGCGACCTTGACCGTCCGCATCTTTCCGGTGCCTTGGAAGCTCAGCGCGCCGCTGGAGCTGGTGGGCATGAGAGCGGCCCCCACGCACGCGGGAAAGCTCGATCCATCCAACGTCACGCAATTGGTTGTCTTTGTGAACCATCCCCAGGAGGATCACAACTTCGAGATCGGCCCAATTCACGCCGGCGGACACATCGAGGTGCTCGACACCGCGACATTCCTGCCCTTCATCGATGAGTTCGGCCAGTACATTCATAAGGATTGGCCCGGCAAGACCCATTCGACGCAAGAGCTGATCGTTCGCAGACACGCGGAAGAGCACGACCTTCAGACACATCCAGGCCCGCAAGAGCGAGACCAATATGGGGGCTGGCTGGGCGGGCCTCAGCTCGAGGCGACCGGCTTCTTCCGGGTCCAGAAACACCAGGGCAAGTGGTGGCTCGTCGATCCGGAAGGCCGGCTGTTCTGGTCGCACGGAATCGACTGCGTGGGCACCGGCAACGCCACACCGATCACTGACCGTGAGACCTATTTCAAGAACCTGCCCGTCGCCGACTCGCCCTTTGCCCGCTTCTACGGATCGGGCAGTTGGGCCCCGCACGGCTACTACCAGGACCACTCGCCGTATCGCACCTATGATTTCAGCCGGGCCAATCTCCTGCGAAAGTATGGGCCGGACTTCGAGCGGCTCTTCGCCGAGCGGACGCACCAGCGCTTCAAGAGCTGGGGGCTCAACACGATCGCGAACTGGTCGGACGAGAGCATCTACCTGATGCGGAAGACACCTTACACCGCGACGATCGGCTTCGAGTCCAAACGCCTGGAAGGCTCCGAAGGCTATTGGGGCAAGTTCTACGACGTCTTCGATCCGGACTTCCGCGAGCAGCTCCGCCGCCGGCTGGCCCGTGAGAAGGGCCGGACCGCCGGCGACCCATGGTGCATCGGCTACTTCGTTCACAACGAACTGTCATGGGGAGATGATACGTCACTGGCCGTTGCGGCGCTCGCCTCGCCCGCCGATCAGCCGGCCAAGAAGGTCTTCGTCGAGGATCTCAAGGCCCGGTACGAAACGATCGCCAGGCTCAACGAAGCATGGGGAACCGATCATACTTCGTGGGACAGCCTGCTCCAGAGCCAGACTGCACCAGACAAACAGAAGGCGGTGGCGGACCTCCGCGAATTCTATGAGAAGACGGCGCGGACCTATTTCGAGACGATCCGGGACGAGCTGCGCCAGGCAGCTCCAAATCAACTCTACCTGGGTTGCCGCTTCGCGTGGGTCAACGACATCGCGGCGCGGGCGGCCGCCGAGTTGTGCGATGTCGTGAGCTACAACCGCTACACCTACGCCGTGGAGGATCTGAGATTGCCGGACGACATTGACCTGCCCCTGATCATCGGCGAGTTCCATTTCGGCGCCCTCGATCGCGGCATGTTCCACACCGGTCTGCGCTCGACGGACAACCAACAGGATCGGGCTGCAAAGTACGCCAGCTACGTGCGCGGCGCCCTGCGAAACCCCTACATCGTGGGCACGCACTGGTTCCAGTACAAAGACCAGGCGACCACCGGGCGAGGAGACGGGGAGAACTACCAGATCGGCTTCATCGATGTCTGCGATACCCCCTATCCGGAGATCCTCGCGGAAGCCCGCGAAGTCGGTTACTCCATGTACTCTTATCGCCTGAACGCCGACTGAGGTGTACACGGATCGCGCCGTCGCGCGCCGCAAGGCAGTTGAAAGGACGCGAGGCCAGCCTGCCCTCAACTCAACCGCTGCCAAGCCAGCCCCGCGATGTCGCAGGTGGTTTGCGCACCTGCACAGACACCTTCAGTAGACCGCATCGCGGGCAGTTCCGCAAGCAAATTGACGATGATTGCCGGGACCACTATAATGCCGGCGGTCTTTTCAAGGAGTCGAAGATGGGATTCAATCAGGACAACAATTATCTGGAGCCTACGTTTCTCCCTGGTCAGGGGCCGGCAACGCCGCCAGCAAGTCCACCGCCGACGTACGCGTCCTACCCCAGGGACCGCAAGAGGTCGAGCGTATCGCGGATCTTCTGGGGGATTCTGTTCGGCCTGTCGTTCCTGGCGAACATCGGCATGTTTCTGCTGCTGATCGGTCTGGTCGCCGTCATCGCCACGCGACAGGCGCGATTCTATGAGGAGGCGATCATTCGCGAGGGTCCCCACGGCGACAAGATTGTGATGGTCCACCTCGAAGGGGTGATCGACGACGATCAAGCTGATTACGTCTGCCGTCAGCTTCAGACCGCCCGCAAGGATCGCAGCGTGCGGGCCATCATCGCGGCGGTCAATTCGCCAGGCGGAACGATCTCCGGCAGCGACCGCATCTATCAGGAGATTCTCCGGTACCGGCAGGAGACGGGCCAGCCGGTGGTCGCCTTCATGCAGGGCATGGCTGCCTCCGGCGGCTACTACACCTCGGTGGCCTGCGATCGAATCGTCGCCGAGCCCACCACCATCACCGGCTCCATCGGCGTGGTCATGAGCTACTTCGTGTTCCAGGAACTGCTGGAGAACAAGCTGGGGGTCCAGCCCGTGTTCCTCTCCGAAGGGGACAAGAAGGACTGGCCCAGTTCCTTCCGGGCGCCGAAACAGGAGGAACTGGACTATATCCAGGAACGGCTGCTGGCCCCGGCGTATGAGCGGTTTGTCGAGGTGGTCCAGACCGGACGAGCCTCGGCCCTGTCGCCCGAACAGGTGCGAAAGCTCGCCGACGGCGGCATCTTCGTCGCGTCCAGGGCCCTGGAGGAGAAACTCATCGACAAGGTCGGCTATCTGGACGACGTGGTCGCGGTGGCCGTGGCGTTGGCGGGTATCCAGGATGCCCAGGTGGTCGAATACCGCAAGCCGTTCTCGTTCATGGACATGCTGAGCGTCCAGAATCGCAGCGTCCTCAAGCTCGACCGCACGACGCTCTACGAGTTCAGCACGCCCCAGGTCCTGTATATGTGGAATGCCTATTAGACCTCGAACGGTCAACGCGCATCCGGCACACGGTGGAGATACCAGCATGGGACACAGATGGCGAGGCTCCTTGGAGAGAAGACGGCAAGCATGGGTGTGCGCTGGATTGGCGTTTGCGGTCGTCAGTCTGGCGGGGTGCGCGTCCAGCCGGACAGGAGCATTGATTGCCGTGACGCCGGACGGTCGGGGATTTGCCGAGGCGAAATCCAGTCGCGCTTTCGTGCCGTTCGGCACCAACTATTACGATCCCAACACCGGCTGGCCCCCTCAGGTGTGGAGACAGTTCAATCCAGAGGTGATCGCCTCACAGTTCAAGCTCATGAGCGAACTCGGGGTCAATTGTGCGCGGGTGTTCCTCACGGCCGCCACCTTCCAGCCGAATGCCGACACGATCGACGAGCAAGCGATGAAGAAGCTGGACAAGCTGGTGCGGATCGCCCGCCAAACCGGCGTCCGGCTCATCCTCACCGGACCCGATCACTGGGAAGGTGAGCCACCCTACTGGAAGCCGGACCGCTTCGCGGGACCCGAGGCGCTCAGGGCGCTCGACCTGTTCTGGACCACGGTGGGACAGCGCTATCGCGGCGAACCCGCTATCCTGGCCTGGGATCTCCTCAACGAGCCCCAAATGCCATGGCGTATCGAGTCGTGGGAACCTCAATGGAATGCCTGGCTACAGTCCAAGTACACGAACCTGGAAGGCTTGAAGGCCGCGTGGGCGGACGAATTGAAGGCCGACGAGACAATGGGGAGCATCCAGCCCGCCAAGGACGCCGCCGAACGAGGCAATCCTCGCCTGCACGACTGGCAGTTGTTCCGCGAGCATCTGGCGGACCAGTGGGTGCAGCGCCAGGTTCGCGTTCTGCACGAGGTGGACCCCACGCATCTGATCACCATAGGCTACATTCAATGGTCGTTCCCAGTGGTTCGGTCGCCCGATCCGCACATCTACTCCGCGTTCAATCCGCGTCGGCAGGCCGAATGGCTCGATTTCGTCTCCATCCACTTCTATCCGCTGATGGGTCACCCTTTCGGCTCGAAGAACAATTGGGACCGGAACCTGGCCTACTTGCAGAACGTGCTGGCCTACTGTCACGTCGGCAAGCCCGTCGTGCTCGGAGAGTACGGCTGGTACGGCGGAGGGGCTCCGCAAGGTCATCCGCATCTGATGGAGGATGAGCAGGCCCGCTGGATCACCGCTGAGGTGGAAGCATCCAGGCGACTGGCCCAAGGCTGGCTCTCCTGGCCGTTCGCCGACACCCCCGGAGCGACCGATATGAGCGTCTATGGCGGCATGGTCACGTACCATCACAGCGAGAAACTGTGGGGACTCCGTTTTCGCTCCTATGCAGCCGCGCTGTTCATGCTGCCCCAGCCGACCCCGGAGCTGCCGTCGTTCGACACCTCGGCCTCTCTGACGGCGCCGCTGGACGACCTGAACACGATGCACGAGGAGTACACCGGACTGGTTCAGGCCGCCTTAGCGGGAGCCGAACCCTTGCCGGAGATCGAGTTGCAGACCCGGCCCCTGGAGAAGGATCAGTTCGAGGCACTGAAGAAGCGTCAGGAACAGAGACGCAACGAGTACCTGCGGCAGCAGACGGATCGCAACTGACGCGCCGATCCGCGGTGGGGATGCAACGCCTGCCGCAGATCAGTCGACCCACGTGCCGAACAAGGTCAGCGGAGAGGTCTCACTGATGCGAACGTCAACAAACCGCCCCGCCAGAGATGGGCTGCCGTTGAAGACGACGATGTAGTCGGTGGCCGTCCTGCCGACCAGTTGCGGACGGCTGTGGGCGTCCATGGGATTCACATGCGCTTTCTTGCTGGGACCTTCCACAAGGACCGTGACGGTCCGTCCCAGGAAATCGCGGCTCAACCGCTCGCTGACCGTCTCCTGAACCGCGAGCAACTCCACATTGCGTCTCTGTTTGACCTCGTCGGGGACGGAATCCTGATGCCGCCTGTCGGCCGTCGTACCGGGCCGGGGCGAGTACTTGAAGACGAAGCAGTTTCGGTACAGGGCCTGCCGCACCAGCTCTACGGTAGCCTGGAAATCCTCCTCCGTCTCGCCGGGAAAACCAACAATGAAGTCGCCGGCAATCGCGACATCCGGCACGATCCGCCTGGCGCGAGCCAGCAGCTCCAGATACCGCTCGGCAGTGTAGTGGCGGTTCATCGCCCGCAGGATGCGATCCGATCCGCTCTGCGCCGGCATGTGCAGATAGTGGCACACCTTGGGCGAGGAGGCCATGACGTGCAGTATCTCGTCGTAGAACTCCTCGGACGGGTAGCTTGTCACGAAACGTATCCAGTCGATCTCTTCGACTTGGGCAACCATGCCGAGCAGATCCGCCAGCGAGTACGTCTTCTGCCCATCGCGATATCGATAGGCGTTAACCGTCTGGCCCAGCAGGGTCACCTGCCGAACCCCTTCATCCGCCAGCCTCTTGACTTGACTGAGAATTCGCTCCGGCGGCCGGCACTGCTCCGGACCGCGCACGTACGGAACGATGCAGTAGGTGCAGAAGTTGTCGCATCCCCGCATGACACGTACGAACGCCTGGCCCGGCAGGACCCTCCCCTCTTCGCTCTCGCGACCATAGACGGATTCGAACGCCTCCAGCGCGTCGGCCGACGAATCCACTTGACTGCGAATCGCGCCGGCAACCGCCATGCGCTTGGCGTTCTGTGCTGAAGCCTCGTCGAGCAGGTGTACAAGCTGGGGGATTTGGCCCGGACCGCAGACCACGTTCACCGCATCGTGTTCGAGCAGCGATTCGCCAAGGCGCTGCGCCATGCAGCCGATCACGGCAACGATCATGCCCGGCCGGTGCTCCTTGACATGCTTGAGGTGGCCCAGATGCGACAACACCCGAGCCTCGGCGTGTTCGCGGACGGAGCAGGTATTGATCACCACCACGTCGGCTTCCTTGACACTCGCGGTGAACGCGAAACCCGCCTCTTGCAGCGCCGACGCGACCAGAGCGGTGTCCAGCTTGTTCATCTGACACCCAAAGCTCTTGATGTGTACGGTTCGCGCGTTATTCATCCGTCCACTATACCGCCGGAAGGCTCAGAAATCAAACGCTGACGGTCCGCCCCTCCGAGACCCGGCTCAGAGCGCCCGATTCAGTTTCCGCTGGAGGTCCTTGAGGCGGTTCACTTCGTCGAAGCCGAGACGGAAGATGGGGAAGGCGGTCTTGTTGTGCATCAAGGGTTCATCGAGATCCACCCACCGCCGGCAGATATCCCCATCCGGCGTCCCAGGGATCGGCGAAAAATCCGCGAGCATCCCGCGAATCCCCAAGCTTTGGACGAAGTGCATCGACGCTTCCAGCTCCTGGAGGTCGCTGTTCGGATGGCCCACGATCTGATAGGCGGTGATCTCCGCAGGATTGGCGCCAGCCGAAACCAGATGGTGAACCGCTTGAGCCAACTCGTCGGAATGCACTTTGCCGCCGGTGCCCTGCTGCCACTGTTGCGAGTGGCTCTCGAAACCGAGATAGAACGTCTCGAAGCCGGCCCGCACCATCAGTTCTGCCAGGTCCGCCTGGATGAAGCGTGCGTTCAATGCGTTCGGGGTATGGAAATGGACCTGAATGCGGCGCCGCAGCACCTCCTCCAGAAAAGGCTCCAGGACCGCGTCTGCGTCGAACAGCAGCGCGTCGTCATAGAACGCCACATCTTGGACGCCGAGCCAGACCAGCAACTCCAACTCCGCGAGCGATCGCTCCAACGGTCGGGGCCTGAACCCCTTGTAGACCTTCGGGACCGAGCAGTACGTGCAGCGAAACGGGCATCCATCGCTGAGCTTCAGGGCTCCGACAGCCGGACGGTCGTACATCTCCCAGAGGCCCGCCTGCCCGGTATCCGGCTCAATCCCAAGAAAACGCCACAAAGGATCGAGGTCCGTGCCCACGACGCAGAGATCGGCCCCGAGGCCGGCGGCGTGGTCCGGGCAGATCGTGACGTAGTTGCCACCCAGAACGATCTTCGCACTGGGGCAGACCCGTCGAACGTCCGCGATCACTTCCTGGACGCCGGGATACCAGTAGCTCATCATCGTCTGGATCAGCACGAAGTCGAAGCCGCCGTGTCCTGTGAGGAACTCCCTGCAACGATCGCGCGGAACGCCGAATCGCTGGAAGTAACGCGGGATGGTGTCAAGACAGGCGGGCTTGCGAACACGCTCGGATCGGAACCGGCCCCGGCCCCAACGGTCCGATTCCGGCTGTTCCGTTGCGTCACGCGAAGAATGTTGCCGATCGAGGTAGTCAAACAGCGCGAAATCAGCCTGACCTCGCAGTTGCCCTGCGATACTGAGCAGGCCGTAGGGCCTCAGCCAGAAGTCGTAGGCCGCAAAGTCATAGATGGGCGGATTGGCCAACAGGATCCGTGGGCGTGTCATCCTAACGACTTGCTCGAATGAGAGACCACATTCTATATCCCCTGACGCCGAAACAGCCCCGGCCATCAGCATAAGCTTGAAGCCGCTCACCGGTCAAGGGTCACGGTCTTCGCGGGGGAGACGTCGCGGCCACTCGCCGGTAGTCATTGACCCAGCCCGGCCCTTTTGATAAAATGGGGATAATGAGAAATATCGTCCAGCGGAATTGGGGCCGATAATACACGCGGCAATACACAATCGATTTCAACGAGAGAAGGCGCAATGAGGGTGCGGCGGAGAGTGTTCATGGCAGAATTGGTCGTAGTCCTTCTCATGACGGGCCCGGTCTGGGGCGTATGTCCGCCCGGCGACCTCGACGGGAACTGCCGGGTTGATGCCGCGGACCTTGCCATTCTGGGAGACGCGTGGCTGGCCCCGCCGGACAGCCCGGCTGACCTGGACGGCGATGACAAGGTCGATCTGCGCGATTTCGGCCTGGTCGCAGCCGATTGGCGAGCCCAAAGCGTCCCCCTGTTCATCAATGAACTGCTCGCCTCCAACACGAAGACCAATGAGGACTCCCAGGGCGAAAACGACGACTGGGTGGAGATCTACAATGCCGGCGATGAGCCCATCGACCTCGCGGGCATGTTCCTGACCGACGATCTCTCCACACCCCGAAAGTGGGAAACCCCCACCGGCCAGCCGCAACTGACCACCGTTCCGGCCCGGGGCTATCTCCTGATCTGGACCGACGGCGATATCGCCGATGCCGGCCTGCACGCCGCCTTCGGCCTCAGCTCCGACGGGGACGAAATCGCCCTGGTCGACCGAGACGGCTCGACGGTCATCGACCACATCGCCTTCGACGAGCAGCAGGCGGACATCTCCTTCGGCCGTCTGCCCGACGGTGCAGACGTCTGGCAGCCGTTCGCCTCGCCGACGCCTGGCGTGCGAAACGAGGCGCTCTACGAGGGATTCGTCGCCAAGCCCACCGTCAGCCACGAGGCGGGATTCCACAACAGCGAAATCCAGGTGACGCTGGACACGCAGACCGAAGGCGCGGTTCTCTACTACACCACCGACGGCAGCGAGCCTTATACCCTGGGAGGCCGATTCCCCAGCGGGCGCGTCTATTCGAGCCCCCTTCGCATTGCACGGACCACCTGCCTGCGCGTCCGAGCCATCAAGCCCGGGTGGAAACCCTCGGCAGTCGCGACCCGGACCTACCTGTTCTTGCCCGACATCGTCAGGCAGACGGGCAGCATCGTACAGCTTGGCGCAGGCTGGCCGGCGGCGGGCAGCGTCAGCGGGCAATCCATCGACTACGGGATGGACCCCGAAATCGTCAACGATCCACGGTATGCCGACTTCATCGACGACGCCCTATTGGCGATCCCTTCGATTTCCCTGGTGACCGATCTGGCAAACCTGTTCGACCCAGGGACCGGCATCTACGTTCACGCCGGCAGCGCGGGCCGCGCGTGGGAAAGGCCCGTGTCGGTCGAGCTGCTGAATTTCGATGGAACGGAAGGCTTTCAGATCGACGCAGGCATCCGCATTCGCGGCGGATTCAGCCGTAGCGGTAGCAACCCCAAGCACGCGTTTCGCCTCTTGTTCCGGCCGGAATACGGCGGGGCGCTGGAGTATCCGCTCTTCGGCGACGAAGGGACCGACCGATTCGAGAACGTGGACCTGAGGACCAGCCAGAACTACTCCTGGAGCTTCCAGGGGGACAGCCAGAACACCATGGTCCGTGAGGTCTTCTCCCGCGACCTCCAGGGTCAGATGGGACACCCCTACACCCGGAGCCGGTACTACCACCTCTACATCAATGGCCAGTACTGGGGCCTTTACCAAACCCAGGAACGCTCCGAAGCATCCTATGCGGAATCGTATTTCGGCGGCGACAACGACGACTACGACGTCGTCAAGGCCGACACCAGCATCGGCCGGGCAATGATGGCCACTGACGGTGATATGGAGGCCTATCGGCGCCTATACGACGCAACGACGGCGGGTCTTAACGATCATGCCCGGTATTTCCGCGTTCAGGGGCTGGAGCCCGACGGGACCCCGAACCCCGGCTACGAACGTCTGCTCGATGTGGACAACCTGATCGATTTCATGATTATCGAGTACTACACAGGCGACCGGGACGGCCCGGGTTCACGGTTCGGCAACATCCCGAACAACACCTATGCCATCTTCAGCCGGACCAGTCCGGACGGATGGAAATGGTTCCAGCACGACAGCGAGCACACGCTGGGCGTCAGCAGCAGCGAGACCAACATGGTCACCCCCTTCACGACCGCCGGAGCCCAGTGGCGCTACTTCAATCCGCAGTGGCTGCACGAACAGCTTGCCTCATCCAATGCGAACTATCGAATGCGATTCGCCGACCGTGTCTATCGCCACTTCTTCAATGGCGGCCTGTTGACGCCGGAGGCGTCGATCACGCGGATTCAGCGCCGAGCTGGGCAGATTGAGACGGCAATCATCGCCGAGTCGGCGCGATGGGGGGACGCCAAACGGTCCCGCCCCTTCACAAAACAGGACTGGCAAAACGAGGTCAACCGAATCGTAAACAACTATCTTCCCGGCCGCACGCAGGTCGTTGTCAATCAGTTCAAGTCGGCGGGCTGGTACCCGAACGTCGATCCACCCACGTTCAATCAGCATGGTGGATATGTCGCTGGCGGATTCGAGCTTCAAATGTCCGGACCGGGCGCCACATTCCACTACACGCTGGACGGCTCCGATCCGCGTCTCATAACGGCCGGCGGCACAAGCGTTGTCTCGCCCAATGCACTGCCATACACCGGCTCGATCTCCCTGACGGAAAGCACGCAGATCAAGGTCCGCACGCTCAGCGGCAGTCAATGGAGCGCCCTGAACGAAGCGGTCTTTGCCGTCGGCCCGGTAGCCGAGAGCCTGCGGATCAGCGAGATCATGTATCACCCGGCCGAGACGGGCCATCCCGACGATCCCAACACCGAGTACATCGAACTGACCAACGTCGGCGCCGAGAGCATCAGCCTCAACCTGGCCCGGTTCACCAACGGGATTGACTTCACGTTCCCCGACGTCGAACTGGGGCCGGGCGAGTATGTCGTGGTGGTCAAGGACGCACCGGCCTTCGAGGGCAAGTACGGAGCGGGTCTGCCCGTGGTGGGATCGTACCACGGCAGCCTGGGCAACGCGGGCGAGAGAATCGAGCTTCAGGATGCCGCCGGACAGGTCATCCACAGTTTCCGGTATCGGGATGGCTGGTACGAGAGCACCGACGGCGGGGGCTTCTCCCTCACCGTCAAGGACCCTGTCGCCGCCGACCCGAACAGCCTCGGCGACAAGGACCTTTGGCGGCCGAGCAATAGACCGGGCGGCTCGCCGGGCTACAGTGACACCGACGTAGCAACCGTCTCGTACGAAGCAGAACGAGCGCACAACGTACGTCATCTCAGCGGGTGCGGCATGCCCGGTGACAGGACGCGAACAGCGGGATAGATGAGGCCAAGGAGATGATGGCACGAACGAGTTTCATAATTGGCGCTCTGACATGCGGCGTCTGCGGATTCGCCTTCGCGCAGTGCCCCAGGGGGGATCTGAACGGAGACTGCCGGGTGGACTGGCTGGACCTCGGCCTTCTCGCGGCGCAGTGGCTGAGCGAGCCCAATGGTATCGACGATCTGCACGATGACGCCCTCGTGGGCATGACGGACCTGGGCGTGCTGGCGAACCACTGGCGACAGACAGAATGCCCCATCGTCATCAACGAGCTGCTGGCCCACTCGCACGACGTGGCGCCGGATTGGATCGAGCTGCACAACGTCAGCTCGATTCCCGTCGATATCGGCGGATGGTTCCTCAGCGACAGCGGCAGCGACCTCTACGAGTATCGCATCGCCGAAGGCACCGTCGTCGAGCCCAACGGCTACGTTCTCTTCCATGAGAACGAGCATTTCGGAAACCCTGCGGATCCCGGTGCGATGGAACCCTTCAAGATGAGCGAGAACGGCGAGTCACTGTACCTGTATTCCGACAACGACGAGTGCTTTCCTCAGTGTCTGGTCCAAGTGCGGTTCGGCGCCTCAGAAACGGGGGTCTCATTCGGCCGCTACCGCCGAAGCACAGGAATCTGGGATTTCGTCCTGATGAGCGTGCCCACGCCGGGGCAGGCCAATGCCTATCCCCGTCTGGGTCCCGTCGTGATCAACGAGATCATGTATCGCCCCGTTGAAAACGGGGACGCCGAGTACGTCGAGCTGCTGAACATCAGTCGCGATCCGGTCACACTTTTCGACTTCAATGCTTCGTTGCCCTGGCGGTTCCGTGACAACAGCGGCATCGAGTTCGCCTTCCCGTCGGACATTCCGCTGACAATCCAGGCAGGCGAGCACTTGCTGCTGGTTCGGAACGAGGCGCTGGTTCGCCGGTCGTTCAGCATCCCGACCAACGTGCAGGTTCTCCAGTGGGGTTCCGGCAGGCTGGCCAACAGCGGCGAGACGATCTACCTCCTGAAGCCCGGCGACATCGACGAAGCCGGAACGCGGTACTGGATCGAAGTGGAGTCCATCACCTACAGCGACGGATCGCATCCCGAGGATCTCGAAAATGGAATCGACCCCTGGCCTACCGAGGCGGACGGCCGGGGACTCTCGCTGAATCGCCTCTTCCCGTCCCGCTACGGCAACGATCCGAACAACTGGCAGGCGACCATCGTCACCCCGGGATCAGCGAACGATTGACTTTGTGCATCCGATTCTCCGCATCGCGGGGGTTAACAGGCCGCCCGGGACGCGGGACTCAGGGAAGAAGATGGGCCCAGAGCAACGACCTCGACGGCCTGCTCGTCACAATTCGGCAAAGCCGTCGACGTCTGGCCGGCCTGAACTCGTTCTTCCTTCGGGCGCGACTTCCAGCGGCGGTGCAGCCACCAGTACTGCGTCGGGTCCTCCCGCACGAATGTTTCGATCGCCTTAGTGTACTCGGCGGTAATCCACTTCAGCGGATCGTCCTTGTCGGCCCACTCGTGCGGGAAGATGATCCGCGTAACACCCATCTCGAAGAAGAATCGGTTGCCGATGCGACGGCTGTAGCCAACCGCGATCGGCAGATTGTAGGTCAACGCGACCAGCCCGATGCTCTTATACGTGCTCGCCTTTCGCCCGAAGAAGTCCACGAAAACGCCTTTCCTGCCGGCGTCCTGATCGGCGATGAATCCGAGCGTGCTGCCCCGGGCAACAATCTCCGGCATCAGTTCGGCGGCTCCCTTCTTGTCGATGATCTTCTGACCGCGACGCTCCCGAACGCCATAGAGGAACCGGTTCAGGTACTTGTTGTCGAGCGGCCGGGCGATGCTGTAGAGGTCGAACCCGAACAGGCCCATCAGATAGCCGGTGATCTCGAAGTTGCTGTAGTGCCCCGTGACCATGAGCAGCCCTTTGCGCTCCTGCA
>CAZOFX010000016.1:0-79820 GCA_964579055.1 uncultured Pirellulales bacterium
GGCAGTTCACCACGGCAGATGCCAGAACGAAGCTCAAGAGGCTCTATCCCTTACTTGAGGAGTAATGGAGCAATAGGGCACCCTCTGTGTCGCGGTGGCGGCATCGGACCAAGGCTGGGCGAGCATGGTTCGTCATGCCGTAATCGCTGTGCAGGAGGCAAAAAACCTCCGCAGATTCTTCTTCAGATGGTGTGGTACCAGAACCACAAGCTCATCGAGCAACTCATAGAAAGCCTTCTTCATCCTCCGGAAACATCATCTATACGTAATTGGCGCACACACCCTGCCGGCTCAGGGTGCATGGCGACAGAGCCTCCATGTGACGACCGGCAGGCCTGGCTCTGATGCATCCCAAGCCACTCATCGCAGACTCCTTCAGTTGACAGTGAACCCATCTGCGCCTGCTTCTCCTCAACGTGGACTCGGAGCATCAGGAAAGAAGCTACCCAAAGGCAGAACGTATGTTCCTGAGGGTACACGTGTTGTCCACTCACGCCGGCAAACAAGCTGGAGAACACCAGAGCAAACGACAGGCCGCCGATGGCCGAATAGAGAGAGTTGCTGCTCCCGAACAATTTCGCCGAACACACGACTGTTACGATCCAGAACGACAGAATCGGCACGGAACCCAATATGCCGTTGTCAAACAGGGTCTCTAGATACACGTTGTGGGGATGAGGGGCCCCCGTGCCAGGAAACTCCGCTTCGATCTGGTCGTACAATCCGGTGCGTTTCATCGCCAGCCGGCCGTAGCCGATCCACGGCGATTGCGCAATTCTGTCGACCACATACGGCCAGATAAGCGTTCTGCCGGAGGTGGCCGCCTCTTCGTCGACGGTGCGCTGACCGGTCACATCTGTGACGCCAAACCCTTCCAGCAGTCGCGTCGTGGCGCCGGGAAGGACGATAGGCAACAGCATTAGAATCACGGGAGCAAACAGCAGGTACTTCCGCCACTTCAGGAGGCACATGCTCAACCCCGTCGCCCCCCACGCGAGATATCCGCCGCGTCCACCGGTCAGTGCCATTCCATAGGCAATGACCACCGCCGCTGCGAAAACCGGCAGCCGCAAGAGCTTCCTGCGAATCAGGACCAACGACGCGAGCATCGCCCAGCAGGCGCCCGCCAGCATCACGGACACATCGGTCGTGTGATACCCGATTTCGTTTCCAAGCTTCATCCGTTTGGCGTGGATGAAATCGCCACCGCCACCGAGAGCAGACTCCGGCGGGATCCACTTGGCCACCTGGACGGAGATCAGGAAGTACATCGCGAGGATGCATACGAGCGCCATGATGACCTGACGGCGTGTCCGGCAGCCATCGAAGAGCAGGATCGCCGGCAGGATCCACTTGAGCGTCGTGATCAGTTCGTCCATGATCAGGGCGCTTACGGGGTATTCCATGTAGGCGCCACGATCGAGGACCGCGCGAAACACGCCAACTACGATGACCGCCGCGTACAGCAGGACGAGAATCCGCACGTGACGTGGAATGTCCCACGTCAATCCCCGACACCGGCGCTGGGTCATCCAGGCGAGCAAAACCATGCCGAACAGGAAATTCCACAGGTTCATCCCCGGAATGCCGGCCAGACTGCGCGGCATGTCCGGGTATTCGAGAACCGCCGTGAGCACGATCAGGCCGCAAAGGCTCTTGAACCAGTCTTTCCATGCGTAGATGGAGAGCCCCGCGACCAGGATGTACACCGCAAGTACTCGAATACCCATGTGAGACGCTCGCCTGTCGACTATGCTTGTACGACGACTTTCAGGACAGGGGTGTTCTTGATGAACAACCTGTGGAAAACGATGGGCATCACCAGACCGGCCGCAAACAACAGGGGGGCGACCAGGAGGAAATTCGCTCCATCCCAGGACCAGTACTTCTGCACGAGCACGCGCACGACGCCAATGGCGATGGTGTTCATCAGGTAGATGGGAAATGCATACTGGCCAAACAGACTCAGGAGCTTGTCTCTGTCGAATATGCTGAGCCGAACCAGCGAGTGAAGCGCCGGGATGGAACAGAGCCCAAAGAGAAGCTTGGGAACCTGTGTCACGGAATACAGGACTACGCATCCAGCAAAGAGGACAAGAAACACAGCGCGGTACCTGTCAAGGACGCGCAGGTAATCGGGATAGTGCCGAACCGCCAAGCCGCCAAGCAGAAACACGAACAGGTGTTGCGCCACGGCTTTCTCCGCGAAGTACGCCGTCCGAGGCAGGAAATACAGCACCAGCGCAAACGCCAGGAGAATCTCCAGGCGTCCTCTGACCAGCTTCAGCAAGACCGGGATCGTGAGGAAGAAGATGAACACGGTATAGACGTACCAGACACTGGTGCAGTAGCTGTCTGTGGGACGCAGAAACGCCTCTGCAAGGTCACTCAGACCATGCACGGGATTCTCAATGTGCGCGAGTCTTGCAGCGGCTGCCTTGCCGGCCGCAATCACCAGAGCAGTCAGAACATAGGCGGGGATGAGTCGCACGAATTTCTTCTTCACATACGCTCCATAGTCCCGGACGGTGTGTATCTCAGGGTATGTGTAGAACATCACCACGCCGGTGATGAACATGAAGAATGCCATATGGAAGCTGTATATGATCCTCTCAACGTGGAAATACCAGTCGTTGTGCGGGGGGTACTCGTCGGCAATCAGATGCCCGAGAACGACCAGACTGATAGCCAGACCCTTTGCCCGATCAATATCATACAGTCGTTCTCTGGCCATCGGTTGTCTATGCAACTCGAATTCTACAGATGACATGGGACCGGTGCAAGTCGATGCTGGCGTGCGCCTGCGCCGTCCAAACATACGGAGACAGCGTGAGGTCACAACTCCGATTTGTCTGGATCATGGATGTCAGGATTCGCGTTTCTTGGCGTAGCTGCCGTATTTGTAGCCGTAGCCGTAGCCCTGGCTTTCGAGGGAGCCGACGAAGACGGTGCCGAGCATGGTCCCGCCGGCCGAATGCAGGCGGGCCATGGCGTTGACGACGTGGGCGCGCTGCGAGACCTGTTCGCGTTCGACCAGGATCGTGCCGTCGACCTGCCCGGCCAGGATCGTCGCATCCGCCACGGGCAGAATGGGCGATGCATCGAGCAGAATCACGTCGTAGTGACACTGCTTGCGCACCCGGCTGATACACGACTTGAAGGCGCCGTTGGCGATCTCGTCGTAGCTGGCGTCCGTACCGTTGCGGCTCCCCGCCGGCATGATGTCCAACCCCGGTGTCTGCGTCGGGTAGATCGGCAGCTTCACCATTGTCTTGTCGCGGAGCGACTCCACAAAGCCCGGCTGGGCGGCCAGATCGAATCGCTTCGACAGGGTCACCTTGTGGAAATCCGTATCGATCATCAGGACCTTCTTGCCGGCCTGGGCCAGACTGCGGCCTAAGACCATCGTGAAGCTCGACTTGCCCGTCCCCTCGTTGGCGCTGGTGACCAGCACGGTGGCGCCGCTTCGGCCGCCCAGCCGGGTCAACAGGGCCGTGCGCAGGACGCGAATCGCTTCGACCAGCAGGAACTGGTTCTGTTCGAGTTCGTCGGCCAGCGCCTTGCCCGGCGCCTTGGTGGCGCTGACCAGAGGCACATGCCCGAGGAACGGGACCTGCACCGGCTGCGGCATGTCCTTTGCCGCGTGGATCGTCTGGTTTCGGCTGGCCCGCAGGAACGCTGTGCCACCGCCCAGTCCAAGGCCCACGAACATCGCCATCGCGGTGAACACCACCCGGCGGTCCTTCTCCGGCTTCGAAGAAGAGAAGGCGGGGGTCAACACCTCGATGGAGCCAGCCACGTTCCGTTCCATGTCCTTCTGGTCGATCCGTTGCTGGACCGCGCTCAGCAACTCGCGCGTCCGCTGGAGTTCCAGGTTCTCCTTCGTGAGCAACTGGGCGTCGTTGAAGAGCGTCTCGAACACCTTCTGTTGCGCACCTAGGTCTTCCATCAGCAGTTTCTCCTCCTGCCTGGCCCGAGACAAGCGATATTCGATGACCCTCCTGGCTTCCTCTCTGCTGAGCTGTTCGGGTGTGCTCCCTGTCACGGAGGCGGCGACGGCGTTCGTCGGCCGGCTCAGCCAGAGGTCATCGAGCTGCTTCTCTCGCTCCTGGAGAAGGGTCCTGGCGAACTCCACGTCGTTCTGGAGCTTGATCATATTCGGGTGCTTGGGTCCATAGACGCTGTTGGCGAGCTGGTGTTCGAGTGTCCGGATTTCGATGTCCAGCCGGCGCCACTCGGCGTCCTCGTGATAGGCCCGCTGGCGGTCCGTTCCGCCGGCTGGGTCCACCGTCGCGTCGTTGCTGTCCGTGGCGACCGTCTGTTCGAGCTCCCATTGGAGTATCGCGATGCTCTGCTGGAGTGTGCTCAGGCGAACCTGGAGTTCATCGAGATACATTCTCTTGCTGGCGACCAGTTCCTCGGGGACGCCCGTCCCAAGAGATTTGCGCAATGCCGCAATCCCGCGTTCTTTGTAGGCAATCTCATTGGCCAGTTCCGTCTTCTGCTGCGTCAGTTTCTGGAAGATGTCGTCTCGCGTCGCGTCCGATTTTAGACCCGTGTACAGGATGTACTGCTTGAGGACTGCGTCCACGATGGTCTTTGCTTCTTTGCTGCTGGGGTCCATGAAGGACACGTCGATGATCTCGGTTCGCGGCCGGGGTCGCACGGAAAGACTCTCTCGGAGTCTCTCGATCGGAGGAGTCTGATTTCCACGGAGGCGCTGCAGGAGCGTGCGTGCTGTGTTCTTGCGCCACTGAGTATCGTTGACATCCGCCTGATCCAGGACGCGCAGCAGAACCGTCTGGCTGCGAATGAGGGAGACCTGCGTGTTGACGAAGGACTCGTACAGAGGAATCATGCCGTTGTCCTCTGTCTTGAAGACCAGATGAGGAATGATCGGTCGAACTTGCACCTCGGCGCGGGCCTGGTATTGGGGCACGATCTGGGTCCAGATCAGGGCGATCGCCGGCGCCGACACCAGAATGGAGATCAGGACGATCGTCCACTTGAATCGAAGGACCGAGGCCAGAAGCTCCATGGACGGCGCCGCCTGGGCTGCGGGAGCAGCACCCCACGGCTGGCCCGGTACAACCGCCGGACCCATCGCGGCCCCGGGCATTCCTGTCCGCCGGCTGACTTCCGCCGGCTGGATGGCGTCACGGGCCGACGTATCGGACATCAGGACGTCCACCACGCGACTGATCTTCGTTCGCCCGTCCGGGCGACCGGGAAGGTCCTTGTCGTTGCGTGCGATCGGGTCCACGGGACGCTGGATTTCTCGTTCCATCGGATCGTTCGGTTGGTCCAAGCTCATGTTCGCACCACCCTGAGTTCTTGATTCGTTTCCATTCGCTTACTACGGCTGCCCATGAGAGACTGCTGCATCGCGGGCCCGCCGGAAGAAAGCCTCGATGCGGCCGGCACTGCCGACTTCCTGCGTCCTGTCGTACAAGCAGCGCAGACTCCGTCCTCGTCGGTTGCACCGAGAGGCACCTGCTGACGCTCTGGCGTCCTGACGTACACGAACCGCCAGAAACGGGATGCGGAAAGCACCCAGAGTGCTCTCTGCTCCACACGTCCGTGCGTTACGTGAGAGAAGCCTCCATCCGAGAAGCCGTCCCGGCACTTCTTCCCCATCCCTGCGGTACTCAAACACCTATCATGTGAGCCGCGGCCACACCCGTCAAGCATCGATCGCGTCAATTGCCATTCGTCCGACGGAACGAGAACTCGTCGGGCCACTTCGGCCCACCTCGGGGCGCACTGCCCCATGGGCGTGTCTTTCGCGCATGGTTCGACTAACTGTCGAATTGGCGCCTTCGACACAGCACCTAATTCGTCATTTTCCGCCGGCGACTTCTCAAAAGGTGGCAGATTCCGCATGATCTCTGAGACTTCGGATGGTTCGCACAGGACCCGATCCTGCGGCATGATCGTCCGGGAACACGCCGCGCAGCAGTCGTAGCGAGTCCCTGTGTCTCACGGGCGGGTCCGAGAATGGCCCGCCGGGAGAGACTTCTTCCCCTTGGCAGGACAACTTGGTGAGCTTACTGCCGGACGGGCCGCATCGTCCACTGGCTGGCGTCAATCGACCCCAGCAGCTTCTTGGACACTACGCGCAGCATGAATGGCACGTACACGGTCTGTCTCTTGAACCTCTTATGAGGCTCCGTCAGGAGCTGAAACAGCCATTCGGTCCCCGTTTTGCGGAAGATCGCGGGCGCCCTGCGAATTCTGCCGGAAACGACGTCGAAACTCCCTCCCACGCCCATGCAGAAAGGCGCATCGATCTGGTCCCGATGCTTCGCAATCCAGTATTCCTGGGTGGGCGACCCCATGGCAACGAAGACCAAGTCCGCCCCGCTGACATTGATCTGTTCAACAACACGGGCCGAGTCCGTGAAGTATCCGTCCTGACGACCGACAATCCTCAGATCGGGATAGGTCTGCTCGAGTCTGGCACACGCGCCGGCGTTCGACTCCGTCGAGGCGCCCAGCATGAAGATGCCCCACCTCTTCTTTGCGGCGTACGGCAGGACCTTCAAGAACAGGTCACACCCCGTACATCGTCTGATTCCCTGTCCGTGGAGGATGCGAGCCGCGATCGAGACGCCCACGCCGTCACAGATGCCGACGTCGGCTCGATTCAACAGGTCCAGCAGGTCGCTTTCGTGCCAGGCGCGGAAGCACTTCTGGGGATTGATCGCTACCCAGAACGTCTTCTCGCGGGCTTCCACGGTGGCTTCAATACAGGCGAGAGCCTGGTCGTACGACTCAAACGGCACAACGGGAACACCGGCAACGTTAACCGCTCTGGGAATGCACTGCGTCCGTGACGAAACATCACCCTCGGCTATCAACATAACCATTCTCCTCCCTTCACAGCAGGTAACCTCGGATCAGGGCGCACTCGCTGTTGGCGAATCCACCTTCCCATCTCCGGCGGTCTGTCCCTGCACGGTCAGCACGATTGTGCCCGCCGGACGCGTCATCTGCGCCCAGGCTTGCATCCATGCCCCGTCGTGAGGAAGCCCTCCTCCGTTAGGAGCTCCTGTTACCCTGCCTCCATACCACCCACCTGCGCCGATCCGCTTGACGCGCGGCGCGATCTCTCCTCCTGCGTACTCAGTACGCCAGAGGCAATCTCAGGCAATCCAATTGCCTATCTATACACATATTATATTATCGCAGCAACCTATATTCAACTACGTAGTACTGCGTATTTTACCTACATGTTCACGCGAGTGTTCAGTGGCCGGCTATTCTTCCTATAATAGCCGCGGCTGGAACGAATGCCGCCAGCCCGGCCAAAGACAGGCCCAAGTGGGTCGGTTTCCGGTATTCTTGCCCGATTCATGGCCAGTCTGCCGTATGGGCTCTCTGCGTCGAATGGGCAAGAACAGGCGTCGGCCCATCGTTTCTACCCGTTTAGATATAGGCTAAAGTAGGTACGAAAGGGCGTCCGTATCGCCTTGGCAGCCCAAGGACGTTTCGGGAAAGGAAATGCTGGCGACGAACGCCGTCACGGAGTAGAATATTGGCATAGGGACCCGGGATCGAGCGAACTGACGGGCGATAGACTACCATGCGGAATGGCGTCAAGACGGTGCTGGCCACGTACTGGGGCTACGATGATTTCCTGCCCCTCCAGCAACAGGCCATCGAGAGCATCCTGCGGGGCAGAGACGCGATTGTGGTTCTGCCGACGGGGGGCGGCAAGTCTCTCTGTTTTCAGGCCCCTGCCGTTCTTCTGCCGGGTCTGACCATCGTTGTATCGCCGCTGATCGCCCTGATGAAGGACCAGGTCGACGCCCTGAAGGAGTGTGGCGTGCCCGCGGACCGCATGGACAGCTCGCTTTCCCCGGATCATCAGCGAGCCGTCACGGCGCGCATTCGGAACAAACAGCTCAGACTGCTGTACGTCTCGCCGGAACGCTTGCTCTCCGAGAGTCTTCTCTCCTTGCTCAACCGCATCGAGGTGTCATTCATCGCGGTCGATGAAGCCCATTGTGTCAGTATGTGGGGCCATGACTTCCGGCCCGAATACCGGCAACTCGGAGTCCTCAAGAAGCTCTTTCCCCGAACTCCCATCGGCGCCTACACCGCGACCGCGACCGCCCGGGTTCGGGCCGACATCTGTGAGCAGCTCCAATTCGAGAGTCCTGAGTCGATCGTCGGTTCGTTCGACCGGCCCAATCTCATCTACCGGGTCCTCCCGCGCACCGATAGAATCAGGCAGACCTGCGAGGTGCTGGATCGGCACAAGGGCGAGTCGGGCATCGTCTACTGCATCCGGCGCAAAGACGTCGAGAGCCTCTGCGCGGAGTTGAACGCCAAAGGATACAAGGCCGCGCCCTATCACGCCGGTATGAGTGCCGAGGGACGCAAGGCCAACCAGGACGCGTTCATCAAGGAGAAGATCGACACCATCGTCGCGACCATCGCCTTTGGAATGGGCATCGACAAGTCCAACGTCCGGTACGTGGTTCACACGGGCATGCCCAAGTCGCTCGAGCACTATCAGCAGGAGAGCGGGCGAGCGGGACGGGATGGCCTTGAGGCCGAATGCTCCCTGTTCTACTCCGCAGCGGATTACGGCGTGTGGAAAAGCCTGATGAGCGACATGGAACCGCAGGCGCAACAGATTGCACTGGAGAAGCTCAGTGAGATGTACAGCTACTGCACCGGGGGGCTCTGCCGCCACAGGACGCTTCTTCGTTACTTTGGCCAGGACCTTGCGAAGAGCGACTGCGCCGCCTGCGACGTGTGTCTGGGCGAGTTGAACTGCATGGACGATTCTCTCGTCCTCGCGCAGAAAATCCTGTCGTGCATCCTCCGCCTGCGCGAGCGTTATGGGGCCGGCCACACAGCCCTGGTGCTGGTTGGGTCGCGTGATCAGCGGATCACCGAGAATCATCACGACGCACTGACAACCTACGGCTTGTTGAGCGAGTACCCCAGGCACACCGTGCACGACTGGATCGAACAATTGGTGGGCCAGAACTGTATCAATAAAAGCGGTGAATACAACGTGCTGACGGTCACAGACAAAGGGAGGCGCGTGCTGAAGGGATTGGAGCGGCCGCGGCTGCTCCGGCCGGCGACAAGACCGGCCAAGGAGGCGCGCATCGCAGGAGAGGGTTGGCAAGGTGTGGACAGGGGACTATTCGAAGAGCTTCGCCGTCTCAGGGCGAAGATCGCCGGCGACAAGAAGGTCCCTGCCTATATCGTCTTTGGGGATAAGACGTTGCGCGAGATGGCCAGAAGAAGACCCTCGACGGATGAGGGGCTGGCCTCGGTCAAAGGGGTGGGCGAGAGCAAACGACGGCAATACGGCAAAGCCATCCTGAGGACGATTCGCACGTACTGCGTGGCGAACTCCGTCGAAATGGGTGCGTAGGACGAAGCAACGGGCAGCGGCAGAAGGACAAAAAAAAGGAGGACCGTGATCGGTCCTCCCGACGGTCTCGCGGGATTGCGGGCAGCAATCGGTGGAACTTCGTGAAAGGACCGTGCTGCCCCCGCGGGACACGCTGCCTGGCTTCTTGTATCGGTTCTTTGTCGCCGCCTTTGATGGCGTGTGTGAACGTTGCCGGAGTGGTGTTCCTCTTCGCTACATAGTACACACTGACGTGCCCTACGGACGGTGGGCGCGGCAACCGCTGACGGCTAATAGTTCATCACAATTGCACATGTGGGTACAGGCGTTTGAGTTTGGTTCGAGCGTTTGGCGTGGTGAATTGCCAGCCCACCCCGCGTTGACGCGCGTTGCGGTTGCGAGCGTACGGGGGTCGCCTTACGGACCAGAGCCCGTATGCGCGGCGTCCGCGAGCCAAGACATCGGCGTGCCGGCACGCTCAACTCACACTCCGCCATGTTGAGCCAACGTCCGTGCTTGGGCGTATGATGGATTTCCAGACGCTGGGCCAATCGACGCGCCTCTTCCGGGGGGAAGGCCCTATAGAACGAGGCAACCGTATGCGTACTGAGGTTGTCGCAGATTACGATTACCTTCTCGGCGTGGGCGTAGCATCACAAGGTAGGGCTATCCGTTACTGGAGGTAGGCGTCCCAAACCTCATAAACATCGACCCCTGATTGCCGAGCGGAGCATCGAATCCAGACCTGCTTGGCAGTCATGGTCGTATTCGTGTAGCGAACGTTCACATCCTGCCAATAGTAGCGACCACGAGGCTCCGGAATCTCCGCTGCGGCTAAGGGGACCACACCTGCGTCGACCAGCGGATCGGCGTACACATCGATGATCTCCAGGCGAGGGGCCCACAGATCATGGTTATTCAGAATGAGGATCTTGGCCGATACATCCAAGGTTCTGTTCGCCCCAACGGTAATCATTTCCTGTCGGAAGCACGGCATCGCGGAGCTTGTGCATTTATGCCTGTAGGACATTGCGTATCCAGGAGGTGCTATATCCAACTCTGATGCAATCGTCCCTCCCCGCGTCCATGCGGCGAAGGCGTCGGCTACTCCATCGTGGTCATAACTGGCAACATAGTTCCACGGCGGCACTGCACCCGTGTTGTAGTCGTAGTTCTCAATTGGGCTGCCGAATAGGCTATTGTGCGCGAAGCCGCTTACGACGGCCCACATGTCGTTCCTGTTGCCGTATAAGACGGCATTCTCCATGCTGTTCGAACCCCCATAGATGCCAAAGTTACAGCCGGAGATTGTGCCGGCAATCAGGCAACCCGATCCGAAATAGACACCTTGGTTGCAGCCGGAGATCGTCCCGGAGACCAGGCACCCGGAGGGATGCGCCAACCCCATGTTGCATCCCGTGATCGTGCCGGAAAACGTTCCTCCGGAGGCGTACATTGCACCGTAGCTGCAGTTTGAGATCACAGCGGGAATCGTACAGGAGAAGCTCACTCCCACGCCCCTGGAACAGTTGCTGATCTCACAGTCCAGCACGCCACCATTGATGAATTTGACGCCGGCATCGGTCGATCCGATGATCCGTATGTTTCGGGTCACAAGAACGATGGTGCTCCCTGGAGCTTTGGGGGCAGTTAAGCCCGAATCCACCACGATGGTGCCCGCCGGGGTCCCGGCGGTGCGGATTACCCGTCTTTCCGAGTCGGGCAGATTGCCGGAGACACCATCCACCCGAACAGTCTTGCCGGGCGTCCAGATATCGCCACTGACATCCGTGCTGACGGTCAGTTCGGTCTGCCCTGCCACCGCCGCGTCCGACAGCGTGACAACGGCGTAGACAGGCTGCGTGCAATGCAGGTTGAGCGTCAAGCCCGCTCCACACTCGAAGCTGTTGGGCTTTGAATCGAAATCAAAGTCCATGGTGCAGATGGGAGGATACGCAGTCTCAGACGATCCACAGTTGATCTTACCGGTCCCGCCAATGTCGGCACTGGTTTTGAGATGGTACCTGCCGCCCACGGTGCTGCAATTCATCGTGCCGTCGCAGGTCAGACCGGCGATGCCGGTTGCCCAGCCCGACATATCCACATCGAAAGTGACGATGTCTCCGGCCAAGATGGTTACCGCATCGGCATCACTGGGGACCACTGCCATGGCCCACGTCCCCGGTTTCGACCAGGGGCCTCCTCCTGTCCCATTGGACACGATGGCCGCGGCCTGACAGACAGGGGCCATGAACAACAAACTCGCAAGTACATATGACTTCGTCATACACCATCTCCTTCTTCGATCGGCTACTCGGCGTGGTTGCCGGCAACGGCCGGCGACTCGACGCGGACGGGCTTGTGTGTGTCGATCAGCCGGCTGAATAGCGCTCCCCGACGGCCGGCTGACTCCAAAGATTCATCTGCGGCGATGGCCACCTCAAACTCCATGGTCGTCTGTTCGCTCAGGTCCCTGACCGGAAGGTTCATCGTGACGACGCGGGATTGCGGGGGGGTCATCCGGCCACCACGCCACACGCGCGTATCCAGATTGCCGTCCTTGTCCTTGATCATCACGGAGACCCAGGCAAAATCGAGGCCCCGGCCGGCGTCACAGACGGCCTCCCACCATTCCCTGCCGTCCTGCGCCCGCCGGAACCGCAACTCCAGTTCCTCAAACGTGCGCTGCTCCCGCTTCTGCCGGCGCGCCAGCGCGTACTTGCTTTGCAGGGCGGCCACCGTCTCTCGCAGACGCACCGCTCCGACGACTCGGAACAGCAGCAGAACCAGCAGCAGAATGCAAGCGAATACCACGAGCGCTCCGATGTCCCGGCGCACCATCATGAACAGACCGAGGCCCGTGGCCGCGCATGTAAATAGATAGATTGCCAGGACCGCGTGACGCTGCTTGAGGCCCAGATCGATCAGTCGGTGATGGAAGTGGCTCCGGTCCGGCGCGAACAGCGATCGCCGTTCGAGAAAACGCCGCAGGATCGCGAAGAAGGCGTCGAAGATCGGAATCCCCAAGGCCAGAAAGGGAAGGGCCAGTCCAACCAGGGCCGACGATTTCGTCAGGCACATTGCACTGGAAGCCGCGATCGTGAATCCTACGAACAGACTTCCGCAGTCCCCCATGAAGATCTTCGCCGGATTGAAATTGTAGAAGAGGAACCCGCTTAGTCCGCCCAGCAGAGCCAGCATGAAGATGGCCATCACAAGATTCTCGCTGTAGATCGCAAAGATCGCGATGACGGCACAGGCCACGGCGGATACGCCGGCTGCCAGCCCATCAAGACCGTCGCTGAGATTCACGGCATTGGTGATTCCGATGATCCAGAGGATGGTCAGGGGCGTGCCCCATTGCCCAAGGGGGAGCAGGCACCCCTCCGTGATCTCCAGCGAGGAGATTCGGACTCCGACATAACACAACGCCGCAGCGGCGAGGGTCTCCACCGCCAGCTTCACCCGGGCCGGCAGTCCTCGCAGATCGTCCACGAGACCGATGAGGAAGATGAGTGTTGCCATGCCGACCAGCGTGCTGATTTGAAGGCTGGACCGACGGAAGGCATCGCCGATCCGGTTGTCCAGGAACAGAACCGCCAGGATCGGGCAAATCGCCGCCACGAAGATCGCAACCCCGCCAATACGCGGAACCGGGTGAGTATGGACCGTACGGGCCCCCGGCCGGTCGACCGCATCGACGCGGCGGGCCAGCGCGATCACCGCGGGTGTGATCACCAAAGCCACGAGTGCGGCTCCCACGTATACGCACAAGTACGTTTGCATCTGTCTCTACCCCTTCCGAGCGTGACCGAGACTACAGATAACCGGCGGATGCCCGCTGCGGCCTGGCTCCGGCCGGAGACCTCACGACGCTGACGCCGACGAGGTCTTAAAACTGGAAATAGACAAATGGCTGGAATCCTTCGACCGGGAACACGAGAACCAGCCACCACATCGAGAACAGCACGACCGGGGTTGCCAGGCGATCGTAGGCCAGTCGCTGGAGGCTCGCCACACGCGCTGCAAAGAGAACGCTGATGACGCTCACCAGTACCAGGATCGATATGGTGAACGGTTCGAACCAGGCCAGACCGCCGCCGAAGGCATACATCTGCCTGAGCATAAGAAACGCCTGCTCGAAGGACGCGGCCCGGAAGAACACCCAGGCGTTGAACACCACGAGCATCGTGAAGAACCAGCCGACGATCTTTGAGATGCGCATCGCCGGTCCGGGTTCCCGCAGCGGCGCCAGGCGGGGCCTGAGCCATTTCTCGCCCATGAGCGCCAGTCCGTGAATCGCTCCCCAGACGACAAAGGTCCAGGCGGCTCCATGCCACAGGCCCCCCAGCACCATGGTGAGGAACAGATTCACATAGGTGCGCCGACGGCCCTTGCGATTGCCGCCCAACGGAATGTAGAGGTAGTCTCTCAACCAGGTGGATAGCGAAATGTGCCAGCGATGCCAGAAGTCGGTCACGCTGGTCGCCAGATAAGGCAGCCGGAAATTCGTAGGCAGATGGTAGCCCATCACCCGTGCCGCCCCGATCGCCATGTCGGAGTAGCCCGAGAAGTCGCAGTAGATCTGTAGCCCGTACGCCAGCACGGCCAGCCAGGTGGAGACGGCATCAAAGGCCCCGGCATTGGCGAAAACGTAGTCCACATACAAAGCGATGTGATCCGCAATGAAGACCTTCTTGAAAAGACCGATGGTGAACTGACGAAAGCCGAGAAATACATCGTATCCCCCCACGCGAGGATTGGCCTCTAACTGCGGCAGGAACTCCGAAGCCCGAACGATGGGACCGGCCACCAGTTGCGGGAAGAACGCCACAAACAGCGCGAAATCGAACACGTTGCGACAGGGCTCCAGACGACGCCGATACACGTCGATCGTGTAGCTGAGCGTCTGAAACGTGTAGAACGAGATTCCGATCGGCAACACGATGTGGAGGGTGCCCGCGTGAAGGCCGAATGCGTCGAGGATGCCTTGCAGCGATTCGACGAAGAAGTTGAAGTACTTGAAGAAGCCGAGAATGCCCAGATTACAGACCAGGCTCGTGATCAGCAAGGCCTTACGTCCGCGCAGGGATGCGGTTCTCGCCAAGCCGAGAGCAACGAAGTAATCCACCATCGTCGAGATGACAATCAGCGAGAGGAAGCGCCAGTCCCAGTACGCATAGAAGTAGTAGCTGGCCAATAACAGCAGGCGCTTGCGAATACGGGGGTTCTTCACGATCGCCAGGGTCGCGAGCACCACGGCAAAGAAGATAAAGAATTCGATCTGGGTGAACAGCATGAGGATTCTCTATTGGCCGGAGGCCTGTCCGTCGAGATACGCACAAATCTGCTGCGCCAGCAGCCGGTGCCCTCGGGCATTGAGGTGGCCACGACCGGGCCGGCCGTGATGGAAGCCCCTGCTGAGTTGGCCGGTTCTGCGGAAGTCTTCGATGAGTGTCCCGGCCATGTCGATGCAACCCACCTTCTTCTCAACCAGCAGCTTGACCAGGCGGAGCCTCCATGTGGCCTGGGGATCGTCGAGGCATACCCGACCGTCCTTCAGGTAAGGTACCTCCGGCACCAGGACGAAGACGATCGGCGCATCGGTGACGCTCGTCAGCTTGTCAATCGCGTAAGCCCAACTGCCGACGAGTCGTTCCGGCGTTTCGGCAGCACACAGAAATGAAGTCGCGTCCGCCGGGTTCTCCTGCTCCTGTCGGGTAATCGGCCCCAACGCAAACCGCGAGGTCTGCACGTCCTTCATGACGCTTCGCACCGCCTTCCACGGCGCGAGCACGGCATCACGCAGACCATACTCCTGTAGATTAGCGATGACCTCGCTCTTACGACTGTCCACGATCGTCCGCTCGACAAATCCATACGTTGGCTCGGACAGGAACGTTTCGCCGTCAGGACACAGATCCTTGAGTCCGTGCTCCGCCAGCACGATGAAATGGCACGTTGGATGGAACAACCGCTCGTAAACAGGAATGTGGAAGTAGTAGTCGGCAATCGACCAATACGCCCGCCCGATTGCCACCGCTCGGCTCGGCGCAGCCCCGCGTCCCGAGAGAGCCTCGCTGACGTGATGGTCCATCTTCTGGTCGTCGTCGACTTGATGGGCTTCGACGTAGGAGTCGCCCCAGATCAGGACCGTCGGGCCGGCGAAGCGATCGAGGCCGGTCGCGTTGTGCAGGCCGTACGCTCCATACTGCGTCTTCGACCAGCCCTCATCACGGTTGCGATGGACGTATCCCGGCTTGATGATGTGATCGTTCAGCTCAATCGACCATTCATAGACGCGCAAACTGCTGACGAAATACGGCGAAATGCAGGTCACCAGCGCCGAGCCAATCACGAAACCAGCGACCCAGCGAACCGCATGACGCCGGGTGCTTCTGCGTAACCCCTCCGGATGAGACGTCTCTGGTGTTCGGCCCAACCGTTTCGTCCAAGGTTCCGGCCGCCTGGCAGCCCGCGGCACGGCAAGGGGCTGGTAACGGTCCATCTGCCGCTTCGAGGGGGTATCCACGGATGGGCTCATCGCAGGGGTCATCAGACGGAACTCCGTTCGGCGCTCACCGCACTTGCCTCTTGTATGGCTGGCTGGCCGGGGCGCGCCAGGCCGAACATCGCCGCCTCTTTGGCTTCGGCGCTCACAGCGACCGCTACGACGCGATCCTGGGCCATCGACTGTATGCGTTCGGCGACTTCCCCCATCGTGCTGAACGCGCAATGCTCGCACAACCAAGTCAGTTTGCGCATCGTTGTGCGGAGATTCACGTAGCACTTGAACCGCCTGCAGAGCTTCAATGGCAGACGCGGGTGTTCCGGGTCGATCTCCCTCGGATGGATGTAGATGATCAGAGGCAGACCGTCCTCGTGCAATCGCCGAATTCCCCAACGGATCGCAGACAAAGGGAACAGACGCAAGTACCCGCCGCCGAACATACAGATGCGACGATCGAGGAACGGAACCGTAGAAACCGGGAACTCCACCAACGGGCCGCTGGCCGTGCGGACGATATGGGGTCCCGCGGGCGTGCCCTGGAGGCCGCCGTGGCCATGATGGGCCGGAAACACGCTGGCGTCGTAGGTATGGCCGGTTTCTGCCACCACGTCGAAGACCCAGCGGTTCCCGTTCGTAACGGAGAATCCGGGGCAGCGGAATCCATGGACTCGTTCACCGATGATGTCCTCAAGAATCTTCTTGGCGCGTTCGAGATCCTTCCGGAAGGCTTTGGGCCCGACGTCGTAGGCCAGCACGTGGGCGTAGCCGTGCGATCCAATCTCGTGCCCGGCCCTGCGGCAGTCTCGCACCAGCGCCGGCATCCGCTCGGCCATCCAGCCCAGGCAGAAGAATGTGGCTTTCACCTCATTCTCCGCAAACAGATCGAGCATGCGGCGAACGCTGGCCTCCGCACGAAGGGTAAGCCCCGACCACTGCTCCTGGGGAGGCGGGCCGTTGGTCCCGAGAATGTGAAACCAGTCCTCCAGTTCGCACGTCAACATGTTGATGGACCGCTTGTGATCGCACCCTTCCATGGTCATGCCCTCCTGAGTTCCCCCGTTCCGTTGTCTGCCACCAGCCACCCGCGGAAGGCCTCGCCGTCGCTACTGCGACGACGGGGTCATTCGGCCAATCAGGCGAAAGAAGAAGTTACTCATAACGAACAGGAGGTAGGTGGCGCAGGCCGTCGTCATGAGAAAGATCATTCTGGACAAATAGAACGGCTCGTCCCGGACGATCCACTCCAGGGGTCCGTGGCAGACGTAAAGTTCGTAGGAGATTCCTCCACACACGGCGAGGACCGTCAGGATCCGGCTGGCGCGGACGTAGCACATCGGCTGCGTGAGTCGGAGGTTCTCGATGCACATAAAGCCCAAGATCAGCAAAACCGAAAAACTGACCAGCGCCACATTCATCAGGATCGGTATGATCGCATGCTCCGAAACTGCGCCCCGAAGAGCCAGGGCGAGCGCGTAAACAGGCACGGAGACGGCCAGCAACCACAAGAACATCCTGGCCTTGCCCCACCTGCTGACGGTTGCCTGAAGGCTCTTGTAGTGAATGGACAATAGAACCCCTATGAGGAGCGAGTAGATCTGCTGATTCTTCAGTGAAGGCATCGCGTTGGGAAGAAGCCAGAGGAGACTGGAACCTGCGAACAAGGCGAGCACCTGCTTGCGGGGTGTAGTGAAGCATCGGAAGCTGAGGTAGAAGACAACATACAAAGGGACGATCATCTGGAGAAACCAGCCATGGACGCCCTGGGGGAAGGACACCAGGCACCCCGACAGAATCCATTGCATCGGCTCGACCGACTGTCTTCGGAGCACGACCAACACAAGCAGGACCAACCAGTAGGGAATCAATACCCGGGTCAGACGCCGGGAAAAGAAACCATCGAGTCCTCTGCATTGGTAGGACCTGCCAAGACCGAAGCCGGAGAGGATCAGGAAGAGACATACCCCCACGGCGCCAGGCAGTGCAGACAAGCGATATGGCGAACGACTGATATGCGTGAACAACACCAAGATAATCGCGAGTCCCCTGAGAGCGGTGGTCTGCTGCCGGGACAGGAGCGAAGAAGGTGAGAACCCGGAGGGATGTGCACCGACGAATACGCTCAGCCCGAGCAGACACGCACTTACCAACACCAGTGTATGGAAAAGACTGATGTGAGCCACCTCACCACATGGTCCGCTATTCGTCTCTTTCTCTCGGGGCTCCCACGGAAATGGCCCGTTGGTCCCCCCGGCATGCAGAGAAACGGAACGTCCCCATGCGCACTACCACCATCGGTTCTGCTTGATCCACCGTTTGCCTGCCCGCACGGCGACGCCAAGTCCGCGTCGCGACAGGGCCAGGGTTGCCAGTACGGTCTCGGGGGTGTCCGCATTCGTGACCGCAAATCGCGGCTGAAGCCAGCGGTCGAGGCGCGCCCACGGCCCGTCCACGGTGTATATCCTTTCAAAGCCCAAATCCCTGATAACGTTCAGCACCCGGCGATTGTATTGCCCCGATGGTATCGACAGCTCTTTCACCTCTGCGCCGATGAGATCTTCGAGCACGGCACGAGACCGCGTGATTTCGCTGACCAGTTGGTCTCTGTCCAAACGCCTCCAACTGATGTGCCGCCAGCCGTGGGTGCCGACCGTCATCCCATGGTCCGCCAGCGTCTGGACGTCCTCCGGACGCAGATAGCCGGGCTGTCCCAGGCGCGCAACCGTGATGAAGAACCTCGCCACCATGCCGCGCTTTCTCAGCGACGGAAGCGCTGTCGATGCATCGGAGCGGAATCCGTCATCGAACGTGACGACGACATCGTCTCTGTCCCTTAGAACGTCCAGGACGCTCTCGAACCGCTCCTGTCCCATCCAGAACCGTCCATCGCTGCTCGGCCCCTCCTGCTCGATGCCGACAACCTCGTGAAAAATCACATTGTGCACGAAGGGTGCCGCAGGACGCCCTCCTACAGGACAGCAATCAGTCGCACTCATCGTTCGCTCCATCTCCGCCCGACGCCTCACGGTGCCGTATACTCATAGGCGCCGATATCGGGAGCGGCTCCCCAGGGAATCGGATTGCCCTCAAAATCCCAGGCCAGGCCGACGTCGTGGCCGGCGTCGATGGCCGGGCTGTTGCCTCGCAGCCGGAAGTCTCCTGGCGAATCCCGCAGCGACGACACGAATCCCGGATCGGTCACCAGCGAGTGTGCATCCCAGCCCAGGACGTCCTGATGCGCCGTGAAGCCCAGTTTCCGAGTCAGGAGTGTGCTGAAGGTGGACGCCTGGCCCCTCGCGGACCAGTAGATATTGTGGTCCCACGAGACGTCGTTCCAGGGGATGTTCGGATCGGCTTCGACGTAGAAGAAATCATCGCGCGGATCGATCACGATGTTGTTATACACCTTTGCCGTGAGCGGCGCATCCATGACGGCAAACCTCAGGCCGTGCGCATTGTTGCAGGTGACGTTGTTGTAGACCTCCACGAGGTCCTTGTTGTTGCTGCTGATTCCCGCGCCTTCCGTGTTGAGAATGATATTGCCGTATACTTTGAACCCGGTGCGCCGGCCGTAGGAATCGTTGTTGTCGCCGGAGATAGCGATGCCGTGCCCCTCAGTGATTTCCTTCTTCGTGATGTCCTTGATGAAATTGTGACGTACGATCATGTTTCGCATGGGAGACGTCGCGGTCCAGAACTCGATAGCGGTTCCCGTGTTCTCGATGTAGTTGCCCTCGATCACGTGTCCCTCGCCCGCTCCAATGCCGACGGCGTGGGCGTCCCGATGCACATACGGTGGCAGCCCCAACTGCCCGAAGACATTGCGCGACACGGTCAGGTAGTTGGCCGCGGTGTCTCCTGTGACTCTGGTGACGACCGCCGTGCCGGCGTGCGTCATCGTGTTGTTGCGGAACGTCCAGTGATCGTGTCCCGCCTTGAGCGCCACGAGGCATTCTGCGTACATCATCGTGCAGCCGTCGAACACGATATAGGTGGACCTCGGCGCGTCCGTTATCACCTCGTCCGTACCGTCGCTGAACGTGGGTTCCGTCGTCAGGCTGAAGCCTTCAAAGGTGATGCCGCGAAACAGGATGTGCTTCTTCCTGTCGATCTTGAGGACATACCCGGACTGGAACCCGACGATGGTCCCCGGATGCTGGGGGTGGTCGCCTCGGATCGTGACCGGCGCGTCCGGTGAGTGGCCCGACGCTTTGATGTAGATGATCACGCGTTCTGTGAAGCCGCCTTCACTGGGATCGGGCTCGTGCCGGTCACACACGTACAAGGTGTCGCCGGCTTCGACGCCGTCCGGTCCCCACACGATTCCCGGAGACGCGCCACGGTCATTGTCCCAGTTGACCAGTCCGTTGAAAGCGTTTTCGTACGAGGTTCCGTCTTCGGTGCCGTACGTCATGCTCTCGTTCCGGGGGCGCACGTACCAGGTCGAAGGCCCCTCCGTGGTGAACCTGCGGGTCGGCGTGAAGTCGGATTCCTTCACCGGCGTGGAGGAGTCGCGCACCCTGACGCGCCAGCAATAGGACGTGTTCGGCCGGAGAATCGGGCTCCACTGCCCGTAATGAGTCACCCAGGAGGACTCCTTGAGGGCCGGTGTGTTGAAGTCGGCCGATTCGTCGACCTGGAAGAAGTAGTGCAAGGGCAACGTGACGTCGCCGGACAGCGCGTCCCTCCCACCTGTGACAGTCAGTTCCACGGCTTTGTCGACGTCGGATTGGCCGTCGGCTGGATAGACCGCCACGAGCGCCCCACGGGCCTGCTTCACCGTTGCGCCACCATAGAGTCTGAGATGATTCGATCCGGCGGTGTCCTTGACGTGCGTGACGCCGACCCCGCCTCGCGCATTGCTCGACTCATACATCAGCCATCCGGAACGAAGATGCTGGCGATCGAAGCCCTCCGGGAGCGCATGCTGACCCGTGGAAGCGAACCTCGACCACAACTGCTCCACCTCCGCAGCAGCGAGCTTTCGGTTCCACAACCGCGCCAGGAGGATATCCCGACACAGGGGATCGTATTCCGTGGCGTGGCCCAATCCCAGCGGCTGGGTGTTCCTGATGCGACTGGGCACAATGGCGTCGTTGGCCTCGACGGCTTCCACCTCACCATTGACGTAGAGCGACAGGGCCCTGGCGGTCGCGTCCCAGGTCATGACCGCATGCGCGTACCCTTCGCGCTCCCTTGCCTCCAGGAAGATGTGGTGCGTCCCATCCCCCACCTTGGCGACGATGATCTGTCCATAGGTCTGCAAGTGCCCCTGCTGAAGCCCGAGGGCAAAGCCCGGGGTGCTTTCAAAGTAGCCGGTTCCCTTCGCGGTCTTGGCTATGATATAGGGCCAACGCCCCCCACCCTGGCCCGGCTCAATCTTGATCATCGCCTCGACGCTGAAATCGGTCGTGTAATCCAGGTCATGAACCTGAGAATCGGGCAGCAGAGCATAGCCGGATGTGCCCAGGTGCAGATAGCTATCACCCTGGGCATGAAGCGGAATCGTCAACAATCCCATCAGGACGATACCGGGCAGGTATCTGAAACCGATTGTCCATTTATCCTTCGCCATCGTGGTCACTCCCTCATCGGTCGTGGTCATGCCAGACTGCAACTGATCCGCGGCCCCAGAATGCGTGTCACACTCAGCGGCAGATGCTTCCACATCTCGACCTTCTTGCGATAGCGGGGATCATTGGGTGTGGTCATCTGCACCTGGCAGCCAGGCTCCGTCCAGTGCTCGTAATACAATGGCACGGCCTGCGCCCCCCAACGGCGTTTGAACTCGTACTGCGGGCCCCCCGCCGTGCTGCGCCCGAAATCGAACGTGGATACCCCGGCCAAGCAGTAGTGCTCGATCGCGGTCCAGTACAGGAGCATGTTGGGCGAAAGCGAATTGGCGCCCGTCAGCGTGGCGGCCCAACGACATTGCGCGAGGCGGTTGAACGCGTAGAACAGCCCGGTTCCGACCGGTGTATCCCCATGGCGAATCACGATAATCCTCGCTTGGGCGGCGAACTGATCGAGCAGATTCTGGAAGAACCTCCTCGAATAGCACGGTGTGCCAAGCTGCCGCATCCGGATCGTCCAGACGTCGTAGAACTCCGAGAGCAACTCCGCCCCTCCGCCGACTGCCGTCAGCCCGGCCTTCTGCGCCTTGCGAACGCGGTTGCGAATCTCGGACCGAAACCCGCGCCAGACCGCATCCGGGTCGCGGTCCAGGGGCAGGTGCATGCACACCTTGTCCGTTCGTTGGTGATGGTCGGCGGCCAGTGAAGAGGTGCCTCGAAACTCGATCTGCCGACATCCCTGTTCGCGAGCCAGACGATACGCGTAGCTCAGCAGTAGAGGCACGGCTTCCTTATCGCTTACGAGAGGCCCGCCGTAATTGCTGAACGCCTGCGAAACCATTTGGGTGCCGAAGAGCCTGCTGCGCACCAGCGTCAGAGGCAGGACGCCCTGAAGCGTTTGGCCTTCGTACGCCGCCAATCGGAAAGACGCGTGTCCGAACGTCCGCTCGATCATGGAATTCCACGCCCACGTATGGCAGAGTTTCCCGTCCGGACGGGCCTCGACGAACGCGTCCCATGCCGAATCGGACCCGCCAATCATCTCCACATGCACGACAAACCCTCCTTTGACGCGGGGCGCCCGCAGCGGCGCGCCTCAGATTGCCTGCGTGAACCGTCTGGCGAGTCCGGCCACGAGCAACGAACCAAACGCCGGGACGTGGTAGCCGTACCACTTGGCGCTCTGAATCGGGTGGGTGAATCCTCGCCAGTAAATGCCCTCCAACCCGCAGCGCTGCAGCGCCCGCGGCGCGTGGTGGTACTCCCCGATGAGAAATCGCAACGCCGCTCCCACCGGGAACACGATCGAGGACCGGATGGACGGGAAGACGCGCGCCGTCCATCGCTCCTGGTTCGGGCAGCCCAACGCCACCCAGACGAACGATGGTTCGAGCCGATTGATCTGCTCAACGGTCGCGTTTACCTCCGCGTCCGTCAGAGGCCGGAATGGTGGAGAGTGCATACCGAGAATCCGCGTGCCCGGAAATCGTTCGCCGATCACCTGTCGCACGTTCTCCAGCGTCCGCTCGGTGTCACCGTAGAAGTAGTGTGTGAAGCCATGTTGAGTAGATATCTTCAGCACTTCGATCATTAAATCCGGACCGCTGACGCGTTCGACCGACCGTTGCCCCATCGCGTGGGCGTACCACGTCAAAGGGGTGCTGTCGGCCAGTGTGAGGAACGATTCGTTCTGAATGCGACAATAGTCGGGGTCGCGCTGCGACAGGACGGTGGCTTCGACATTGGCCGCACACAGGTATGCCGGCTTTCGCTCGCGATGTCTGGCCACGATCAGCCGCAATGCCTCCTCCATCGTGACCACGGAAATCCCCATCCTGCCGATATAGAACCGCCCAGGCCGTTCGCCCGAGATCCTGCTCCCTGTCATCGTGTCATTCCTCCGCAAGGCATGCCGCTACTCCGTGGCGGCTGCTGTGCTCACCCCATGTGTCGATAGGCCAGCCGGGCGAGGACTCGCGACAGCCCCCTGGGCATCACTCTCCAGAGCTTTCTGGCCAACTGGTGGGATTTGTGGTCTTCGTCGTAGAAGGTTGCGGAACCGCTGGGAGCAGGATAGTAGAAAGCCGGGACCTTCGTTTCCACGGCTCCCCAACGCTTCTTGTAAGTGCTGAGCCCTTCCGCGTGCGGCGAGGTCTTGCCCAGGTCGACGAAACGATATCCTTCACGAGCGGCCCTCTGGATGGCATCCCACCAGAGACCCTGCCCCACTCCCGAAGGATTGAACTCTTCGACCACGCCGATATAGGCCAGAAACACGGTGTCCTTGAACAGGAACGAGCACAGCGCGCCGACGGGTTGTGTGTCCTTCTGCGCGATGGAGAAACTCGCCAGTCCGAGCGGAACCAGGATCTTCCAGACGTTCTCGAAATACTCGCGATTCTGAGGAGGCAGCCCCAGTCGCCTGCGGCCCTCCGCCAGCAACTCATAGAAGGCGGCGACGTCGGCCGGCGATTCCGCGGGTCGGATACAAATTCCGTCCTCTTGTGCCCTGCGAATCTTCTGCTTGACACCGGTCCTGTGGAATTCCTTCCACAGCGCATCGCATCCGGCGGCGAGGTCCAGATAGTACGTCCGATGGTAGTACACCGCGGCCAGAGTGCCAAGCTCCTCCAGCAGGCGCACGCTGCGATGCGCCTTGACCTCGACGTAGGCGGTCCGCGTATCTTTGTGGAGAGCCAAAACCGCGTCCATCAGCGTCTGGAGCTCTTCTTTCGACTCGACCATCGGGTCGGAGTAGAATGCGAAGGGAAGTGACACGAGACGGTTGTGCGTCAGCCAGCTCCTGACCAGAAAGATGGCCAACCCTCCCCGGAGACATCCGTCCTGGTCGCGTAGCGCGAGGTAGTGAGGCTGCGTGTGTTTGAACGTGGTCGCGATCACGTTTCCGTAGGCGGTGTGCTGAAACACCGAACCCAGCGGATGCGCGGCGACCATCGCATCCCACCCGTTGGCCTGTGCCTGTTCGAGGGTCCAGCGGTCCACGGTCCAGGCCCGAGGTGTCTCTGCCGGACCGCCGAAAGATTGTTCGCGGCGTGTTGGACTTGGCGCGGGTGTCGAATGGGTCATTGTCATCGTAAACCTCCCTGTCACTATGCGTCGCCGTCAACGCGTTTCAGCCAGGCCTCTCTCCAGAAGTGAAAACACGATCGGTCGCATCCGTAGAGGTTCTCGCACATCGCGTCTTCGAGCAGGACGGTGTGCTTGAGCCGGCGGATCTCGCCGTTGCTCTCGAGCATCATCTTCTCCACCCGCTTGTGCACGCGGTAGCGTTTGCCGCAAAACCGATCCATGTTGGCCATCCACAACAGCCCCTTGTATCGGCCATGGGGGTCCAGCATCCGGTGGATCTCTTCCTGCGAACGCACCTGCACCCATTCGCCGGGTTGCAGATTCAGAACTTCTTCGCTCGCCGACACCACCGTCGTCCGAGCCTCCGACCGCGGGGCGGCCGTGTTGAAACGAACGAGCGCCAGGAGTCTCGACGTCACGACGCGGAATGTGGGTAACAGCCCCTTGTTCTTCAAATGCCAGAGCAGCTTGTGTACGGCCGTTGGAGCCAGCGTACCCCCCGAACAGGACAGCAGGTCTCCACACACGCCGTGACATCTCGGCGGATTCTTGTCCATCATCATCCCTTTCCTTGCGTCAGTTGCGCCGGCTCTTCCCGGTGATAGGAGCGAAACAAGGGGTCATCGTGTGAACGGCAGAGGTTCTGTCGTCGGCGGGCTTGCCGGCAGGCCTTCTCGAACGCCGCCATCAGCCGTTGGTAGCACGCCTGGGCCGAGTACTCCCGAAGCGCCTTCGCCCGCCCCGCCGCCCCCATCGTGCGACACAGAACCGGTCGCTCGTAGAGGTAGCGAATCTTCCGGGCCAGGTCGGATACGTTGTCCGTCTCAAACAGCAGGCCTGTGTCGCCGGCATCGACAATCTCCGGCAGCCCGCCGATGTTGGAGCAGATGACCGGTCGGCCCATCATCATGGCCTGGACGATCACGTTGGGAAACCCCTCATACCAGCGGCTGGGAACCACCACGATTCGCGACCTTCGATACAGGTCCTTCAGTTGTTCGCCGCGAAGAAAACCGTGCCATCGCACGTTCGCAGGAGCGGCCTCCCGAATGCCCGGCAGGCCGGCATCATCGCCTGCGACAGCAAAGGGGACATCCGGCACGATCCGGGCGGCTTCCACCAACGTCTCGATCCCTTTCTCCGGGCTGATTCTCCCCACGAACGCCACTCCTTCGCCTGCGGACATCTGTGGCGAAGCGGCGAGGTCGGGCGCCATTCCCGGCACAACCTCGATACGGTCCGCCGAAATCCCCCGGGCCGCAAAGACCTGTCGCTGGAATTCCGACTGCACGATGAATACGTCGACCCCGTTCAATATCCTCCGGGTCAGCCTGGCCCAGGTGTTTCTGGCGGCGTACCCGAGGCTCTTGAGCAAACTGCCCTCGCAGTTGTGGATCACACACCATATCTCGTGACCGAGGCCGGCACATTTGTTGCACACCCGACCATTGACCAGGTGTCGTCCGTTGGGACAGAAGATTCTGTAATTCGGGCAGCGCATCACCACGGGGATGCGGCGCTGCCGAATCGGTCGGAAGATCGACGTCGAGATCAAGGGATAGAGGTTCTGGACCTGTACGATGTCCGGCCGGAATTCGTCCAACGTTGCTGCAATCGCCCGGGCCGCGTACGGATTGTAGATGCCGGCCAGGAGCGCCTGGGCCTTGCGGATCGGCGAGCGGTGCAGCCCCGCCGAGCTGCGCCGGAACCAGCCGACCTCGTGACCATGTTGGCGCAACAGGTTCACCAGCGATTCGGCGGCATGTTCTTCCCCGCTGGTGGAGGCATAGTCGTTATGGACATAGAGTATTCGCATGGCAATCACACCGAAAGACAGGCGGATTCATACTCGCCGGAAGAGTCCCACGGTGACACTGCGATCGTGGTCCGCACAGAAATGATCGTGCGCGCGAACGCACTCCCAGTGTTTCGACTCGTGGAACTGCTCCAGGATGTACGAGGGATGTGTGAACATGCGGTAGTGGCTGTGCCATTCATTGGCGAATAACAGATGGCCCCCTTCAGGGACATATCGCGCGGAGTCTCGAATGACCTGCCGCACTTCCTTCCTGCTGAAGAAGTAGAGGACGTCCGAGTACACGAGCAGATCGAACATCTCCTCTGGCCACCTCGTCCGAATGTCCGTTTGGAGGAACCGAACGTTGTCGAGATCGCCACAGTTCGCCCGGGCGCGGTCGATCGCCTCCTTCATGATATCACACGCCATCAGATCGTCAACGCAGGAGGCAATCCGACGCGTGAGGTGCCCTTCTGCACATCCCACCTCCAGGGCCTTCTTGGCCCGGACCGTCGATAACACATTCACGACCAAATCGAACCGTTCTCTCTCAAAAGGATTCTCGGTGTAGTTCCAGGCGTCCTGGGTGGCTCTCTTGTAGACGGAGGCGAAGTCTGCCTCTGTACAGCCCTTGCCCGCGAGCAGCCTTGTGAGTCGGTGAATCTTCCTCAATGCACTCGTCATTGCATTTGGCCTCTGCGAATCTCACAGGATTCGATCAATTGCCCTCTCGTACCGCCCCCACGGCGTCGCTCGTTTTCGATCTCGTTGTTCCCTCAGACGGCCGTCGGCACCACTGCCGTGCGATGTCACAGGCTTGGATGATTCCTCTTGCGGCAGTCGCCGGTGTATGGCCAGCGACGATTTGTTCTGAAGCCCCCCCCATCGCAGGCAGTCGGTCACGGTTCACCAACACGTTCTGGAGCACCGACAGGGTCTGTTCCGTATCCCGAGGATCGAACGTCCACCCGTTCTCCGGTGAGACGAGTTCGGGCCAGCACCCGTTGTAGATCGAACACATGACGGGCAGGCCACAGGCCATCGCCTCCGACACCACGAGCGACCAGTTGTCTTCCAGCGTGGGAATCGTGAAGACGTCCGCGGATCGATAGTAGATGGCCAGCTCATCATAGTCTACCGCGCCGATGAGCCGGACATTGGTCAACCCCTTCCGCTCGCAAATCCCTTCGAGTTCGCCTCTCTGCGGACCATCGCCAATCATCAGCAGAGTCGCCTTGTCGTTGCCGACGGTGCCCGTAAATCGGCTCCAGGCGGCCAGCAGCTCCTGTAGCCCCTTCAGACGGATGAGCCGGCCGATGTAGAGAAACACGAGACCTTCGAGACGCAGACGCGATCGCAGCTCACCAACCTGTGCGGCCGTGACCACAGCACTGCTCCGCCGAAGCCCTTCCACGTCGGCCACCATGTGTCCGAACGTGATCCGCTCACGCGGAAAGCCGAGACCTTCGGTGTATTGGCCACATAACGTGCCGTTGCAGCACATCGCATCGATCCATCGCATCACCAGACGACGGTAAGCGGTCCGGTACCACTGGGCATTCCGCTCGGTATGGCAGGTCTTCTCGTAGCACATCACGTGGGGAATATGCTTTATCGCTCTGATGAACAGTGCGGCATAGGTCCACTGAAAGAACCCGTCCGATATGAGCAGATCGGGTTGTTCCTGAAGGACGGCCCTGATCAACCCACCTTGATACGGAATTCTGAATCCCTGATTCGTGAATCCGTCCGCCCGAACCCGTCTGAGAGACCACTCACCCCGGAGACCCTTGGCGCGACGTCCCAGGACCCGTTTGATCTTCTCGCCGCATCGTGCAGGCACATAATCGGCATTGTATATCAGGGTCAGATTGCCGCCGAGGCGCTCCGACAATGCTTCGTAGACCGGGATCCGGTAATCGAGAAAACTCCGTGTGATCCAAACCACTTTCATCGGCGATGTCTGATGACCCCCATCCTCACCTTTTCGAAACCCATCCCGTCACGAAGACTTCTAGCCTTCCAGGACACCGGCGTAGTTGCCAAATTCCTGGTAGGCCACTCCATTGAGCTCCGCCAGATGCTCCCACTTGGCGATCGTGCAAATACCCACAGACACCAGAACCGCCGGTATCCAGGAACCATAGACCCGGGCCCCAATTCCCGGGTTGGCCACCGAGACGATGAGAATCATGATTGCCGTACCGATAAACGGCGATCTCCAGTAGTCCGGCAGATTCGCTCGCCAAATTACAGCAAATAGCCAGGCGAAATATGCCACGAAAAGCATCGGACCTGCGATACCCACGGCAAGAAGAGCCGAAAGAAACACGTTGTGTGTGGAAATGGCTGGGGACCCCTGCGACCAAAGGGCGTCAGTCTCGCCGGTGACGAACCCGTAGCCACACCACGGTCGCTCCATACCGATGTCAAGAGAATACCTCCAAATCTTGTCGCGTCCGCTTGTGTACTCCATCCCAATCCCTTCCTTGCCCTGGAACAACGTGTGTTGAATGACGGTGGACCCCGTTCCCAGAAGCATCAGTGCGAATATTCCCGCGAGGAAGAACAGGGCCGCCTGGAATCGCCTGCCCCCCACGCAGAAACCTCCGAGGCATCCGAAGAAGACCCCGAAATAGGTCGTGTTGGCCGATGACAGAAGCGAGTATATGACCGTGACAATGGCGAAGAGCCTTCGCCTCGAAACAAAGACGGCCAGGAAGAACACCATACTGAGCGCAAAGGCGCCACGGCGGAACAGGTATAGTGAAAAGAACTGCAGACCCGGCCCAGCGATCCGAGCGAAGTACAGCGTATCCCAGCAGAGGACCCATATGCTCCACAGAATGAGCCATTCGATCACCCCCTGGGGCGAACTGCACATCATACTCAGGTTGTTGCAGGCGATGACAATCAGGAGCAGAATACATAGACATTCCAGAGACCGATACGCCGTGAGGGCGAGGTCCGACGACCACAACGAGCTAAGCGCACAGAGCCCCGCGTAGACCAGCAACAGCAAAGCGGGGGTGTGTTTAAGCAAGTAGACGGCGCCAGGCGGTCGAGATCGGCTCAAGTGGTAAAACGCATAGCATGAACACAAACCGATGTAGGCGATTTGCAGCATGGCAGAACTGTCGACAACAGCGTACTCCGACACATCCCGTACGCGTGCCGCTCCAGCAGCAATGACGTCTCTTCCGAGCAGGAGCATGCCGGCAACACCGCCGTTTCGGATCAGTTCCTTCGGCGCGTGGCGCAGGGACACATTCTGTCCAGGGGTCTCACCCAGCGTATTGTATGGTTCGATCATGAGGTATGAAGCAGTCTGCAGCAGTATCTGGGGGTTGTGGACAGGTCCGCATCCATTGGACGGCACTTCATCATGTCAACTGTCTCGCGGCCCGCACTCGAATGGGTCTCAGGTAGGACTTCATGAACTCCCTGGCCCGCACCGCCAGGCAAACGAAAGGCCACAGCAAGGGCCCTCCGCGACTGCCGTATCGCAGCACGCTGCCCAGCCCTCTGTCAAGTTGGGGCCTCCACTGGCGGGCCAGTCGATACGACCGGCCAAAACGAAACGTATAGGCGTTGGCAAGCACAATCTCCGTGGCGATTCGCCCAAGATAACGCTCGAACGCATGTACGCTGGCATCATCCGTCAGTCGCGGAGCGATGCGACGGGACCATGATTCGACCGTCAAATCGCGTACGAATGCGTACCGAGTCTTGAACTTCTGGAGCCGTTCTGTCGCTGTCAGTACGCGCAGGTCGGTCACCAGCAAGGGCCGTGGAATGAAGCCCCACGGACCGAACGTCGCCAGGTATCCCCAGAACTCCAGGTCCTCGGTCAGCCGCAGCTCCTGTTTCTGGCCGCCCGTCTGCCGAGCCAGTTCGGTTCGCATCATTACTGAGCCTGTCAACACCGCATTGTACTGCGCCCAGAATTCATAAAAATTCGGACAGATCGCGCCTTCCTGGCCGTAGTAGTCTCGGTCGGTGTCAGTCAATGCGGGCCGGTAGGCTCTTTCTCCGTTCCAGCCTTCCTTACAGTTGGCCGTGCTCGCCGCGACAGCATCCGGATGCTTCTCCAGAAACCGAACGGTCGTCTCCACGAAGGTCGGTAGCCAGTAATCGTCTGCATCCAGAAAGGCAACATACTCCGTCTTCGTGGCCATCAGACCCACGGTCCGACCCCAGGCCTGGCCCCGGTTGGACGGCAACGGGATCACGGTTACCTTCTCCCCATACGAGGCGACCACGTCTCTCGTCCGGTCTGTCGAATGGTCATCGACCACGATGATCCGAATCGGGCCGAAACTCTGGCCCCGTATGCTCTCGATACACCGTGACAGAAAGCGTTCGGCATTGTAGGCCGCAATCACCACCGTGACTGCCCCTGCCACATGCGAAATCTGCGTTTCACCACTCCTCGGGTCCGTGGCAGCGTCCCTGTCCCTCATACGTCGCCTCGCATCATATCCGATCCTCTGCGACACTCCTGTTGATTACGCGGATTCCGTTGACCGAAGAAATCTGGGCGGGGCGCCCCTGTATCCTGGCAAGCAACGTTTTCCAGCCCTCGCAGACCGCCTCGCGCGAGAAACTCGTACGCAGTCGTTCCATGTTGTGGGCAATGGTTTCCGCCGGCTGAAATCCGAATGCGCCAAAGGTTTGCCGAGAGATCCCCAGGGTATCGCCCACCCATACGTCGTGCTCCCGCAGCATCTCGAAGATGGAGCAGTCACGGCGGAGAAATATCTTTCGTCCCAAGGCGAGAAGATAATAGACGTTGAACAATCCTTGCTGGCCGACCGTGTTGGATACATATACATCGATTCCATCGAGCAACGCGATGTACTCCTTCTTGGGAATCATCTCGAGGATCGGATGGAACTTGCCCTGAAACACCTCATGTCCCGCTTGCAGAACCTTCTCCCGGTGCGCCAGTGCCGCCGGGTACGACGGGTACCCGAGAGGACAGACGATCTCGAGGTCTTCATCGCGAAAGCCTCGAAGCCATTGGAGCGCCTCCACATGGCCGTTGGTCTCGTCGCTCGAGTGTCCGAGAAGCACGCGCAAAGGTCCCTTGCCTTCGCGTTCTTTCGGCTCACTCACCTTGTAGAAGATATCGCAATACACGGCCCGCACGTAGTTGCGGCACGGCCCATAATCGCGCTCGATCGCTCGAAACTCGCCCGGCGTCATGGTGGATATGGCCGCCAGTCGAGGGAGAATGATCTTCCGCAGGACAATATTGACTTGCCCTCGCACGGTCCGCGGATTGCGTTTCTCGAAGCCCGCTCCCCAGTTGATGACGGCCATTCTCTTCCAGAGGGCAGGGACGAAAGCCAAACTCGCCCACAACAGGGGGAAGAACACGCTGTGCAGGATCAACCCATCTTCCCGGCGAATGCGTCGGAAGAAGCTTCGCGTCAGCGATGGGCTTGGATAGAACTGCAAATGTCGTTCGGAGAGACCAAGACGATCGTAGCAGCCGCGCCGGCTGGGTTCCGCACCGAAGACGACGAACAACTGCTCGTTGGCCTCGAGGCCGAGGGCCTTCCGGTTGTCCAGGAAGTACTGGATCATGTCCGGAACGTGGTGTTCCATCTTACCTGGAAACAGATGGTAGATCACGCGTATGACCTGCAAGAACCGACAAGCATGTCCGCCAGACCCCTATCTCGGTGTGTTCTCCACCGCAGACAGTTCCGAGTCGGTCCGACCTTCGAAAGAGTGACTGTTTCTGCCCAGACAGCGCGCGAGCCGGGGCCGGATCATGCTGACAACCTCGGTGAACGCCGACAGGTTCGCCGCGGCGCAAAGAGTCGGATACAGCAACACGCCGACGAGGATCTGGCACAGCAGCAGGACCCAGGTCGCGGGCCATGGAAGATATTGCAGGCCATACACAGCGATTCCCATTAAACCGGCGGTTCCCAGGTACGGCAGTGCATCACGCAACTGCTCGCGAATCGGGTATTCGATGAATCTGCCGGTATAGTGGGTGTTCAGGCTGTACGCCAACGCCGAGACGACAATCTGGCCCCAGATCAGACCGAGGACGCCCCAGCGATAGGTGGCGACGATCGCAGCAACCACGAGAGCTTTCTTGATGATCTCCAGGCGAAAGAACAGATCGGAACGCCCTCCGGCCCGAAGGATATCCAGATTGATCACGTGCAGCGGGAAAAACAAGCCTGCGACGCAGAGCAGTTGCAGGTACGGCACGCAAGGCAGCCATTTGTCCGTCAGCAGGACGCGGACGAGGGGCCGGGCTGTCACTGCCAGTCCGACCATGATCGGGAAATGGATGAATACCACCACCGCCAGAACCTTCTGCAATCCGCGTTTGAGCTTGCGCGCGTCGTCTTGGACCGTGGAGAAGACAGGGAAGATCACTCGCGTGACCGTCTCCGAGAAGGTCGTGGTCGGCATCTGCTGCATGGTCAGCGCTCGGGAATAGATCCCCAGCTCTCCAGCGGAAAACACCCTGCCGATCACCAGGGGATACAGGTTGTCAAAGGTCGTGTTCAACAATCCGGACGCCAGCAGGCGCGATCCGAACGCAAACATGGTGCGCAGCGCCGCGAGACTGAATCGCAGCGACGGACGCCAGGCACTGAAACACCACACGAGGATGGTTCGCAGGACGTTGACCGTGATCTGCTGAACCGCGAGGCTCCAGACCCCGAAGCCCTGGAAGGCTAGTGTCACGCCCGCCAGTCCCGAGGCGGAGGTGGCAATCAGGCTGATCTTCGTCTGGGTCTTGAAGTCGATGTTCCTGGACAGCAGCGCTGTCGGGACCAGTGAGAAGGAGTTGATGACGATATTGAGCGACATCACACGCGTCAGTGGGGTCAACAGCGGCTGGCGGAAGAACGCCCCAATCCAGGGCGCCGCCAGACACAGCAGGCCTGCCGCGATCGACCCGGCAACGATGCTGAAGTAGAACACCGAGCACGCATCAACATCCGTCGCGTTCTTCTTCTGAATCAGCGCCTGTCCGAATCCGCTGTCGAGGAAGTTCCGCGCCATTGCCATGAAGAAGGCCAGCATCGCAATCAGGCCGAAATCCGCGGGGTCGAGAAGTCTCGCCAGGATGATCCCGATCCCCAGCACCAGCACCTGCTGGCTGACTCCGTCCAGCCCGCTCCAGAGCAGGCCGCGGACCGCTTTCGACTTGAGCGACGATGACATCAATACCATTCCCGGCAAACGACCGTCAGGCCCGGCTCTTCCACCGCCAGGGCAGCCACGTCGTGTCGCCCGGCATCCAGGTCCTGTAAAAAGCCCGACCAGGGCTCCTGCCATCTCCCCTCGATCTGGGCGAGCACGCCGCCGTACGTGCCTCGGCCCACCACGTCGATCTGATTCAGACGCCTCGACAGTCCGACGCCCCGAGCCTTGAGGAAGGCCTCCTTGCGGGCCCACAGCGTGAAGAACGCCTCCGTTTGTGCGGTCTTCGGCAGGGCACGCAAGAGCGCCGTCTCCCGGGCCGACAGGCACAGGGGCGCCAGCGGCTGCCATGCCATATCCGAACGGATTCTCTCGACGTCAACGCCGACTTCTCTGCCGCAGGTGAACGCGTACAAGGCCACCACATGGGAGTGCGACACGCTGAAACGAAGACCGTTTTCATCGCATCTGTCTGACAGCCGGGGTTTTCCCCACCGCCCCCGGTCGAACGTGAGGGCGGCCGGCTCCTTGGCCAGGTACGCGCCACAGATCTGGCGCAGGATACCCCGGCGAGCAATGCAGCGGTTCCGGTCGTAGAGCGAACGGAACCTCGACGCCCGATCCAGTTCGGCCGGCGAGAGACTGCGGGCCAGATGCAGCAAACGCGAGACCGGCAGGTCCAGTTCCATGCGCCACACATGCACCTCATGGGCGGGCAAGGACAGACCCACTTCCGGGAAGAACGACAGGTGTGGAGCAAGTGCTACGGACACCATGGGCATCTCCGAATCAGCGGGCAGATCACGTCATTGCGCATAGGCAGAAGGCCCGGATGCATCAGTCCTGACGGACCAGGCTCAGTTTGTCGCTGGAAATCGCGAGCTTGGCAGCCGATTCCGCCATGTAGACGCTCTTGTCGGGGACATCTTCCAGGATGACGGCGCCGGCGCCGACGATGCACTGCCGACCGAGCGTGATGTTGTCGCGGATGATCGCGCCGGCCCCTACGAAACAGTATGGGCCTACGGTCACCAGACCGGACAGGGATGCGCCGCTTCCGATGAAACAGTGCGCGCAGATGGTGGTATCGTGCGCAATCAGGGCGCCGGGACCGATCACCACGTTGTCGCCGATCTGGGCGGAAGGCGACAGCACGCTGTTGGGGCAGATCAGGCAATTCGCACCGATCGCCTGACCGGGCCAGGTCACCGCTCTGCTGCTGACATAGCTGATCAGTCGGTATCCCTTGGCGCGGGCCTGATCGCATCTTTCCGCGCGGAATTCGTTGAGACGCTGGTAGCCGACCGCCACGAGCATCCGACAACGGTCGGGCGGGAAGAGCGATTCCACCGAGTCGAAGGCCACGACCGGAAGCTCGAACAGAGTCTCCTCCCTGAGATATGGACGGTCTACCGCAAATGCGACCACCTCGTACGTCGAGTCGTATTTCAGGTGGACGTAGACGTCGCGTGCGAACTTACTGGCGCCAAACAGCACTACCTGTTCCATCGTGTACCCATCCTGTTTCTCGGTGTGAGCGAACCGTTGCGGTCCCTGTGTCGTTGGCGTCTACGTAATTCCCAGTTTCTGTGCGACCGCGGCAAGGTGGGCGTCTTCGCTTTCCTCGGCCGACGACGCGTGGGCGCACCTGGCCTTTCGCACTACCCCCGCCAGTTCCTCCACAGTCGGGTTTTCGAACAGACACGAGACAGCCAGCCTGACTCCAAAGACGCGACGAATCTGGGACACGACCCGCACGGCGACAAGCGAATTGCCGCCCAGATCAAAGAAGTCGTCGCCATCTTCGACTCGATCAATGCCCAGACACTCGCGCCATATCGCGGCGATGGACTGTTCTTCGCTGTTGCCCAGAGCCTGGCAGCCGTCTTCAGGCGTTTCATCGTGCGCCAACCCGGCCGATTCCTCCGCGAGAGCGTGCTCCGCGGAACCGGCCGAGGTCAACATGCACAGTCGCTTGCCCGATACGATCCAGTAGTGCTTTCGCTCGAACGGATATGTCGGCAGTGGAACCCGGCGGACCGAGTCGTCGTGCAGGGCGCGCCAGTCAACACGTATCCCAGCCAGCCAGAGTTGCCCTACGGTATCCAGCAGAAACGCTTCGTCCGACACCTGCTCGTTGGGGTGGCGAATTGAGGAAAGCACGATGTGTTCGGCGGTCCTGCTCGGGTGGCGCTTCGACAACGTGCACAGGGTGCGTCCCGGCCCGACTTCCAGAAGCACTCGACCGTGCTGCTCCATCAGCGTTTGGAGGCAGTCGGAGAATCGCACGGTCTGCCGCAGATGCGTCGCCCAGTACGCAGGACTGGTCGCCTGCTCCGGCGTGATCCACGTGCCTGTGACGTTCGAGAGGAACGGGATCTGCGGCGCGTGCAGCGCGGCCTGGGCGACTCGCTCGCGGAAGGTCTCCACGATCGGCTGCATCATCGGGGAATGGAACGCATGGGACGTATGCAAACGACAGCAGTCGACCTGATCCGTTGCCAGACATCGGGCAAGGGCGTCGACAGCCCCCATCGCGCCTGACACGACGCATTGCGACGGTCCATTGATCACCGCCAGGGACAGATCCGCGTCCAGAAGCGACTGGATTCTCTGTTCGGTCAGCGGAATCGCCAGCATGGCGCCTTCCGGCAGGCTCTGCATCAGACGTCCTCGGGCGGCTACTAAAGCAAGCGCCTCGTCCAGCGAGAACACTCCGGCCAGACAGGCGGCGACATACTCGCCTATGCTGTGTCCGGCCATGACGCGCGGCGCGATGCCCCAAGCCATCCAAAGCTTCGCCAGCGCGTACTCGATGGCAAACAAAGCCGGCTGCGTCAGCGAGGTCTGCTGGAGCAGGCGTCCAGCATCTTCTACGGCGCCGTCTGCAGGATAGACCAACTCGCGCAGGTCGCAATCGAGGTGCGGCCGAAGGATCACAGCGCATCGGTCGATCTCGTCGCGGAACGCGCCCTGGGTCTGGTACAACTCGCGACCCATATTCGGGTACTGCGAGCCTTGGCCGGAGAACAGGAACGCGACATCCCGATGCGCCGGTTCTTGAAACGCTGTGCGCACCGATTTGGGATCCAGGGTCCGAAGGCGGCTTATGGCCTCCTCACGGTCTCGACAGACGATGGTTCGGCGGTGCTCGAAGACCTTGCGTCCGACCTGGAGGGTATAGGCGACGTCCGAAAGACTCTGGTCGGCGTGGCGCTCCAGATGCTCGGCAAGGTTGGCGGTCGCGGCATCCAGAGCCGTTTGCGTCTTGGCCGAAAGCAGGAGCAACTGGCGGCGCTCGCAGGGCTCTGCGCGCTCGACCGCCGGCGGTTCCTCAAGGATCACGTGCACGTTGGTCCCGCCGACGCCCAGTGAGTTGACGCCTGCCCGGCGCGGACCGGACGACGACGGCCATGCGGACAACCTCGCACTGACATGGAAGGGACTGTTCTCGAAGTCGATCTGGGGATTGGCGCTCTCGAAGTGGAGGGTCGGCGGAATCACGCCGTGTTTCAACGCGAGAATCGTCTTGACCAGCCCGGCGATCCCTGCGGCTCCGTCGAGATGGCCGAAATTCGACTTGACGGACCCGATCGCACAATAGCCCTTCCGGCTCGTGTGAGCGCGAAAGGCATTGGTCAGAGCAGCGACTTCGATGGGGTCGCCCAGAATCGTGCCGGTTCCGTGAGCTTCGATGTACGTGATGCTGCCGGCCTCGACCGACGCGTTGGCGAGAGCCTGGAGAACGACCTCCGTCTGGCTGTCCACACTGGGAGAGGTGTACGTTGCTTTGGACGCGCCGTCGTTGTTGACCGCTGAGCCTTTGATCATAGCGTAGATGGAATCACCATCGTCGATCGCATCCGCCAGCCGTTTGAGCACGACGATGCCGACACCGCTGCCGAAGACCGTTCCATGGGCCTTCGCGTCGAAGGGCCTGCAATGCCCATCGGGAGACTGGATGTTTCCGTCCTGGTAGAGATATCCTGCTTTGTGCGGCAGGCGAACGGAGACTCCGCCGGCCAGAGCCATGTCGCATTCCGCGTTGAGCAATCCCTGGCAGGCCAGGTGTACCGCGACCAGCGAGGTCGAGCAGCCGGTCTGGACGGTCATGCTCGGCCCTTTCAAGTTCATCTTGTATGAGACGCGGGTCGTCAGATGGTCTTTCTCATTTCCGATGGCGATGGCAAGTTGCTCGGTGAAGAGATCCAGCGGCAGGCCGTTCGTCAAAAGGTACATGTTCATCGAGGAGCCGCCGTACATGCCGATCGGTCCGGCATAGCGATCGGCATCATAGCCGGCGTTCTCCAGGGCCTGCCAGGCGGTCTCCAGGAAGATCCGCTGCTGCGGATCCATGCATTGGGCTTCTTTGGGCGAGTAGCCAAAGAAAGAGGCATCGAACAGACCGGGATCGCCGATCTCCGGAAGACGCCGCACGTAGTCCGAGCTGTTCCGAAATGTGCAACTGACTCCTGCCGCAACGAGGTCCGCATCGGAAAGATCCGTGATCGACTCCGTCGCAGAACACAGATTCGACCAGAACGCGTCGACATCGTTCGCTCCGGGAAAGCGGGCGGCCATGCCGATCACCGCAATGTCGTAGTCTCGATCGTCCGAGATACCGTAGCTCTTCATAGATCGTCCCTCCTTGGCGCGCCGAGCCGATGCTTTCCTATGGCGCCGGGCGTCTTCGCCGCGCCAGTGTCGCTTTGCGGCGTTCGGCGCGCTCCTGCGCGGTCTGCGAGACCGTCGCATTGGCGTTGTCTTCGCGCAGGCTCTTTGCCAGCGATGCCACTGTGGGGTATTGGAACAACCGAGTGACCGGGATGTCGGCACCCAGGGCCTCTCTCATCCGCGTGACGACCAGGATGCTGAGAAACGAGTTGCCTCCCAGGTCGAAAAAGTTGTCCTCGATGCCCACCTTGTCGACCTTCAACACATCGCGCCAGATGTCCGCGACGGTCTTCTCGATTTCATTGCCCGGCGCGCAATACGCCTGCTGCGACGAACGCTCCCCCGTCGGGTCAGGCAGGCTGCGCCGGTCGACCTTGCCGTTCGCGGTCAGAGGCAATGCCTCCAGCCACACGAAGGCGGAAGGGACCATGTGATCGGGAAGGCGTCGCTTGAGATACTCCCGCAGGGTGGAGTCGCTCAACGCGGACCCGAGTTCGGAAACGAGGTAGGCGATCAGACGCTGATTGCCGGACGCGTCGCTGCGAACCACGACGACCGCCGTCCGAACCGCCGGATGGCGAGTCAACAACGATTCGATCTCGCCCAGTTCGATCCGAAATCCCTGGAGCTTCACCTGATGATCCAGACGTCCGAGATACTCGATGTTGCCGTCCGGAAGGTACCGGGCAAGATCACCGGTCTTGTAGAGGCGAGCACGAGGGTCGTCACGGAACGGGTCCGGCACGAACTTTTCTGCGGTCAGGTCGGGGCGCTTCAGATAGCCGCGTGCGACCTGGACGCCACCGATGTGCAACTGGCCGGGGACTCCCACCGGGACCGGCTGTAGGAAGTGGTCCAGAATGTACAGTTGCGTGTTGGCGATCGGCCGACCAATGGGGACGATCCTCGATCTGTCCTGACGCCGACACTCCCAGGAGGTCACATCCACTGCGGCTTCCGTGGGTCCATAGAGGTTCTGCAGTCGCGCATCCAGTTGGGCGAAGAAGCGGTCCCGCAGTTCAGCGGACAGGGCCTCGCCGCTACAGATGATATGTCGCAAGGAACGACAATCGCGGACGTTCCTGGCTTGGAGGAACAACGCGAGCATGGAAGGAACGAAGTGCGCAATCGTGATCTGCCGGTCGACGATGGTCCGAACCAGATAGTCGCAGTCTTTGTGCCCTTCCGGGCGGGCCACCACCAGAGACGCTCCATACATGAAAGGCCAGAACAGCTCCCAGACGGACACGTCGAAGCTGAAAGGCGTCTTGTGCAGGACGCGGTCCGCCTGCGTCAGTCCATAGGCGTCCTGCATCCAGAGCAAGCGGTTGAGGATGCCCTTATGGGTGTTCATCACGCCCTTGGGCTTTCCTGTGGAACCAGACGTGTAAATCGTGTACGCGAGGTTGTCCAGCGTGGTCCTGCTGTCGGGGTTCTCCTCACTGCAACCCGCAATCACCGCGTCCCAATCGCTGTCGAGACAGATCGCCTGCACGCCCTGTGCCGGCAGAATGCGCCGCAGATGGGCCTGGGTCAGCACGATGGACAGGTCGGCGTCCTGGATGATGTCGGCGATTCGCTCCTTCGGATACGTCGGTTCGAGAGGCACGTAGACTCCGCCGGCCTTCATGATGCCGTGCAGACCCACAAGCATCTCCAGCGAGCGCTCGACCGCGATGCCGACGTGCGTGTCAGGCTTCACTCCTTGGGATTGCAGCCAGTGAGCCAGTTGATTGGCGCGCCGATTCAGCTCGGCGTACGTCCACTGCTCGGCCTCGAAGACAACGGCCACCTGGTCCGGCGTCCTCGAAGCCTGCGCCTCGAACCACTGGTGGATGCAGCGATCCTGAGGGTAGTCCACGCGTGTGTCGTTCCACTCGACCATCACCTGACGATACTCGGCTTCGGAAAGCAGAGAAATCCGGCCGACAGGCTGCCTGTCGTTCGCGACCGCACGGTGCAGGAACGTGATGAATCGCCGACGCAGATCGGCTATATCTTCGTCTGCGAGTATCGTAGCGTTGTAGATCCATCGCATCTCCGTGCCGTCCTGCGTACACAGGATGGCCAGATCGCTGTCGGGCCGCGGTTCGTACGCGTCGCGCGATTCCACCTGGGCTACCACGATGGAGTAGCGCGGATAGTCACCGCCGTTGTGTCTGTCGCGCAGGACCGCATACCGGTCGACGACGTCTGGTGCAAATGTCCCGTGTGTCCGCGTCACGTCCAACTCGCGCCGCAAGGACTCGATGGACAGCCGGAATCCGACCAGAGGGTCAAGATCGACGTGCAGAGGCACGTGACTCGACCGGGTGTGTCCGGACCTCATGGCCTCTCGACGCAACAGAGGGGAACTGAAGCCCACGTCGAACGTATACGTGTCGCTCGCACGAGCCAGGTAGATCAGCGCCGCCGCAGCCTGGAAATCGGCTCGATCCGTATCACTGTCCACGCGACAGGCTTCGATTTCCGTCGCTCCGAGCACCTGGACTTCTTCCCATCGCATCGTTCGTGCGGCGGCCTGATTGCGATTCCCGTAGGGCAACTCCATACCCGACTGTCGGGCCAGCCGGTTCACCCAGAATGATTCGTTTTGGCTGATTGCACTGTCGCATAGGGTTGATCCCGGATTCGTCATATCACACTTCTCCTGATCGTCTGCTTCTTGGCCGGCTTGTCAGTCCGGTACCCGGGGCACACTTCCTGGATGGCTTTCGAATACCACATTGCAGCAGGGTCTTTCCTTCACGTCTACGTGAATGGAAGATAGGCCGGCTCCGCTTGACGCGAAAGGAGTCGTACTCCGATCGAACGATCGGCATCGTCAACGACGGATTCGAGGATCGCCCGGTAGTCGCTTACGAAATGCTCCATGGTGTTCTGCTCGAAGAGATCGGGACAGAAATCGAGCCTGCCGCAAACCTCGTCTGCGGTCTCCCACAGGTTGGCGAACAGGTCGAGCTGAGAGGCGGATGCGTGGACGTCGAGCAGCTCGACCGTCACGCCCGGCAACCGAAGGTCGATCGGCGGACTCCAGGTCACGCCGACCTGATACAGGGGATTGTAGCTGAGGTTTCGGCTCAATTTGAGCCTCTCGACGATCAGTTCGACGGTGACCTCCTGGCATCGGTGTGCGGCCAGCATGGTCCGCCGGACGCGCTGCGCGACCTCCCGAAAGGTCGGATTTCCCGACAGGTCGACGTGGATGGGGAGAATGTTGACGAAGCATCCCGGCACATCGCGGAAGTGGGCTTGACGACGGTTGGTGAACGGAATCCCCACGATGATGGATGTCTGCCCACTGCAGTAGTGCAGCAGAATCGCATACGCCGACAGCAGCGTCACAAACAGAGGCATTGTCTCACGCCGACTGAATCGCCGCAGATCAGCGGTCAGCATAGCCGACAGGCGCAGCGGGATTTCCGCACCGCGCACCGATTGCACCGCAGGACGCGGCCGGTCCATCGATAGCCTCAGCAGAGTCGCACGACCTCGAAGTTCCTGCTCCCAATAGGACAACATCGAGGAGGCCTGCTCGCTCAGGAGCCACTGCTGTTCCCACAAGGCATAGTCACAGTAGTGATATGTCGGCTTCTCCAGGGGGCACGGTGCACCGACAGAATGGGCGTCGTAGAGCATCGTCAGCTCGTGGAAGAAACCATTCATCGTATGAAGGTCTGTAATGATGTGGTGCATGGTCAGCACGAATATGTGCTCTTGGGGCGACCGTCTCAGGAGCAAGGCACGAAGCAAAGGCCCCTTGCTCAGGTCGAACGGACGTGCTACCTCCGCATGGATTATCTCCGACACGGTGGCATCCGCCTCCTCCGGCGTCAGACCGGCCACGTCGATCAACGGGACCTCGATCGGCACACAACGGGCGACCACCTGGACGAGCTGGTTGCCCCGCGTGGCAAAGGTTGTCCGGAATATCTCATGACGATCGATGAGGGTCTCCAGCCCGTGGCGCAGCGCAGAGCCGTTCAGGTTGCCCTCGATGCGAAACGCATAGCCAATATTGTACGCGGCGCTGTTCGGAGCGAGCTGATGCAGCAACCAGAACTGTCTCTGAACCGTCGAGGTCGGAAATACCGAGGTGTCGTCGCTACCTCGGCAGCCGACGACTTCCTCCAGTCCGCCCCCGCGCGGTCGCGCTCGATACTCTACGCTTTCCATGACGGAGCTCTCTTTCTCCGGAACGGGTGTCTCATCGCGCAGACGCACGCGATCCCCCTCCTGCCATAGCCGTTGCCTGAATGTACCGGAATGCGGCAACGGTTCGCTGCGATGTCCGCCCACGGCTATCGCACCAACGGAGGCTCGTGAGCGTGTACGGCCGGTCCCGACAGGGCCGTCACGAAGTTCACGATTCTCCGCACGGAGCCGAAATTCTCCCCGTTGATCTGCTCGTCGGCGATGGCAACGTGAAACGCCTCTTCGAGGAAGGCGACGATCTCCACGAAGCCGAATGAGTCGATCACCCCCTGGTCAACCAGAGAGGTCTCCGGGTCGATTTCGGTCCGTGGAATCCGAAAATGCCCGCTGATGAAATCCAACAGCTTGTCCTGAACCTGCGATGACATGGCGGACCCTCCAAGAATAGTCGCTCAGTCCCGTTTTACGGCCCACATGAGATAGAAACCGGGATGGGTTTCGATGGACGGATGCATCATACAGAAGACGTTGTCTTCGCCGTAGATCTCCATGAAGTCCCGTCTCGTGGCGCTCAGCGGTTCGATCTCCTCACAGCAGATCGCGCGGCGGTGCTCCCGGGCCTTGGCGGCCACACCGATCAGCGCCGCCATCGGCCGCTTGCGGTCATAGTTGAGCCGCAGGTTTCGCGCCAGCGCCGGACTCAGCGAATCCAGGTGCGCCAGGATGGCGTCATCGGTGAACTGGCGGACCACATGCCCGTCCCATGCGTCGCAGATCTCCTTGTGCTCCTCCGGTGACTCGCCGAGTCGGTCGTCGACGGTGAAGTAGAATCCTCCTTTGTCCAGCAGGTCGTGGCAATGGCGGCGAAACTCAGTCTTCGTGGAAAACGGGACCTTCAGTTGCCGGTATCGGTCGGCCAGCGGACTGGTGGAGCGGTTCGGACAGTAGTGCTCGAACTGCGAGGCCACGATGGCATCGAACCGTCGATTCTGCGACTGGATCGCCCAGTAGAACGCGTCGGCCACGTCGATGCAGTTGACTCCCGCGCTCAGTGACACGGTCACCCGCGATCCGTTGACGTTGGACTGGTAGAGGGCTTCGATGACCTCGGCGGCATACGCCAGCATGCCGTGCGAGATATCGGCGCCCTCGACGTGAATCTCGTCGAATCGGTCGGTGAACGGGCGGCGTAGCACGAACCGCGTGAACGCCGCCGGGCCCATCCCCGGCTCCAGGATCCGAATCGACCTCGTCGTCGGATTCATCTCGTTGATCAGCACGCTGACGATCCGATGGAACAGCGCATCCTTCGGAACGACCAGATCCTGGGTCGCCACATAGGTCTGCACTCGCGCAGGGGTCTGATAGCTTTCGTTTATGCCCAGCCGCGTATCGTTGGCCCTGAGCGTGACGATTCCCTTGGCCTTGGACTTGGGCCCTTCACATGTCACGATACTCATGTTTCACCTCCCAACCGTGGGGCAACCGCCACCTGATGGAACCGTTCTCGAACGCCGCACGGCACGGCCGTCCGCCCAGCCTTCTTCATCCGAACTCCCCCTGGCGGTACGCCGGGAAGTAGGTGGTGCCTGACGGACACCGTGCTTCCGTCAGTTCTGCATAGGCTGTCGAATCGAAGATGTGTCCACAGAAGTAGGCCGTCCGCGTGCCGGTGGACCACCCTTGCTTGAAGCGAGCCAGTCCGTCCGTGGCGTCCGCCTTGAGACCGGCGCCGCCTCCCAGCGCGAGCCAGTCGAGACCGACGCGAGCGAAGTGCTCGATGGCACAGAAGAACAGGGCAAAGGACGCGCGCAGCTCGTAGCCGAGGGGGTCATAGGCCCCCAGATGATAGTAGGCCACCGAGCCCTGAACATACCACAGCAGCATCCCCACAGTGGTCGCGCGGTGACGCGCCCGAAAGACCACCAGTCCAGGGACACCGAACTGTTTCTCGAACGCCACGCGTGAGAAGGCAGCGATCCCGGTGATCTCATGCCTGCCCACCAGGACGTCATACAGCCTCACCCACTCGTCGAGCAGTCCCCAGGGCGTCTCCACGCACTCGACTTCCACCGTCTCCAATGCTTTGCGCGCGTAACGCCGATGGTGGGCACAGACGAAGGTGTCAACGGGATGGCTCAGATCGACGCAGTAATGTTCTTTGAAAGGAAACACGATGTGATTGAAGGATCGCTCGAGATCTGCCGGCTCGTAGTCCCCAAAGGGGTCGGTCACGGTGGCCAGACTCACGACACGGCCGTTGAGTTCTTCCATGTCATCGGCAAGCTGCTGCCAATCCTGGCAACTGAACAGCGGATAGCAGCCCGTCGCATCGCGGCGCGCCGTGCCGGGAATCGGGCGTTCGAGAATCCACCCGCCACTGCGCGGCAGCGACTGAGGCGTGCCGAACTGGGCCAACGACTTGGCGTATCCGGCGTGGAGGTAACCACCAATGGTCTCGTTCAGTGTTCGCATATCGAGGAACCTCTCCACGGAGGACGACCCCCGCGGAGGAACGCAGGTTGATTTACGGCGCCACCAGAGCCTTCGATTCGGGAACCGACCGCTCCTTCGGTCGTTTCGCTTCCTGGTGCGACACCCCGACGGAAACCAGCGGCGTCTTCGCCGTCGGCCGCACCGTCCCTCTGCCCGCCAGGTGTACGAGGATCTCGCAAATCCGCTGGACATCCTCCAAAGCCAGGTCCGGATAGATCGGCAGCGTCAGAATCCGGGAGGCCACGGCCCGCGCGACCGGCAGCGCCTTGCCCACCACCACATTGCGATAGCACGGGTAATCGCAGACAAGCGGATAGAAATAGCGTCGTGCGTAGATGTTGTACTGCTTCAGCGACGCATAGAGCTCATCGCGACTCATGCCGAACTCCTCTTCGAAGATCTCGACGGGCACATAGGCATAGTTGTAGTCCACGTCGTCCGGCACGCGGGATGCCAGTTTCAGCCCCGGCACATCCTGAAGGCATTCCCGATAGACCTGGGTAATCCGCCTGCGCTTCTCGATCAGTTCCTCCAGGTACTTGAGCATCATGCCGCCCATCAGGGCCTGCATTTCGTTCATCTTTGCGTTGGTCCCCGGCATGACGACTTCCAGTTCGTTTTCGAAGCCGAAGTTCTTGAGGTAGTCGAACGTCTTCTTCAGGCCGGAATCACGGAAAGCCAGCATGCCGCCTTCCAGGGAATGGTACAGTTTCGTCGCGTGGAAGCTGAACATGCTCAGATCGCCGAAATGGGCGATCGACTGACGACCGACTTGAACACCGAAGGCGTGCGCGGCGTCGTAGAGAAGCCAGAGATGATGACGCCGGGCGATGTCCGCCAGCGCATGAACGTTGCACGGGTGCCCATAGACGTGCACCGCCAGGATGGCCGTCGTCCAGGGCGTGATCGCCGCCTCGACCTTCTCCGGATCCAGAGTGTAGTAGTGAGGCTCAATGTCGACGAAGACGGGCCTGAGCTTGTTCCAGAACAACGCGTGCGTAGTGGCCACGAATGTGAACGGCGTCGTGATGACTTCGCCGGAGATGTTCATGCCCGCCAGCGCCAGTTGCAGGGCCAGAGTGCCATTGTTGAACAGGCAGATGTTGTCCGTCTGGAAGTAGTTCGACAGTTGACGCGCGAAACGCCGGACGATCGGGCCGTCGTTCGTCAACCAACGACTGTCCCAGATTTCCTTCAGTCCCTCACAGAATTGCTCCAGAGGGGGCAGAAACGGCCGCGTCACATAGATGGGTTGGTCAAACGGTTTCATCATTGGTCACCTCACATGTGCATTCACATCCCGGGCGTCCATTTGGGCGCAGACTCCGTCCTCGTGGGTGTACATCCCTGATTTACCCTCTCACCCAACTGCTATTGACTCACATCCGGCCTGCGGCTTTCGCCTCGCCAGGTTATACACCGGTCATGCCGATTCGGACCCGTGCGTAGAGCTCATTCAAGAGCATCCGGGCCGCTTCGAACTCGGGCTGGAGGGTCAGGCAAATCTCCAGCTCTTTCGCCGCCTCCGGCGCCAGGCCGGCTCTGACCAGAAGTCCCGCCAGGCGAAACCGCCAGTCTGTCCGGCCGTAATCCAGGCGCACCGCCTGTCGGTAGCACTCGATGGCCTCACCATCCCGGCCTTGATTCTGATAGATCGACGCCAGGTAGGCGAACGCGTGTGCCGGAGCATCGGCAGACTGGCACTGCTGTTCCAAAAGCTCCATCATCCGCTGCCGGACCCGGTCCGCCGACTCCGATTGCCCCTCGGAATTCTCCAGAAGAGCCACGAGGCGACCGAGCAGGTTGATATCGCCGTGGGCCAGTTCGATCGCCGTATCCGGAAGACCCAGTTGTTCGATCATCAACAGGGCCACCTCGTCGAACAACTGCTTGTCCAGTTGCATGGCCTTCCGCAAGTGCCGTAGCGCGGCTTCGACATGCTGTTCCTCGGCCTCGAGCATTCCGGCCACCAGACACGTAGTGGCATCGCACGGCGCCAGCTCCACGCCCTTGCGGATGTGCCGGGCCCCTTCCTCCTCGAGTCCCAGGATCGATCTCTCCAACTGGCCCAGAACGACCCAGGTGGCGCCGAACGTGGGACACAGGACGCGAGCCTCGTTCAACTCGTCGGCAATCCGTTTCGTGTGCTTCCGCATCTCCGCAAGCAGCGAGGCTGGGTCCACATTCGGATCGACCGGACGACTGATCGCACGCCAGCGGTAGGTGTTCAGCCAGTGCCTGTACTTGACGTTTCCCGGCTCCGACTCCTGGGTGCCGACCGCATGGGTCAAGAGGTACTGGTATTCCTCGTCACTGCCCTGCCAGCCCTTCTCGGCGAGGCCATTCTCCAAGGCCACCACGTGCGACCAGTGCGCGGCCGCCACGCGGGCGGCGTCGGCTTCGAGCAGCGTCCATCCCCAGATGACGCATACGGCAACCAGAACTCCGATCCAAATGGCGCGGTGGGGCCGGTCCCTCGTCACCGTCGCATCGGCATCCATCCCATAGTGTGACAGGCGGACAATCAGAGCACAGAAGACGGCCGACAGAAACGCATTGGCCGGCAGGTGCTGCCCGAAATCGCTGAGGCTGTGGATGAGGATGGCCACCAGGCCGAAGCCTAACCCGTAAACCGCCGCACAGATCGGGATTCCCGAACACCGCACCGCGCGGCGATAGTGAAAGGCGACCATGCCCCCGAAAACGAGCAACGCCGACAGGCCCATGAGCCCTGTCTCTTCTGCGGATTGGGCGTATTCGTTCTCCGCATGGGCCGCCAGCAGCGGAATCACGGAGCGGTCGAACATCGGATACACGTACTCGTGTGTCCCCAGGCCCGTGCCCAACACCGGGAACTTCATCCACGCAACCGCAACATCCTTGAGAATCTGCAGGCGGTTACCCTGAGCGTATTCGAGATGGCTGAGCGTCCCCAAGCGATCGTAGACAGCGTCAAAACCCAGGTACAGCACGCACACGAAGGCGCCCAGCGCCAGGAACGCGATGATCCAGCCGGAATCCCTCAGGGACCTGTTGAAACTCAGGGCAACGGCTGTGAAGGCCGCCGCGGCCAGCGTACTGATCATCCCGCCGCGCGTCATGGACAGGAAGATCGTACAGGTGGCCAGCATCATCATGCCCACCAGAGCCCAAACCCCCCGAGCATCGGGCGAGCCCAGGTAATCGGCCACTGTGCCGGGCGAGGTCTCACTTCGCCCAAAGGCCTCCCTCAGCTTGACAAACACCAGGGCCAGAGCCGCGCCGATCGAGAGATTCATGAACTGGCCGTAGTGGCTGTGATTGACGAACGGTCCGGAGCGGGCGATGCCTTTTTCGGGCAGCGGAACCAGCCAGTAGATCTTGTGGCTGCCTAGGACGGTCTGGGCCAGCGAGAGCAGGGCGAACGCGCCGCCGATTGCCACGATGGCTACCAGCAGCCTCTTGATCTGTTCGGGGCGCCGATAGACATTCAGAACGACCGCGAACACCGCGACAACCGCAAGAACGATCCGAAGGTCGTGCCAGGTGGCATACGCATAAAAACTGAAGGTCAGGCGCGAAAGCACGTGGGACAGATTTGGCAGATCACCCAGCAGTTCGGTTTTCAGCGAAGCGGTGTGAGGCGAAACCATCCGGACAAAAGACGCAGGCAAGGGAATCAGTTGGACGATCACGACCAGAATGAACGCCATGACCGGTACGTACACCCAACTCCAGGTCACAGGGGTCGCCGGCACGACGAGCTTCTTGAGCACGAAGCAGATCGATACCGCGGCCGCGATGGCGATCACAATCTCCTCGCTCCATGCCTCCACAGCGCCGAAAGCCAGGGGCATGAAAACCAGCAATCCAATAACCAGCCCTTCGATGACGTGGTCAAACCGTTCGGCGCGTTCGCCCGACTCCCACAACGTCTCAGCTCGATACATCGCGGAACCTCCTGTCTGCCTCGCATGGCGACATGCGTCGGTCTCCCTTCCACGTCTCCGACGGGTGCGTAGCGTCGGGGCTCGGCAGGGCCGCATCGATACCCCCTGCGATTGGCGGATGTACCTTGGGACTCCTTCCCACGTCACTGGCCTCCCTTCGTGAGCATCGCGACCGGCGTGCCGGCACCCAGCTTGCTGCCGTCGATCTCTCGACTCCGCGCGGTCTTGCCCCCGTTGCGGCCGGAGCCGTAATAGCCACCATAGCCCCCATAGTAGCCATAGCGACTACCTTTGCGACGCACGTCGTTGACCACGACACCCAGCAAACGCGATCCCGTGCTCCTCAGCGATTCGATCGCACGCCTGCTCGTGTGTTTGGTCGACTTGGCCGCGCGCACGACGAGAATCGTAACGTGGCACAGAGCGCCCAGGATCTGCGCGTCGGTGACTACGGTGACAGGCGGGGCGTCGACAATGACCCGATCGTATGCCTCTGTCAGACGCGCCAGAATCTTGGCGAACTGCGGGCTGTTGAGCAACTCCGCCGGATTCGTGACATTCGGGCCGCCCGGCAGAAGATCCAGATTCTCCACACCGACGGTGCGAACCGCCGCACTGAGTTTGATCCTTCCGGCGAGCACATCGCTCAGCCCCTGCGCATCGTGTGCAACTCCGAAGATCGTATTCTGCATCGGTTTGCGGAAATCCGCATCGAGCAGAACCGTACGCTGGCCTGCCTGGGCCATGGCGATGGCAAGGTTGCTGACCAGGGTCGACTTACCGTCGCCGGCCGCCGGCGACGTGATGAGCATGGTCCTCCCGGCATCCTTTGGAGCACCGAAGAAGACGGCGGTCCGAATGGTCCGGAACGCCTCCGCTTCGGATGATCCCGGCTCGATATGGACTCGCTGGCCACGCATCTGGATTCTCTGGCGTCTTGACATGGCCGGCACCGCCCCCAGAACCGGAAGGCCCAGACACAACGAGATCTCGTCGGCGGACCGAAGTGTCTGGTCCAGCACATCTCGTAGCATGGCGATCCCACCGCCCAGGAGTATCCCAGCAACAAGGGCCATCGCCATAATCCGGGACTTCTGAGGACTGGACGGACTGTCCGGCAGATAGGCCACTTCCAGGACGCGGATTTCCTGCGCGTCAATGTCCTCGTTGACGTCAATATCGCTGAGCCGCTGGTTGAGTGTCCGAAAAGACTCGTCGGCGGTATCGTATTCCTGTTGGAGGGACCTCAGTTGCGCCATATTCTCGCTCTGCAGCAGAACCTGCTCCCGCTCCTGCTCCATCCGCGTCGTTAGGTCCTCCTCATTTTTCAGGGCTTGCTCATAGCGCATCGCAGCATCTGCGAGAACCGCGCTGACCACTCTCTCGTCCAATTCGGTCAGCCGGGCCTCCACCTGCTTGATCTCCGCGTCGAGCGATGCCACTTTGGAATGGTTCTCGGTCAGTTCCTTCTGTTCGAGAAGGTCGGCCCGTTCCAGACGCCGCTCGAACAGTCTCGCTTCAAGTTGGGCACGCTCGTTCGTCGTCGCGTACGGGCCGGCTGCCGCACCAATCCCCAGTTGGAGCACCGCCGGGTCCTTGGCGAGCGTCTCCATTCGTTCCTTGTAGAGGAGAGCGTCTCTCGTCTGGAGCCGGGCATTGTCGAGCATCGTCTTGAGCGCCACGTATCCTTGTACGATTCCGCTCTCCTGGTCGGTGCTTTGAGCCAGAAACAGGTTGTCTTTGGTGAAGTCGGTCAGGGCTTTGAATTTCTGGTCTCGTTCGGTCCGCAGCTTGCTCAGACTGGCTTCGAGAGTCACCAGCATGTCGGCGGAACTGGTCCGGCGGTTCGTCTCACGATAGGCGATATAGGCGTTGACCACCTCGTTGACGATTTCCGCCGCCTCGACGGGATAAGGCGAATCCAAAGACACGGTGATCACGTCATCATTCTTGCCCACGACGACGCGGAGAGACTGCTGCAGGTAGGCCACGTGACTGGCGATGCCAGCGAACGTTCGCATCTTACGGTCCGCCCAGCCCGCCACCGCCATTTTCAGGACAGATGACGACTTGAGCACCTCCGCCTGCGTGTAGAGATTGTAGCGAGGTATCATGCGCGCATCGATCGCAAGCGAGGCCAGTTCCTTCTGTTGGACGTAGAGCTTGGAGCTGCTGGTATAGATAGGCGTGGACTTCTGGATGTACAGGAATCCGCCCGCGAGGGCGACCAGCATACAAACCAACACGATCCAGCGACTTCTCCACAGCACGCCCGACAACCCATTGGACCGCAACGTGATGGGGCCTGGCGAGTGTCCCTCTAACCGGGCCGGCGGAGCGTTGTCTCGCTGCCACCGCTGCACATCTCCCGGTCGGCCACTCAAAGGCGTAATATCGTGCCGCTCAATCATCAATTACTCCCCTCCCAGAACATATCAGGGTACAGATACCACCCGAGACTGATTCGAACGATCCGATCAAAGAACACATTGGTCCGTGTCCGCGGCGTGTGTTCCACGGAAATGATGTCCCCCGGTTTGACCTTGACCGTCAGCGCTTCGGTGAGCTGCTCCTGCCGCCGTTTCTCGGCAAACTGGAACGTGGCACTGGCCACCGTGCCGTCGGCCTTGGGCCGGTACACGCTCACGTAGCGTGGCTGAGCGACGAGATCCAATCCGCCGGCCAGGGCCAGCGCCTCGGCCAGGTTGTACGTGACGCCGGGGGGATAGGGGAAACTCCCGGGATCGGTCACCAGTCCAAGGACTGAGATTGTCTGTAGGGTCAGCCGTTCGACCACAATGGAATCCCCTTCTCGCAGAACCACGTCGGCGAAGGGAATGTTCATTCCCTTCACGGGCAAGATTACCGTCGTCTCCGCGTCGGTAGACGCTTCCGTGACCGATGCGTCCGTATCGAGCGAATTCGCCGCGGCATGGACATCCTCGCTCCTGCCGGCGTCCAGCGACGTGATGAAGACATCCCCATCACTGCGTCTCCAGTCCCTCGGCGTCTCGTAGGCGGCAAGATGGACGCGACTGCTGCGTGGTCGAGCCGTCAGCAATCGAGCCAGGCCGGCGAGTTTCACATCGGTCGCGGCCAGTTCCCGGATGCCGACAGCCGCATCGATCTTGCCCAAAGCCGCCCATCGCTGGCGGCTGCTGCCGATGTCGAGCCATTCGCGAAAGATCGTCTCGCCGGCGCGTCGAACCGATAACCATCCGGTCGTCTCCAGCGGCCCTTCGAGTTCGAAGCAGAGATAGGCAACGGGAACCGGGCGCCCAGAGCTTGAAGACCATTCTGGACCAACCGCAGGAGACGCGGCGGGACTCGCCTCGATAGACGGGAGTACGCCGGTCCCATGATTGTGGGTGACCTTGATCACAGCCGCCCCTTCCCCGATGATCCCACCGGCCTCCATGAGGAGCTTCACCAGGGACATCTGGTCATGTCGCAGTTCGTAGAGCCCCGGGTTCGTGACGGCTCCCATGATGCGCACACGCGATGTCGCATATTCGATTACCTGCGCATACACTGGAGGTCTGGTCTTGACCAATCCAGGGTAATATGCGTCGACCACATCGGATTCGATCTGTGCCAGGGTCTTCCCGGCGGCCTCGATCTGCCGGCCGTCCGGGAGCGCGATAGAGCCGGCATCGTTGACCCGAGACACGTGAGCGTTCCTCCCGACGCCCGTCGGCTGCATCTGCGGGACATCCGGATACAACAACGCGGGCAGTTGGAGTTCCAGCACATCGTTGACATGGACACGGTACGGTCCCTTCGGCAGGCTGGCTTGCACGACCTTGGCCATGTCCACCACAGGACCACTCGGTCCGGCATTTTCGAATGCGGCCAGTTTGTCAGCCGTAGGCAACTGAATGTGATCGCCGCAGCCGGACAGACACTGGGCTGATCCCATCAGAAGGGCGCACCACGGGACCCATTCGGCGATGGTTCTTCTTGTCGTGATCATCGCATGAACCTCCACTCCTCCTGTTCATCTCGTCCACACCGACCTTGGCAAACGAACGCTCGTTCGTCGGGGCCCGATGCACTCGGACCCCAGAGCCGCTTTGTGTCGAGACGTACTGAAAGCACTCCTGGGCGCAGTGCCGCGACCGCGCGACGCATCCGTGACGGACTCCACAAGCTAACAGCCCACACAAGCATAAGCGCTGTGTGCGCAGTTCGCCGGCGGCGCCGTGAATGCGTCACATAAGGGCCTGCTCCAGGTCTACTTCAGCAAGACACCACTCCTCCTCGTCAACGGCGCTACAGGCAATAACACCGTCCGACACACCAACTCAACGAAGTTCCTCGGCAGCAAAGACTACTCTCTACAGCTACATCCTGACCTGCCCGATCAGCAGGCCCATCACGGCGTCAAACGCCTTTGGTAGGCGCAGACTCCCCACGCTGAGCCCACAATAGGGCGTACACTCGTTCTCATACCCCCTCGGCCGGAGACGTCCGCTGGACGAGTTCGCGCCCGGGGCTCTTGCCGACCATCAGGCCAGCCTTCAGCCTGACTCAGCGTCGTCTACCAAACCGGTCTGAATGCACTTCGCAGCCCCGGCCGGAACGGAATCCGAATGGTCCGCCGCGTCAGCTTCAGTTCCGCCGGGACAACGGCAGTGCCATCGCCGCTGGCCAGCGCAACCGACTGCATTGCGAACGGGTCAAACAGCGTCGCCTGCTTCTCCGACGACTTCTCGCCCTCTTTTTTTGATGCGGCAAACACCGATGGTTCCACGAAGCTCAGAACTACGCCAAGAACCAGAACAGCCAACAGCGCACTCTTCCATTTCATCCGTTGTCTCCTTTTCTTGTTCACAGCCATACACGGCCTCCTTTCCTGTATTCGTCGAAACACAAGCGTGAAAACTCAAACGCTCTCTGATGTCCAGGATCTTCGGGGCATCGTCCACCGCAAGATCGAGGGCATGAGTCGCACGCGTCGACCTTAATCTGTTTCCTCAGCACCCGAATCCGGCAGAGTCGCCAGATGCGCCAGCGCCTGTAACACACCGGCCGCTTCTGAGTGGTAAGCCTCACCTCCGAGAGTCAGGTGCTGCCGAACCATCCCATCGACAACGACGCTCCCAACCAACAGATCCCGGATCTGGCGGATCGCCGCTTCAATTTCGGGGTCGTCCTCGACATCGGCGACGGCCGCCAATCCCAGGGCGCTGGACACCAGTTCGTCGGTGTATCCCCCTGGCGGCCCTCCGATGAAGACGCTCCCGTGATCGAACCGCCAATAGAAGCTCCCGGCCAGTTCACCCTCCGGTATTCTGTGTGTCAGCAACAACTCCGGCAGATCGCCCAACGTCCGTGCATACCAGTAGGAAGTCTCCGGCATATCAGGATCGAGCGGAGAATCCCCCAGCGTCCCGGTGCTGGCCAACGCCCAGGTAGCGATACCCAGCGCCATCACCGGGGCTTCAGCGGAATCGTCCTCCACCTTCACCAAGCCGTCGATCAAAGCCTGTCGCCACAGCTCGCGGTCTTCTGCATCCACGTAGAACGCCGCAACGGTATGGTGAGCCAGATAAAACACGGCCACCGACGGATCGGCCCGTTCGAACTGCGAGATGTAGCCCTGGGTGCCTCGCAGAGACACGCTTCCATAGAATTCCTCGAGCGCGAACCGCCACGTATCGGTCGTGTCGTCTTCGGATTTCCGGCTCAGACACATCAATGCATAGGCCTCATCGCCGTAATAGTTGCCGGCGGCCGCACGCAGGATGAAATTGCCGCCGACCAGCGCGGCGACCCAGGCATCCTCGTCGGCTGTCACTCCATAGGCATCCACCAGACCAGCCACAATCGAGCCGGTGTATGCCTCCTCGTCGGGCCACGCTCCTTCCAGCGGCCCACCCGCCAGTTGGCTGCCCACCAGCCGATCGGTTATCGCTCTGACTGCCTGCAGCGTCTCTGACTCGCCGGCCGCCACGGCCGGTTGCGATAACGCGATCCCAAGCACACAGAACAGGACTACCACACGCGTTCTCATCGTCCAATCTTCTTCCGCTCGCAATGATGCGTACGGTCTACCACCTGACTCTACTCACACACGGCCTCTGGCCTGACCCATCTGCTCCGCGGAGCACACCCTCACTCCACCACCACATCCGGCTCCGTTTCCACGGCAGTGTCACGGCCCAGATACTTCTCAACGCTCCAGAGAGCCTCCAACATCTCCCCAGCAAACACATTGTACAGCACGCCCTGCTGAGCCAGATGCTCGTAGACGCGACCATCCGCGTCGATCCCCAGCAACAGCGCTTCGCGAGCAGCCTCAATTGCCTGCTCTGCCTCTTCGTCAGCTCCGTCAGCGCTCTTCGATGCCGCCGCAACCAGGCCCAGCGTACCGAATATCGCATCCTCCGTGTATCCAGCGGCCACGCCTCCGGTTCCCCCGTCCGTGTGATCGAACCGCCAGTAGAAACTCCCGGCGAACGGTTCTCCTTCGGGGACTTGGTGACCAGCGAGCAGATCGGGCAGGTCCCCCACCGTGACTCCATCCCAGTACGGATTCGACACCACACCGTGTGCAAGGATCGGGGTGTCCGCCGGCGTGTCGGTCAGGATCAGTGCCCAAGTCGCAGCGCCAAGTGCCATCATAGGGAATCCGGCATTGTCATCGACCTGATACAGATGATGGATCACAGCCTGGCGATATACATCCGTGTCCTCGTCCTGCACATAATCGGCTGCTATCAGGTAATGCCCCAGGTAGAAAACGGCCGTCGAGGGTTCGAGTCGGTCAAAAGCTTCGAGATACTGCTCCGTGCTGTCCTCGTTGTGGTGTTTCCGAGGACTGAGGAAGAAGTCAGCCAAAGCGTTCCGCCAGATATTGTGGTTTGGATCGTCGGCGACTTCGCTCAACCGCATGAACGCGTAGGCTTCGTCGCCGAACAGGTTGCCCTGGGCGACGGCCCCATCGAGGATCCAAACCCCTGCAAGATCGGCCGAAACGCGGTATGCGGGATTTCCCAGCCACTCGTAGGCAGAGGCCATCGCGGCCGTAATCGGCCCCAGGAATTGCACCTCGTCCTGCCACAAACCAGCATTGAGGCCATCCTTAATCTGGTCTTGCTCCAAGCGGCTGGCGATGAGGTCCGCGCCCTCTTCCGGGGTCAGCGCGACTGTCACACTCTGGCCGATCACCATGAGAATCATAAGAACAGAGCCGAATGTCTTTTGAGTAAACAGCATCAGATACTCCTTTCTTGCCCTCCTCTCTCTGAAGGGCCCTCCGAATGTCCCCTCAACGGGACAGCATCCACGACCATGGCGTCGAGGTCGTGACAGACCCACCCCGGCGCACAGTTGAATTACCTGGACACCGCCCAGCGTTCCTGAACCGGCGTCTCCATGTCCTTCATCTTTGCCCGTCCTGGGCTACTATTCGACTCACCACACGCTCGCCCCGACAACCGAGCCCAACGGTCTAACGCAAGATGGGCGGACCAGCCTACACCATCAACTGCCCAGAAGAATTCTCAAGTATTGTGCAAGGCATCCATCTCATGCAGCCGCGCCGTCCTCGGCAGAGAACAACTCCCCCTGCGGCCGTCTGGCAGAATGCCCTCCTCGGGGCGGACCGCACCATAGTTCCACCGAGCTGCATCTTGGCAACAAGTCCCCTATTCAACAAGTCCCCAATTACTATGTCGTTTCCCTCAATGTCATCACTGCTGATGATGGCGAACCACCACACATCACATCTCAAACGCACCGAGAAGTTGCTGCGCAGAGCAAGGGCCAATAGCGCACGCGAATTGCGACTCGAGCGACCACCTTCTGGAAATGCCGCACGGAAATCTGTTCGGCAGCCTGCTCCCGCCAGAGTGGCAGGACTGGATCGGCTCTCAATGGCAGGCACACGCCCCCTGAAACCACGATGGCCTCCGTTGCCATATTCACTTCAGTTCCTCCGTGACTCCGTCTCCGTCTTCCGCTCCAAGCACCTTTTCGATCCGACGCCCAATTGCCGCCGCAGCGAGCCAGTCGTCATCGATCGAGCCTTGCGGCTATCCGTTTCCCACAAGGTCGTTGCCATCATAGCTTGCGCGTACTCGTTGTCTATTGTGGAACATACGTAATTTGCATTGGGAGCTTTGTCGCCGTATCACAGAGAAATCCCCTGCGCCGATGCCGATCTCGGAAGTCCACTATCCTGCATGAGGGGCAAAGCCGCACCGGTTTCGCGTGTCCCGCAAACACTCATAAGGACGAGGGAATGCAGAGAGGGCCTGAGCCGAACCACTCAGGCGAGGTCCGGCTCGGGTCTGTGAAGCTGTCTGGAGGTCTTTGCCGCGTGAATGCCTATCCGACTCGTGTCGCGGCAACGGGGTTGTGTGGACAATCGGGATAGGCGCAACGGTCGCTGCGACCATCCGCCGCAACGAGCTGCGGCTCCTCGCGAAACAGGGGCTGGCAATCCTCGGCTATCCGTCGCAGCTCCAGCATTTCGGCCTCGGTAACGGGGCGAACGGAACGTCCTGCTTCCACGGCTTTGTCCAGCAGATCGAGCCACGACGGCGGAATCGCCGCGACGACGCCAGGCAGTGAAAGGGTGAAATGCACCGCCAGGTCCGTCTCTTTCTGTTGCTCTGTCGTGCGATACCACCATCTTCTCGTGCGCTCGACGCCCTGTGGCCACGACCCTTTGGACAACGCCTTGATGGCCACGACCGCGGCCCCCTTCTCCGTGGCCAACTCAATCACTGCTCTGCCGAAGCCCGTGTCGAAGTAGTCGACGAAACTCAGAGGAAACATCACCGAGTCGAATGCGAAGCCGTTCAGGGCTGCCACGGCGCCCGCCGTGGTATGAGCCGAGAAGCCGAAGTGGCGGACCTTGCCTTCTTCTTTGGCCTTGAGGAACGTTTCGAGGGCTCCGTTCGGCCCCAGGGCCTGCCTGACCTCGTCTTCGGTGAAGATGGCATGCATCTGGTACAGGTCGAAGTAGTCCGTCTTGAGCCTCTTGAGCGAGCGTTCCAGCTCCAGGCGTGCGCCCTGTCTGTCCCGCATCTTGGTCTTGCAGGCCAGGAAGATGCGGCTGCGGTCGATCCCCTGTAACCCGATGCCCATTTTGATCTCTGCATCGCCGTCTTTTCCATAGGCCGGAGCGACGTCGAAATAGTTGACGCCCCGATCGAATGCCCTGTGCAGTCCCGCCGTGCCCTGCTCCTGGTCGTAGTTGGCCAAGGCCAGGCCGGGGAACCCTACCACCGAGACCTTCGCACCCGTTCTGCCCAGCACTCTTTGCGGCAGGCCGAGACGCTCCTGTGCCAGGCCGGCTCCTTGAGCCCGGCAGAGCGGTCCGGTCCCTAATGCATAGCTTCCTGCGACGGTCCCAACAGTTTTGAGAAACGTGCGTCGTTCCATAATGAATCCCCCTTTTCAGAATCGATCCGAATTTGCAGCACCTGATCGCATCGATATGGCTGGCGAGCCTTTGTCAGAAGGCTTCAGCCATAACGCACACGATTCTACCATGAACGCGGCACGGCAACAACGCAGGAATCCGTAGCGCTGGCCTACGCCACTTTGCCGCACGCGGCGCATTCGAGTGCGATCGAGGCCAAGTGTTCGGTCACCCGGCCCCGGACCCACACCGGGCCGCCGTAGGAGCAAATGCTCCGATACAACCCAATCTGATCGGGGAAGAAGCTGACCTCGGCCAGACCGGTGGAATCCTCCAGCGTGACGAAGCCCATCACCCGGCCGTCGTTCGTTCTGGCGCGTCGTGCGGTCGCCACGAAACCGGCGACGGTCGTCCTCTTTCCGACGAGGCGGTGCAGTTGGACCGCCGGAACATATCCGGTCGGCAGCAATGTCGCCGGATGCAGGCCAAAGGAGATACCCGTGACGTCCAGCTCCGCCTTCAGTTTTGCAATCCGGTCGTAATCGGGCAATCGCCCTGCCAAGCGATCCTGATAGATATCGAACAGCATCGGCTGGTCCGGCTTGGGCAGAGTAAGATGCAATCGATTGAGCATCGCCGGGCGCGTGGGTCCCAGGCCGTCGCAGGCGCCGACGTGAATCAGATTCTGCAACTGCGGCTTGCGAAACGCCACGCGCTGCCTCAGGTCGTCGAGGTGCTCGAACGCCCGAATCTGCCGCTGGCGGACGATCTCGCTCGCGGTGCTACGGTTCAGTCCCTTGACGATATGGAACCCCGCACGAATCGCCCTGCCCTGCACGCTCCATTCGATCTCGCTGTGATTGACGTGGACAGGGAGGATCGGGATGCCCCGCCTTCTGGCATCCCAGACATAGACCCGCAACGGGTACATCCCGTGGTGGTTGTTGAAAAGGGAGCAATAGAACTGAGCCGGGTAATGGGCCTTGAGATATGCGGTTTCCCACGCGATGTTGGCATAGACCGTCGCATGAGCTTTGCAGTAGGAATACGCCGCAAAGCGCAGGATCTCATCCCAGATCGCTTCGGCGCTCCGGCGATCGATCCCCGCCTGCTCTGCTTTCGACCGGACGAAATCGACGTATTGCGCCTGCAAACGGGCGGGCGAAACCTTTTTCGAGACCTCGGAGCGAAACCGATCCGCGTCGGCGACCGTATAGCCGGCCACCTCGACCGCGATCCGCATAACGTCCTCCTGATAGAGCATCACGCCATAGGTGTCGCCAAGCAGCCGTTCGAGTTTCGGATGGAGGTACGTAAAGGGTTTCCTGTGGACGTGCCTCTCAATGAACGCGGCTTTCATGCCGCCGGAAGCCGGCCCCGGCCGAATCAGGGACAAAGCAATCGCCAGGTCCTTCCTGCTCCTGACCTTCAGGCCGCGAAGCAACTGCCTCATGCCGGGCGATTCGCTTTGAAACACGCCCAGGCTGTCGCCGGCACTGAGCATCTGCGCGGTCTTCTCGTCATTCGAATCGAAATCCAATTCTCTCTTGTCGCCTTGGCTGCGATCGACGATCTGAATGGCGTCATTGACCGTGGACAAAGCCCGATTGCCCAAAAGGTCTATCTTGACCAAACCGACGGCTTCCGCTGCGTCTTTGTCATACTGCGTAATGACAACCCCTTTGGCGGCCCGTTCCAGCGGAGCGATATGGCTTACCGGGGACGGAGTCACAACGATCCCGCCGCAATGGACACCGAGGTGACGAGGGATGCCGACCAGACTCTTCGCCAGCCGGTAAACCGCCGAGGTCTCTTTGATCTTCCCGCCCCGAACCAACTGGTTGATCTGGACGGGCGCCAGCCCCAGGGCCCTGCCGGCGTCTCGGATCGCGCTGCGAAGCCGGTATCGATTGACGTTGCAGACCATCGCAACGTTCTCGAAGCCCCAACGCTCGTAACAGAACCGGATGACCTCGTCCCGTCTACGCCAGCACAGATCGATGTCGATATCGGGACAATCCGTCCGCCCGGGATTCATGAAACGCTCGAAGTACAGACGGTTTTCGACCGGACAGACCCGCGTGAAACCCAGCACGTAGGATATCAGGGCCCCGGCGGCCGAGCCCCGCACCTCGACAGGAATCCGGTTCTGCCGGGCGAAGTGGACGATCTCATGGACCACGAGGAAGTAGTCACTGAACCCGTTCTGGCGGACTGTCACCAGTTCGTATTCCAGCCGCCGAAGGACTTCCTCGCTTACGGGGTTATATTTCTTCGCCAGCCCCCGATGGCACAGCCTGGCCAATTCCCTGTCGCTGGTCTCCCCTGCGGCCAGCCGGACCTTGGGCAGGATCGGTTTGCCCGTCAGCAACTGGAAATCGCACCGCGGGACCATCTCATCGGCATGGAGAAGGGCTCTCGGGACCTTGCGGAACTTCTGTTCCACTTCTTTGGCCGGAATCATCACGTTCAAACCACAAGGATCGGGTGGGCCGGCCCCCGCCCCGCTCATCGTGCGAATGCGATTCAGAACTTTGAGAATTTCGATATCGCCCTCATGTAGCCAGTTGGCATGTCGCCAGGCCACAGGCTCGAACCCGGCCGCGTACGCACGCGCCGCCTCTTCCGCATCGCGGCAACCGACAAACAAGTATCCTTTGCCCAAGACCTGTTTCAATTCGCTCAAGAGTTCCGGCACGTTGCACACGCAGATCACCCCCCTGCAATCGCGTTTCAACTGCTCAACGAGATCGAAATCAGGATCGAGATTCCTGGCGGTGGTGATCCGGCAAAGGTTCTCGTACCCGCTGCGATTTTCCGCCAGCAGAATCGCCCTCTGGGTCTCGGTCAGGATCTCGACGCCGAGGATCGGCCGAACTCCGGCTCCCTCCGAGGCCTTCCAGAGATCGACCGCGCCTGAAAGCGAATTGACGTCGGCCAAGGCCGCCGCCCCGTAGCCGCATTCCACCGCCCTGGCAACCCATCGCTCAACCGAAACGGCCCCCCTCAAAAGGCTGTAGAAACTCCGGCATGTCAGCGCCGCGATGCGCATACCTTCCCCGCCCATACCAACGACACTGTACAGAAATGGTTATCGACCGATGGCGATCCTGGCCAGATTCGGATAGGTCTTGAGAAGCCCCTCTGGAATCGGCTGCTTCTTCCCGCTGACGAGAGCCTTCAGTTCGAGGGCATTGGCCAGCTCCGCTCCTCGGTAATGATTGTTGGCGATGACAGTCAGCGACTCGAAGGCCTTGCCCAGCTCGTCGAGCCGCTGCTTGATCCCGGCTAATTCGCGCTCGTTGTAGTAATAGTTGTAGACCTCATCCCGTCCGGCCTTGCTGAACCACTTCTCGGCATTCCTGCCGTGCATGCGAAAATAGCCCGACCGGCCGACCGTGCAGTGTCGCAAATTGAACGACTGTTTCGACGTCGGGTAATCCAGGTTGCACACCGTCACGCCGAGCCGCTGGAGAAAGTCCAGGGCCCCCTGGCTCTCCCACGACACGTGTCGCAACTCCACCACCAGGCTGAACGTCTCCTTGAAATGGCTGACGATGTCCGCCAGGTGTCGCCGGGCGGGCTCGCCGTCGGAAAAATCGTACCGAAACTGAACGAGAAGGTGCCTCAGCTTCTTCGCCTCCAGGAACGGTTCGAACCCGCGATGAAATTGCTTGACGATCTCCGAATCGACCTTGCCTTCGTGGGTGAAGCTCTGGTGCAACTTGGCGGTGAAGAAGAATTCCGGCTTCTGCGACGTCCGCTCCAGCCAGGACCGAACGGTCTTGGCAAACGGCGGCCGGTAAAACGTGCTGTTGATCTCGATGCAGTCCACGAACCCGCTGACGTAGACCAGTTGATCGATTTGGGAATCGGTGTACACGATCCCCTCCCAGTCCGCATAGGACCAGCCCGCAATCCCGATGGAAACCGGACACACCATCGTCGCACCTACCTGATTTCCGTGCGGATGCAGCCGATGACCCGGCCGACCGCGCGAACATCTTTGTCGAATTGCTTGATATAGCGGGTCGTGTACCCCGCTTTGCGATTGGCCGGCTTCAGGGCGATCCGGTTCTTTTGAACGAACACCCTCTTGACGGTGGCCTCGTCGTCGAGCAGCACGACGCCGATTTGCCCATTCTCGATCTTCGAGCCGGATGCGACGATCACGTAATCGCCGTCCATGATGCCCTCGTCGATCATGCTGTCGCCGGAGACCCGCAGGGCAAAGGTCTCCTTCGCGCGATGGAAGAGTTTTTCGAGGGTCATGTAGCCTTCGATGTTCTGCTCGGCCAGGATCGGTTCGCCGGCGGCGACCCGCCCGAGGATCGGCAGACCTTCGGCGTCCGCTGTCTCGTCAAGATACGCCGGAGACAGACGAAGCCCCCGGTGGCCGCCCACATCCACCAGATAGCCCTTCTTCTTGAGATAGCCCACGAGTTGATAGGCCGCATTCTGGGCCAGCTTGAAATGGCCGGCGATCTCCCGCTGGCTCGGCGGGTGGTCCTCCTGCAACCGGGACGCGACAAACTCGAGAACCTTCCGTTGTTTTTCCGTCAATGGCTCCATAGCATGCACTCCAAACAAACCCAAATCTCAATCTATGGTTGTTTGACCATTGTGTCAACGCAAAATTTCGACGATTGTGATTTTTTTCTTCGGCCGCCCGCCTTGCCCCTCTCAACGCGGAGCAGTATTTTCAGGCCAACACCATCAGATGCCTTGAGGAGAATGGAACCATGAAGGTGAACGTAGCAGGCCGCGTCCTGGAACTGATCGAGGGCGATATCACGGAGATGGACACCGACGCCATCGTCAACGCGGCCAACGCCCGCCTGATCCTGGGCGGTGGCGTCGCCGGCGCGATCGCCCGCAAAGGCGGCCCGGCCATCCAGGCCGAATGCGACCGGATCGGAGGCACCTTCGTCGGCGGCGCTGCGATCACCACCGGCGGCCGCCTGAAGGCCAGGCACGTGATCCACGCCGTGGGACCTCGCCTGGGAGAGGGTTACGAGGACGAGAAGCTCACCAACGCAACCCGGAACGCGCTGAAGGTGGCCGATGAGAACGGTCTGAAGAGCATGGCGTTTCCCGCCATCAGCACCGGTATCTTCGGCTTTCCCATCCAACGCTGCGCAGAAATCATGCTGGCGACCACCTTGGACTATCTCAAGGGACAGACCGGCCTCGAACGGGTCGTGTTCTGCCTGTACGGACGGGAGAGTTTTGATGTCTTCGCCGAGCAGCTCAAGCGGGAGACAACCCCATGAAGACAATCGTACTTCCACGCATCGCCCCCATCGAAGAAGAACCACTGGTCGAGACGGAACTGCCGACCCCGATTCCGAAGAACGACGAGATCCTGGTGAAGGTCTCGGTCTGCGGCCTGTGCCACACCGATCTCGACGAGATCGAAGGCCGGCTCCCGCCGAGCAGGCTGCCTGTCGTCCTGGGACACCAGGTCGTCGGAACGGTCGTCCAGCGAGGTCCGGCCGCGACCATGCACGAAATCGGGGCTCGCGTCGGCGTCACCTGGCTGTATTCCAGTTGCGGGACGTGCCCGCTCTGTCGAAGCGGCCGGGAGAACCTCTGCAACCACGCCCGCTGGACCGGCAAGGACGCCAACGGGGGCTACGCCGAGTTGATGGTCGTGCCGGCCGGATCTGCGCACCCGATCCCCCCGGCTTTTTCCGATGCGCAGGCGGCGCCGTTGCTGTGCGCCGGGGTGATCGGCTATCGGGCGATGCGTCTGGCGAGCATCTGCGACGGCCAGACCGTGGGCCTCTTTGGATTCGGCGCCTCGGCCCATATCGTGATTCAACTGATCCGACATGAGTTCCCCAAGAGCGATGTGTTCGTCTTCACGCGAGGCGATGAGCACAAGGAACTGGCTCGCACACTCGGCGCCTCCTGGACCGGCTCGCCGGTGGACGAACCTCCGGTTCGACTGGATCGGGCCATCGACTTCACCCCGGTTGGCGAGACCGTCCGACAGGCTTTGTCCGTCCTGAACAAGGGCGGACGCGTGGTCATCAACGCGATCCGCAAGGTGACGGCCGTGCCCGAGCTGATCTACGATCGACACCTGTGGGACGAGAAGGAAATCAAGAGCGTCGCCAATGTGACACGGCAGGACGCCCGGGAATTCCTCCCCCTGGCGGCCGACATCCCGCTTCGCCCGGCGGTCGAAGAGGTCGAGCCGCAGAGGATCAACCAGACCCTGCTCCGCCTCAAGGAGGGGAAGATCAGGGCCGCTGCGGCTCTGCGCTTCCAGACATGACGCAACCTGACGCCCTCCAGCCGGCCATCCCGGCTATCCTGTTTTGCCTTGACTTGCCATGTCCAATTCCTATAATAGGTTAGGTCGAAGCTGCGTCCCCAACACCGAGCCAAGTAGTCTGTCATGAACCAGACTGCGACGCCGTGCCGGGGGGTGTCAGGATCTCCGCTTGCTCTGGGAAGCACCGCATGGACACGAAGTTCAACGTATTTGAAGTCCTGCAAATCGCCGAGCAGATCGAGAACAAGGGGGCCCGGTTCTATCTCAAGACGGCCCAGCTCTTCAGCGATCCGGAGATTCGAGACATTCACTACCGCCTGGCCAACTGGAAGGCCAAACACGTCAAGATCTGGGCTCGGATGCGAAAACGCTTCTCGGAGAAGACCGGGGAGTTCGGAACGTTCGATCCGGACAACTACGTGCTGAGCAACCCGGAGGTAATGGCCGGACTGACCTGGTTCGGCACCAAACAGGAGGTGCCGGGCCGGCTGACCGGCAAGGAAACCAAGCATCAGATCCTTCGCGACGCCGTCCGCCGCGCCAACGAGGTCATCATCTTCTATCAGGGCCTGAAGGACTTCGCCCGCGATCCGGCGACGGAAGAGGTCATCGACAGGATCCTCCGCGAGGAGACACGCCAGATTCGCCTTCTCAACGAGGAACTGGCGAAGGCCTGATCGCCGCCCCGCCCGCCGTCATCCGGTCTGCGAGGACCACTTACGAGGCGGTCGGCATCTCGGCCGGACTGAGGTCTCCCGCCAGGAGCTTTCCGATGGGCCTGAGCGTGTCGTACTGCATCAGGAAGATCCGCAGCGCCGCTGTGATGGGCGCCGCCAGGAACATGCCCACGATCCCCCAGAGAAGTCCCCAGAAGGACAACGCCAGCACAACGGTCACCGGATGCAGGTTCAGGCCCTCTCCCTGCAGTTTCGGCTCGATCATGTTCCCCAGGAGATTCTGGATGGCGCCTGGAATGGCCACGACCAGAACGATGAGCCAGGGTGACGACTGAAACTGCACGACCGCGATCGGTATGGGCAACAGGGTGGCGATGATCGATCCGATCGAGGGGATGAAGTTGAGCAGGAAGGCCAGGATGCCGAAGGCCCCGGCCAGTTCCAGACCGATAAGGGTCAGAGTCGCCCAGACCAGCAGGCCGGTGATGGCGGAGATGACCAACTTGATGCCCACATAACGTCGGATCTTCTGCACCACCTCGGAATAGACGGGCGAATGATGGCTGTAGGGATCGCGGCCCATCAGCAGGAAGATCACGAAGATGATGACGAAGAACATGCTGGAGATCAGACCGAGAATCGTTCCAAACGCGTTCGTCACGATGTTGAAGATGTAGTTCCTCATATCGACGACAATCCGCTTGGTGTCGATGCGCAGTCCCTTGCTGGCCAAGCCGCCCGGAGGGATGACCTGATTGGGATCGATCAGCCCGTTGGCGTCTGTCACGAGGTCGTCCGTCTGGAGCCGCGTCCCCAGAGTCGCCTCCTGGCCGGCGTCCTGCACGATGGGAAACAGCACCAGCGGCTCCGGTTCCGCAGGGGCCGGCGCCGGCGACGACGGTCCCACGTTGTTTGGCGCCGCCGGGGGCTGTCGCTCCTCCTCGTGGTAGAGGTACTCGATCGGTTCGAGAATCTTGTCGGCCATGTAGGCAAAGCTGGCGCTGTACTCGTTGGCAGTTGAAACGATGATCGTTGTGGCCTGCGCGATCAGGAGAAACACCAGCACGATCACCGCCAACACGACGAGCAACGTCACCAGGATGGCGATGACGCGGGGCAGCCGGAGCCGCTTGACCTGGAAATCCTCGATCGGGGAAACCAGCGCAACGATGAACAGCGCGACGACAAAGGGGACCATCACCGCGCGAGTGTACACCAGCGCCGCCGCCAGCGCCACCGCCGCCAGGACCACCAGGGACGCGGTTGTCAGCCATGTTTGTTCTTGTCGCTCACGCAGCATAGTTACCTCAAAGCAATCAGCCTTGCTCCACGGGGCTCGCGGTCACACGGCCTATCGACAACGCACGAACCGATGCCTGTCGATCTGAAAATCAGGCACACATCGGGCCAGATCCTCCAGGAACCGCAACCCATCGGTCCAGTAACCGGCGGTCGGTTTCAAATCGGAACTCATCGACACGAAGTACGCGTTCATGCATTCCATCAGCAACTCCCGGACGTACTTGCTGACCATCGACGCCAGGGACACCGGCAGATGCCGCTCGTCGGCGCTCACCTCGAAGCTCAGGTGCACGCACCGGGAACCATCGCGCAGCACATACGCGCTTCTCCGCTCGTTCTCCTCGACGATCCGCAGTTCCATCGGCTCGAAGCTGCGCAGGAGATGCTCCCGATAGTGGACGCGCCCCCCCTGCCTGTCAATCAAAATGTGGATGTCCTGATCGGCGAAGCGCTTCTTCAGGTCCTGCAACAATCGCGTGGTGGTGAAGAAAAGGACCTGCGACTTGTTCTTCATCCGCTCGATCAGCGTATTGTAGTAGGCGACATCGAGGCAATAGCTCGACAGGCCCACGAGAGTCGCGTGGGACGAGGCCATGTCCTCCGTGAACACGCCCGATGCGATGCGCAATTCGGGCCGGTCCGACGGCAAGGGCCAGGATTCGGTCCCGCGATACCATGGGTACTCGATTACCCGGCAGTAGCATTCCGGGCACACGAGTTTCAGAAGATCGCTCAGACTCGTGGGGACCTGTCCCAGGCTTCGCATCGCGGCAAGGACGGTCCTCTCCAAGTGTCCCAATCCCTCCTCTCGCCTGTACGCCTTCTTGCTGTCGGCGATCAACAGGCGGGCCCGCAGGTGCTGACGGGTCTTGCCGACGCTCTTTCGCAGGACCTGCCAAAGGTCCGCTTCGACGTGCTCGGGCGCCACCGCGAATGCACACGATGAGACCACCAGCGGCCCGAGCAGAGGCCCGAACCCGGCCTCATCGATCCCCGCCAGAATAGTCATTCGCATGCCCTCGCCACAGTCGGTCGCCCCCGGTGCTCGCCCTCGCACACGCCGGATCTCGTGCGCAGCGGCTCCGGATCGCGGTTCATAGCAGAAATCGCTTGCCCTGTCAATGTCGCTGTCCGGCCCACACAGGCGGACGGATGGCCGTTGCCCGGTTGTCGCCGGTCTGCTACACTGGCCGGCCGAACGAACCGATCTGCAAGGAGTGGCCTATGGTTATCGTGCACGTACATGTCCACGTGAAAGCCGACTGCGTCGAGGCGTTTTGCGCTGCGAGCATGGAGAACGCCCGCAACAGCGTCAAAGAGCCGGGCGTGGCCCGATTCGACATCGTCCAGCAGACCGACGACCCGACGCGTTTCGTCCTCGTGGAGGTCTACCGGACACCGGACGATCCCGCCAGGCATAAGGAGACCGCTCACTATCTGAAGTGGCGAGACGCCGTTGCGGACATGATGGCAGAGCCTCGGGCCGGGATCAAGTACGCCAACGTCTTTCCGGACGAGCGAGGCTGGGACTCGGCAAAGGTCTGACCGGACGGCTGATATGAGATTCGAATTCGCCACCGCCAACAGGATTCTCTTCGGCCCCGGCGTCATTGCCGATCTGCCTCAGATCGTGTCTTCTCTGGGCCAGCGGCCGTTCGTCCTGACAGGCGGTACGCCCAAACGCCATGAGAGCATCCTCAACTCACTGGCGCAAGCAGGTCTCGACCCGAAGATCTCCGGTGTCACGGGCGAACCGACAACTCAGACTGCCTCTGCGGCGGTCGCGGCCGCTCGACAAGCACGCGCCGACGTCGTCATCGGAATCGGCGGAGGCAGTGTGATCGACACGGGCAAGGTCGTCGCCGCCATGCTCACCAACGAGGGGAGCATCGAGGACTATCTTGAGGTCGTCGGCCTGGGAAAAGCTGTACGGAACCGCTCGGCCCCGTATGTTGCCGTCCCTACCACCGCGGGAACCGGCGCCGAGGTCACGCGCAACGCGGTGCTCCTGGTGGCGGAGCATCGGGTCAAGGTCAGCATGAGGAGCCCGTTCCTGCTGCCGCAGGTGGCGTTGGCCGATCCGGCGCTGACGCATCCGATGCCTGCGGAGCTGACGGCCGGAACGGGCCTGGATGCTCTTACCCAACTGGTCGAGGCCTTTGTCTCGAAGAAGGCCAATCCCCTGACGGACGGGATCTGTCGCGAAGGGCTTGCGCGTGCCGCCCGTTCCCTGCGCCGCGCATTCGAAGACGGCAGCGATGCATCCGCCCGCGAGGATATGGCGCTGGCCGCTCTGTTCAGCGGCCTGGCCCTGGCCAACGCTGCTCTGGGGGCCGTGCATGGTTTCGCCGGACCGCTGGGAGGCATGATCGATGCGCCTCACGGGATCATCTGCGGCAGGCTCCTGCCGCATGTCATCGCCGCTAACGTGCAGGCACTGCGAGATCGAGCCTCCGGCTTGCCTGCCCTGGCCCGATTCGACGAAATCGCGCAGATCGTCACGGGCAACGAGTCGGCCCGTGCGTCGGATGGGGTCGCATGGGTGGAAGACCTCTGTCATGCCCTGGCGCTGCCCGGCCTGCGGCGCTATGGCCTGGCCGAGGCGGCGTTTCCGGCGGCCGTCGCCCAGGCGCGAAAGGCCAGCAGCATGAAGGGCAACCCCATCGAGTTGCAGGACGATGAGCTGACCGCCATCCTGGCGGCCGCGATGGACTGACGGCCTCAGTATTTGCCCGCCTGGGGCTCCGGGCGGCCCACGTCCTCGAACGGGACCTCGATCTGTTTGTTCCCCACGAACACGACCAGCGTCTTGCGGTTGCGATGTATGCGATCGACGACGCCCTCTCGCCTGAAGGGCAGGACGAAGACGCTGTCGCCGCGTCTGAGCGTTTCGATGAACTGGGCCTGTCGAACGGCCAGCGGCGTCCCGGCCGCCAGTTCCGCGATACGCCCAGCCAACTCGGAAGCCTTTCCACTCCAGGCTTGGGGCGCGTTCTGCATCTCGGCGGTGAAACGGTCGACGAGGTCGCGGACAGCACGCATCGAGCGTTCGATCTCATGATCCGCCTGCTGCCGAATCCGCCGCTCCTGCTCGCGAACCCTGTTGAGCCTCTCCCGCACGCGTTTGCGGGCCTCGTGGGTCTCGTCGAGCACGCCTTGGGCCTCGGCCCGCTTGCGCTCGGCATCCTCGCGGGTCGCCTGGACCTGGTTGATCAGCTCGGAGGTCCCATCGGATTCCTGATCGAGCTGCGTCTCCGCCTGTTCGAGCACCGCTTTGGGCATTCCCAGACGCTTGGCGATGACCAGCGCGTTGCTGCTGCCCGGCGTGCCGATCAGCAGGTGATACGTCGGTCGCAGCGTCTCGCTGTCGAACTGCACCGAAGCATTCTCGGCGCGGGGCGTCGTGTAGGCATAAGTCTTGAGCTGGCCGAGATGGGAAGTGGCCACGACCTTGCCGCCTCTCTTCATCAGGCCGTCCAGCACGCTCGTCGCCAGGATTGCCCCTTCGATCGGATCGGTTCCGGCGCCGAGTTCGTCCAGCAGCACCAGCGTTCCGTCGTTGGTTCCGGTGAGGATCTTGACGACTTGGCGCATGTGGGCGGAGAAGGTGCTCAAGCTCTGCTGGATGCTCTGCTCGTCGCCAATGTCGGCGTAGACCTGCCGGAAGACCGACAGACTCGACCCGGCGCGGGCCGGGATGTGCATCCCGCTCTGCGCCATCAGGGCCAGCAGGCCGATCGTCTTGAGCACGACGGTCTTGCCGCCGGTATTGGGTCCGGTGACCAGCAGCAGATCGAAGTCGTCGCCCAGACGGACGTCGATCGGCACGACTTCGTCGGTCAGCTCCCTGACCTCACATCCTTTCTGTCGGGCGGCCCACTGAAGCAGCAGCGGGTGGCGGGCCTGACGCACGTGCAGCGCGCCGTCGGAGCGGATCTCGGGCGCTGTCATATCGTATACAACGCTGAAGCGCGCCTTGGCATAGGTCAGGTCCACCAGGGCCAGCATCCGAACGCTGTCCAGAATCGCCTCCTGCTGGTCCAGGACGAGCTTGGTCAGGTGCCAAAGGATGCGACCGACCTCCTTCTTCTCCTCGAAGAGGGCGTCCTCCAGTTCGTTGCTCATCTCGACCAGTTCGTCCGGCTCGACATACAGCGTAGCGCCGGTGTTGGAACGGTCGAGCACGGTGCCCCGCAAGGCATGACGATAGTTGGCCTTGACCGCAACGACCGGGCGGCCATGCCGCATGAGAAACTTGTCGTTCTCGATGGCCCGTCGCAACTGCGGTGAGGCGACGATGTCCGCGAATCGCTGGTGGATCTTCTCGCTCAGCAACCCAATGGTCCGGCGGATCTCCTTGAGCTTCTCGGAGGCACTGTCGCGAACGCGTTTGTCGCCGCCGACGCATCGGCCGATCTCCTCGACCAGCGCCGTGAAATCGCCGAGCTTCTCGCCCATCGCACACAGGTGCCGACTCTGGGATGGCTCCAGGTTGGTCAGAAAGAGCCTCAGTCGTCCGCTGGCGGCCAGCGTGTCGGCAATTTCCAGCAGTTGCTCCGGCTCGAAGACGGTCTCTTTCTTGCCGAACTGCTTGAGAATCGCCCGGATATCGCGAAGCCCGGCCATGGGGACCCGTTCGCCCCGATCCAGGACGGCGCGAAGCTCAGACGTCTCGGCCATTCGCATCCGCGCCCACCGCGGGTCCACAGACGGATACAGCCCTGCGGCGGCGTCTCTGCCCAGGTCGCTGGCTGCGAACGAACCCAGAATTCCCCGCACGGCCTCGAACTCCAGGACGCCGAGGCTGTGTTCATCGATCTGTTTGCGAGCCATTCCTGTTCGATTCTCCCCGCTAAGCCACGCCGAGCTTGTCCCGCAGGACGTGGAGGTTGACAACATCCTCCCGATTGTACTCCAGGAGCGTGCGCAGGGCCTGCGCGTTGGCGTTGTTGACGTAATCCCACCACAGCCGCACCGCCATGAAGCCGTTCATATCCGCCAGTCGTCGTTGAATGCCCAGCCGCGTCTCCACCACCTTGAGCCCGCCTTTGAGATTCTGACGCCAGCAGGCGTACATCAGATCGGTGTGCCGCAGGCAGGTCTTGAGGTCCAGGCCCAGCCTGCGCTTGATGAATGGCAGATCGAAGCGGCTTCCGTTGTACGTGTAGACCTCGTCGGCCCCCTGCAGCAGCGAGAGAACGCCCTCGGCAACGATGCGCTCGCCCACGAGCTGCCCGACTCGGCAGTCCGTGCCTCTGACCCTGGCGACGCCGACAACGGTCAGATCGCAGTTGTCCCAGCTCAGTCCCGTGGTTTCGATGTCCAGGTAAGCGTAGCACTTCGGACGAGAGCGGGCCGTTTCAAGAGACCGGCTTTGTCCTGCCGGACAAGATATCGATATGCTCGTCACAGAACTCCTTCCTGTCACACTCCGCACAATGATCGCCCCGCCAGATCCGGTCGAACTGCTCCATCACCTGCTCGACGATGCCGGCGTCCGTCGTTACGATGCCCGATTCGAAATTCCGTCGTCTTGGACTCTTGGCGCCGAGACCGGCGCCGGTGAGGTTGGCGCTGCCTATGTAGGCGAACTGCCCGTCGACAACGGCGCATTTGAGGTGGACCCTCGGGCAGAGCATTCGTTCCAGCCCGCCGATCAGATTGGGATAGCGGTCGAAGTCCCTGCGAAACCGGGGTCCCGGCTCCTTCGCGTGGAGCAGGCGGATTTCGACGTTTCGGGCGATCAGGTCCGAAAGCACCTCCAGAAAGGGCACCATCCGCCCGCACTTGTCGACATACAAGTCCTTCAGGTCGGCGGTGGCCAGCCAGAGCCGGCGTCTGGCTCCGATAACAGCCGTACCTATGACCTGTTCGTAGATCTGCCTGTCCGTAACGAATCTGAGCATCGCCTCTGCGTCCACTGGATCCACAGGGAAATCAACAGCGCCGAGAGTCTAACCGTTCAGGCACCGATTGACAACCTTCGCCCACCATACGCGGACCCTGCGGCAGAGACATCAACCCATCGGCGCGAAAATCTGCCGCTGCGCAGAATTTGGATTTTGTGAAAGTTGTCGCATACTTTATGCAGGAGACCGTGCAACGCCAAAGTCTCTGGCTCGACGTAGTGCTGAAAAGACCGGAGGCGGTTGACGCAGATGAAGGGAGCACACCATGGCCGTCGTGCAAGTGCCTGAGCAGATTCTCCTGATCGTTCTGTCTCGGGAATCCCGCTGCGGCAATGAACTGGACATCGCCGCAGGCATGGCTGAAACGAAGCCGAGCCGGCACGTCATCGTCGACTTTTCGGCGACCCAGGTTCTGACGTCGGGCATGCTTTCCCAACTGCTGGTCCTGGAGAGACAACTCGGCGCCTTCGAGAAGGAGCTCATTCTCTGCTCTGTGCCCCTCAATACCATGAGGGTGTTCAAGTGCGTGGGGCTACAGGGCCTGTTTCGATTTGCCGCCGACCGGACGGCTGCGCTGGAATCTCTCGGAGTGGCGTGTGACAGCGGCGCGAGGCCGCGCGTGTAGACTGCGTCATCTCGACAGCCATTTCTGCATGATCTCGTCGAGCGAGTCCGGAAGAATCCCCACCATCCACGCCAGGTCGACCACGGTGAATCGCTTGCGAATCTCGTGCATGTGCAGGGCTGCTTCTCGAAGCTGTTCCCTCGAGCATCCGATCTCCTCTGGTGATGTGGCGCCTCCGGCTCGCTTTAGCCAGTCGCGAATGGTCTGGGGCGAACGCGGCAGGCCGGCGAGATGGCTCCTGAGCCGGTCCCAGCCATCTGCCTGCGTCAAATGCTGCCGAGCCGCATCCAGGCTGGGCTTCTTGGCCTCATATTGCCTGGCGACCGCTTCGACCACCGGGCCGGTCCCCCAGAAACCCTTGTCGATTGCGGGCGGCAAGGCACACAGCCTGGGGGTCTCCATCGCGAGAATCCTCTCGTAGAGCGCTGCGGACAGCAGTGTGCCTAGGCCGACCTGCCGGCCGTGCAAATCATGACGATGGCCTCGGGCCACGGCAATCATATCGAGGGTGTGGCTGAGCAGGTGCTCGCCCCCACTGGCCGGGACGCTGGTCCCCATGAGTGTCATCGCCACACCGCTCCAGAACAATGCCGCGAAGAGCCCTCCCACGGCCGACGCATCCCGTTCTCGAATGCCTTCGGGCCGCGTCAAGTACAGTGGCTCCAAATCACCGGCAATGCTGGCGCAGAAATCGCAATAGTATTCGCCGAGCAGCAGGTAATTCATCCACCAGTCGCTGTTGCTCTGATGCTTAGCTATCGTGTCGCCGAATCCGGCGGAGATCATTTCCTGCGGGGCGCCCGCGATGACCTCCGGCTCCGCGATCACCGCCAGGGGCGGTCGGGCTTCGATCAGGATCTTCACCCCGCCGACCGTCGGCGCCACGTTGGCGGCTGCGTATCCGTTCATCGACGGTGCTGTGGCAACGACAAGGTAGGGAATCCCCAGCTCGAAGGAGGTCCATTTGCACAGGTCGTTCACCACCCCACTGCCGACGCCCACCACCATCCCGGGCCCGGCATCTCGCAGCCGCGTGAGCAGGCCGTGAAACGTGGCTTCGTCGCAGGTCGGCGTGCCGTGCTCACCGTCGGCAACGATCACCTCGTCCACACCCCCCCGAGCGCGTTTTAACGCCGCGAAAGCTCGCCGGCCGCAGACCTCCCACGTGCGCATATCGGCCACCACGACGACGCGCGACGAGGGCGCCGTTCCCACGCATTCGTGTACGATTCGGGGCAGCTCTTCAACAGCGGCAGGGTTGTAGACGAATTCCCGCACTGGAAGGCGGTGTGCTCTCCCGCACGCGCACTCAAATGCCGTGCCCAGCAATTGCGACAATTCCACGTCGATCCGCTCCAACCGGAGAATCTGGGCAGCCCACGGCCGGACCGAACTCTCGAACCGGCGCCGCTCACTGCGAGCGACCGTCACAAACGGCCGCTGCGAGATATTGAAATCAGCAGCCAGATGCCGATGACCGCCGCGATAATATACCCGGCGATGCCCATCGTCTGCAACCGGAACAGGCCCAGCACCGTGCCCTGCTGGGCCACGAGCATGCTCGAGGCCACGAGCAACGCGGCGGTGATCAGGGCGAAGCTCATCCGGTTCGAGCTCTTGTCGACGGTCTTGGCCAGATTCTCCAGATGCTCGTGGTGGACCCGGACCTGAAACCGGCCCTGACGGAATTTGCTCAGGATCACGTTGACGTCTTCCGGCAGCCGCATGGCCAGGTCGCTGGCATCCTGGACTACCTGGCGCATCTGCCGCACGAGACGCTTGGGCTCCAGGTCGCGAAGCATCGCCCGGCGGGCATACGGTTTCATCGCCTCCATGATGTTGAAATCCGGGTCCAGTGACCGCGCAAAGGACTCCACCGTCGCCAACGTCTTGAGCATCAGCGTGAACTGTGCGGGTGAGCGGACCGCGTTCGTGCGGAACAGATCGAATGTCCGGCTCACCACCGTCCCGAACGCGATGCTCTTCAGAGGCAGATTCCGGTATGTGTCGATCAGTTGCTCCATATCGCCGGTCAGCTTGTTCAGGTCGGTCCGCTCATCTGTCATTTCCTCCCGCTCCAGACAGCGGATCACCCGCGAACTCTCGTTCTCCACGATCGCCAGGATGATCTCGTTAAACAGGCGGCGATACTGCGAACTCATCCGTGCGACCTGTCCGAAGTCGATCGGCGCCAACACGTTGCCCGGCAGCAGGAAGAAGTTGCCCGGATGCGGATCGGTGTGGAAGAAGCCCAATTCGAAGATCTGACGCAGGACGAAATCCGCTCCGCGTTGGGCCACGAGCCTGCAGTCGATTCCCCGGTCGGCCAGCGCCTGCGGATCGGCGGGTTTGATTCCATCGATGTACTCCATGGTGAGCACGCCGTTGGTGCAGTACTTCTCGTAGACCTTCGGGATATGAACGGTCGGGTCGTCTTCGAAATTGGCCGCGAAACGCAGTTGATTTCGCCGCTCGTCGGCAAGGTTCGTCTCGGCGGCGACAGCCTCGACAAACTCCTTGACCATCTGCCGCGGATCGACGGTCTCGTGTTCAAACAGGGTAACCTTGAGAATTGCGGTAAGCTCTTCGAGAATATCGCATTCGGCATGGATGATTTCGACAACCCCCGGCCGGCGGACCTTGATGACCACCGAATCGCCTTCTTTCGTGGTGGCGCGATGGACTTGGGCAATGCTGCCGGCCGCGAGCGGCTCGGCGTCGAAGCCGGCGAAGATCTCTTCGAGCTTGCCGTCGAGCTGGTATTCGATCTCGGCGCGGATCCGCTTGAACGGCTCGGGCTTGACCTGGTCCTGCAACCGCTCGAATTCGCGGACGTACTCGGCCGGCACGATGTCCGGACGCGTGCTCAGCAACTGCCCGAATTTGATGAACGTGGGGCCCAGCTCTTCCAGGGCCAGTCGGACCCGTTGCGGGCGGCTCTGCCCGACGGCCGCCCGTTTGACGCGCAGCGGCGCCGCTTGTTCGCCGAGGCGCACGAACAGCCGGGCGCGCAGCGCCTCGGCGACCTCTTCCAGGCCGTACTTCATCAGCACGGCCATGATGTGCCGGTAACGGCGCAACCGGTGCAGCCGACTCCTGAAACGGGGCCGCCACAGGGTCAAGGTGACTACCCCTTGGAGAGCAACTGATCAAGCTTCTGTTCGATGCGACGGACATCGTCCTGCGTGGCCAGATGCAGCGTCGTGACTGTTTCCTGCACCTGCTTGGAGATCATCTTCTCCAGCTCGCCGCGCGTCCGCTCTGCGCTGTCCATCACTTCCTTCACGAATCCGCTGCGGTTCTCGCGCTCGGCCCGTCCCTTGCTCACGTACTCGTCGAACATCTGCTCGGCGCGTTCGCGCGTCATGGATACCGCTCCCAGGCCGGCCAACATCACCTTGTCCAGTGTTTCAAACATTGCGCGATCCTCCCGATTCATGGTTTGTCCGGTTCGTTGTTCTCGTTTGTTCACCGTCTACCTGCAATTATAGAGCGTCTGCGGACGAGAACAAGGACAACATTGGATTCCGAACGAACGAAGCTCCAGCCATGCGCTTGGCCCTCATATGCGTGGAAGAATCGAAAGACAGCCCAATCCCCCCAGCCTTTCGCCGTCGGAGAAAGAGTGGGGATTTCGGAAATGTCGGCAGCGACCACGGCATGGGATCGACGCCTCGCGGACGGACTCACTGTCCCGCCGTGCAGTTGGAATGCCGGCTGCAAGACCCCTCGGCATTCGCGTCGAGACAAATGCTGCGCTTCCAATGCGACGACTGTGCCGTTGCATGGTGTCACACGGGCGCTCCAAGAGACAACGATCGCAACGACGCTCTTCCTGCCGGATGCGCGGCGTGTGACATACAGGGCCGACGAGGCATGTTGGATGGAGGATTCAAGCAGGCTGGCGACTATCCTGCATCCCGCGGGATTCCCCGCTCGCTGGCGGCGGAAATTCCCCGCGGCGTGACAAATTGCAGAACATTCCTCTTGACCCTGGACGTATAGCTGGTAAGTTGAGCCTGATCAATTTCTGCGACGTCAGAGAATGGACATTCCCGTCGCGAGAAAGCCCGGGAGAGCATTAGGCGAACCTCAGCGAAGGATTTCTTTCTTTTGCTGGCTGCCTTTACCCAGGAAGGAACGAACGATGAAGATAAGGACGCTCATGCTTGGCTGGGAGTTTCCGCCGTTTATCAGCGGCGGATTAGGCACAGCATGTCTGGGTCTGACCCGAGCGATGGATCGCCTGGGCATGCCGATCATCTTCGTGCTTCCGAAGGCCAAACCGATGCATTTGTCCAGCGGCTTGCGCCCAGAATACTACGGGCAGTGCGCCGGCGGGTTCGCGTTTCAGAACGTTCAGTTTCGCCCGGTGTCGGCCTTCTTGAACCCGTATGCTTCCACGGCCTCCCGCGCCGCCGCAGGATCATCGACGGCGGAACTCGCCGACGCCGGCCTTTCAGACGAGGATGTCGAATCGGGCGGTCAGGGCAACTATGGCCCGGACATCTACACGGAAGTGGCTCGTTTCACCCGGAGAGTCCTGGCCCTGGGGCTGACGGAGCAGTTCGATCTGATCCACGCACACGATTGGATGACGTTTCCGGCCGGCGTGGCTCTGGCACAACAGAGCGGCAAACCCCTCGTGATTCAGGTCCATTCGACGGAGTTTGACCGCAGTGGCGAGCACGTCAACCAGTACGTCTACGACATTGAACGCCATGCCATGCACGCCGCGGCCAGGATCATCGCGGTCAGCAACTACACGCGGAACATCATCATCAGCCGTTACGGCGTCCCGGCGGAAAAAGTCGAGGTCGTCTACAACGGGGTCGAGCATCACAACGGGTCCTGGTCCTCCTCGCGCCAGACCTGGCCCGCCAAGACGGACAAGATCGTCCTGTTTCTCGGGCGGATCACCATGCAGAAAGGACCGGAGTACTTTCTGCATGCTGCCAAACGAGTGCTGGAGAGAATCGACAACGTCAAGTTCATCATGGCCGGTGATGGAGACATGCTCTATCGCAGCATCGAGCTGGCCGCCCAACTGGGGATCGGCAATCGGGTCCTGTTCACGCGGTTTCTGCGCGGCGACGACGTCCGCAAGGTCTATCAGATGGCGGATCTCTATGTGATGCCCTCTGTTTCGGAGCCATTCGGCATCGCCCCTCTCGAGGCGCTCCAGCACGATGTCCCGGTTCTGATCAGCAAGCAGAGCGGCATTGCGGAGGCCTTTCGCAATGCGCTGAAGGTGGACTTCTGGGATGTCCAGGAGATGGCCAACAAGATGGTCGCCGTGTTGCGGCATCCCCCTCTCCAACAGATGCTGCGCACCGAGGGCCATCGAGAGGCGCTGAAATTCCGTTGGGAGGATTCCGCCGCTCGGATGAATGAGATTTACCACGCGACGCTGGGCGTCGCGTAGGCAAACGGCGCGGAGAGCTCCCTATGGCTTCGGTGTGTTTCTACTTTCAGGTTCACCAACCCTATCGCCTGCGGCATTACACGATCTTCGACACCGCCGGCGACTACTTCGACGGTTTCAAGAACGCGGAGATCTGCCGCAAGGTCGCGCAGAAATGCTACCTCCCGACCAACCGGGTCCTTCGGGAGCTCATCGAACGCCACGGCCGCCAGTTCAAGGTCAGCTTCAGCCTCACCGGAACGGTGTTGGAGCAGTTTGCCGAATATGCCCCGGAGGTCCTGGCCAGCTTCCAGTACCTGGCGGCCACAGGCTGCGTCGAGTTCCTGTCCGAGACGTACTACCACAGCCTGAGCTTCCTGTTCTCGCCGGAGGAGTTCGTCCGTCAGGTCGTTGCGCACCGGCAACTGATTCGCGATCTTTTCGGGCAGACACCGCAGGTGTTCCGCAACACGGAACTGATCTACAACAACCAACTGGCCGAGGCGGTCGCCAAAATTGGTGGCTTCAAAGCGATCCTCGCCGAGGGCGCCGACCACATCCTGGGCTATCGGAGCCCCAACTACGTTTACAGGCCCCCGAGCGCGCCGGAACTCAAGCTGCTCCTGAAGAATTACCGCCTCAGCGACGACATCGCCTTCCGATTCTCCAACCGGTACTGGAGCGAGTGGCCGCTCGACGTCGGCAAGTTCGCCCAGTGGGTCAACGCCGTCAATGGCAATGGATACGTCGTCAATCTGTTCGTCGACTATGAGACCTTCGGCGAACACCAATGGGAAGATACGGGCATCTTCGATTTCCTCCGCGCCCTGCCGACCGAGGTCCTCAAGCACCCGGACAACAACTTCAAGACGCCCGGCGAGGTGGCGGATACGTATGAAGCGGCCGACGTCGTCGACGTGCCCCATCTGGTCAGTTGGGCCGACACCGAGCGGGATTTGTCCGCCTGGCTGGGCAACGCCATGCAGCAGAACGCCATCACGGAGCTCTACCGGATGGAGCGGGCCGTCAGAGACAGCGGCGATCCGGATCTCCTGCGGGATTGGCGGAGGCTCCAGACCTCCGATCACTTCTACTACATGTGCACCAAATACTTCGCCGACGGCGACGTCCACAAGTACTTCAACCCGTACGATACACCGTACGATTCCTACATCAACTTCATGAACGTCCTGGACCATGTGAGGTCCCGCTGCGCCGGGCGGGGCGCCGCCGCGTCATCGACGGGCCGTCTCGTGGCCACCAGGGACGTCAAGGGCCGCCGGCACGCGGCAGACGAGTCGGTCGCCGTATAGCCGCGGCACAAGCGGTCCTCGTCCATCGTCCTGCCGGAGTCATGAACAGCCATTCCTCCACTGCTCGCCGGCCCGTGCTCACGTCGCGAAGTGACGCGATTACCCGTTTCGGCCTGGGGGTGGTTGAGGCTCGGTCAGGACGGTGGG
>CAZOFX010000017.1:0-73871 GCA_964579055.1 uncultured Pirellulales bacterium
ATACGATCAAGAGCGAGCAGGTGGCGAACTTCCGGATCGTCAGTCAGAACAGCGGCGTGGCGGCCCCCTACACGAAACCGGGATGGCTCGGGCGGGTCTTCGATGTCCTTTGGCCGTGGTGAGAGCGGGGACGAGATCCCGGCGTCCTCTTTGGAGAGACACAACGATGGAATTCATGAGCGGACATAGCCCAGTCGTTCGGATCGACGGATCGAAGCGTCCCCTCGGGACGGTGGGGAGGGGACTCGTCGGGGCGCTGCTCCTGCTGCTGGGGATGGTCGGCGTCCCTGTCCGCGCCGAACGGATCAAGGACATCGTCGAGATTCAGGGCGTGCGTGGCAACCCGCTGACGGGCGTGGGGCTTGTGATCGGCCTGGCCGGTACCGGCGATACGGGCCTGTTGTCGCGCCAGATGCTGACCAACATCCTGCGCGAGTCCGGCCTGGTACTGTCTCCGAGCGAATTGACCGGAGGCAACATCGCGGTGGTGATGGTGACCGCCGAACTGGGGCCCTTTGACCGGGAGGGAATGCGCATCGACGTGGACGTCTCGGCGCTGGGCGACGCCAAGAGCCTGCAAGGGGCCATGCTGCTGCCGACCCCGCTGAAAGGTCTGGACGGCCAGGTCTACGCCGTCGCGCAGGGGGGCATCTCGCTCGGCGGCTGGTCCGTCGCCGGCAAGCAGGCCACGATGTCGAAGAACCATCAGACCGTCGGACGCGTTGCCGACGGGGCGATCGTCGAGAAGGCGGAGCTGGCCAGTTTCATCGAGCAGGTGGCGGGCCAGCGCTTCATCACGTTCAGTCTGCGCAACAGCGATTTCTCGACGGCCCAGCGCATCAGCGAGATCATCAATCAATCGTACGCCGACAGCGCGGTCGTTCTGGATGCCGCCAGCATCAAGGTGATGGTCCCGTCCGAGATCACGCAGAAGGACATCATCGCCTTCCTCGACGAGATCACGCAGAAAGAGGTCACCGTGGACATGCCCGCGACGGTGGTGATCAACGAGCGAACCGGCACGATCGTGGTCGGGGAGAACGTCGGCATCTCGTCGGTAGCGATCTCCCAGGGCAGTCTTGTGGTGAAGGTCAAGGAGACCGCCCAGGTCTCGCAGCCGACGGCGCCCTTCTCCGAGGCGGGCTCCACGGAGGTGATCCCGGAGACCATGGTCGGCGTGGAAGAGCAGAACGCCTACCTGATTCCGGTCGAGCGGGCGGTGACCGTGTCCGAACTGGCCAAGACCTTGAACGCCATCGGCGCATCGCCTCGCGACCTGATCGCGATCTTCAACGCGCTGAAGGAGGCGGGGGCCTTGCAGGCCAAGCTGGTGATCATGTAAGGAAACCGAGATGGACGGCATGGAATCGATCGCATTGCCTCTGGCGGTGCCGCCGGGGGCCCTTCGCCAGGTCGCGTCCGCCGCATCCAACCCGATCGAGGCGATGGATGCGGACGCGATCCGCAAGGCATCCGACGAAGAGAAAAAGCAACTGGCCAGGGATTTCGAATCGGTACTCCTGACCAAGTTGTTCGAGGAGGTCAAGAACTCCATCGAAGACTCCGGCTTCGACGACGACGTCGCCGCAGACCAGGTCCACGGCATGTTCTGGTCTTATCTGGCCCAGGATGTGGCGAACAAAGGAGGCTTCGGGTTGTGGCAGGATCTCTACCAGCAGTTTCAGGCGATGGAAGGGGCCGACGCCGACGCCGGCTCGGTGAACGAGGAGTTCTGAAGATGATATCGAGTTCGGCAGAAACGAAGGTGGACGCCCTGTTGGCGGCCCTGGATGAGGATATCCGAAGCACGGAGAGCACGCTGTCTCAACTGGACGCTCTGCGCAGTCTGATCATCAAACGGGACGACCAGGCGATGGAGACGCTTCTCCATGATCTTCGGGAGGAGGCGGAATCCCGTCTGGCGGCGATCCGGCGGCGGGAGACGATCCGAAAGGAACTGGCTGAGGAATTGGGATGCGACCTGCGTGCGATGACGCTGTCGGCGTTGTGCCGTGCGCTCGTCGATCCGCAGCGCCAGGCGGTGGTGGACCGGCAAACCCGTCTCAAGGACTTGGTCGCGCAACTGAGACGGGAGTATGCGCTGACCACGGCGCTGGTGGCGGACTGCGCCCGCTTCAATCGCTCGTTGATGCAGGTGTTCTTCGGGCAGGATCCCCAGGGCAAAGCCACCTACAACGCCCGGGGGACGGTAAGCCGTCAGGCGAACGTGAGCTTGGTCAACCTGCACTATTAACAGCGTCAGGAAATGCCATTGCTGCCGGCCCGGCCTCTCGCCGGCCGGCGGTTGAGGATCGATCTATGCAGGGCTTCTCGATAGGACTGAGTGGTTTGAGCGCGGCGTACGCGGCGATGGACGTCATCGGCAACAACATCGCCAACGCATCGACCGACGGCTACCATCGTCAACGCATCGAGCTCAGTCCGTCGGACGCCACGCAGACCGGGTCTGCGGCGGTCGGTACGGGTGTGGAGGTCGCCGGCGTTACACGCCTGATCGATGAACTCGTGGAGCGCGAGATCGTCAGTCAGACCTCGTCCAACGGGCAGATCTCTCAGGAGCTGTCCACGCTTTCCTCTGTCGAGACGACATTCGGTGAGTTCGGCGCCAGCGGCGGATTGAACGCCACGCTGGATGCGTTCTTCGATGCGCTGCGCGGGCTGGCGGCCAACCCGCTGGAGCAGACCTGGCGCAACGAGGTCGTCAGTTCGGCGCAGGTCCTGACCACGGAGTTTCGACGGCTGGGCGACTCTTTGACCAGTCTGGAAGACCAGGTGGTGCTCGAGGCGCGAAACGTCGCCGATTCCATCAATGCCCTGACGGAGCAGATTGCCGAGCTGAACCAGAAGATCCAGGCCGTGGAGATCAACGGAGGACAAGCCAACAACCTGCGTGACAGCCGGGATCAGTTGATCGTCCAGTTGTCCGCGTTGACGGGTATTGAGACGCAGAGGCGGGAATACGGCGGGGTCGACGTCTCCATCGACGGACTGCCGGTGGTCACCGGGGCCATCACCCTGGAGGTCTCCGTCACGATGCAGAACAATGGATTGCTGGCCCTGCAAGCCACGGGGACGGAAGGATATGGTCTGCTCGTGGAAGGCGGGCGTCTCGGGGGTTTGCTCTCGCTCAAGAATGAGTTGCTCCCGCAGCTTCAGGACGACCTCGACACGCTGGCCAAGAGCATCGTGGTCCAGATCAATGCGTGCCACGTTCAGGGCGTCGGGCTGGAGGGGGCGTTCACGGAGATGGACGGCTGGGCGATGAGCAACGAGGATCTGAGCGAGGTCGAGCCCTCGATCACCGACGGGACCTTCTACATTCGGGTCACCAACACGGACACCGGCCAGATCCGGCGTCACGCTGTGACGGTGGATCTCTCCGGCGCTCCTCCCGACACGTTGGACACGATCGCCGCCAAAATCGATGCTATCGCAGGTCTGAACGGATCGTCGGACTCCTCGAAGCTCCATATCGTGTCCGGTCTCGGATATGAGTTCGACTTCATTCCGGCGCCGCTGCCGGAACCGACGGCGAGCAATCTGACCGCGGCAACTCCGCCGACGATTTCCGTTTCGGGCACGTATGATAAGGAGTCCAATGAGACGCTCCGTTTCACGGTCAGCGGCACCGGCGCAGTCGGAAACGGCGTACTTCGTCTTACGGTCACGGATTCCGGCGGGGACGTGGTCGCCACGCTGAGCGTCGGCGATGGTTACGCCGCCGGCGACGTGATCGAGATGGCCAACGGGATCAAGATCACGCTGAGCACAGGCGATCTCAACGACGGCGACACCTTCGACATCGATGTCTTTCAAACGACGGACACCTCGGGGTTTCTGGCGGCAGCGGGCATGAATGCTTTCTTCTCCGGCGCCAGTGCCTCGGAGATGAGTGTCAACGCCGACGTGGCGCAGAATCCGAACCGGATTGCCACGGCGCTCGGCGGTGACCTGAGCGACAATGAAGCCGCGCTGCGGATGGCACGCGTCCACGATGAGCCGGTGGCGAGCCTCGGGGGGATGACCGCCAACGAGTATTACCAGCGCACGATCTCCGATCTCGGGCAGCAAGTGGCCCTGAAGCAGTCGAGGCAGGAGAACATCGAGGCCGTGATCGAGGACCTGAAGAAGCAGCAGAGCGAAGTCAGCGGCGTCAACATCAACGATGAGGCAGCCCAGTTGATCGTCTTCGAGACGATGTTCCAGGCGATGGCCAAGTACCTCACCACCCAGCAAACGGTGCTGGCGGCGCTGATGGACGTGTTCTGACGGCGGCCGCGTCGGGGCGGGCCAGAGGGAGCGGTCGGAAGGAATGATTCAAACAACGTGCAGAAGGCGACGGTGAGGCAACCATGAGTGGTTCCATAGCGAACATATGCGACAACGTCAGTTACGCCCTGTCTCTCCATACCCAGGCGATCGCCGATTTGCAGGAGCAGGCGTCCACGGGCAACCGGGTCAATCGGGCCTCCGACAGCCCTTCGGAGGCCTATCGGATTCTCGGCTTGAATACGCAGGATCGCTCGCTGACCGGCTATGTCGAGAACATCCAGGATCTGGTCGGTACGCTCGAGATTTCCTCAACCGTTATCGAAAACATGGCGTCGGAACTGGCCGACAGCCGCACCGTCCTGACCGAGATCGTCGGCGGCGTGTACGACAACGAGGGACAGGAGCGAATCGCCGAGAAGCTCAACAGCACCCTGGAACAACTGGTCTCTCTGGCCAACACCAAGCACGCCAACCAGTATCTCTTCTCGGGGAACAACACCGGCACTCCACCCTACGCAGTGGAGTACTCCGGTGGGCAGATCGTCCGCGTAACCTATCAGGGGGGCGAAGATTCCCGCCGGATCGACGTGGCTCCGGCGGTGGAAATCGAGGCGTTTCGCGCCGGTGACGACATCTTTCGAACCAGCCAACGCGAGGACCCGGTCTTCCTCGGCACCACAGGGGCCCGGAACGGCACCGGCACCTCGAACGTATGTGGCGACGTGTGGCTGACGGTGGAGCACGACGGGAGCAACTACCGAATCTCCATCGACGACGGCGCGACCTTCGTCACGGTGCCGGCGGGCGGGGAAACCAACCAGGCGGTGACGGATTCGCGTACGGGCCGCGTTCTCTATGTCGATACCACGCAGATTACCGCCACCGGCATCGAACTGGTCCGCGTTCCCGGAACGTACGACGTCTTCGGCACCCTGATGAGTCTGCGAGACATCCTGAGCAATGACCGCGAGGTTTCCACCCAGCAATTGCTCAGCTACGTGGACCAGTGCGTCCAGGCGGTGGAGGAAGTGCGCAGTCTCCTGATCCAGTCTGATGTCTCTACGGGATCCAAGGTCGGGTTTCTCACTACCCTCAAAGACACGCTTGAAAACATGCAGTTTGACACGCAGGATGAAACCACCAGGCTCCAGGAAGCCGATATTGCCCAGATTTCCATCGATCTTTCCCGGCGTGAGATTCTCTACCAGATGTCGCTTTCGGTCGCCGCGAAGCTGATGGGCATGTCACTTCTGGACTACATCAGTTGACCCGGACCATCCCGAGGGGGGATTCACGGTTGTTTTGCAGACGTCGGTGTCTGATTTCTATCCAGACGATCCGTCGCGCAGGGCCTTGCGCCAAATAAACCCCGTTTCACCACAGCGGCACGCCGTTTGCACACATCGGCGGAGAGTCGCGTTCTACTCCATTGTCAGAAGGGAGCATGTATATGACCGCACAGACGGGTGTGAATGCCCACCAGCGTGGGCTGGAACTGGCCGAGGCCGGAAAGTACGAAGCGGCACTGGGCTGTATCCGGGAGCACCTGCGGGTCGCTCCGCAGGATGCCCAGGCCCTGAACGACGCCGGGGCGATCCTCCATTGCCTGGGGCGCGGCGAGGATGCGGTCGCGCATCTGGCCAAGGCGCACGCGCTGCAGCCCGAGAGCGGGGAGATCGTCTGGAATCTGGTCGAGGCCTACCTGGCGACGGGCATGGCCGCAGAGGCCGCCTCTCTGCTCGAGACGATGGAGCGGATGGATATTCTCAACATCGAGGTGCTGAACCGCGTCGCCACGATATTGCTGGATCAGGGCAAGAAGGGTTCGGCCGTCGAGGTTCTGCTGCGGTCGCGTCAGCGGTGGCCCGAACAGGAGGTGCTGAATCCGATTCTGAGCGTGATCCACAGCAAACGTCCGAAAGTCGCGTTGTTCCGCGTTGGACAGGGCGCGGACGGGGCCCTGGCGGAGGCCTGGGCGTTCGTCCGGGAGCGTTTCCAGACGGAGTTCTACACGGGCCGCACGCCCGAGGAGCTGTCGCGGCTGATGCAGTGGTGTGACATCGCCTGGTTTGACGGAGGCGGCCCGATCGTGGCCGAGACGCTGCAATCGCCGGCGCCGGGCAAGACCATCGTCAGCTTGCGCTGCTCGGACGTCCGCGATGGCTGGGTGCGGCAGGTTCGATGGGAGAATGTGGACATCGTGATTCAGATCGGCAGCTCGGCCGTCGAGGAGGCGCTGCTGACGTGGGTGCCCGACATTCGGAATCGGACGCGCCTGGTCGTTGTGCCGAACGGAATCGACGCGACGCGATACGTGTTTCAGCAGCGCGCCCGTGGCAAGAATCTCGCGTGCATGGGCCGGCTGTCGATGGAGGCGAATCCCGCCTTTCTCCTCCAGTGCATGCAGAAGCTGCACTACCTCGACGGAAGTTATCGGCTGTTCTTCTGTGGCGATTTCGAGAACCCCATGCTCGAACAATACACACATCACATGGTCCAGATGCTGGGTCTGACGGATGTGGTGTCGTTCGAAGGCTATCCGGGCAACCTGAACGCCTGGCTCGGCGACAAGCATTTCATCGTTTCCAGCGGCATCGGCGAGAGCCAGATCGAGTCGCTGCTGGCGGGCATGGCTTGTGGGCTGAAGCCCATCGTGCACCATTTCGCGGGCGCCGACCGGTTGTTCCCGGCGCGGAATCTGTTCAACATCGCCGAGGAATTCTGCGAATGCGTTCTCGGGCGCGAGTACGATCCGACGGATTATCGCCGGTTCGTCGAGGAGCGCTATCCGATTCGCGGGCAACTGCGCCAGGTCGGCGGCATCGTGAATCAGCTTGAGAGCGAACTCGACGCTCGGCGTCCCGTCGCCGGTCCGTGTCGTTCCGGCGGGATCTGCGACGTTCCGACGCCGCGCGGCCATCGGCCCGGTGTACAGGAGCCTGCGAGCCCGTTGACACTGTGATGGTGACGCCGTACGTGAGATTGAATACCCGTCCAATGTCCAGAGATCGTCAGGAGAATCTGTCGCAATGCGCCGCTCCAGACGGCTGCGACCGACGCGGTCCTCTGGTGAGCGTGTTGCTGCCCACGTACAATCGGCGCCGCTACCTGCCTTACGCCCTGGCCAGCGCCGTGCGCCAGACCTATCGAAACCTGGAAATCTTCGTGGTCAACGACGGCGGCCACGACGTTCGCGACATCGTTCAATCCTTCGACGATCCGCGAATCTCCTTCATCGACCGGCGCGAGAACCGGGGCAAACCCCATTCGCTCAACGAGGCGCTGGCCGGCGCCCGCGGCAAGTACGTCGCCTATCTCGATGACGATGACCTCTACTATCCGAACCACGTACAGGTGCTGGTCGATGCCTTGGAGGGGCCGACCGATTGTCAGGTGGCCTACAGCGACCTGTACAAGACTTACTGCCGGGTGCTGTCGAACGGCGACCGGGAAATCCTGAGCAAGCACGTGGAGATCAGTCGCGATTTCGACCGCTTTCTGATGCTCTACTTCAACCACGCGCTGCACGTGTCGCTGATGCACCGTCGCGATCTGCTGGACCGGACCGGCCTGTACAACGAAGACCTGAACATCCTGATCGACTGGGACATGACGCGCCGCCTGGCGTTCTTCTCGGACTTTCAGCATCTGCCCACGATCACAGGGGAGTTCTACAGCCCGGTCGAGGAGTCGGACCGCATCTCGATCCAGCGCCGCAAGGACCCACAGGAGTATCTGAGAAACGTGCTGGCCATCCGAACCACGCGTCCGCCGAAGCCATGGGACAAGCTCGAGGAACTCGCGATCATTCTGCTCGTCGACCGGCTGGACCAGCGCATCGCAGAAACGTGCGGACGTCTCTGGCGTTACACGTTTTACCCCTACCAGCTCTATGTTCCGCTGTCGCCCCACGACATCGGGCGGCTGAACAGCGAGATGCCGAACGTGGTCCTGGTTCCCGTCGATCCGCAGAGCTCACCGCAGGAGAAGGTGGATGCGGCGCTGCGAAGGGCCGAAGGCGCATACGTGGCGATCGTGCCCGGCGCCATGCCGATCGACGAGATGTGGGTGGAGGATCCGCTCTACGCATTGATCCACAGCGCGTCCGATCGGGAAGCGCTTTTGCTTGAAGGCGCCGGCGAGGGACTGTGGGGCGCGGTGTTGAAAGACGCCGATCTGCGCCAGGCCCGGCGGGCGTACCCGCATCTGTCCGTGAAAGAGTCGCTGGAGGCCTGCGGGATTCGCGTGCGGCCGCCACAGCCCGAAGAGCTGCCCTTTCAGTTTGACGAACTGCTGCGCCAGGCGTGGCAGGCGGAGGCAGACGGCGATTGGGCGCTGGCGGCCCGGGCGTATGAGTATCTCGCCGCACGCCATCGCAACGAGTTGTGGATGAAGTCGCTGGCGGCCAACGCCCATTTTCGTGCGGGCCACCATGTGCAAGCCGGCCGGCTCAGTCGCCAGGTCAATCAGGTGCGATCGACGGTGGAAACCCTGCTGTTGGAGGCCCAGGTGTGCCGCCGGAACCGGGACTTTCAGAACGCCATCGGCCTGCTCGAGCAAGCCGAGAGGGGACTTCGAGGCCATCTTCCGATACCTGCACGGGCGCCGATGATCTGAGCGCACCGGTGGCAGGAGACTGGGAAAACGCAGATATGGATACGGCGCCAATGAACGAGGTCGAAAAACGGAAGAGAACACAGCACTATGAAGTGCTGCGCGAGCTGGGCGACTGCTACACGTCGGTGGGCAACTACGCTCAGGCCCAACGCTGCTACGAGAAAGCGGCATCGATCGGACCGGATGAGCCGGGACCTTACGTGGGCTTGGGTGCGGCCGCCCTTCAGACCGGCCGGTGCGAGGACGCCGAGATTGCGTTCCGCGTGGCCTGCCGGCTGGATCCCCGGTGCGCCAAGGCTTACGCCGGACTGGCCATGGTCGCGCAGCAGCGAGGAGAGTATTCGCAGTCCTTCGATCTCTATATGAAGTCGCTCGAACTGGACAGCGACAACATCACCTCGTTGCTCGGATTGTTCCAGGTCTCCTGCGAGATGGGTTCCTTCGCCAAAGTGACCTACTACCTGGAGGTCTACCTGCACATGCATCCGGGCGACCTCTCGGTGATGTTCGCGCTGGCGGCGTTGTACCTCAAGGACGGTCGTCCGGAAGCGTCGCGGGAAATGCTGCTCAACCTGCTGGCGATGGAGCCGGCGAATGAGGATGCGACGAACCTGCTGGAAGAAGTGGAACACAGTCTGGCGGGAGCACGATAGCCATGAGCGCCAACGATGCCCCTTCGAAGACAGGGCCCGGTCGGCTGGCCGAGCGTCTGGAGGAACTGAGCTGCCTGCTGCGGGGGCAGATCGCCGGCGTGCGCGAGGGCCAGCTCGATCAGGTCGAGCGGCTGGCCGCCCGCGCCGAGACGTTGGTGGCTGGGATGATCCGGGACCGGCAGTACGCCGGGACGCTGGAGGAGTCGCAGAGAGCGCATTTGACACGGTTATACGATGAGCTGACCCTCGCCCTGCGAGCCGAACGAGGCGACGTGGAGACGAGGCTCACACAGCTCAGACAGGTCAAGAGAGCGGTCGTCGCCTATGGGCGAAAGGCCCGAACACGATCCTCGTCGCAGGCCACGGGTTACCGCGACGGGAGCACGTATTGACGTCACTCAGTAAGGAGCGTTCCCGATGAACCTATCTTGCGTCGGTCTTGGAAAGCTGGGCCTTTGCTCGGCCGCGTGCTTCGCCAGCAAGGGACATCGCGTCATCGGCGTGGATTCCAGCGCCGAGCACATGGAGGCACTCACCCGCGGTCGGTGTCCCGTCGACGAGACCGGCCTGCCGGCACTGCTGGAGGGGTGCCGCACGCGCATGGAGTTCACCCCGGATTACGGATATGCCGTGAAGCACAGCGACATCACGCTGATCACGGTGCCGACGCCGAGCGACTCGAACGGGCGGTTCTCCAACGCGTACGTCGAAGCGGTTCTCGATCGCATCGCGCCGGCGTTGAAGGCCAAGAAGGCGTTTCACGTCGTGGCGCTGGTCTCGACGGTCATGCCGACGACGTGCGAACACGTCTTTGTGCCCATCCTGGAGAAGCTGACGGGCAAGGTGTGCGGGCGGGACTTCGGGTTCGTCTACAATCCCGAGTTCGTCGCGCTCGGTTCGGTGATTCACGACTTCCTCCATCCGGACATGCTGCTCATCGGTGCCTCCGACGAGCGGTCCGCGCAACTGTGCCGGGAGCTGTATTCGTCCGTGGTGGAGAATGACCCCTACTATGCCGTCATGAACCTGACCAACGCCGAGATCACCAAGCTGAGTCTCAACTGCTACGTGACCATGAAGATCAGCTTCGCCAACGAGCTGGCGTCGATCTGCGAGCGGATTCCGGGAGCGGACGTCGACGTGGTGACCACGGCGGTCGGGTCCGACACGCGCGTGGGACGTCGGTACCTCAAGGGCGGACTGGGTTTCGGCGGTCCGTGCTTTCCGCGGGACAACCTGGCGTTTCAGCGTTGTGCCGAGGACGCCGGAGCCGACGCCAACCTCAGTCCGCGCGTCGTGAAGGTCAACGGCGAAGTGGTCAACCGGCTGTTCACCATGATCAGTGGGCACGCCCGGCCCGGATCGACCGTGGCGCTGCTGGGCCTTTCTTACAAGCCGGGCACGCACATCATCGAAGAGTCGCAGTCGGTGATGCTCGCAGCGCAGCTCCTTAAGGCCGGCTATGTGGTGCGTATGCACGACCCCAAGGCACTGGGAAGCGTCCGCGAGGCGCTCCAGGGACGAGGGGTCTACTGTGAAGATCCATACGACGCCGTCTCGGGGGCCGGCGTAGTAGTGATGCTGACGAACTGGCCGCAATACAACGAACTGGACGTCGCCCGATTGGAGGAAAGGGCAGGCACGGCGCCGTTGATGATCGATTGCTGGCGCATCTATCGGAACGCCACGCTGAAGAAGTTCACCTACCGCGCGTTCGGGATGGTGACCATACCTACAGGGGGAACCGCACATGACAGTCGCGCAGACATTCTCTACCAGGACCGTCGAGGACGTACGCCGGTACTGGAACGCACGTCCGTGCAACATCCGGCACTCACCTAAGCCGGTTGGCACGCGGGCGTATTTCGACGAGGTGGAAGCCCGCAAGTATTTCGTGGAGCCGCACATCCCGGCCTTCGCCCAGTTCGATCGATGGGCGGGTAAGAAGGTGCTGGAAATCGGTTGCGGCATCGGGACCGACACGATGGGCTTCGCGCGGGCGGGCGCCCGGGTCACGGCGGTAGACCTGTCCGATGCGTCGCTGGCGGTGGCGAAGGAACGCGCGTCAATCTTCGGTCTGGCCGATCGCATCCGGTTCTATCAGGCCGACGTCGAGCGGCTCAGCGAGGCCGTCCCGGTCGAGGAATACGACCTGGTTTACTCCTTCGGCGTCATTCATCACACGCCGCGCCCCCAGGACGCCATCCGCGAGATTCGCAAGTACATGGGACCGCAGAGCGTGTTCAAGATGATGGTGTACCATCGTCATTCCTGGAAGGTGCTCTGGATCCTGATGAAGTTCGGAAAAGGGGCTTTCTGGAAACTGGACGAGCTGATTGCCAGTCATTCGGAGGCGCAGACGGGCTGCCCGGTGACGTACAGCTACTCCCGCCGGACCGTGCGCGACCTGTTGCAGGGATTCCGTATCCGCGCCGCCAGAGTGGACCACATCTTCCCCTACTCGATCCCGGAATACCGACAGCATAAATACAAGAAGGCGTGGTACTTCCGCATTCTGCCCGAATGGGCATTTCGCCGGCTGGAACAGAGCCTGGGCTGGCATCTCCTGGTGGATGCCACGCCGGCAGACAGGTCGTGACCATGATGATTTCCACAGGCACAACTCCAAACGAGCGTCTTCGTCCCGCGGTCGAGAAGATGCCCCCGAGTCCGGAAGGGCGTCGCTCCCCCATTCAACGGATGAGGGACCTCCCGACGATCCAGTTGTTTGCGTCGACGTACTGCAACCTGAAGTGCCCGTATTGCAGCCAGGGCCGGCGTCGCAAGCCGGAGCTGTCGGAGGACTTCCTGTCCGATGCGACCTTGCTGCGCGCGCTGGAACAATGGCAGCCGACGCACTTCTACGTCAGCGGGGGCGAACCCCTGCTGCATCCGGGCCTGCCCCGCTTTCTGCAAAAGGCGGCGCAGTGCCACCATTACGTCTCCTTCGACACCAACGGCGTGGTGCCGGCGGAAATCGTCAGCGAAATCCTGGACGTCTTTCCGCACGAGCGGTTCGGGTTCTTCAACATCAGCCATCACCTCCTGGCGGGCGTCAAGCTCGGGCATATCACGCCTCTGATCGCGCGCCTCAAGCAGGCGGACGTTCCCCATTTCGTCAAGTACATCGGCGCCCCGGAGAGCATCGGGACCATCCGCGATCATATTCATTCGCTCCAGAAGGAGCAGGTGGGCGTCGCGGTGACTTTGCTGGAGACGTATTCCAAGCCCTGGCGGGATCGGCATTTCCCGCGGGACTACAGCGAGCGGGAGCTGCGCGATCTGCTGGAGATGGTTACGCTCGACGTGCACGGGATGCAGTTTTTCGGCGGGATCGAGAGCCAGGGGCTGCCGTGCTCGGCCGGGTACAAGTATTTCACGCTGAACATGCGCGAGCAGCGCGAGCTGTGCGCGTGCTGCCATCGCGCCGATCCGGTCGATTGGAAGCAGACCGTTTTCCTGCGGCCCTCGGCGCCAAAGACCATGTATCCGTGCACGACGTCGAAATGCCTGGGCGACCTGATGTTTATCATCGGCTGCCAGGGCCTCTGCGATGAAGTCGATCGATTCGAACAGGTGTGTCGCGGGATCTCTCCGCCGGTCGGCATCGAGTCGGTCCTTCGCTTTACGAAGGGCATTGCGCAGCAGCGCCGGCTCGTGCTCCAGGATCGGTTCGATGCCTTCTACGAGCAATTCCATAGCGAGCAGGCCGCGCCACAGCCGGAGGCGCCTCGTCCGACCGTCGCCGCTGTGCCCGCTCCGTTCCGTGAGAATGTCTTGTCGCCTGAATCGGCGAAGGGCAAGAAGAAGCTCTCCGAGTATCTTGTCGCCTTCCATTCGCTGGCACAAAAGAGCGAGGCGGAAATCCAGCAGATCTTTCGCGCCATCCCGTTGCGAGGATACTACTACGATCAGCGACGTTGGCCCGGGCGGCAGAAACACAACCAGTTGAAGTACTTCCTCAACAAGGCGTACAGTTTCCCGATGAAGTTCAACGTCGAGGTGGCGACGCAGTGCGTCTTCAAATGCGAGTTCTGCGTGCTGCACAGCGGCCGGCTGGCGCAGAAACGCACCCAGCGTTTCCTTCGCTTCGAGGACTTCGCCCGGCTGTTCCTTCAGATCCAGCCGTTTGTGACGCACGTCGAGTTCACCGGAGGAGAGCCCCTGCTGAACGCGGATCTCGGCAAGATGGTCCGCTTGTGCAACGACTGGAGCGTCAAGACGGTCATTGCCACGAATGCCAAGCTGCTCGACGAGAAACGGATCGACGCCCTGCTGACGGACCCGCCGTCGGAACTGCTGGTCGCCTATGAGACCGGGCAGGTCGAAGCCTACGAGAAACATCGCCGCGGCGGCAACCTGGAACTGCTCGTCCACAACATCAAAGGGTTCGTCGAGGAGCGGAACCGGCGGGGACAGCCGTCCCCTCGCGTGAAGCTCCAGACGGTGGTCAGCCGCGAAACCGTGTCGCACATGGAGGAGTTCTGGAGAGACGCGGAATTGCTGGGCGTCGACGAAACCTGCTCCAAGCCCATCTTCGTCTGGCCTGATGGGGACGATGCGCACTGGGAGATGATGAAGAACAGGTACCTCATCCCGAACCACGCGCTGAGCTACTACCGGGCCGATGCCCAGGGCCGCCTGCTGCCGACCGGGCGGGAGGGGTTCTGCCCGAACGTCGAGAACGTGCACATCGGAGCCGGCGGCGAGGTGGTTCCCTGCTGGTACAACCTCCTGGCGTCGCCGCAGATGGGCAACGCGCTGACCGAATCGTTCGTCGACATCTGGTTCTCTCAGACGTATGACCAGTTCCGCCAGCGCATGGTCGCTCACACCGCCTACGATCACGGCTGCAAGTACTGCATCGGCGTCCACGATCCGAAGTTGTTTGAAACCAGAGTCTTCGCCGGGAAGACGGAGTCGAAGGTCCTGGTATGATCGCCATTTGCGAATACGACACGAATGTGGCGGTGCCCACAGCGCCTCCTGACGACGAAGGGTGGATCCGGCAGTGGCATGGGCTGTACATGCTGGCCGAATCGTTCTCGCAGGAGAGCTGGCAGGGGCACGCGCAGTTGTTCGCAGGCCCTTCCTATCCGGCGCACGCACTGGAGGCCTTTGCCCTGATCTCGATCCTGCGTCGCTTCCCTGGGCTCGATCGCTTCCATTTCGTCGAGCTGGGCAGCGGACGATCACCCTGGTGCCTGACCGTGGCCAGCGTGGTCGCGAACCGGCTGTTCGAGACGCGAATCGGCGACTACTTCGCGCTGGCGGTCGAGGCGGAGCCGCATCACTACATCTGGTCGGCGCTGCACTTCCTACGACAGAACATCCACGGTGAGGTGGTTCACGGCGCGGCAGGCCGCAGCCGAGGGACCTGCCGTTTCAAGGCGGATACCGACCCGGCGGCTCACATGGGACAGGCGGTCCGGCCCGACGGCAACATCGTGGTCGAATGCTACACGATCGAGGACCTGATGCGCGCCCACGGCCTGGCGCGCGTTCACGCGGTGCACATGGACATCCAGGGCGAGGAGGTCAACGCGGTGATCGGAGCGCAATCCTCACTGGATGCCATCGACTTCTTCATCATTGGAACGCACGGATCGCAGATCGAATCCGAACTGAAGCGATTGCTCGGGCGCACGCACCGGTTGGTGCTCGAGCTGCCGCGGGGTGGATCGCTGCACCTGGCCGGCATTGATCGGCCCTTCGTCTCTGTGGACGACGGCGTTCATGTCTATCAGCGAGAAGCGTTGTGTCGGGAAACCTGAGAATCCAGGAGCCAACTCCTCCCTGGCGTCTGGGCGAAGACGTGAAGACCGAACGGCTCCTTGTCTATCTGGCGGAGTGCTCGGACCGGTTGCGAGCCGCGCTCGGACGCCGGGACCATGCCGGCATATGCGGCGCTTTGCGCGAATATGTTTATCGCGCGGTCAACTGGTCGAATTGCGGGCTCAACACCAAGCGTTTCTTCCACCGGTTCGAGGACGTCTCGATCTCGGATCTGATCCTGCTGTCTCACGCTAAGGAAGTCGGGTTCCTGTGCGGCGGCACGTCGGAGTTCCTGCGGAAACTCTACGGAGCCCTCGGGTATGACGCATACGTCTACAACTACGGACTGCCAGGCGTTTCCACGCACGTGACGGTCCTGGTGATGATTCCCTGCGGCCGCGAGACCGTGCCGACGTTTCAGGACGCCACGTTCAACTTCACCCTGGCGGCGAAGGGCACGTCCGACGCCGTCGCGGCGTTTCGGGCGATCGCGCGGGCGGATTTCGCCGATCTGCGTATCGTCAAGGGCGCCATCGGGTCGAGGAACATCTACTTTCTCGCGGATGCAGTCCATGAGTCGTTCGACTACTACCAGGCGCACGATGTCTTCCTCGGTCCAGCGCGGGCGGAGCGGTCTGCCATCACGCACACGAAGCTGCTGGTGGCGCCGGCGGACCTCGACTACGACACGAGCTACCGAAGGCGAAGAGAGGCAGGCGTGCTCGAGGCCCTTCCCGCACGATTGAGTCGTCAGCGTTCGGAGGTCCATCTCTCGCAATTGATGCTCTTCCCGATTGAGATCGGCCCGACCCACCGGGCGGATCACCAGAGAGTGTTTGACACGTTGCTGACGATCGCGGCCGAGGCGCGGAAAGCCTCGTGCCCGCAGGAAGGTCGCGCGACACAGGATACAGGGAGTGTCCCGATGAACGTTGGACAAATGGTCAGTGCCGGCATCGACATGTACCACAAGGGCGACGTGCCCAACGCCACGAGCGTGTTCCGTCACGCGGTGGCGGCCGATCCCGAGCACGCGAACGCGTGGAACAACCTGGGCGTGCTGCTGGTTCAGCAGAACCAGATCTCCGAGGGCCTGCGTTGTTTCCAGAACGCCTTTCGGAGGGACCGCACCAACGGCGCTCTCGTGTCGAATTACGTCAGCGTGTTGCGCCAAGCCGGCCGGTCGGATGAGGCCCATGACGTCGTCGACCAGTATCTGCAGGCCGGTGGCGATCCCCAGCGCGTGGGCGGCGTCACCGACAGACGAACCGAAGCGCCCGCAGATTCTATGCCCCTCGACGACAAGACCGTTCCCTTCGTTCCGGTCCAGGAACTGCACCGCGCCCTCGGATTCCAGACGCCGATCGACTATCCGGCGTCGTCGCTGGCAAAATCGCTCAGCGCCTGGAAGATGGAAATCGACGACATGCCGATCTTCCGCTACCTCTATCGCCACTTTCGGCCGCGACGCCATCTGGAGTTCGGCACCTGGCAGGGCGCCGGCGTTGTCTACTGCCTTCAGGAGTGCGATGCGACCGTCTGGACGCTGAACCTGCCATTTGGGGAATCGCAACCGAACGGCGAGCCGGCCTATTCCGGCGACGGCGACTCCTACGGCCTGGGCACTTCGCTGGTGGGCGAATGGAGCCGGCGCATCGGGCTGCCCGAGCGGCGCGAACACCCGACGGATTCGTTCGGCTTCATCGGCCGCTTCTACCTGGAAAAGCAGCTCGGACATCGCGTCTGCCAGGTCTTCTGCGATTCGCGGCAGTGGAACACCTCGAACTATCCGCCGGGGTTCTTCGACACGGCTCTCATCGACGGCGGCCACTTCCCCGAGATCGTCGCCTCCGACAGCCGCAAGGCGCTGTCTCTGCTCCGGCCCGGCGGCCTGATCCTCTGGCACGATTTCTGCCCCCCGATGCGCGACCGCAGTCCCGTGGTCCAGGGAGTGATGCAGGGCGTGGAGAGCATCCGTAACCTCCTTGCGGATCAGCTCGAACGATGGTTCTGGATCAAGCCGAGCCACATCCTGGTGGGAAGGAAGAAGACATGAGAGTGCTGCAAGTCATGCCGAAACGCAAAGGCGCCGGCAATATCCTGCTGCAATACCGCAACAAGGTCACCTCCAGCAACGGCGAGGACGGCATCATCGAATATGTCGCGGCGAGGATGAACGTCGCTCCGGGCTATTGCGTCGAATTCGGCGCCTGGGACGGCCGGGTCGGAAGCAATACGTGGAACCTCCTGAATCATCGAGGGTGGAAGGGCCTGCTGATCGAAGCGGACCCTGCCAAATACACCCAATTGGAGAACCTGTACCGCAATCACCCCGGCGTGGTCACCGCCAACGCCTTCGTCGGCTGGGAGGGCGACGCGGCGCTGGACCGGCATCTGGAGCGGCATGGCGTGCCGGCCGACTTCGCGCTGCTCAGCATCGACATCGATGGAAACGATCTGCACGTCTGGCGGTCTCTGACGTGCTTCCGACCCAGGATCGTCATCGTCGAGTTCAACAACCACATTCCCAACGACATTCTCTTCATCCAGGAGCCGGACGTTGCCGTCAACCAGGGCAGTTCGCTCCTGGCTCTGATCGAGCTGGGCAAACAGAAGGGGTACGAGCTGGTCTGTGCTCTGGGATGCAACGCCTTCTTCGTGCCCCGGGAGCACTATCCCCTGTTCGGCATCGAGAACAACCACATCGACGCCATGTTCGACGACACGCGGACGGAGACGAGAGTGTTCCAATGCTACGACGGCACCCTGGTCCTGGCAGGGAAGAAGTCGCTGAACTGGCACAAGATCGACTTCTGTGACGAGGACATTCAGATCCTGCCTGCGTCCCTGCGACGTTACGGCAAGCGGCTGGATGTCTCCTCTACGGCTTGACGAACGACGACGCTCATCCGGGACATCGCGATGCAACGGCCCGAGAAGTGAGGATGCACGCAGTGAACGATACACCCTACTTGAGTGTGGTGGCCACATCGAGGAACGACGATCACGGCGGCAATCTCACGCTGCGCATGCAGTTGTTCGTCCAGTGTCTGGCGGCCCAGGCAAAGCGGCACCGCCTGAAGACGGAGCTGGTCCTGGTGGAATGGAATCCGCCCGCCGACCGTCCGCGCCTGCGCGAGACGCTGCGCTTCGACGCCCATCATCCGTTCTGCTCGGTGCGCATCGTCGACGTCCCTGCGGCGATCCACTCGCGTTATCGTCACGCGCAGGCCTTGCCGGTGTACCAGATGATCGCCAAGAACGTGGGCATTCGACGGGCGCGCGGACGCTTCGTCCTGGCGACGAACGTGGACATCGTGTTCTCCGATCCGCTGTTCGCCCGCCTGGCGGAGCAGGACCTCCAGGTTGGGCGCTGCTATCGCAGCATCCGCCACGACGTGGACAACGCGTTGACCTCCGAGATGCCCGTCGAGGCGGTCCTGGACTACTGCAAGAGCCATCTGATCCGCGTGAATCAGCGAGACGGATCGCTCGACGTGCGCGACGGGTCCAGGCATATCATCTATCGTCCCGAGGTTACCGAGAAGGAGCTTGGGCACGCGAAGCTGTTCACCAACGGCTGCGGCGATTTCACTCTGCTGTCGCAGGAGGATTGGCGCCGTCTGCGCGGGTATGCCGAGTTGGACATGTTCTCCTTCCATCTGGATTCGCTGTTCTTGCACTGCGCGTACTACGCCGGGATCGCCGAACACGTGTTTCCCGACGACCACGTGCACTATCACATCGAGCACCAGGAAGGGTGGACGCCGGAGATTCATCGCGATCGAACGCTGGACGCCCGGCTGGACAAGGGACAGATCGACCGTCTGGACAACGCCTCCCTGCGCCGGCTGCTGGATCGCATGCGGGACGAGCGAAAGCCGCTGATCTTCAACGACGCGCACTGGGGCCTGGCCAACGACCATTTGGCCGAAGAGCACGTGACCATTGCGGATTGGGAACGAGCGGAACCGCAAGCGGCCGCGAGCGCGGTCAGAGCGGCCGATACAGCATGGGCTAAAGCCCATCCTACGTATCTGAGCGTTGTGGTAACAACGCGGAACGACGACCACGGCGGGAATCACCTCCATCGTTTCCAGACCTTCCTCGATCACCTGGCCGACATGTGCGCGCGGCACCGCCTCGCGGCCGAGCTGATCGTGGTGGAATGGAACCCCTACCCATCGCGTCCGTCGCTGGCCCAAGCCATGCGCTGGCCCGATCCGTCGCGACTGGCGAGCCGGGTGATCGTCGTTGGTCCCGAGATTCATCGATCGTACCGGAACTCCGACAAATTCCCGTTGTTCCAGATGATCGCCAAGAACGTGGGAATTCGGAGGGCCCGAGGGCAATACGTTCTGGCGACCAACATGGACGTGCTCTTCTCGGACGAGCTGGCCGCCTGGCTGGCCCGGCGGGAACTGCGGGAGGACTGTGTCTACCGCATTGACCGGCACGATGTGGGCCAGGCCACGATCCCGTCGGGATTGTCCCGCGACGAGGTCCTGGAGTTCTGCGCCCGCCACGTGGTGCGCGTCCACGGGCAGCATGGCACTCATGCCTGGGGCGATCCGCCGCGGGTCGGCGATCCGGACCGACTGCACAGCCATGCCTGCGGCGACTTCACCCTGATGGCGCGCACCCAGTGGGAGCGGCTCAAAGGCTATCCGGAGTTTCCCCTGTGGTCGATCTATCTCGATGGCCTTCTGCTTCACGCGGCTCGCGCCGTCGGTCTGGAGCAGAAGATCCTTCGCGAACCACTGCGCCTCTACCACATCGAACACTCGCTCGGCTGGGCAGTGACTCAGGACACCGTCAAGGAACGACCGTCTCTGGACTATCAAAAGGAGTACCTGCCTCTGTGCCGGCAGATGCTGCGAACCGGCAAGGCGCTGGACGTGAATTCGGAGCACTGGGGACTGAAGGATCGGCCGTTGGCGGAGTGTGAGCCGGGAGCGTGCGGTTCACAGCCGGCGCCGATGACGTTCATGGCCGGCGAGCGGCCGGAGGGCTTGCCGGACCAGATGGTCCGTTCCTGGATCGACCGCATCAGCTCCACGGAGAATCGACTCTACTACCGAGACCAGTCCGCACAGACCCTGATCGCTCTGGCCCGCTATGCCCGCACGATGAATCCCACGGTGGTCGTGGAACTGGGGACGCTGGCCGGACTTTCGCTGCGCACCTGGATCGCCGCAGCCGAACGCGCCAGGATCTACGCGGTCGATCTGAGCTTCCAGACCTTGCAGGAGACCGGACGCGTTCTGCCTCTGGACCTCTCGCGCGTCACTCTGCTGGAGCAGGACATCCTCAAGACGGATTTTGCATCCCTCTGGACCGCCCGGGACCGGGTGATCTTCTTCGTGGATGCGCACGATCTGCCCAACGTGCCGATCATGGAGCGCGTGCTGACCACGGTGCTGCCGGCCATGCCCGACGGCAGTCTGGTGATCGTGGATGACCTGTGGTTCAGCGCCGAAAGACTGACGCGCGACAACGCCAAGGCGTTTCTGGACAGCCGCGTAGTTGCAGAGATCGACGAGCTGCAATGCTTCGAAGGGCACTATGCGCCGTACCACGAAGGCGGCTCGTTCATGGGCTTTGCCGAAGTGATTCCGCTGCTGAAGTTCGTCAACGCGCACCACATCCCGCTGGTCCATGAGAAAGGGGGCAAGCAGGTCTCCTTCGTGTGGCGAAGCGCCTTGGGAGAAGCAGCAGGATCGCGCGGGGCAGGTTCGACGGGGCCGGCCGAGTGCTACGGTTCGGTGTTGCACAATCCGCTGGCCTCTGTGCCCGTGCCGGCGGCGCTGAGAGAAACGATGGACCATCTCGCCCAGGATTACCAGCAGAAGAAGATCGTGCCGGTGGCGGAACGCCTGGCCAGGCTCCTGGAGCAATATCCCAACGATCCGGGCCTGTCCTATGCCCTGGCGGTCTGCCTGGCCCGCTGCCGCGAGTTGACGCGGGCCAGAGATATCCTCGGTCGCGTCGTCCGGGACTCTGCCGACCCGCGTTGCCGTCGGCTGTTTGACGATCTTGTCGCACGGGTCGGACCCGGCAACGCGGCGCCGTCCCCAGTTACGCAGACGCTGCCGCCGGACGCAGAGGGCCTGACGATTTTCGCGATGCCCAAGCCGTTTGAGGGACACGCCGCGACCATCCAGAAGAATGCGATTCGAAGCTGGGCCAGGCTGCGGCCGACCCCGCAGATCATCCTCTTCGGCGATGAGCCGGGGACACGCCAGATGGCGCAGGAGGTCGGCGCGTGCCACGTGCCCGACATCGAGCGCAACGAATTCGGCACGCCCCTGGTCAACAAGCTGTTCGAGGCGGCTCAGGAACACGCCTCGCATCGGATCGTCGCCTACGTGAACGCCGACATCATTCTCTTTGAGAACTTCGTGAAGGGTGTGCAGGAGGTCCAGACTCGTCTGCCGAAGTTCCTTCTCATCGGCCAGCGCTGGGACCTCACGGTGCTCGACGCAATCGACTTCGACCGCCCCGACTGGCAGAGCACGCTGGAAGCCCAGATGCAGGAACGTGCGATGTTGCACGGCGAGTGCGGCCTGGACTACTTCGTATTTCCCAAGGGGCTGTACCCTGAGATTCCGCCGTTTGCGATCGGGCGAATCGCCTGGGACAACTGGCTGGTCATGGCTCCGCACCGGGCCGGCGTTCCGGTTGTGGACGGCACCGAATTCATCACGGCGGTCCATCAGGACCACGACTATGGACACGTCGCCGGCGGCCGGCGTGGGGCCTGGAGCGGCGCCGAGGCTTCGCGCAACCGCGCCCTGGCCGGAAAGGTGGATGATTCAGCCTACACCTCCGGGGCCGAGTGGGTCCTGCGGCGAGATGGGCGACTGGCCGAATCGCGGCCGCGAGAACCGGTGTTCGGCAGCACGGCGTACCGGGAGTATCGGCATGCCTGGCTGGCGAAGGAGGCGCGACGGCTGATGGGCCTTGGCCGAGTGGAACTGGCGGCGGCCAAGTGGGAGGAAACGCTCGCGATTCTCGAGCGCCTGCTGATTGCGGCACGGCAGAGAGGAAGCTCCGGCGGCTCAGACGATACCCGGCTGGCCGAGTGCTATGTGGCCAGTTGTGTCTCGATGGCCCAGTGCTATATGAAACAGGGGCGTTACGATCGGGTTTTGGCCAGCTACACGCGGCTGTTGGAGACCTCCCTTTTCGAGATTCCGCAGGAGCAGCGTGACGACATCCGGCGGGTGTGTGATCGGCTGCGTGAGCGGCTGCCGCAGAGCGGAGCATCATCGCCACAGTCGTCCTTCGATGGAGGCAGGCAGCCTGCGCCGGGCCGAACGGCCGAGGGGCCGCAACGAGATGGAGCGACGAGACAGCGCCCTGACGAAAAGCGTGTTGCCCTGATCGTCTCGATCCCGGAGCGTGCCGACGACCTGCGCCGGATCCTCGCGGACATCGAGGATCAGGTGGACGATATCCGCATTCTGCTGAACGAGTACGAAACGGTCCCGGAGGACCTATACCGCTCTGCCAAGGTCAGTCGCATCGAAGCCAGTCCGAAGGGAGAACTGTATGCCAGCGGGGCCTGGAACCTGCTGGCGCCGGATGACGAGGGGTACGTGCTTGTTCTGGACGACGATATCACGTACCCGGCGGACTATGCCGACGCGATGATCGCGAAGATCGAGGAGCATCAACGTCGAGCCGTCGTCGTGGTCCATGGCATGGATTTTCACTCGCCTTTTTTCGACTACATTCTGGACCGGAGTCTGTATCATTTCGAAACCGCCTGTTCCCAGGACCGCGTGGTGCACGCCGGCGGTGTGGGAACGCTGGTGTTCCATACCAGCACGATTCGCCCTCAGAGTCCTGACTTTCCGAACCCCAATTTCCGCGACCTGTGGTTTGCCGTCCTGGCGGCCGAACGTGAGGTGCCCATCGTGTGCATTGCGCGCGACGCCGGCTGGCTGCTTCCGAGGAAGGTGCACGGCAAACAGCTCTGGCGCCGAGCCTATTCGCAGGACTGGAGGCAAGCAAAGAACGAGGTCTTCCGGACCCGGCTTCTTCCGATGCTGGACGTAGAGGGGCGATCGACCCATGCGACGGAAACGAATTTCACCATCTTCTCGTTCACCAACGGTCGCAGTACGTTCGACTACAGCATCCGGGCGCTGGCGGATTCCTGGGACCGGTATGAGCAGATCGTGATCTTGCAGGACATGCATTTCCTCGAGGCCGTCACCAAATGTCTGGCCGACTGTGAAACGCCGTACTTCTTCAAGGTCGACGACGATTTCATCCTACATCCCAAAGCCATCGCCTACATGCGAAAGCAAGTGTTGGAGTATCCTCATCCGGAGGAGCTCGGGATCTACTACTGCCATTTGTGGGAGGACTGGACCAGCCGCGTGCGGCAGAGTATCAAGGTCTACCGGACCGAGGCCCTGCGTCGGATCGGCGGGTTCCAGGTGAATCACCAGGGGAAGGTGGATGAGACCACCAAGGCGGCGCTGGAGCGGGCCGGATTCAAGGTCGTAGCCGACCCGAGCGTCGTGGCGCTGCATGCCTGCGGCACCTGGCAGGAGCAGTTGGAGTACGAGCGGCTCTGGAGCGCCATGGCGGAGACGCCCTACAAGAAGCCCACGCATGACGCCATGAAGGCGTACTGTGGGACCAAGTCGCTCGATACGCAGTATGCCATGAGGTTGGGGACACTCGAGTTCATCAACCGGAAGCTGGATACCCCGTTCCACCGGTTCCTGGTCGAGAGTTCAACTGGCGCTCAGAGCATCCCGTCGCGCGAAGACGTGAGCGAGGGACGAGTCGCATCATGGCATGGAGTCGATTACGCCGAAGCCGGCGGGAGCCTGCTCCATCCGCCCTCGAAACCGCGCCGACAGAGGGTGCGCGATCTCGGTTCGCGCCCAGCCCCGCCAGAACGCAAGTCGGACGTCGCCACCGGACCTCACCCGCAAGTCAGCGTGGTGTTGGCGTGCCGCGATGGGGAAAAGCACCTGCCGGAATGCCTGGACAGCATCTTGGAGCAGACCCTGTCGGAATGGGAATTGCTGCTTCTCGACGACGGGAGCACCGACGGTACACGCGGGATCATGGAGGCGTACGCCGCCCGCGATGCGCGCATCCGGCCCTTCTACTTCGACGAAAGCGCCGGACCGTACGTCCGTCGCAATTTCGCCATCCGACAGGCCCGCGCGCCGTTTGTCTCGATTCAGGACGCTGACGACATCATGTGTCCGGACAAGCTCCGGCGTCTGTATGACGCAATCGGCGGCGACGAGCGTCTGGCGGTCGTGGGTTCGTTCTACCGGAAGTTCCTGGATGATTTCACCGGCATCGAATCTACGGAGGCAGTGACGTTGCCGGCGACGCACGAAGAGATTCTAAAGGCATACGACGCCCGGTCCATGTGGGATTTCTCCTGGCACGGCTCGGCGATCGTCCGGCGAACGCTATTCGAGGAGATCGGGCTGTATGACGAAAATCCCTTCGGCGCCGACTCGTTCTGGCTGGCCAAGGTGGCCGAATACGCCCGCCGCACGGAGCGTATCCGGTTGTGCAATATTCCGGAGTCTCTTACTCTGCGGCGGGTGCACAGCGAATCGCAGGTGGGGCAACTGCCAGCGATGGACCCGCGCAGCCGGCGAACGCGCTATTCACAGTACTGCCTCAGCCGGCTCCAGGAGGTGGTCAACGCGGTGGCCCGCGATCCCTCGATGGATGTCGCCCGGGCGCTGCGCGAATGCACCTGCGCCGACTTCCTTCCACGCTTCGGCGCGCAGATCGCCGAATGGGAACGCGAGCCGATGGACGAAGGGATCGTGGTTTGCTTCCTTCAGCGTGCCACAGAGTGCTTCCGAATGCAGCAGTACGTCAGTTGTGTGCAGGCCCTGTCCGCGTTGGAAGGCATGAACCTGGAACTGCCGCATCGCCTCGCCAATGTCGATCTGGTCCGCGCGATAGCGCTCTATGGGCTGGGGCAGAAGGAGCGGTGTCAGGTCTATCTGCGTCGGGAGATGGCCCATCACGACAACCCGGCCGCCCGCCGGTTTTGCGAGGAGGCCTTCACGCGAGGTGTGCCGATCGACGTGCAGCAGTGGGGCGCCGAGCATGTGGACGCCGTCGCACTGCGAATCACGGATGCAAGGCCTCGGGTCCCGTCTGCGCCGGCAGGGTCCGGAGTCGAGACGGCGCTGGGCGAGTCGCCCAGAGTCACGGTAATCACGGCGTGCCGGAATGCCGCTCGGTTCCTCCCGGAGTGCCTGGACAGCATTCTGGCCCAAACGCTGGGCCAATGGGAGCTGTTCCTGCTCGACGACGCCAGCACGGACGACACCCGCCGGATCATCGAGGAATACGCGCGACGGGATGGACGCATCCATGCCCATTTCTTCGACGATCAGAGAGGGCCGTACGTCCGACGCAATTTGGCCATCGAGCGGGCCCGCGCGGACTTCATCGTGATTCACGACGCGGATGATCTGATGTGCCCGGGCAAGCTGGAGACTCTGTATGACGAGATCAGCCGGGACGACCGGCTGGCTATGGTGGGCTCAAATTACCGTACGTTTCTCGAAGCGTACCGCGGTCCGGAACACAGCGAATGCAGTCAACTGCCGTTGAGGGACGATGAAATCATGGCCCGATTCCGGGCTTGGCGTCACGGCCTGAGCCACGGGACCGCGATCATCCGCAAGGCCCTCTTCGCCGAGATCGGTCTCTACGACGAGAATCCCTTCTCTGCCGATTCGTTCTGGTCGGCGAAACTGGCTCTGTATGCCCAGGCCGGTCGGCCCGTCTTTGTGAAGAATGTGCCCGAGAGCCTGACCCTGATCCGTCTGCACGCGATGAACTATACGCGGGTAGTGTCGACACTCGATCCGCGCAACCGAAGGACGCGGTACCGGCAATACTGCGAAGGCCGGCTGTGGCGTATTCGCGAGCGGCTGAAGTCGGAACCCAACCTGGATATCGGACGTGAACTTCGGCAGTGTGCCTGCGGTGACTTCCTTACGCGCTTCGCTGCCCAGATTCTCGGCTGGGAGAGTGAGCCTCTGGACGACCGAGTGGTCCTGGAGTACCTGGACATCGCCTTGTCGCTGTTCAACCGGGGTTTCTTCGTCAGTTGCGTCAACATCCTCAACAATGTGGAGGTGTTCGAGCTGGCCGTGGCCGATCGCGTGGTTGGCTATGATCTGCTTCGAGGTCTGGCCTTCTTCGCGCTGCGGATGAACGGGCAGGCTCGCCTGTATCTGGATCGCGAGGTTCGTCGTCACGGGACGGCCGCCGCCCGCCGATTTGTGGAAGATGCCTTCGAGTCCACGAAGACGGTCGACCTGGCTTCCTGGTGTCAGGAACACGCCGAGCGATTCCCCCTCGGCTGGGTGGAGGCCGGACGGCGGGAATCGCGGCAGACGGCGCTTTCGCCCGTCGGGATCTGAAAAAAGCGGATCAGCGGCTTTAGGACCGCGCGAGTCGGAACGATAACACTATCGGGGTCGATAGTTCCGACAGCCCTGGGGATTTCTGTGCGCCGCCGGGTCGGCGGCCAATGAAGGGTCGATAATCATGGGCGAATTGCGGCTTTCCGGCCTGTCGACGGGAATTGACACCGAGACGCTGGTCAAGCAGTTGATGGTGATCGAGGGGCAGCGGCGCGACAAGTACGCCGAACGAAAAGAGACCTGGGACGCGCGCCGGGAGACGCTGAACACCCTGGAAACGAAGCTGGGGGCCCTGCAAAACGCCGCAGAGGGTCTGTACGATTCCGACCAGCTTCGCGCCTTCACCACCAACACCAGCGAAGAGGATATCCTCACAGCCGAATCGTCGGGCACGGCCTATGAGGGCAGCCATTCCGTCGTCGTGAACCGGCTGGCGAACGCGGAGCGCTGGGTGCACACCAGCGGCCTGGAGTATGCCGAAAGCCCCGTCGGGGCCGGCACATTCATCTTCTCGTACAACAACGAAGAGATGGTCATCACCACCACGGAGGACACGACGTTGGAAGACCTCGTCGGTCTGATCAACAACGACGCGAACAACCCGGGCGTGACCGCGAACCTGCTGTCCTATAATGACGCCTACCATCTCGTGCTGAACGGAAACGACGCCGGATCGGACTACGAGATCAAGATCAACACCAGCAACACGGAGGTGTGGCAGACGGCCTCGGCCCTCACCGTGGGCACGGAGAATGCCGCTCTGACCGACAAGATCCAGAAGCTCGACCAATTCAGCGGCGTGCTGGCGGGCGACGAGTCCATCACCATCTCGGGCACGATGCACGACGGCACGGCGGTCAACCACACGCTGAACGTCAACGAGAATACGACACTCGACCATCTCATCGGGGAGATCAACGACGCCTTTGCAGGCACCGCGACCGCGACGCTGGTCAACGGCCAGATCCGGCTGACCAGCCACACCAGCGGCGTCAGCCAGATGACGCTCAACCTGGCGTACAATCCCGGTTCGGGCTCCACCACACTGGACCTGCCGGCGATCAGCCAGTTCACGGAGGGCGGCAGCGTTACGGCCAGCCTGGCCGGCTTTGCGGCCGCCGATTTCGTCGAAACGCAATCCGCCCAGGATTCTCAGATCAAGGTGGACGGTTTCCCGCCGGGCGCCGACGAGTGGATCAGTCGCAGCTCGAACACGGTCGACGACGTCATCTCCGGCGTGACGCTGCATCTGCACGACGCCGGGACCGTGCAAGTGAGCCTGACGCGCGATACGGAGTCGGTCAAGGACAAGCTTCAGACGTGGGTGGACGCCTACAATGACGTGGTGGCGTTCATCGAGGCGAACACGGGATATGACAGCACGACGAAGATCGCGGGCCTGCTGATGAGCGACTCGACCGTCACGAGCATTGCCAACAGCCTGCGGAAGTCCCTGGTGCAGCGAACCAGCGGGTTCGTCATGGACGTCGACAGCTTCCTCATGCCGGGACAGATCGGTCTCGAACTCGACCGCGACGGCCTGCTCTCGCTGGACTCGACCGCGTTTGACGAAGCCATCGCGAAGGACTACATGGGCGTGCTCGCTCTGATCGGGGCCGACAAGACGGGCAGCTCCGACAGCAACGTGATCCAGTTCTACAGCGCCTCGAGCAAGAACACGAGTGGCGGGGCCTACAGCGTGCAGGTGACGGTCTCCGGAGGAGCCATTACCAGCGCCAAGATCAAGCCGGAAGGCGAATCCGCCTACCGCGACGCGATATTCGGCGGCAACATCGTCACGGGGGACCGAACGTTCAACGACGACGGAACTCCGCTGTACGCGGAAAACGGCCTGACGCTCAGCGTCGATCTCAGCCAGGACGGTACCTTCAACGCCACGGTCCGCGTCAAGCAGGGCTTCACCGGGGCAATGGAGGACGTGCTCGAACGGTTCCTGAAGCCTACGAATGGGTGGCTGACGCTGGACCAGGAATCGGTCGACGCGCAGGTTGAGAACCTGGAGGACCGCATCGCGAACGAGGAGGACCGCCTGTCGCGTGTGGAAGCGCGTTTGATCGCGAAGTACGCTCGACTCGAAAGGACTCTGACGCTGCTGCAAAGCCAGATGTCGGGGCTGCTATCATACGAGTAGGCGTCTGATGCCGGGAGGAGCGGCGCGATTCTCTTCGGTCGCCTCGTACTATCTTCGGGCTTTCCTGTTCTGCCGCAGCCGGTAGATCATCGCCAGGACTTCCGCGACCGCCATGTAGAGAGACTCCGGTACGCGCTGTCCCGGCTGGACGGAGGCGTAAATGGCGCGGGCCACCTCCGGCCTGCGGACGATCGGAACTCCATACGAACGTCCGATGGCGATGATCTTCTGCGCCATGTGGTCGGCGCCCTTGGCTAACAGCACGGGCGCGTCCATCGTCTTGGCCTCATACTGCAACGCGACCGCCACGTGCGTCGGGTTCACCAGGATGACGCTGGCCTTGGGCACCTCGCGGATCAGGCGCTTCATGGACATCTGGATCTGAATGCGACGAATGCGGCTCTTGACTTCCGGCGACCCTTCGCTGTCCTTGCGTTCCTGTTTGACCTCCTGCCGGGTCATCTTGAGCTCTTGAATATACTGCCATTTCTGATAGAGTGCATCGGCCAGCCCGAGGACAATGATCGCGATGCCCACCCGAATCCCGAGGCCGAAGGTCATGGCGGCGATGGCCCCCATCAACTCCGAGGACCAGGCCCAGCGGAGTGCGGCCATGGTCTCCAGTTTGTCCCGCAGATAGAGCCAGACGATCAAGCCGACGAGGAACAGCTTGGCGATGGAACTGACGAGGCGAACGAGCGAACGCACGTTGCCGAATCGCTGTAGGGCGGAGACGGGATTGATGGCATCCCACTTGAATCCGACGGCCCCGGCACTGAACGTCACGCCGCCGATGGCAATGCTCGCGGCGACCCCGGCCACGGTGATGGCGGCCAGGATGGGCAGCATGATGACGACCGCCTCGATGATGTTGGCGTTCAGGTACGCCGCAAACGTAGTGGCGTCGGCCATGGGGCCGGTCTGGCCGGACACGCTGGTCTCGATCTGTCCCTTGAACCAGCGAAACAGGCCGGGGGCCAGCAGGGCGACGCTGACAAACAGCGCGACAAGCGTGACCGCCGAGCCCAAATCCTGGCTCTGCGGGACCTGGCCCTTCTCGCGGGCCTTTCCCAGCCTTCGCGGCGTCGGTTGTTCTGTCCTCTCGGCAGCGGGTTTGTCGGCCATCGTCGAAATCGATTATGGATCATTGACGACTGCGGATGGGGAGGATGTTCCGCTTCCGCCACAGTCAATCATCCATAATCAATCATCCTTCTAAAGCGGCAGGAGCTTTGCCATCCAGCCGGCCAGCTCGGTCACATACCCGTGGAGAAAAGGCAGAAACGTCGCCGCCATGATCAGCCCCAGACCGATGCGCACCGGCATACTGATGAAGAGAATGTTCATCTCGGGAACCAGCCGCGCCAGCAGGGCCAGCGCCACCATCAGGACCATGAAGGCCGCCAGCATCGGAGCGGCCAGACGCAGTGCGGCGATCAGCATGGCCGAGCCGGCCGAAAGCACGCCCCCGGTCAGCGTCTGCACCGTGGGGATCGTGCCGGCCGGGAAGGCCGCGTAGCTCTTCGAGAGGACCAGCAGGAACAGATGATGCCCGTCGGCGCTCAGGAACAGCAGGATGAAGATCATTTCGAGCAGGCCGCCGAGCGGCTGGCCGTTCTCTCCGGTCAGCGGGTCCAGAATCTCGGCCATCGTCAGCCCCATCTCGCGCTCGATGATCTGGCCGCTGAGTTTCACCACGGAGAACAGCGAGGTAACGATCACTCCGAGGGCCAGGCCGTAGGTGGCTTCGCCGGCCAGCAGCAGTATTGCCTTGAGCGTGGAGATCTCGGCCACGTCGATGCCCAGCGGTACGACCGCGGCGAAGAAGAGCGAGAGGACCACGGTCGCAGCCACCTTGACCTGCATCGGAATCGTCTGCCACCCGAAAACGGGAAGGACCAGAAAGAAGGCGCTGATGCGCGTCAGAACCAGGGCGAAGCCGAGCAGGATTGCGAGCATCGGGACCTCCGCCGTCAATACTTGACGTGCTGAATCTGGGCGAAGATCTCGGCGGTGAACCGCAGGGCGATCTGGAGCATCCAACTGCCGAACAGCAGGCTGACGGCGCAGACGGCCAGCAGCTTCGGGACGATGGTCAGCGTCATGTCGCGAATGGACGTGACCGCCTGGAGCAGGGTGACGATGACGCCTACGGCCATGCAGGTGATCAGGATCGGCGCCGACAGAAGCAGGGCGGTCTCCAGCGTATGTCTTCCCAGGTAAAGCACGTAGCTGCTATCCATAGATTCCAGTCCTCTTCGTCAGGATGTGCCGTTGCGGCCGAGGCCGTCGATCATTGGAATCCGAGGCTGAGGCTCTTGGCCAGCAGCCCCCAGCCATCGACCAGGATGAACAGGATCAGCTTGAACGGCAGCGAGATCATCACCGGCGGGAGCATCATCATGCCCGCGCTGAGAAGCACGCTGGCGATGACCATGTCGATCAGCAGAAACGGGATGAACAGCAGGCAGCCGATTTCGAAGGCGGTTCGGAATTCGCTGATGATGAAGGCCGGGATGACGATGTGCAGGGGGACGCCCATGGGCGTGGTCGGCGGTTCGACCTTGGCCATCTGGATGAAGAGCGCCAAGTCATTGCGCCGGCTCTGACGCAACATGAATTCCTTGATGCATCCGGCGGCCGTGTCGGTGGCCTTCGTGAAGTCGATCTTGTCGGCGAGGTAGGGCTGGATCGCCTCCGTGTTGACCTTGGCGTACGTCGGGGCCATGGTGTAGAGCGTCAGAAACAGGGCCAGGCCCATGACCGCCACCGTCGGCGGTATGCTCTGGGTGCTCAACGCCCGCCGCACGAAGGACAGCACGATCACGATCCGCGTGAACGACGTCATCATCATCAGGAGGCTCGGCAGGATCGCCAGACCGCTGAAGATGATCACGAGCTTGACGGGCGTGGACCAGTCTCGGCCCTCCGTCTCTTTGGCGGTGGCCTTGTCGAGAACCGTTGCCAGGTCGTTCAGGCTTGGCACGTTGCTCGACGACGGAACGGTCATCTGGTCGGACGGCGTCGCGGGCAACGGTAGCGGTGCGATTGGCCCGGCCATCTGCCCATACGACGTCGCGACCGTTGCCGGAAGGAGCAGCAGGAGCGCGGTCAGGATGATTCGAGTCGCCATCATCTATGCACTCACCGAATTGTCGATCTCCTGCCGGGGCAGATCCAGCCAGGTGTCCCCGATGTGGGCCAGCGCTGTGATATTCTCATTGGTGCTGCCGATCAGCAGCCTCTGGTTGCCGATCTCCACCAGATGCAGCGCCTTGCGCGGTCCGAGATAGGTGGTTTCGACGACGCGAATCTCCTTGCCGCACGCCTTGGTGAGGTTGGGAAGCACCCTCTTGGACAGGTACAGGGCGCCGATGCCCAAACCCGCGACGAGCAGGACCGAGAGCATCATCTTGAAGAACAGCTCTTTGCCGCCCAGGTTTCCCGATGCCTGGGGACCCGGCTGGGCGAAGTTGGGATCGTCAAACACCGACCTCTGCGTCGGCGGGGCAGGGGCTGGTGCCTTCTCCTGGTCGGTCGCGCGGGCGACCAGGCCGATCAGCCCGCCTGCGACGACGACCGCCGCGAACATCACCAGTATCTTCTTTCTTCTCAGATCGTTCACACGGACCTCGAAATCGTTCTCGTCGGCGTGGCTCCCGAAGGAATCCCCCTGCCGACGGCGGCGCAACACCTCCCCGTGACGGTCGGGGTGCCGCATCATAGGGGAATGTGCAAACGGTGTGCCGGGACCCCGGCGCAAATGGAGGGCAGCTTTTCGAGGGCGCCAGAAGGGATGACGGCGGTCTCGATATCTGCCGGGACGGCTGGAGAATGGTCAGGTTGTCGAAAAACTTGACACGGTCGAGGTCAAGGGCCCGATCTCAACATGGCGATGAGAATCTGGGATTGTCCGGGATCGGGACGGTCCTGTCCTGCCCAGTTGCCGCCCGGGCCGGCTCCCCACCACAGGATGCGCCACGGGGCCCCTCCTTCAGTCGCAGAGGCTCCAGGTGAACCGCTGGAGGTTTGGGCCAACTGCTCTTCGAGGAACTGCGCGACCGCCTGGGCCCGGCGGGCGGAGAGCATCCACTGCTGTTTCTCCGTCGATTCGTCGCCGGCCAGCCCCAGCACGTACAGGGTGCAGGTTTCGGCGCGGAGGTTCTGCTGGAGGTCGAGGCAGTACTTCGACAGATACTGGCGAGCCTCGTCATTGAGCAGGGCCTGGCCCGGCTGGAATCGGACGGCGGTGATCGAGAAGTCGAGCCGATGCCCAACGATCTGCGAAGGCAGCGTGGTCATCGATTGGTTGAGGCGCTCGAAGATCCGGCGGAGTTTCTCCCGGTACTCATCCATCGTCCGATCCGACGTCGTCTCCGGGTCCGTGGTGCGGTATCGCACCGGGGGGGCGTCGAAGTCGGGGGTAGGCTTATTGCCCAGAAGAATGCCCAGCCCACAGTAATGAATGGCTTCCCGGAACGAATCGCGACCCTGATCGAATAATCCGGCGTCCTGATGTTGCGCCAGGCTCAACAGCAGGACGAAGAACGTCAGCAGCAACGTCACCATATCGGAGAAGGTGACGATATAGGCGGGGACCTTCTGTTTTTCTTCCGGAGGTGACGGAATCCGCGATCTCAATTGTACGTGCTCCGTTCGAGAATGACGATCTCCACCACCCGGGAGACTCCCGGGTTCAGGGCCGTCAGTCCGCTGTGACGCAGCGTCTCGGCGTCCACGGTGGCCGCCGAGGTGATGCTCATTCGGGTCTTGGCGATGCCTTGGCCGTCCGTCAGGAATTGGGCGATCGTCCAGGCCCGGCCCAGCCCGATCTCATCCGAGGCGTCTTCGCCGGCGTCCAGCGCGTGCTCGCTGACGATCACCCGGTTCGGCATCGCCTTGAGCAGCGCCGCCACGTCGGTCAGCATCTGGCGACCGTGACCGCTGGTCCGGATGCCGCGACCCAGAAAGACGTCCTCCGACGGCACCAGGAACACCTTCTGATCCTGGAAATCCATGAAATCCAGACTCTCGCTCGGATTCGATTCGTATTGTCCATCGACCGTCGGCTTCTCACTGCCCTTCTCGGGTTCCTGGTTGTATGTGACGCGGGGCGTGGGCAGAAACGCTTCGTTGGTGCGGGTCATACTCAGCCCGATCGACGAGAGTCCCTCGGCAAACGCCGACTCCATTCTGTGAAAGACCTTGTTGTCGAACGAGGAGAAGCTCAGCAGCAAGACAAAGAACGTCAGCAGCAGCGTCATACAGTCGCTGAAGGTGACCATCCATTCCGGAGCACCCGGATCGTCTTCCTGCGGTTTCGGTTTGCCTTTGGGGGCCATCAGACGGTTGCCTTGATCTCTTTGCGCCGGCTGTGGGAAACGAACGCCTGCATCCGCTCCCGGACGATGGTCGGGTTGTCGCCCTGGGCGATGGAGCAGACCCCTTCCAGGATCATCTCCATGGCCACGGATTCCTCTTTGGAGTAGATGCCGAGTTTTCCGGCCAGGGGGATGAACACGAGGTTGGAGGCAAATGCCCCGTAGAACGTCGTGATGAGAGCCACCGCCATGCCGGACCCGATCTGGTCGGGCGAACTGAGGTTCTGGAGCATCTGGACCAGACCGATGAGGGTGCCGATCATGCCGAAGGCCGGCGCAGAGGCTCCCATGAATTCGAGAATCTTCTTGCCTCCGGCGTGACGTTCCTGGAGATACTGAATCTCCGGCTCCAACATGTCCCGGATGGCCTCGGAGTCCTGCCCGTCCACGAGCAACTGAAGGCCCTTGGCGAAGAAATGATCGCTGAGCTTGCTGATTTCCGGCTCCAACGCCAACGTGCCGTCGCGACGATTGATGGCCGCAAAGTTGACCATCTTCTGGACCAGTTCGGACTGTGCCGGGATCTTGGCGATGATCGTCTTCTTGATGACCGAGAAGATGCTGAGGAACTGCGGCAGCGAGAAGTGGATCATCGTCGCGCAGAGCATCCCGCCGATCGTGATGCACAGCGAGGGAACGTGGAAGAAGATGGCGGCCCCACCCCCCATGATGATCGCGCCGATGATCACGACCAGGCCGAGCAGGGTTCCGATGATGGTTGCGATGTCCATGGACGCGTTATCCTCCTGTGACCTGTTTCAGTTTCTGACACAACAAGGCGGCCAGGGCCGGCTCGGTCGCCGCCAGTTCGGCCAGGACCTTCGCCTTGGTTCGATCCTGCATGAAGAAGAGGATCTTGACGGCGTCGTCGATGCTGGTGCTGCGTGCCGCCCCGTTGTTCGCCGATTGTGTCATGGCCATATTGCTGAGGATTTCGCCGGCGCGAATGGGGTCCATCTTGTCGTAGGCGGCCGCGATGGCCAGCAGATTTGCCTTTTCCGCCTGGTCGACCTCGACGCGCGTCTTCTGGAGCATGTCTCGCTCGTTCCGGAGATTCGCCACGGTGGCCGCCAGGTTCACCTGCAGGTTGTTCAATTCCGCGACATCCTTCTGGAGGGTCTGTTGGGCGATGGCCAGACGCTGCTTCTCCTTGTCGAGACTCTGGATCTTCGTGTCGTATTCCTCGATCTTCTCTCGCACCTCGAAGATCAGTTCCTTGAGCTGCTCTTCCGTCATCGCGCGGGTATTGGCGCCGTCGTCGGCCGCCGTCAGCACCGTGGTCAGAGCTGTCGGCGGGGTCTTCGCAGGCGAAGGGACCTGACCGGCGGCGGGAGCCTGTTCCTGCGGGGCCGCGCCCTGGACGGACGCCGGCTGGGTCAACCAGGCGGTGCCAAAGGCGCCGAGGAAGCTGACCAGGCCCGCGGCTGCGGTGATAATCAGAAGTTTCTTGCTCACGGTGTATGCTCCCAACTTGTATCCACGCCCTGCGCGTGCGACGAGACCGCGTGCGGCTGCAGGACGTCGGACTGCCTTCGTGCGAAGGCGATGGTCGTTCGGTCATCCATCTCTTTCTGTTCGAGCTTCTCCTGCTCCTCGATGAAGCGCGCCTTGGCTTCGGCCCGCAGCTTCTCCAGACCTTCTTTGAATCGCTTGGCCGCCAGGACCTCGGCGGTCTTCTCTTTCCGTCGGACCTCCAGATTGCGGATCTCGTCCTTCAGCTTTCGGATGATCTGATCATCCCGGTCGGCGTTTCTCAGGAAGAACTCCTGGGCCCCCAGACGTCCGGGCGAGGCATCCTGGGTGATCTCGGCCATGATCTCCCGCAGAACGCGCTGCCGCGTGAGCAACTCGCTCCGCCGGATGGCCAGGGTTTCCGTCAGGCGAAACAGCTCCATGCGTTTGAGCTGCTCCTCCTTGGTCCGGATGTCCAACACTCTCTGGAGTCGCCATACGAATCGTTTCATCGCCGTACCCGCCTTACGTCCGAGGCCTGTCGGGGCTGAGCAACTGGTCCCAGGTGCGCCGGATTTCCGTCAACCGCCGAACGGTCTCCTCGAAGGGGGTCCTCTGACGCACCGGCTGGACAAGGAACTCGTTGATGCGGTCGATCAGACTGATCGCGCCGTCGATGCGCCGGTTGCTTCCCGGCGAGAAGGCGCCGATGTTGATCAGGTCTTCCGCGTCGGCGTACGTCGCGTAGATCTCCCGCAGCTTCTGGGCGGCCGCGCGATGCTCGTCGCTGACCACCGCCGACATCAGACGGCTGACGCTCTGCGAAATATCCACCGCCGGATAGTGGCCTCGACCGGCCAGCTTTCTCGACAGGACAATGTGCCCGTCCAGCAGGCTTCGCGCGCTGTCGGCCACCGGATCGGTCAGATCGTCGTTCTCCACCAGCACCGTCAGGATTCCGGTGATGCTGCCGATGCCGGCGCAACCGAGACGCTCGATCAGCCGGGGCATCAGGCTGAACACGCTCGGGCAGTAGCCCTTCGTCGCGGGCGGCTCTCCGGCGGCCAGACCGATCTCTCGCTGGGCTTGGGCAAACCGGGTCAGCGAATCCATCATGAACAGGACGTTCTTGGCCTTGTCGCGGAAATACTCGGCAACGGTCACCGCCACGAAGGCGGCCTTGACCCGCTGAATGGGCGGCGCATCCGACGTGGCCACCACGATCACGCTGCGCGCCAGACCCTCGGGACCGAGGTTCTCCTCGAGAAACTCGCGGACTTCGCGGCCGCGCTCGCCGATCAGGGCGACGACGTTGACCGCGGCGTCGCTACCGTTGGCGATGTCGCCGAGCAGGACGCTCTTGCCCACTCCGCTGCCCGCGAAGATTCCAATGCGCTGGCCTTGGCCGCAGGTCAGAATGCCGTCGATCGAACGAATGCCCAGCGCCAGCGGCCTGGTGATCTTCTCGCGGCTCAACGGCGGCGGACTGCTGACATCCAGCGGCCTCTTTTCGTCTCCGATCAGGGGACCTTTGTTGTCGATCGGTTCGCCCAGGCCGTTCAGAACGCGTCCGAGGACCCTCGGACTGAGCATGATGTGGCGAGGGGTGGTCCGGGCCGTCACGATGTCGCCGGGGCAGACACCCTCGATGTGCTCCAGCGGCAGCAGAATCACGTGGTCGTGACGGAAGCCGACGACTTCCGCCAGGACGCGCCGGTCGGTGCCGATGTGGATCCCGCACAGCTCCCCGAGACCGATGGCCGGACCCGCCGACTCGATGGTCGAGCCGGAAACGCGCACGACGTAACCCTGGCAGTCCACCAGGTCCACCGTCTCCAGGGCCGAGCGGTACTTGTCGAAATCGATGGTCGGGCAGTTGGAATCGATCATAAACTACTGCGCTTTCTCCAGGGCTTCGCCAATCCGGGCGAGGTGTTCCTCGACGAACGACTTGACGATGCCTTTCGGGGTCTCTACCAGACAGTCGGCGCGCGCGATGCCCCAATCGGCGACCAGATCCAGCTCTGCGAATTGCGTGCCGGGGTTGGCCTGCTGGAGCTGCTGGCAGGTCGCCAGATCCTCCGGGTTCACGCGCACCACGAGGTTCTGACGGGCCGGGGCGCACTTCAGCGCCTCTTCGATGATCGTTTGAATGTCATACTCGCCCTGCTCGATCTCGCGCTTCAGGATCTTCCTGGCGATCTCGACGGACAGCCTGGCGATGTCGGCCCGATGGCGTGCCACGGTCTGTTGATGCAGGTCGTTCAGCCTGGCCGCCAGGGTGCTGACGGTCTCACACAGTTGTGCGAGGTTCTTCTTCTGTTGTCTGAGGGCCTCGGATTCGCGCTGCGCGTCGGCCGGCGCGGCGAGGGGCCGTCCCGATTCGGCCTCGGCGTTCCTCGACGGGTCCAGGGGCGAGATTGCACGCCCCGGCTCTTCGACGACGCGAAGGCCTGCGACGGGTCGGGGCAGATTGAGCGTCAGCGCCTCGGACATGATCCTACTCTTCCACAAAACTCAGTTCACCGTTGCGGTTGAGCTCCCGCAACCCCTCGACGATCTTGTCGCGCGCCAGACGGATGTCCTCCTTCTTCGGCGCCGACATCAGGGACGCTTCTTCGTTCACCATGGCAGCGGCACGTTCGGAGATATTGGACTTGATCGCCTGGGCAACCTCCTCAGGGGCCTCGTGCAAAGCCAGAGCCAGTTGTCGCTCGTCGACACCGCGCAAGGCCTGCTGAAGGGAGCGACCACCGACCTGGGGAATGTCGTCCCAGGTGACCATGAGATTCATCACCTTCTCCCCGGCGTCGCTGTCTTTCTGTCGTATGGCTTCCAGGACGCCGTCGCGGACCTCCTTGTCCAGGTTCCGTACGAGGACCGCCACCTTCCGAAGCGATTCCTCCGGGTGGGCCTGCACGGCGCCGCCGATCTGCTGGGTCGAACCGAGGGCTTCCAGGCGTTTGCGCACCATCTGGGCGATTCTCGCCTTGGCTTCGGGAGTCACCGAGCCGATGGCGGTCATGCGGCTGATCGCACTGACCCGCATCCCCTCGCCCAGAAGACCGAGAATCTCCGAGCCCTTCCTCGGAGGCAGTTCGGACAGGACCACCGCAACCGCTTGGGGGTGCTCGGTCTCCAGCACGGTCGCCAGTTTCCTCTGGTCGGCCGAGCGGATGGCCATGAACGGATCGCGCTTCTGAAGCAGATCCTGAATCTCCTGCTGCACCTGTTTGGCTTTGTCCTCGCCCACCGTATTCTTGAGGACCTCGCGCAGGAAATTCTTGAACTGAAATCCCGATTCACTGCCCAGCGACTGACAGAACTGCCGGGCGACCTCGGCGGCCTGCTTGGCGTTTCGGTGGCCGGAGGCGTCGAGGTAGCTCAACTCGACCGCCAGCTCGCGAACCATTCGGGGGTCCACGCCCTTGAGCAGCTCAGCGGCGGTGGCCACATCGAGGCTGGTCAGGAGCAGGGCGGCTTTCTGTTTTCCGGTCAGTGCCACGTCTTTCGTCACTCCTTCTCTTCGATCCAGTTCAGGAACATCTCGCGCACCTGGTCCGGGTTGCTTCGCAGGGCATGGGTAATCTGGCGGCGCAGCAGGACGGGCTCGGCCGCCGGGCTGCCCTGAGGCAGCAGACCGCCTCCCGTGCTACCACCCTCGGTCAACTGCTTGGCCTGGAGGGTGGCCGCCGCCTTGCCTCTGGCGCGACTGAAGATCCGGAAGACGATCAGGGCGCAGACCGCCATGATTCCCAGCGACAGATGACGGGCCAACGCCAGATACCGCGGCCAGGCCGTCGGTTCGTCCTCCATCAGGGACTCGGTCGGCTGGCGGAATCGTGCGTTGACGACCTTGAGCGAATCGGCCTCCTTCAGGCCCAGCGCCGTGCGAATGATCTGTTCGACCTCGGCCACCTCCATGATCAGGGCGGGTTGGGCGGCCGTGGTGGTGTCATTCGCATCGCGCACATACAAATCCACGAAGGCGGCCACGGAGAGCGAGCGAATCTCCCCCGGAAGGACGATCTGCTGCTTGACCGTCTTGCCGACCTGATACTCGGTGAGGATGGTCTCGTCCTTCTTCGTGCTGCCGGCGGCGGCCTGTTGTCCGGCGTTGCCGGCGCCGGTTTCCGAGTTGTTGGTGATCTCCTCCTTGGTGGCCACCTTGGCCGACGGATCGTAGATCTCGGTGACGGTGCTGACGCTGTTCATATCGACCACGGCACTGACGCGGACGGTGGCGCGGCCCGGTCCCAGGACCATCGTGAGCATGTCTTCGGCCTTCTTGACGAGACCCTGCTCGACGCGCTCCTTGTAGTCGTGGACGGTGCCGGCGCCGGTGGCCAGCGTCGAATCGTTCTGACCGGAAAGGAGATTGCCCTGGCTGTCGATGACGGTGACGTCTTCCGACTTGAGGCCCTTGACGCTTCCGGAGACCATGTGCGTGATGGCGGCGATGTTGACGCCGCTGAGTCGGTAACCGGGTTTCAAGCGCAGGACAACGGAGGCGGAGGTTCGGCCTTCCTCCGAGGCGAACAGATTCTGCTCCGGGTTGACGATGTGCACCCTGGCGTGCGCCACGCCGTCGATCATCTGGATGCTCTTGGCCAGCTCGTCCTGCAATGCCCGGCTGAGATTGACGTTCTGGACGAAGGGACTGACCCCGATCTTCTCATCGTCGAAGAGCTTGTAGCCGCTCTGCTCCCCGGCCGGCAATCCTTCCTTGGCCAGGTCCAGCCGAAGCTGGTAGACGTGCTCGCGGGGAACGTAGATGGTCGTGCCGCCGTCGCGCAGTTGATAGGCGATTTCCTTTTCCGCGATCTTGTCGGTGATCCGGGCGGCTTCGCCCGGTGTCAGCTCCTGGTACAGCATCCGCATGTCGGGTCGACGCGCCCAGTGAACCAGAAGCGACCCGATAATGGCGGAGGCCACCAGCACGGCGGCCAACAACGCCCTTTGTACCAGGCTGATCTTCTGCCAGACCAAGGCTATCTTATGAAGAAGTTCCATCGAGCCTCTGAACCCGCGTTACCGCACCTTCTCAAGACGCGTCGTAAGGCGCCGCCACGGCGCCCGAGATCCGCCGGGCCTACAGCGGCATGTTCATCGTCTGCTTGTAAGCCTCGATGAGTTTGTTTCGCACGCCGACCAGGACCTTGAAGCTGACGTCTGCCTTGGCGACGCTGGAGACGACCGCTGTGATGTCGTTGTTCTTGCCAGTCAGCAGGTCCTCGATGGAGGCATCGGAGGTCTGCTGGAGATCGTCCACCTGCGAGACGTACTTGTCGAGGGCCTTGACCGCCTGCGAGAAGTCGGCTTTGGCCCCGCCGGAACCTCCGATCTGCGGCAGAGAGGACTGGGTGTTCGGTAAGACGGAGTTCACATTCGGATTGAAATCGATCATCTGGCTATCCTTCCGTTACCGGAGCAATTCGAGGGTGGTCTCGACCATCTTCTGATAGCGTCTCAGAATGGCCGCGTTGGCCTGATACGCCCGAGTGGCGGTCGAGAGGTTCATCATTTCGACCGGCAACTGGACGTTCGGCATGGTGATATAGCCCCCGGCGTCGGCCTTGGGGTTGCCCGGATCGAAGATCCGATCCAGGGCGCTCATGTCCTGAGCGATGCTCTCGATCCCCACGCCGGCGACACCGTCCCCGTCTTCATTCTCGGTGCAGAGGATCGCCTGGAGCCGCCGATAGGGTTGACCTTGTCCGTTGTCGATCGTCCGGGCATTGGCGATGTTGGACGAGATGAGTTCCATCTGCGTGTTCTGGGCCCGCATGCCCGACACGGCGATATCGATGGAACCGAACGTGCTGTCTACTCGCATGGTAACGAATCCTTTCTCATCTCACGCGGGGCCTTGTGCCGGCGACCCGGTGGTAGAATCCTTCTCAGCCGCTGACGCTGATCGCCGCCTCGATCTGGGTGAATTTCTTCTGCATGAGCCTGACATAGGCGGTATGACGCAGGGAGTTCTTCACGAGATTTCCGACCTCGGCCTCCATACTGACGTCGTTTCCGGTATCGTCGACAGCGGTGTTCCTGGGCTCAAAGATCTCCGGCTCGACCTTTTCGAGATCGGCCGCCCCCGAAGACTTCAGCGCCTTGGCCAGCAATTCGTCGAACCGGATATCGACTCGCCGGTACCCGGGCGTCTCGATATTGGCCATATTGCTGGCGATCGTTCTCTGTCGGAGCCCTTCGGCCTTGATCCCGGCTTCCAGCAGATCCACGATGTTGTTCGATTGTGCCATCGTTTGCACCCTTCTGTTCGTGTACGCACATTCTTTGACGAGAACATGGTGTGCAATAACCGTGCCAGGGCGGGGCGCTTGTTCGGGAGGCCGCAGAGAGCGTCGCGCAAGGCCCCTGAGGAAGGAGAATCGGGCCTTTCGGCGTCTTTTCGGTTCTCTGGGAGGGTGTCAGGATTCTATACACACGGTTGCGTTATTTGACACGCGTCGTGGCCCCGGAAACAGCCTGTGTCGTCGTGTGGAAGGCCGGAAAGGATCTCCCTGTTGCGGAACAATCCTCCGCCTCATGGCCGGACAATCCCGCGACCGCGCGGCCCTGAAGCCGGCGTTGAGAACGTAACGCCTTGTCATTAGATACTTTATGTGGTCAGCAATCGCATGGAGGCCGCTGCTGGCACAAGGCTTGCTACGCCTATGGGCATCTGTGACCATTTGAATTGAGGAATCAACGCATGAGTGACATCGCGACGGCGGTCGGCAGCATGTTCGTTGGAATGGGCGGTGAGGTAGTGGCCAGTTGTTCCAAGGCCTCCCATTCAAAGGGCAGGGGAGTTCATCCGCTTTTTGCCGACACGGCCCCGTTGGCCAAGATCCGAGAGGAGACAAGGTCCAATAAAGAGGGTGTTGCGGATATTGTCCGGCCTGTGCAGGCGGGAGAGCCGGAGGATATGGAATGCCCGGCCGATCTAAGGGATTCCACTGTTTCCGGCAACCACCCAAGACCGGAATCTGAGGACGGCGCCACCGAACCAGCGGAGGAAGAGACGGCTCCGCTGGAGGTGGCCTCGCTCGCCGGCGAGGTCGGGGCGGCGACCGACGCGCCAGATGTGGCCTCCTCGCCGGGCATCGTCGAGGTCGTGGGTGTGCCCACAACGATCGAAGTCGATCCTGTCGATGTGTCCGGGACGACGGTGAACGCCGACGTTTCACTTGCTTCCGAACACCAATCGCTGAGCATGGTCGCGCAAACCACCGCCGATGACGGAAGGGCATTCAGCCAAGTCCAGACCGATGCTACGATCGAAACGGCCGATGGGCAGCAGCACTCTCTCCAGTCCGAGGTTACGGTTTCTGTGGACAAGGGCAATGTGGAGGTGTCGGCGAAAGTGCTGGTTGCGGACCACCTGCCAAACGATGCGTCCGATAATGCCAAGGCTCTGCCTGTGCAGACGGCGACGTCCGAAGGGACCAAGATGGCCGGCGCCGATACGGCGGCCGTGGTCGTCAAGGAACAGACCAGCGAACTGCCGGATACGCCGGCGAAGGCTGTCCTTTCGGAACCGGAGGTTACCGACACGCCTGAAGCGGCCACCGTGGAAGTGGCAACCAAGCCGCAGGGGCAGGTTCGATCCGAGGTTCAGGTCTCTGCTGAGGATTCGAAGGAGCCCGGTCTCGACAAGGCGGCAATCGCATCCCGGGGATCGCAGACGCCGCAGCGCGGTTCGGACAACATGCCTCGGGAGGACGCGCAGACGCCTTCACAGCAGGACCGGAGGATAGTCTCTCAGGGCGGTGTCCAAGTGATGGCGACCCCCGAACCAGACAAGCAGGCCACCGTTCCAGGGTTCAAGGACCTGGTTCAACCTCAGGCGGAGTTGACCGCTGTTTCCCAGAACGAGGTCACGGATGCCTCCGCCCGACTGTCGGCCCAGACGCCCGGCTCACCCGGTCTTGGCGCTGCGGCGACGAAGAGCCCTGTCCAGGACGTTGGGGAACAGATTCTCAGTTCGGTTCATGCCTCTCTGGCTCGGGCGGACAAGCAGGTGCAGATCCGGCTGGACCCACCGGAGCTTGGCAGTGTTCTGGTGCGCCTCACCGAGCAGGGCGATCAGATACGGGGATTCCTGGAGGTCAGCCGGGATGAAACGCGCCGGGAGATCGAGCAGGCGCTGCCCCAGGTGCTGAAGGGTTTGCAGGAGGCCGGCGTTCAGGTCCGGCGGCTGGAGGTCGTCGTTTCCGATCAGCCCGACAGGGGTGTCGGCAGGGAACAGTCTCAGCAGGACGCCTGGGCGCAGCAGCATCAACCCCATTCAGACCAGCAGGGGTACCGCCCTCAGAACGCCTCCGCGATGAACTGGTCTGCACAGACGGGATTCCAGCAGAACCGAGCCGGACGTGACGAACTCCAGGCCCAAGGCGCGCAGGACCGCATCGACATGCTGGTGTAGCCCTGTCTGGGCCCGTCAGGTCTGCCGGCCGACCGCCACAGGGGGCCGCGGGTGCATCGTGGTTGCCTCAGAGGCGATTCGGCGGGAACGCCACTTGCGCCTTGCGATCTCGATCGAGCGGATGAACGAGGTTCTGAATCGGGTCAGCGAGAACTTCTCGGCGATCGCCTTGCGGGCCTGCTGCCCCATCAAGGCCGCCAGATCTCTGTCTTCCAGCAGGATTCTCGCGTATCGCCGCAATTCGCCGGGATCGTCGCTGAGGAATCCGCTGATCCCGTGCCGGATGGGAGAGGTGGGGTGTCGGTTCCCGAGCACCGGTAGCCCCGTGGCCATGGCCTCGGCGCTGGCCATGTTGAATCCCCCTTCGAGGCGTGGATCGGCGGTGTGGATATAGAAGCGATGGGACTGGAGAGTCCTCTTCAGGTCGTTCCAGTCGCGAGCGGCCTGGACGCCTGGAATGTCCGGATTGTGACCCACGAGGGTTACGGGAATGCCCTCAAAGGCCTTCTCGTGAAAGTCCCAGCGAAGAATCCGTCGGCGGGAATTGATGAAGTTGCAGACGCGCACGCCGCACGCCTTCTCTCCCGAATAGGGCAGATAATCGTTCACGTCGACGCCGAAGTGAACGATGTCTTCGGTGAACCCCCACGATTCGCCCTTGTACATCGACGTCGCCACGACGTGGGCGCCTACCAGCTCGACGTATTGATGAAGCCGGTCTCGGAAGGCGTGGGGATCGCAGCCTGGGTGCTCCTCTTCCACGCGACCTTCCAGAGTGTGGTGAAGCACGAGGATTTTCGCCTCGGACCGTTCGCGCACGTCCATGAGGTCCGTCACATTGTGCGTAATGATGGCATAGTAGTCTGTCTCGCAGGCGAGGGCCTGCGGCAGCGTGACGAGGCGCGCGTGGGCGGGAAGCGGACGCATGCGTTCGTCCCAGCCGAGATTGTACTTGCCCTTCAGATTGACGATGACGTCCAATCGATAGCCGAGCGTCCCAAGCTGGTGGACCCATGGCTCGTGGCAGTTGAACACCAGCAGTGTCTTGTCCCGTGTCGGGGCGGTCTTTTCCGTCATGCGCGATCTCAGTTGGAGTACTCTCACCCTCCAGGCCAGCAGCGGCCTCGGCTTCGAGCACTCCGCGAACGGCCGTGGATCACCGGTCGATCGACCGATGGAGTGCTTTCGGGCGGCCGCAACAAAGAGATTATCGGCATTTGGCGGGACTTGCATGAAAAAACACCCCTGGCCCGGTTGCGGCCGGGGGCTGCGTCCGCCGAACGGCGGGAGTGAGACGGAAGGCAGGTGTAGAGCGTGCAGCAATGCCCTTTTTTCCAGGGATTCCGATTTTTTTTGCCGAGAATTATCCTGGGGGTGCACCGCCCGGCGGGCGATATCAGCACCGCCAGCGGAGGTTTTAGAGGGCCGTCGTTTTTTCTGGCCCTTTGCGTCGCATCGCCGTCTCAAGTCGCGGTTTCTTTTGGCGATAATGACCATTGAATGCCGCGAAGTTGTGAGCGGATATGTTGTCAAACGAGCAAACGAGTAGGGGCCAAACTGGGGTCTTTGTTTAAGGAGACGGAAACATGTTAGCAATCAAGAACAATCTCATGGCCGCGAACGCTGCCCGCTACCTGGGGCAGAGTTACGACGCCTTGGCCACGTCGGTCGAGAGGCTGTCGTCCGGTCTTCGCATCAACAGTGCCAGCGATGACGCCGCCGGTATGGCCGTCCGCGAGTTGATGCGTGCCGATATCGCGGTGCTGCAGCAGGGTGCGCGAAACGCCCAGGACGGCGTGAGCCTGCTGCAAACCATGGAAGGTGCCCTACAGACCATCGACGACCTGATGGTGCGTATGCAACAGCTCGCCGAGCAGGCCGCCACGGGCTCGTACTCGTCGGCTCAGCGGGTCATTATGGACAACGAGTTCACCGAGATGGCCAGCGAAATCACCCGTATCGCGACCTCGACCGATTTCAACGGCATCAAGATGCTGAACAACTCGGCTACGATTTCGGTGCACTTTGGCGGTGAGACGGACAAGATCGACATCACGGGCAGCCAGATGGATGCTTCCGGTCTGGGCATCGCGAACCTGTCGATCACCACGGCCGAAAGCGCCCGATCCGCTCTGACCACGCTCGACAGCGCGATCAACACTAAGGATACCGCGCGAGCCAAGTTCGGCTACATGATCAACCGTCTGGAGTCCACCGGCGAGGTGCTCAATATTCAGGCGGAGAACCTGTCGGCCGCTGAATCGCGTATCTCGGACGTGGACGTGGCCACGGAAATGGCGACGCTGACGCGCAACCAGGTGCTCTCGCAGGCCGGTACCGCGATGCTGGCGCAGGCCAACTCGATTCCGCAGATGGCGCTGACGCTGCTGGGGTAATAGCCCCGCTATTGCACGGTAATTAGAGGGAGATGGCTGATGGAGACAACATCAGTCATCTCCCTATCTCCAGACGCGACGGTGTGGCATGTCTGTCTTCTCGGGCTCTTTGGGCCGGGAAGAATCGCTTCCAGGGACTCGGAGGACGATGTCTTTGACGAGGGCATTACCATGAACGGAATCGGTGCATATAAGGAAGCCACCGTTGGCACGCAAAGCAGGGGCCGCCTGATCGTCCTGCTCTACGACGGGGCGATCAAGTTCCTCAAACTCGCCGTTCGGGAACTGGAGGCCAAGAACTACGCGGCCAAAGGGCAGTACATCAATCGAGCGCAGGACATCATCAACGAACTCAGCGCGGTGCTGGACATGGAAGCGGGCGGCGAGATTGCGGAGAACTTGCGCAAGCTCTATGTGTTCATGGAGCGGCGTCTGAGCCAGGCGAACGCCAAACGCGATCCGCAAATGATCCAGGAAGTCATCGGCTTGCTGGAAGAACTGAATCAGAGCTGGAAGGCCATCACCGGCTGAACGGCGTGATCCGCCTCCTCTCGGCGATGTCGGCTGGGCGCAGCGAGCGTCGCCGAGGCGACCGGCTGAACCGGGCCGGTGTCTCAGAAATCGCGAATCAATTGCACCTGGAAGATGTGGTTATCCTCGTATCCTCCCCCTTTGCCGTCCTCGTATCGATAGCCGGCGGCGATCTGCCAGTGAGGCCATGAGAATGTGGTCAGATCGCATTGATAGATGTCCACCGAAGGATGATCGGCGGCCGACAGATCATGCGTGAGGCGGTCGAACGACAGGTTGACGACGATATCGTCGGTCAGATAGTGCGACAGTTGTACGAACACGTCGCGTGAATCCGTCCCCATGTAGTGACCCATCACCCGGCTCTCATAGGTGTATCCCGACTGATAGAGGCTGTGATTGTAGAAGACGTTGGGCTTGCCGGAAACGTGGTTGTCGGCGTATTCGATGCGCAGGTCGGTTCGCCCCATCTTCAGCAGATCATTTAGCTGGATGCCGCCCAGCATGCCCCAGTTGCTCGGAATGCCGCCGGCCTCATCCTCGCCGGCCGCATCGATGTACAACCTGACCGACCGCAGCGGCAGGGCCCCACAGTAGGGGATACTGGCCAGAGGAAACAGCACCGAGGTGTCGAAACCGGCAATCTGGTTGTCCTGCTCCTGATTGCTCATGGCCAGGGCCAACTCGGCGTAGTCCAGCAGGTCCACGCTCGGCCTGCCCTTTCCGCCAAACATGAATACGCGGGAGAACCCCACTTCCCAGACGGGCAACGGCTTGAAATTCAGCCGGATGCCGGACAGCATGGCTTCCGGGACGAAGCGGTCCTCCTCCAGCTCGCTGAGAAACCATTCTGCCCGAAAGGGCCCCAGATTGCGCAGAAGCCACGGCAACTGCATCGGTTGCGGGTTCGTCACCTTGACCATCGTCAGAGGCCGGGCGTTGTTGCTCATCAGCATCGAGCCGCGATAGCCCGGACCCCACCAGAGCGAGTCTTTTCCGACTTGCACCTCCAAAGGGCCGCCCTGGACCTTGCCGTATCCTTCGATCAGCCGTACGTCGTTGTCGCCGTCGTCCGAAGCGGCGCGAAATTCCGGGTGCAGGTAGAATGCGGCGCGTTCCCGGAGTTTGATGCGCGACGCGAAACCCGCCCGGTAGTTGGAGCCGGACGCGAAGGTATCACCGCGGATGTTCTCCAGGCCGCTGTCGTGATCGGTGTGGACAAATTTGACATAAGGATCTTCCACGGGCTTGACGAACGATTCGCTGTACGCGCCGTCGAGAGCACCGATCAGGATCAAATCCCCCTTGAACTCTTCCGTAAGCCTGTCCACGATGCTCGAAAGCACCTGCGGAGGATCCTCCATCTGCGAGAGGCTTCGCGTCGCCCGCTCGATGTGCCTGGCCATTTCGACTCGGGAGATGGGTTTGACGGTCAGCAGGGCGCTGTCGATCAGGCCATAGTTCGCCAGTTTGTCCACGGCCTGGTAACTCCAGTGATCGAGGGGCACATTGGTCGATACCAAGGCTTGGCCCGGAGCAGGCAGGAGAACAACCAGAATGAGAGACGCCGCAATCCTTCGCATGGCCTCAGTCGGTACAGGGTCTTCGCGCGAATCCTTCACACGACGAGCGCGAGGATACGGCATCCCGGCGGTCCGGTCAAGGTCAATGTGCGGGCGGCCCCGGCCGGAATTCTCTGAACGAGTAAAGATTTCCGGGCGTGCTGTCCGATAAACACAGTGGAGTTAACGTTGTTTCGGTTGGATTGCGCGCCGTCCCATCGCTGCGACCGGATCGGTTGGACCCTGTCGGCGAACGGGGCTTTGTACGGCCGCCCCGGCAGGCGACAAAGGCCAGTTCGTCAAGCTGTGGCATAAGAGGAGTTTGGAATGGAGTCCGGTGAGTCCTTGTCCCGGGGCCGGTCGGCGGGTCGAACGGCTTCGAGGTTTGCCGCCTTGCGCCGTGTCCGTCAGCCGGTGTGGGTGGGTGTTCTGTCCGTCGCGGCCGGTCTGGTCGTTTCGCTGGCATTTGCCGCTTCGGCGATGGCGGCGTTGGGGGGGGGAACCACCGCCTCCAATTCCAAGGAGACCATTCGTCCCCGTACGACCAACTCGCTGGCCAAGGTAACGGCATTGCCCGACCCAAACCGGGTCACCGTGCCGCGGCCATATGAAGGTCTGAGGATCCCCCCGGCAGGGCAACTGCCCATGCTGGAGCCGAACGACGTCAATCTGCCTGCGGAGCCACCGGTTCCTGCAACCGAAAGAGAAGAGCCCTCGGCCATGGAGCGGCTGATCGCAGGCGACATCGACCCGAACGTATCCACGAAGCTCCAGCAGTTTGGATACGACGTCTTCGCCTCGCCCGTCTCGACCTTCGCGCCGGTGACCGATGTGCCCGTCGGGCCGGACTACGTGATCGGGCCCGGTGACAGCTTCAGCGTGACCCTTTGGGGACGCGTCGATGCCCAGTTCATCCTCCAGGTCGATCGCAACGGCCAGGTCGTCGTGCCCCAGGTGGGGGCCTTGAAGGTCTGGGGGATGAAGTTCGGGGAGCTGGAAGACTACCTCCAGCATGAGCTGTCGCGCAAGTACTCCGATTTCAAGATGTCCGTTGCGATGGATCGTCTGCGCGCGATCCGTGTTTTCGTGGTGGGCGAAGCCTCGGCGCCGGGCAGCTATACGATCAGCTCGCTGGCGACCGTGATCAACGCCCTGGTGGCGGCCGGAGGACCTTCCAAGAACGGCAGCCTGAGGAATATCCAGTTGCGACGCAACGGCGCCGAGCCGGTGACGATCGATCTGTACGATTTCCTTCTGGGCGGCGACCGCAGCGGCGATGTGCGCCTCCAGGACGGCGACACGATCTTCATCCCGGTGATCGGTCCGGTGGTCGGCGTGGCCGGCAACGTCAAGCGTCCGGCGATCTATGAGATGGCCGGCCCCATGACCCTGGGAGAAGTGCTCGATCTGGCCGGCGGAGTCACCTTTGCCGGATGGCTCCAGCGCGTGCAAGTCGAACGCATAGAGGATCATCGCAAGAGGATCGTGGTGGATTTCGATCTGGCCGACAGGCAGATCGGTACGGGCCGGCGGGGGCCGCTCGATACGGCCGTCCACGATGGAGACGTCGTCAAGCTTTTCCCTGTGGCGGCCCGCGAGCGGGACATCGTCTCTCTGGAGGGACACGTGGAGCGTCCGGGCAAGTACGAGTGGAAGCCCGGCATGCGTCTGGGGGACATCCTCAGCTCATACGACGTCCTCCAGCCCCAGCCGAACGTCGACTACGGCCAGATCGAGAGACTGGTTCCTCCCGATCTGCACGCGACGTACATCCCGTTCAACCCCGCCAGAGTGCTGGCCGGCGATGAGGCGGCGAACCTCGAGCTGGCCCAGTATGACACGATTCGGATCTTCCAGTGGGATGAACGGAACTACCAGACGGTGGCGATCTCCGGCATGGTGTTCGACCCGAATGAGTACCGATTGGTACCGGACATGCGCGTGACCGATCTGATCGATGCGGCGGGGGGGCTGAAGAAAGACGCCTATCACCGTTCAGCGGAGGTCACTCGCCGGCACATCAGCCAGGACGGTGTGGACACGGAGAAGATCGACATCGATCTGGGGAAGGCCCTGGCCAGCGACGCCGAGCACAACATTCTCCTGAGAGACCGTGACACACTCGTGGTGCGGCCGATTCCGGAGCTGGATTTCAATCGAGTCGTGGAGATCCAGGGCGAGGTGCGTTTCCCCGGCCGCTACCCGATCCGCCGGGCGGAGACCCTCAGCTCGCTCCTCGAGCGGGTCGGCGGCTACACCGAGCAGGCCTATCTCCAAGGCGCCGTCTTCACCCGCGAAAGCGCCAAAGAGGTCCAACGCAAACGTCTGGGCCAATTGATCCGACAGCTTGAAGAGTCAATGTTCGGCGGCGCCGAGGAGGCCATGAGCGGCGCGCTGGACGCCGAGACGGTCAAAGGCCAGCAGGCAGCGCTCGAGGCCAAGAAGCAACTGCTCGCCAAGTTGCGCACCAGCGAAATCACCGGCCGGGTCGTCGTGAAGCTGACGCCGCTGGAGCAGTTCAAGGCCACGAAGTACGACCTGGAACTCGAGGACGGCGACATGCTGGTGATTCCCCGAATGCCGGGAGTCGTTCACGTCGTCGGCGAGGTCTTCAACGAGACGTCTCTATTGCACGAGGCCGACGGCACGGTCAGCTACTACCTTCGCCGGGTGGGTGGAATGACCAAGGACGCCGACGCCAAACAACTGAGCATCATCAAGGCCGACGGCTCGGTGATCAGCCGGCAGCAGAATCGCGGCAAGCTCGTGTTCTGGGACAACGAGTTCAATCAATGGTCGTTCGGCGGTCTCAAGAACGCCGAGCTGGACCCGGGCGACACCATCGTCGTGCCGAGGAAGCTGGATCGTTACTTCTGGCTCAAGACCACCAAGGACATCACCCAGATCGTCTTCCAGATCGCCGTCGCCGCCGGCGTGGTGTTTGCCATATAACCGCCAGAAGGAAAGGGCGAGGACATTGGCTCAGCAGCAGCAAAAGCAAGGCGGCCCGTTGTCGCCGCAGGGTTCCGGGCCGGTCGGTATGGACGAGATCGATCTGTTCGACTACCTGCTCGTGATCTGGCGACATCGCTGGATGATTGTCGCTTTGAGTTTTGTCGCCATGGGGACCACCGCAGCCTTCATGCTGACAAGGCCCCGCCGCTATCAGGCCAATGCGACGATCGTCCCACCGATGCAGATGCTGCAAAAACAGTCGACAATCGCCGGCGCCCTCGGTGGACTGGGCAGTTCGATGTTCCGCAACATCCTGGACGGCGGCAACATCGCCAGCATCTACGTCGACATCTTGACGAGCCGCGAAGTCACCGACGCCTTGATCGACAAGTTCGATCTGATGGAAGCCTACGAGAACGTGGGCAATCGTACGAAAGCGCGCGGCCGCCTGGCGAAGAGCACCAACATCAAGACCACCGATGAGGGGGTCGTGAAGATCGCCGTGACCGACTTCGATCCCAATCGAGCCGCCGCGATGGCCAATGCCTATATCGCGGAGCTGGACCGCCAGAACAAGAGGATCTCGACCGGCGAGGCGACCAGCAAGCGGGTCTTTCTGGAGGGTCGTCTCAAGGAGGTGGAGACCAAGCTCAGTCGAATCGACAGCATCCCCGCCCACGAGGCGCAGGTCCAGGAGATGCTCTACGAGCTGCTCGTCCGTGAGTGTGAGCTGGCCAAGATCGAAGAGGCCAAGAGCATGCCCACGCTCCAGGTGCTCGATGAAGCCATCGTCCCAGAGCTGCCGGTCGCGCGCGGCACGGTCAAGAAAGGCATATTGGCCGGCATTGTTGCCTTTGTGTTCGGTATCTTCGTGGCCTTCGCTCGGGAATACGCCGCGGCGGTCAGAGTTCGCGCTGGGGGACAGGCGCCCCCGCAGAGCGCTGAACGGCACGCTGGCGGCCGCTATTCGATTTCCCTGGAACAGGAGACGCCGACGCCCTCGCCCGCCAGAGAGCGAAGGCCGGCTGCTGAGGTGGGCTCGGGAACGAAGTAGACCGGGGTTGAAGACCACTGTCCGATGGCCGATCCCCGGTGAGTACACGGACGGCAGGTGATGCCCACCTGGGGTTCGGACCAAGGTTGCGTTCTTGTCTCGCACGGTCCGGCGCAACCCACGGGGACGGAGTCCGTCCGGACCGAACCCCGCAGATCAAGTTTCCGATGCGGCAAATGAGATGGGCAAGCCCCCATTTTCTGACCCCAAAGGGGTCTTGTGTGTCATCTTGACCTCAACAGCGTCCTGCCCGATAACGAGAACGGGAGTCATAGCCAGCTTCTGGACTGATATTTGCCGCCGGGTTCCGGCCTGGTTCGAAGACGACGTCTTCCGTCGCCTGTTCATCAACGCCGGCAAACTGCTGTCGGCCAACGCCGTCGCGGCCGTTCTGGGTTTGGTCGCCACCGTGCTGACGGCCAGGGCCCTGGGGCCGCAGGACTACGGCATTCTCGCCCTGGTCCTGGTCTACCAGTTGGCCATCGCAAGGCTCGTGACGTTCAACGCGTGGCAGGCGATTATCAAGTTCGGCAGCGAGGCCCTGCACGCCGACGACCGCAGCGGCCTGCGTCAACTCGTCAAGTTTGGCTTCACGCTCGATATCGCCAGCGCCTTCGTGGGGACGGTTCTGGCGATGGCCCTTGCCGGCCCTGTGGTCGGCCTGCTGGGCTGGGACCCCTCGGTCCGGCCCCTGCTGGTCCTGTACAGCGTGCTGATCCTCTTTGGCCTGAGCGGCACACCCATCGGCGTTCTGCGGCTGTTCGATCGATTCGACCTGCTCAGCTACACGGCGGTTCTCGGCGCGGTCGCCCGGCTGGCAGGCGTGGCCTGGTGCCTCGCGACGAGGCAGGCCCTTAATGGTTTTGTCCTGACCTATCTGATCACCGGGGTCATCGGAGAACTGTATCAGGTTGTCGCCTCGCTGGGGGTCCTTCGCAAGCAGAATGTCACCGGCATAATCCATCAACCCCTGGGTGATATTCGAGGCAGGTTCCCTGGGATCGTCGATTACGTCTGGACGACGAACGTCAATTCCACGATTCGCATGATGTCCCGCGAGGCCGATGAGTTGATCCTCGCCGCTTTGACGACACCGGCGGCCCTGGGCCTGTTCAAGGTTGCCAAACAGCTCTCACAGGTTCTGCCGAGATTGCTCGATCCGCTCTACCAGTCGATCTACCCGGAGCTGGCGCGCCTGTGGGCGGCAGACCGCAGGAAGGCGTTCCTCTCGCTCATCAAACGCACTACACTGCTGGTTGGCGGCGTGGCGACCGTCGGTTGGGTTGGGTTCCTCCTGCTCGGATCGCGACTGATCACCTGGACGGTGGGGGCGGCGTATTCGCAGACCTACGTTACGGCCGTGGTGTATCTGTTGGCGTTGGTGGTGGCCTTGTGGGCCTTCGCGTTGCAGCCGGCGATGCTCGCTATCGGATTGCCACGGAACTCCTTCAAGGCGCAGACCGCGGCCACGATTCTCTATCTTGTCATCCTGTTTCCCGCTGTTCAGTCTCTCGGCATCACCGGGGCGGCATTGGCTTATGTTCTCTATTATGTTCTGTGGGTGATCCTCATGACGCACTACCTTCGGCCGTCCTTCCGCCGGGCAGTCTGCCCCACTCAGTGACGACCTGCCCCCCCTGTCTGGACAGGCAGGACGGGCAGTGCGATCCTGCGTGCAGGGTGTGCGCCCACGGAAGCATGCAGAGAGACAACGCGAGAGCACGTAGCAGGATGGCCAGAGCACTATTCGGAAGTGTCAAGAGGGCGTTGGCCAGACTCGGCTATGAGATCCGTGCGATCGATCCGGCCCGACAGCAAAGGTCCGGCTATACCCTCTACACGTATCAAAGGGCGGATGGCACCTTCGACTATGAGAAATACAAACGGATTCAGATCGAGGGCAACACTCGCAAGGAAGACAGGGTCTGGGTCATCGAGGAGAACATCACCTTTCTGTCCCGGTACATCGAGCGTGTGGTGGGACCTCCGGACTTCGGGTTGTGCCATGGAACCCGGCGCGGTCTGGAGCAGGCGTGGTTCAGAAAACACCTGAATTGTGAGGTTCTCGGGACAGAGATATCCGACACGGCAAGTCAGTTCGCGTACACGATTCAGTGGGATTTTCATGAAGTCAAGCCGGAGTGGGTGGGGGCAGCCGACTTCGTCTACTCCAACGCATTCGATCACAGCTACGATCCGGAGAAATGCCTCAATGCCTGGATGAGCTGCCTGAAGAAGGGCGGCCTGTGCATCTTGGAGCACAGTTCCAGGCACGGCGTGTCGTCTGTCAACCAGTTGGATCCGTTCGGAGCGGACGTCGCCATGATGCCCTATCTGATCGTCACGTGGGGCAAGGGTGCGTATGGTGTCCGCCAGATCCTGGACGCTCCCAAAAGAGGCAACGATATCGACTATCTGTTCTTCATCATCGTACAGAAATGGTAGAGAGCGACCTTGCACACGAGGCGGTGACGCTGGAGGGCGTTCATTCCATCTGCCGGTTCCTGTATTACGGCTATGTCACAGGAGGCCGGATCGAACTGCCGATCTGTCTGGAGCCGCCCAGCCGCGACGCACGGCGGGCAGAGCACGGTGTGTCCTTGAAGGAGTCGGTCCGCGAAGGTGTGAGCCGGCTGTCTGCTGTGTACAGGGCCCTGCTGGATTCCCATCCGAGCGCCGCGACGCACGTGATACCGATCAGCGGTGGGATGGACTCCCGCGCTATTCTGGGCGGACTGCTTCCCTATGTCGATTCTCCCCGGATACAGACTGTGACGTTTGGAGTGCCGGGCACGTGGGATTTCGACATCGGGCCGATGGTCGCGAAAGAAGCCGGTGTCGCCCATACGCAGATCGACCTGTCGGGCGTGCCGTGGGATACCGAGTCGCTCGTTCGCTTCGCGGGCGAGTGCGAGCGCCCCATCGCGCTGTTCGAGCCATACCTGTTTCACCAGATGCGAGTCCGGTTTGGCCGCGAGTGTGTGTATTGGAGCGGCTGGATGAGTGGGGTCCTCAGCGGGGCGCATCTTCCTGCGTACCGCAGTTCATCCTGGAATGAGGCCGTATCTCGCTTCGCGTCGGGGAATCGGTTCCCTCGCTCCATCGATCTCAGTCCTCCGCACTTCAGGCCTGAGGATGGTCTTCCGGATGCTCCGCCGTACGATTGTGATACCTTGAGTTATGACGACCAGCTCGATTTTGGCGTGCGGCAGGCGCGCTACATCAAGTCCATTCTCCTGCTACGGGGATATGAGTATCGCACGCCGTTCCTGCTTCCCGCGTGGGTGAATTTCATCCTGGCAGCGCCCCGGCGATACCGTGAGAAGCAGTTGCTATACAAGGAGATTCTGAGGTCGGCTTATCCAAGGCTCTTTGCGCTGCCTGCCAAGAACAGCCTTGGCCTGCCCCTGGCCGCACCCCGATGGCGGCGCTGCCTGCGCAGGACCATCCTGCGGGCGCGTGCGGCTGCGAAACGCCTCCTGCCTCGGATGGATTGGGCGGTGTCGCCGGGCGCCAAGTACATCGATTTCGATCGGAGCCTTCGCGAGCGGGCGGACCTGAAGACGGTGGTCTACGAGAACGTCCAAGACCTCAAGAAGCGGCGGATCGTGGATTGGATCGACATCGACGCCGTCTGGGATCGTCACCAGAAGCGGCGGGCCAACCATGCGGACGCCCTGACCCTGTTGGCCTCGCTGGAGGTTAACCTGAAGGCCCGGGAGTTGCGGCCGATATGAGGGTCGTTCACCTGTCCGGCTCCGCCGTTCCCTCACGCGATGCCAGGAGCATCCAGGTGATGCGGATGTGCGAGGCGTTTGGCAGGAACGGGCATGATGTCACCCTGGTAGGCAAGCAGCCTGAGCGTCGTCCGGTCGAAGACGTCTATGATTACTACGGTGTACGAAAGTGTTTCCAACTGTCGTTGATTCCCTGTCGGGCAGTCAAGGGGTCGAACATTCTTGTCTTGCCTGCGCTCTACGCCCGCCTTCGACGGCATGATCGCAGCGAGGTCCTGATCTATGCGCGGGACATCTACGGCGCATCCCTGGCGATTCGGATGGGTTTCCGAGTGATCTACGAGGCCCATTCGTCGCCTTACAATCCACTGATCCGCCATCTGGAAACAAGCCTCTTTCGAAGGCATCGCTTGCTGCGGCTAGTCGTTATCTCACAGGCGCTGGCAGATTTCTATGTTGCCAGGTTCGACATTGCGGACAGGACTGTCGTGTGCCACGATGCGGCGGCCGTGCCGAGCGAGTCGTCGAACGCGAATCTGTCCTGGCCGCCGTGCCGCGATACGCTCCAGATCGGCTATACGGGCCACCTGTATCCGGGCAAGGGAGCCGAGATCATCGTCGAATGCGCCAGGCGATTGCCTCAGTATGATTTTCACATCGTCGGGGGTAGGGATGCCGATATTGCCCATTGGAGAGGGCAGGCTCCGGCCAATCTGCGATTTCACGGGTTTCTGGAGCCGGCGCTGCTCGATCAGGCCCGGGAGCGATTCGATGTCCTGCTGATGCCCGCGCAGCGGAGTGTGATCGTTCCGCACAGTCACGAGGACATTGCGGGTTATATGTCTCCCCTGAAGCTCTTCGAGTACATGGCGTCCCGCAAGGCCATTATCTCATCCGACTTGCCGGTGCTGCGCGAGGTGCTGGATGAGCGAATGGCCGTGCTGGTGCCGCCGGACGACACCGACCAATGGGTGAGTGCCATCAAGCGGTGTGAGAGCCGGCCATATCGAAGCGCACTGGCCGAGGCGGCCTACCAGGCCTTTCGCGAACACCACACCTGGGACAAGAGAGCCGATTGCGTTCTGTCCGGCGTACCGTGGTGATTCAGAGAGACACGCAGGCATGCATCCAGCCCGGCCTGCTGGGGCTCATCTTGATTGGGATGATCGGCGAGATGGAGTGAGAAGACTCACCTCTGACATACTGTTTGATTCACAGCATCTCAGCCGCGATCTGCCGGCCAAATCGGTGCGCGGCGGGCCAGGAGACCGGCACGGCTGCGGCAATGGCTTGGGGCAGCTCGGCGAGGGTTTGGATCGGGCGATCCGCCACTTCATCTGCGACGGATAACGCGTAGTATGCTCCGGATCAGGCTCGATATGAACCACACGAAGCTTCAAACGCTCTGGATCAAGCTTCAGGTAGGCCATATCAAGCTTCAAACGGGCCATATGAAGCGTCAAATAGGCCGGACGAAGTTCCGAATGTCATGGACGAAGCCTCAAATGCCATGGACCAAGCTTCGAATGCCGTGGACGAAGCTGTGAATACGACAGATGACGCTTCAAATGCAGCAGATCAGGCTTCATATGCGGCAGATCAGGCTTCATATGCGGCATCTGAAATGGACAGAACGGCGTTTTTCGACCAGAGATGCGTTTTGTGTGGGATTCTGACCGAAATATTGCCCCATTCCATGATGAGAATGGATGCTACAGCCAATCTCTGGACTGATAACGGCCGCCAGGGCCAAGCGAGCCTCTGCATTGAATGAAACGGCTGCATCGAGCGATTGGAGATGGCCGCGGCTGGGTGTGCTGGCCTCCAGCCGATTCCGACGCCTCAGCCGGGAGTTCCTCTGGATCGGCCTGGGACAGGCCGCCACTGTCCTCGGGGCGGTTGTCGGCGTTCGCATTCTCACGGGGATTCTGACGCCGCAGGCATACGGCGAGTTGGCTCTGGGGATGACCATGGCGACCCTCGTCACCCAAACAGTCCTTGGACCATTGAGCAACGGCGCGACTCGTTTCTTTTCGCCAGCGATAGAGGCGGGCGCGTCGCGGAGTTATCTCGCCGCTGTGAGGAGTCTGCTGCGGCGGGCAACCGGAGGCATTGTCTTGTTTACCCTGGTTGCGTGTCTGGGGCTCGTAGCGACCGGACACGCAGCATGGGTCGGCTTGGTTGTGGCGGCGGCGTCTTTTGGCCTCGTGTCGGGGTACAACTCTGTGCTCAACGGCATGCAGAACGCCGCGCGTCAACGTGCAGTCGTTGCTCTGCATCAGGCCATGGCATCCTGTGCGCGGTTTCTATTGGCTGCCGGCATGGTGTTGTGGCTCGGAGCCAGCAGTACAACTGCCATGGTTGGATATGTTGCCGCCATCCTGCTGGTGCTCGCCTCGCAGAAACGGTTCTTTCATTGCACTCTGTGGTCGCAAGACCAGGCGCGGGCCAGAGCCCAAGCGCTGGATCAGGACCGGTGGAGAACGGCAATGCTCTCCTATGCTTGGCCTTTTATCACATGGGCATTTCTCGAGTGGGCAAGACTGGCTTCCGGTCGCTGGGGGCTACAGATATTCTGCACGACACGAGAGGTTGGACTCTACGCAGTATTGTATCAGCTCGGATACTATCCACTTACGTTGTTTACGCAACTGGCCACCAGTTTCCTCGCCCCTATTTACTTCCAGCGAATAGGAGATGCTTCAGACCCAACGCGAATTCAAGGGGTCCACGGGCTCGGAGCCAAATTGATGTGGGGCGCCATTATTACAACGCTTCTGGCTACGGGCACCGCAGCTCTTCTTCATCGACAGTTGTTTGCTCTTCTGGTGGCCGAGGAATACCGAAGCGTCTCTTTTCTGTTGCCGGGCCTGATTCTCGCGGGCGGTCTTGGAGCAGCCGCGAGGTTCATCACCACGTTGTTCCAGGCCCGGCTACGGGTGAAGGACCTGATCGTGCCCAGAGTTGTCTCAGAGACCCTTGGCTTATCCGGGAACATTGTAGGAGCGGCGCTGCTCGGAGTGCCGGGCGTCGTACTCGCCAACGTCGTGTATGCGCTGGTCTCTTTGCTCTGGATAGCCTTGCTATTCAGACGCATCGCCGTACGGTTGAAGAAAGAGGAGTGAACCCATGTTATGCCAACTGAAGCGGAGGTTTCTTCGTTCCTCCAGCAGAGAGAGACGCTTCTATCCGCTATCGCCTACATGCCAGATCCCCAAACTCCCGCTGATTTATGAACAGTACTTTGGCCGAATAAACGACGGCACCTTCGTCGAGATCGGCGCCTTCGACGGCGAATACGTGAGCAACACCAGTGGTTTGGCTGATATCGGCTGGCGGGGCGTGTATGTGGAGCCCGTGCCCGATTTTCACCGAAAGTGTCGAACTCGGCATGCCGCGAACCGACACGTCACAGTCTTGAACACAGCGGTTGGCGATCGGGATGGCTCGTTGACTCTTCACGTAGGCGGCCCGCTGTCCACCGCAAGGGCGGACATGAAGTCGAATTTCTCGAGGCTGACGTGGGCGAGCGGCAGCTTCGCGAAAGACACGGTCTGCACTGTGCCGATGACGACGCTTGAGAGACTGCTCACCGAGAACGATATTTCCCCCGGATTCGAATTGCTTGTGGTCGACGTAGAAGGGTTCGAATGGAACGTGCTCAAGGTCTTTGACTTAGTCAAATGGCGCCCGCAAATGGTTGTTATCGAGCTGCACGACCAGAACGACGACTACTTCGGCATCCGTGAGGAATGCAAGAGCATCGTCCGCTACTTCGACGAGGCCGCCTACAAGGTGATTTGGAAAGACTTCACCAATACGATCTACGTGCCGCAGGGGCGTTTTCCCCGCGCACTGGAGGAGAGATAGTCACGGAGTCAAGCTTTGTACGATCGTCGGGCACCGGACAAGCCGAATCTGCCGAGGTGATGCCGGCCTTCTTAGCCGACAGATTTCAGTTCCGCGACTATCGTTTGGTGCCTATGCGCCGTCTGTACGTTGGCCTGCTGCCCCCCACGGGGGGCAGAGCGGTCTACGTCCCCGTCACCGAAACACCGCACTATGCGTTTGCGCTGAGGATACTGACAGGCCGGGTCATCTCACCTGTCGGGGGGTACCAAGACTACGAGCACTATGCATCGCTGAATCCCAGAGCCTGTACAGCGGCCGCGTTTGGGGAATTGATCGAGTCGATAAAGACAAATGGATACGATAGCATAGGACGTCCCATATTGGTCTTTCGCAACTGGCGCAGACCCTGGCCGCCGGCAAGGTGGGATGTCGCGGATGGGTTTCACCGTCTTGCTGTTCTGGCGGCACTGGGCGAGGAGGCAGTCCTGGTGGGTACGCTACGAGCCAAGTCGTCTCTGGGGCAACGAATTGCAGCCCGATTGGCAAGCACCTGACGAGCAACGATTTCATCGAAACGGATGGCGAGAGGGCCAAGATGCGGACCTGTATGGCGTCCGAGTGCAAAGAACGCCGAGTAGCGACCCTGTCACCTCCGGAGCAGGCGTTGCGTGAGTTGGCGGGCAAAGGCCTCCGATTTGCCGTGCTTCGCCGCCCTCCGCGTTGGGAGGAGGCGGGTGACATCGACATTCTTGTGCACGATGCAGACCACGCTGAAAAGACTCTGCTCTCGCTTGGTTACACTCGATATTCGGTCCATACTTCGGGCCGGAAGTACCTGCGCTATGACTATGCCTGTGAACAATGGATACATCTTGATGTCCAGCATACGCTGCTCTTTGGACCGCTCGAAGCGCCGCGTGCGTTTGTTGAGTCTCTGCTGGAACACAGTCGTTTGTCGATCGGTCGGATTCCCTGTCTTGATCCTGTCGATGAGGCCATTCTTCTGGTCTTCCATATGACGCTGGAGAAACACCGCCTGAAATCGAAATACAGCGCGGCCCTCTCTGAGATTGGCTCGGTTCCCATCGCTTCGTACAGGGAACGATACTCGTTTCTACCATTGCCCCTCGACGAATACCTGCGCTGGGCAAAGGCCTTTCAAGAGGGGACAGCAAGTGAGCGAGCGGCCGTTTGGGCCATTCGGCGGTCGTTTGGCATGGGGCATTCTCGCTGGCCGCTGCTGTCCCTCGTGGCCGGTGGCTCTCGCCGGCTGCGGCGCTTACTGAGGGGTCCTCGTCCTATCGTCTTTGTCGGACCCGATGGTTCTGGAAAGAGCACTCTGACCGAACCCTTGGGTCGGTTGCGCTGGCCTGCCATCCGCCGGCAATACATGGGCCCGGCGCGGGAGTCGGAAATGCGAGCCGTCTTCCGGGTGGCCATGCGCTTCTTCGATGCCCTTCGTCAGCGGTTCAGCAAGACCGGACCCATCGGATTCATGGCACGCGTCTGCTGGCAACTGACGTGCTATTGCGATTACATGGAGCGGGTTCTCCGGCATATGCTGTTCTGGAGCCGCAATGGTGTGGTGATCTTCGACCGGTATGCGTGCGACATGTATTTCCGCAAGCCGACCCGGTGGAATGAACTGCTGTTCATCAGGATGTTCCCACGTCCCCGCTTTGCCTTCTTGTGCGTCGGAGATCCCGAGGCGATTCACCGGCGAAAACCCGAGCTGACCCCCGAGCAGGTACGCACCACGATCGAGTTATACCGTGGGCAATTGGCACGCTATGCGATTCCCTATTGGGAAGTCAACACGACAGAGGCGCCCGCGGAGGAGGCCTTGTCGCGAGTTCTTCAGCATCTCGTAGACAACAATTGGTTTCGAAATGGTACATGAGAGGCACGCCAGCGGTGGCAATGCCGCCCGGTTGGACATCCGGAAATGGAAGAAGCATATCTTGTCCATCGTCGCAAGCCGTCCATGATTGGAATGAGTGGGCTCATAGCGTTAGTGCTGTTTGTTCCTTTCTTGCAGGTGTTTGGGCCCGTTTCCCAAGCGGAAACTGTGCATTCATGTTTGATGTACATGAGCTTCACCCTGGCGTTGGTCGCATTTCGGAACATGATATCGCGCGTCACTCGGGTGTTGAAGGCGGATCTATAGTATGCTGTCAGAGTCCCACTTGAAAGCAGCCATCTTGATATGTTCTTCAGCCGTGCTCTTAACGATGGTTGCTCGGTACCTTAAGGATCGGGAACACTTCCTCTTGGACAGCAGTACTTATGTGGTCCTGCTGTCCCTCCTATATATTGCACTTCCTACCTACGTTCATATAGAAACGCGGCAGACAGTGCTGAAGGCATCATTCCAGACGATTCTATATTCTGCTCGATACTCTGTCTATTTCGTAGCTGTCATCAGTCTCTACTATGTGGCAAAGGGTCTTTGGGCTCATGCTGGAAGGCGCAGCGGATGGCGGTGGACTTTGCACGGAACGAACCCTCGTGCAAAGGAGACGCCAGAGAGACAGCCGATTCTGATCCCGATAAGAGAGACTGTGATTTATGCGATGTATAGCGTGATAGTCCTATATCTCGGAGTAATCTACGTTGTGCATTTCCCTAGCGTCAAGGTATTATGGTCGAATCGGGTGCTTGCGAGCGAGTTCGCGAAGCCAATATACCTTGCCCACAAAATACCGTTTATCTTTTATGTGACAGCGTCATTGAGTATCTATCTGTGCCTGAAGAAACACTCATCGAAGTATCTCTTGCTGCTTCTTCCTTTTGTCTTGTTTAACCTGGCTACAGCGGCCAGGGAGTTCCTGTATTCCGCGCTCTTGCTGACGATAGGGGTGAGGATAATACTGAAACAGAAGGTGTATTTGAGTCTTGTTCTTATTGTTACGCTCATCTTGGTGGCGATAGGCCCTGTTCGCGCCACGTGGCGTCGAGGGATACAATTCGAGAACCTGTTAGCTGTACCTGGGGAGTTCCTGCTGTCCGCTGAAGCAGGTTACACCATCCTCGAATCCAGCCGGTCTGTCGATGTTCCATCGCTTCTCGTGTACTCTGTTGGGGCGGTATTCACTCCGATGCTTATGCGTGCTGTGATGGGAGGCAACCCTAATTTTTCTTGGATCCTCTGCGAAGACGCTGGCAAACTGTGGTTTGGCTTGGGAGGGTCGTTGCTCTGCGAGGTATACAGCACAAAAAGTCAGTGGATAAGAATAGTGTACCCCTTTCTCCTCATAGGCTACACCATCCTAATCAACAAACTCCTCAGGCTGAGGAATTTCTTTGGAATCTTGATCTTCCTATTCTTCCTCGCTGGCACACACGCTTTGTTCCGAACCGGCGTGATATATTTCTCTTGTCAACCTCTGTACTATGGCATTTATGCAGCAAGCTGGTATTGGGTATCGCGCGTCCTATGCGACCGGAGAACCCATCTTGGGAGCGAGGGCCCGCTACGCAATTCGAGATATGTTTATGCTGGGTAGAAAGCTTATTCTCCGGGTCAGAGGTGGCCTCGGGAATCAACTGTTCTGTTATGCGGCGGCCCGACGACTGGCGCTGGTTAATCACGCGGAACTGGTGATCGATGATATTACGGGTTTTGCCCGTGATCTGACGTATCGGCGTCGGTACGCGCTGGACCGGTTTCAGATTTCCGCAAGGAAGGCGACGCCACGCGAGCGCATGGAGCCCTTTGGACGGTATAGACGAGGCCTGGCCAAGTTTGTGGCCCGGCGGCGCCCGTTTGAGCTACGTCGCTACATTGAAAGACAGGGCATCGACTTCGACGCGAGACTCCTTTCGATTCAGGTCCGTGGAACCGTGTATTTGGACGGGTGCTGGCAAAGCGAGGGCTATTTCAAGGACGTCGAGCCGGTGATTCGAGAGGACCTCCAGATCGTCCCCCCGCAGGACGACCGCAATCGTGAGATGGCCCAGCGAATTGCCGAGTGCAGCGCGGTCGCGGTGCACGTCCGCTGGTTCGATCCGCCCGGTTGCGAGGGTGCTGCGCATAATGCCTCGGCGGACTACTATCGCCGAGCCATTGCCGAAATCGAACGCCGTGTCGCCGATCCCCGTTTCTTCCTCTTCTCGGATGATCCGGTCTCTGCCAGGACGCTCCTGGGCCTGCCGGAGAATCGGTCCACCTGCGTGGACCAAAATCGCGGGGATGAGAATGCGTATGCGGACCTATGGCTGATGAGCCAGTGCAAGCACTTCATCATCGCCAACAGCACGTTCAGTTGGTGGGGGGCTTGGCTGGCTGAATCCACACCGAAGGTGGTGATTGCGCCGTCTGACCGCGTGTCGGGAATAACGATGTGGGGTTTTCAGGGGCTGATTCCGGAGGGTTGGCTCGCATTGCCATGCGGAAGCAGCAGACGTGGTGGCCTCCAACGCGAATGCACGGTGTGAGGCATGTGGAGTTGTACGAAAGACCAGTTGAATGCAGGCTGTGCAATACATGGATAGCCCCGGCTTTCTCAGGAAAGTTATCGCTATGTTTCCGCGTCTTGTTCCCTGTGCGGTTACCGCCTGCAAAGTGAGCAGACAGTGCCGAGAAGTTCTATGGCCCAATTCCCTACTGCGCAATGTAGCAGGACTGAAACTCAACGTAATCCGAATTGAAGGTTACAGGAATACCTTTGTTGGATACTATGACGTGGCACCTTTTAGACCGGGCGATCCGGCGATGCTAATACTGCACTGCAATTCGCTGTCGGCAAGTAGGCGGCCGAGCATGCGGCATCGAACGGACATTGTCCTACATGACCGTAATGCCCAAACCCATCGAACGCTCGATTCGACTCGGACGTGGAACTGGCAACAGGGATGCAGACTCCAGTGGGTGGATGCAGACCACGTCATTTACAACGATTACCACCCCACCAAAGGCAAAGTGCTGGCAGTACTCCGCAGCGTCAAAGATGCGGATCGTACTGTACTTCCAGTGAACCTGAATGCCCTTTATCGGGATGAATATGTTCTTTCGTTGGACTACTATGCGTTGAGTCGGCACACAGAATATGGTTATCCGGGACTCCCGGAGACAGCCAGCGACAGGGAGGTTAAGCGGTATTCCTTTGCCACCGGCGCGGTCGATGCCTTGTTCAACGTGGAAGATGTGAAGAGAGTGTTGGGACGCCAGGGATTGAAGAAGGAGCATATCAATCACGTTCTTGTTTCTCCGCGGGGTGAGCATTTCGTATTCATATACCGTTTCTATGATTCGGGACAGAGGATCGACAATCTCCTCTTGTATTCTTTTCGTGAAGGCAAACTCCGCCTGCTGGTGCCCCAGCAGGTCATAAGCCATTGCACTTGGCGCGACGCCGATAGGGTATTGTTCTGGGGAATCATGGACTCGGTGCCTGGCTTCTACCTCTTGGATATCAGGGACGCAGTGACTACGCTTGTGGTTCCTGCGAGACACGATACCCATCCCACGTTTCTTGATGACCATACGATTCTGGGTGATTCGTATCCATCCCTGCACACGGGGTTGCATTCGTTGTTCGTCATGAACATGGACTCCAGGGTGCGGAGGGACCTCCTGACATTGAGCCATCCAGTGGTTTACAGCAAAGCATGTCGGTGCGATATGCACCCTGGTATTTCGGAGGATGCCAAGCATTTTCAGATAGATACCAGATACGAAGGCAATAGGAGTGTAATAATTGGCGAGCTGGCAGGTGTGAGGCCGTGATCGGTTCTTCGGGGGTGGCTTCATCGCAGGGCCAAAGAGTCGTTGTGGCTCGCGGCATTGTTCAATCGGGCATCCCTTCCTGGGGTTTCGACGGAGGTATTCCGGCGGAATGGATTCAGGTGTGATGTAGTTATGAAGTCAGTTCAAGAAAAGCCGTTGGTGTTGCTGATAACCGATTTCCAGGGCCTCATCCCACAGAGAATTGATCCCTGCAATGGCTATGATCTCGAAAGGATCAAGGAAGTTCTGGAGCGCGCCGGTGCGGACGTGCATGTCGTCGGCGCCCACCAGTTGGATTTCCGTGCTGTACGGGATCAAGAACACGTGGCCGCATTGTACACCAGCAGCCAGCAGCCTCGCTACAGGCAATACCTGCAAGATATCGTCGCCACTCTGCATTTCTCCGGGGTCCATCTGTTTCCGGCCTTTGTGCACATGTTGGCACATGAAGACAAGGCGGTCCAGGCTTTCAGGCTGCGGATGACAGACATCAAGGTGCCCCATAGTGTGGTCTTTGGCAATAGACAACAGGCGTATGAGTACCTCCACACCGCCGCATTTCCGCTGGTGGGGAAGTCCGTCGAGGGCTTTGCCTCACGCGGTGTGCGCCTCATTCGAAGCATCGACGAAGGCCGGCGGTTTGTTGACAAGCACATGGTCGACCGAGTTCTGCGCAAAGGCAGATCCTTTCCTTCGCGAGTCATCCAGCGAATCGTCAAGCCCAGACCCGTTCTTGGGATCCTGATGTTTCAGGAGTTGATCCCGGGCTTGACAGGCGACTGGAAGATACTGATCTGGGGGGACACGGCATGCGGATTGTACCGGGAGAATCGGCCGGCCGATTTTCGTGCGAGTGGCAGCGGCAGGTTCTCTTTTTCCGATGTGCCTGTTCCGGTCCTGGATTTTGCACGGGAGACGCTCGATGCACTGGACTTGCCGTGGGCGTCGCTGGATATTGGATACGATGGCAGGGAATGTTACCTGTTTGAGTATCAAGCCATTCACTTTGGTCTGACTACGGCAGACAAGGGTCTATTCTACTACGTCAGAGGCTCCGACGGAGTGTGGAAGAAACGAGATGGGCGCATTCAGATCGAGACCAAAATGGCGACAATCATGGCCGAATATCTCCACAAATGTGGCTGGTTGCCCGGCCCTCGACCCGATGAAGCCATGCCTACCCTCGGACACAAAGGTGGCCACTCCACCTGACTGACCGACTATGCCTACCGTCACCGTGTTGATGTCGTGTTACAACGCCTCCCGCTATCTGTCTGAGGCGGTAGAGAGTCTTTTGGCGCAGAGTTATCGGGATTACGAATTCATCGTCGTCAACGATGGTTCAACGGACGGTACATCCGATGTACTTCGCAGATACGCAGCGGAAGATGACCGGATCGTGCTCGTTGAAAAGGAGAATACGGGTCTTGCTGATTCCCTCAATGCGGGTATGCGAATGGCGCGGGGGGAGTGGATTGCCAGACTCGACGCGGATGATATCGCACTGCCCGACCGCCTCGCGAGGCAGATAGCATTCGTCCAGGAGAACGACTCTGTTGTCCTGCTTGGGACCGGCTGCTTTCTCATTAATGAGTGCGGACGACTGAGCCGCGCGTACCGATATCCTCGGGAGCATCATGGTCTTATGCGTCACATGGAGTCAGGATGCTCTCCATTCCCACACTCATCTGCTCTGTTTCACAAGGCAGCAGTCATTGCATCTGGCGGATACAATCCGCGATTCATTCGCGCGCAGGATTACGATCTTTGGCTCACACTAGGTGAAACCAGAGAAATTGCCTGCCTACAGGATCCCCTCGTGGAGATAAGAAAACATGCTTCGAATATCTCCTGTGATAGTGTCCATCCGACTCAACTGATTATGGCTATGGCGGCGAGAGTATGCCACTTCCTTAGGCTCAGGGAAGCCTCTGACCCGTCGCGAACCAAGAGAAATGATGAATGGAATGGATTCATAAGCTGGCTTACTACACGACTTGAGCGGGAATCGTATTTGGGCATTCAGGGGCAACGGGCAGGCATCAGGCACGGGCTTCATGCATCACTTCAATCAGCTGGCAGACCAGCTGTATCGAGGATAGCCAGCGCAACGCTGAAAGCCAGATGCGTCTATCAAGTTGTCAGAGACAGGTTCTTGTGGATGAATCTTGCGCTGCGACTGGCAGATGAATGGATTTGCGTTGATGGAGACTCATTCTGCTGCCAGGTTGAATGAAGGAGGCCGCATATGCGTGGCATTACCTGCATGCTCCTCAAGACGACCGGTGGTGAGGCGAGTCCCCTTGCGGTAGTGCACGACGTTATGTCTCTAAGTGCTGGCCGGAGGAATGCCGAGTCTTGCCATGCGATTCCTACATCCGGCTGTGAAGATGTGCCTTGGAGCGACAGCACATGGGGCTCATAGAAGAGCGGTATATAGATGGTTCTTATCTTGCGGCCAATCCTGACTGGGATCGTCAGGATGCGCCCTGGAAGGCCGAACGAGTGCATCGCTTGTTAGCGGATTTCCAGATAAGGCCTACATCGATCTGCGAGGTGGGCTGTGGTGCAGGCGACGTGCTGGTTCACCTGCATCGTCATATTCCACAGGCCGAATACTATGGCTATGACATCTCGCCTCAGGCAGCAACGTTCTGGGAAGGCCACAAGAACCTCCCAAAGGGGATGCATTTCCAACTCGGCGATTTTCTCGTACTCAATCAGATTCACTATGATGTACTATTGATGTTGGATGTGTTCGAACATGTTAGGGACCCTTTCACCTTCTTGGAGAAGTCTCGAGCATTCGCCTCTCACTTTGTATTTCACATCCCTCTCGATCTTAGTGCGAGCGCCATTCTGCGTGGCCGATTGATGGCTGCACGGTCGATTGCCGGGCACATACACTACTACACGAAGGATACGGCGCTGGCGACGCTAAAAGACTGCGGCTACAGGGTGATGGAATGCCGCTACACCGGCGCATCGTTGAATTCACCTACCCGATCGTTGAAAACACGTCTTGCTGCAATCCCAAGGCGAGTGCTCTTCGCGATCAACAAGGACTTGGGCGTGCGCGCTCTTGGCGGGGAAACATTGCTAGTTCTTGCCCAAGCATGCGGAGAGGACGCCCCGTGTCGATAACCCTTCACATTGATGTATCGGGACTTCGGGATGACGAGGAGGTAATGTGCTTGATTTAACTGCCGGATCGGGTAACCAAAGCAACGCGAGTTACTGTCTCAGAAGGCATGGGCAGGTTTTCCACTGGGATCTGAACGCGACCAAGATCGCAAGTGGCAACCTCATATGACAGGCATTTCGTTTGTGTAAGTCCTATGACGAAGAACTGTCGCCCGACTATCTTGTTTGTTGGCCCGGTGCCGCCCCCGGTATTTGGCCAAGCAATTGCGATGCGAGTCCTCCTTGATTCGTCGGAGTTACGCGACCGCTACAATGTCTTCCATGTCAACACGAACAACGTTAACAAGAGTGGCATGCGTCGAGTATTGTCCACGGGCTTCTCTCTCTCCCAGTACGTGTGGGCTTTTCTTTCGCGCAGACCCTCAACAATCTACCTGACCATTACCCGCAGCAAGCTTGGATGTATCAAGGACTGCATTGTTCTCGCGCTTGCCCGTGTGTGTGGCACGTCTGTTGTGGTGCACCTTCACGGGGGCGATTTGGCTGTTTTCTATCAGAGCCTCGGTGGCTTTGGCAAGCGGCTGATCCATTGGGCCTACCGGCATATCACTCTTGGCATCGTTCTGGGCGAGAGCTTGCGACCGCAGTTTAATGGGCTGCTTCCGGCGGATCGCGTTCGGGTCGTGTCCAACACTTGGTTGGCCGGGGAATGCACGCTACCACCTCGCCGTCCACAACGCCAGAGGCACGAACCTCTGAAGATTGCGTTTGTATCGAACGTCCTGCCCAGCAAAGGGCTATACGATGCTCTAGAAGGTGTCGCCTGGGCAGTCCGAGAAGGTGTAGACCTGGAGTTTCGGTTTGCCGGCCAATTCATGGATCACGATGGTGCGATCGCGAAACTGCCGGAGTTGGAGCACGAGAATGAACCAGCTCAGATGCTCGAAGAAAGGTATTTCCGCATGGTGCATTCCCTCGGGATTGCCGGTCATGTAATCAGGATTGGTGCAGTGACTGGACTGCAGAAGTGGCAACTCCTCGCGGAGACAGATGCTCTGTTGCTACCCATCTATAACCCGATGGAAGGCCAACCGCTTGTGGCGATCGAAGCCATGCGAATGGGCTGCGCGTTAATCTCTACGCGCTGTGGCGGATTAGCCGATATCGTAGTCGACAGTATTACGGGCAGAGTCGTCCCCGCGGGGAACCCTGAGATGATTGGCAGAGCCATCAAGTGGTTCTGGGATCATCCTGCGGATCTGACGCGAATTGGCCGCGCGAACATGGCGAGAGCTGAAGAACTTCATAGCCCTGCAAGACATATTCGCGGAATCGTCGAGAGTCTGGAGGAAGCCATAGGATGCAGCGGACGAAACCGCGTGCCTGTCGCCGACATTCCGCCATCGAAACCATGAGATCTAGTCACAGATGCTGTCCCGCTTCTGACTTCAGGGAAGATACAATCGTGTTGAGGCCTCTCCAGAACAGCCAGGTGGCCGCCTTCGATCTATCGGAGTGGGATCAGACGCAGTTCGAGCGGTGGATGCAGATCGATGAGATTGCCGATCTCCTTTCCCCGCATGTAACGGATCCTATTGAGTCACGATTGCTTGATCTTGGAGGTGGACCCGGCCGGTTTGGCGATGTCCTACTTGCTCGCTATCCGTCGTGTCAGATCGTGGTGGGTGACAGTTCCGAGCTTCTGTTATCCCGAAATCAATCGCACCCTCGCAAGACCGTCTTGCGCGTCGATGCCTCCCATCTCGCGGAGTCTTTTCGGCCCCATTCCTTTGATGTGATCTTCGTACACCGCCTGCTGCATCATCTGGTCGGCGACAGTTATGCCGAAACCATTCGGTTGATCCAGGAGGTCCTGTGCCAGTGTGCCGCCATTCTCAAGCCGCACGGACGACTGTCGGTCATTGAGAATATCTGGGATGGTCGATTCTCCGATCGGCTTTCCGGCCGGCTACTGTACTACACCACATCATCGCGGCTCCTTGCACCTCTGACTCGTCGAATGGGTTCAAACACCGCCGGGACAGGGGTATGCTATCTTTCAGATCGCTTGCTGAAACGTCTATTGGGACTCGCAGGCTTTCACGTGGAGGCTCAGCAGGTCTTTGGCAATCTCTGCTTTCCGTGGCATATCCGGTACCCGATGCTACTGAAACGAGCTCGGTCAGTGCACTACTGGTCCGGATTGGTGTGACGACTTGGTGGACTGCGCTGGAGCTTCAACAATGCCGTTTCCTGAGAGAACAAGCCATGCCGATAGCCGTGAAGCCGATATGTACCAAAGGCAGCACAGGCGGCATCGCCCCGGGCAATCAGACGCACCCCGGATCAAAGTCTCGGTTGTGACGGTCTGCTTCAACAGCGCCGACACGATTGTCGATACGCTTCACAGCATTCTCGGTCAGGACTATGCGGACGCCGAGCACATCGTCGTTGATGGGGGATCGACGGATGGGACACTTGACATCCTCTCCAAATACAGCAGCTTTATAGCCAGGCTCATTTCCGAGCCGGATGACGGCATCTATGATGCCATGAACAAAGGCATCCAGATGGTCACGGGTGACGTCATCGGCTTTCTGAATGCGGACGATATTTACGCCGACGCTCATGTTCTCTCCGATGTGGCAGCCACGATGGAGGCTATGGAGCTCGACGCCGTATACGGCGACCTGGTCTACGTACGGCGGGATGATCCAGCCAAGGTCACCCGTTACTGGAAGGCTGGGGAGTATCTGCCCGGTTCTTTTCGTCTCGGGTGGGTTCCGCCCCATCCCACGTTCTTCTGCCGACGGCGACTATTGGAAGAGTACGGCTGCTTCGACCCGCTCTATCGAATTGCCGGTGACTTTGAATTGATGCTGCGTCTGATCGAGAAGAATAGAATTCGCATGGGGTACATTCAGCGCCCGCTGGTGCATATGCGGGTGGGTGGGCGGGCCAACACGATCCGGGGCATAGTGCGCGGCAATCGTGAGATTCTGCACGCCTTCGCCGCCAATGGCCTGCGACCCTCGCCGGGGTTTTTGCTGCGTAAACCACTGGCGAAGCTGCGCCAGTTGGCCATCCGTCAATGGGCAAGCTGACCTCTTCAGGGCACCGTCACAACCCACCGATTTGGCATCTTGTGCCAGAATCCTCCCCTCCCCCCAATGCTCCCCCTGTGCCTTTCACGCCGACCGGTTAAAGTCATCGCAGGTATTCATCTCTGGGGGGCCGCAAAGGCATACCAAGCCCTTCTTGACGAGATCGCCCTGTGAAACGACACATGGTAGAAGCAGGAAGGAGTCTCACCCGATGGGCAGTTCTGTGTACATCATCTGCGTTCAACGTGCGTAGGTATGACGATGCTCCGCGACGCACCCAGTCATTCCAGCCAGCCCAATCGGGTGAGTCGCCAAGATTCCCGCTGCATGGACCACTGGCGAAGTTGGGGCAATTGGCTCGACGACCCGTGTAGATGCATCTCTCTGAATCTCCTAATCGTAGCTGTATTAATATGTTGTGTATGACTCCGAGACTTCCTTGTGTTACATGAAGTGGTCGATCTGTTTTGTTCAAACACCTTATTTTTCCAGGAAGATGGCGAGATGCACATTGCTGTAAGTCCTTTTATTACATAGTTTTACTGTGTTCTGATCTGAATGAGACACGTGGTGGCTCCCAGGACGGCAGGAGAAAGTGTTGACTTTGCCCCCGTGAAAGCGTATACTACGTATCATTGCTGGACGGCCGGGAACGGCTTCAGGTCGTTTGGCTTGTCCGGCAATGGCATTCAGGGAGGGACGGGGGGTATGCGTGAGGAGGAGAAGATCAGACGGCAGGTTCTGGAGTGGGATGAGTTCCCAGAGAGGGTGGTAGAAATGAAGAAGGTACTGGCGATCTTGGCTGTGGGTCTGGCTCTGACAGGGACGACTTTCGCTGGCGTCAGCACGTTCGACGATGTGACGGCGGCCGACGTTGGATCGAGCATTCCGGCTGGTTACGGTGGACTCACTTGGAGCAATTTTGGTGTCGTGCACGGCGCCAATTACGCCAATAATCCCTCGGGTTATGCCAATGGCGTGGTCTCCACCGAGTATGTGGCCTTCAACCACAACGGAAGTCCGGCTGCGATCTCCGGCAGCGCCTTCGATTTTGTCGGTGCGTATTTCACCGCCGCCTGGAACGATGACCTGCTGATCGAGGTTGAGGGTTTCCTCGGTGGCGAGTCTGTCGGAAGCACGGAGTTTGAAGTGGATACCGATGGGCCGGTGTGGAAGGAGTTCAACTGGACGGTCGATGAGGTCAAGTTCGCATCGTCTGGTGGAGTCCCCGCATTCGAGAACCGTCCGAACGGTGGTACGCAGTTCGCGATGGACAACCTGACGATTGCCACTCCGTCGATTCCGGCTCCTGGTGCGGTGCTGCTGGGCAGCCTTGGGGCGGGTCTGGTTGGCTGGCTGCGGCGTCGCAGGACGCTGTAAGGTCCGGGCCTGAAGTGCAGCCCAGACGCGTTTGATTACCGGCTTGGGCCGGACAATAGAGAAGACATACAGACCGGCGGGTCCGACCACGGAGCCGCCGGTCTTCTTTTTTGACAGGGGCTTGTTCGACGGCGTCAGTGTTGGCCTGTGGCGGGATGTTGGCCGCCGTCCGCAGGCAGGTAGTGTAAAGGATGTTTCGCACATTTTCTGATGGTAGTCGCTCTGGTCAA
>CAZOFX010000018.1:0-73060 GCA_964579055.1 uncultured Pirellulales bacterium
CGAAGAACTCCAGCCGGGGCAGACCGACGTTCTGAGTCAGAACCAGATCGAAACCCGTGGTCTGCCACTGGGACTTGTCGATCACGCGGGCCCAGTTCGGGACCGTCGTCGCCTTGACCCAGGCCAACAGACTGACCTCGGCGGTCACGTCATACTGGGGGATCTCCTGCACCGTCACGCGCGAGCCACTGACGAACTCCAGTGCCGTGCCCTTGTGGCCCGCGACCCAGGCGGCGTTGCCTACGACGGTGCCGGGGTTGTTGTAGCTGGAGGCGTCCTTGGCGGTGGTGCCGGCGCCGTCGTCGAAGGGCAGGTACAGGACCAGGGATTTGTCCACAGCCCAAGCCTGTGCGGCCGCCAGGCCCACGACCAACAGAACGATCAATCGCGACTTGCTCATGGTGAGACCTCCTTCCAACTCTGTTCGTGTCAGTGCGCTTGATACCTATGGGGCTCCGTCACCGATGGGGTTCGAGCCACCCGGCGATGCCGGACCCGTTCGACCTCCATTCCATCGATCCCATTATAGAGCAAGACCGGCTGACGCCGATAAGGAAAATGCCTGGACGCGATCAGATCCCAGGCCGACGCCGCTAAGGAGCGGTGGGAGGCTCCTTGTCCACGTTCGCCTCGGCCATCCAGTCCGACCACATGATATGCCCGTGCAGGGGGCCCCAGCTTCCATCGGAGTTCCGGTCGTTGGCCAGGTGTATGCCGTGCAGATAGACCTTGCCGTCGGCCCCCTTGGCGGCTGCCTGGGCAGTCATGAATCGTGTGATCCGGTACCGCAGTTCCGTCCGCGTGGTGTCTGTCCATTCCAGCACGCTCTCCTCCTGCCAGTTTTTCGCCGGCAGCGTGATGCGGAGGGCCTTTCCCGAGGCGGATTTCTCCTTGACGATCTCCTCGACCTTCTGACGCAGCTCATCGGTTCCCTCGCCTTCGAAACCGTCGGGGTTCATGTACGTCCGCTCGGCTCGCACGGCGCGGTTCTTCTGGTCCTGCTCCCTGATCTGGCTGAGTTTCTGCTTGAGGGTCGCCAGCTTGGCGTCGTCGGGTCCGACGGTGCCGGCGTATCGCTCGATCGCCTGTTGCAGCGGCAGCACGTCGCGCTCCATGACGAGGTTGGGCTTCTTGGTCGGATCGCTCTGCCAGCCGGTGTCCTGCCTCAGCCAGGCGAGGATGCGGTCGAATTCCTTCTCCATATCCGCCGAAAGCAGAGCCCGGCTTCGCTGAAGCACCTCGGGCATATCCCGCAGACGTTGCTTCATCGTCTCTTCCAGTGAGAGCAGTTCCGCGGTCTTGCCGTGCGGGAACTCGGCCTTCTCGTACTCGGGCCAAAGAGCCTGAGCCTCGGCCAGCAGGGCGGTTCGCTCCTGGATATCGGATTCGCTGAGCGTGACGCCGTCGATCAGATACTTCGGACTTCCGGCGCCGACGTCGACGTAGGGACGCAACTTTTCGACCCACGGCTGGCAGGCCTCTTCCTGGCGGGCGCGGGCCGCGCCTTCGTTGTAGATGGCCAGTGTTCCCGCCAGCGACTGCTCTCTGTAGATCAGCTCCTGTGTCTTGCCGTGCGGGAACTCGGTCTTCTTGTACTCGGCCATCATCTCATTGGCCTTGGCGTAGGCCCGTCGGCACTTCTCCTGATCGGCCTGCGAGGCGTTGTTGAAGGACGACCCGATGAGCAGGTACTGGTCGGTCCTGGAATCGAAGAAAGGAGCGAACTTGGCGAGCCATTCTCTGGATTGGGCTTCCTTTTGCCGGGTGGCTTCAGCCGCCGCCGCGGCCGCGGCATCCGCCGTCGATTTGGCCTGGTCGTACTGCGTTCCGACGGCGACCAGCCGGTCCGTGGCGGCCTTGAACTCGGCGTTGCCGGCAGGGATCTTCTGGCCGTATCGGCTCTGGATCTCGTCCATCAGCTTTTTCGCCTGGTCCAGCCTGGTGCCGGCGGTCTGCAGCTGGTTCTTCTCCAGGGCCGCGACCACCGAATTCAGCGTGTCTTCGAGCCTCTTGAGTTGGGAGACGACCGCACTGGGCAGGTCTGATGATACCGGCTTCGCGGCTTCGGCCGGCTTGGCCTCCTCTTTCTTCTCGGCGCTGCCGCCGACGGGCCGTCCGAGTCGTCGTTCCAGCTTCGTCGTCAGATCGTCGGCCTGTTTGACCAGGGTCGCGAGCTTGGCGTGATCCGGCGCCGCCTCCTTCAGTTGGGTCAAGAGATTGCGTGCTTCGAGCAGTTCCTGCTCTGCCCGGGCCGGTTCGGTCGCGACCCTTCGCTGGACGCCGGAAAGCGTTTGCTCGATCTTTTTGGCCAGGTCGTCCGGCCCGGCCGCTTCGACTCGCGCGCCGCCGGCGATCAGGACTAATGCCAACGCGCACATCAAGCCACGTACAAACCTGCTGGAAACTCCACCGCACCGCATTCTCTGCCTCCTTCTCGTCCTCTTCGTTGTCATAAACCGGGCTGCCGCGCAGGTCCCGAACCTGCCCGGCGCCCTTCAGTTGTGGTCCGTATTCTACCATGCCCCCGTCCAGTGTCTCAAAGGGAATCCGTCGCAGATCATCAGTCTACACAACGCCCCGTGACAACCTCGATGGTGAACGTGGAGATCGCGACACCGGCGTACCCTGACCTTGCCTGCATGGCTGTCCTGTGGTCGGCCGAGACGTGTCTGCGACGAGCGTTCTTCTTTGACGGGGGCGGCGGGCAGGGCTATGATCTGGGCGGATGTTGAAGTCTATAGCGGAAAGCTCGGATGGCGATACCCAAGCTACAGCTTCACACGAAGATCCTGCTGGCGATGGTGGGCGGGGCCGCGTTTGGCCTGCTGGCGAACCGCCTGGATTGGTCTTCCTGGGTCGCGACATATATCGAACCGCTGGGAACGGCCTTCGTGCGGCTGATCGGCATGGTGATCGTGCCGCTGGTGTTCGCCTCGCTGCTGGTGGGGACCACGAGCCTGGGCGACGTCCGCAGCTTGGGACGCATCGGGGCCAAGACCATCGGTTTCTACCTCTGCACCACCGTCGTCGCCATCAGTATCGGGCTGCTGCTGGCCAATCTCGTGCAGCCGGGCTCGGGCCTGTCGGAAAACGCCAGGAGCAGGCTGATCGAAGGAGCCGCACAGCAGGACGGCGCCGCCGAGACGCCTCGCGAATCGGCCTCGATCAAGGACGTTCTGCTGAACATCATCCCAACGAATCCGATCCGGGCCTTCGCGGAAGGACAGATGCTCCAGATCATCTTCTTTTCGCTGCTGACCGGTGTCTGCCTGACGCTGATCGGCGCCGAGCGGGGCGGGCCGGCGATTCGTTTCTTCGAGGCCGTCAACGATGCCATGGTGATGATGGTGCACCTGATCATGAAGGTCGCGCCGTTCGGTGTCTTCGCCCTGATCGCGGCGGTCGTCGCCGACTTCGGTCTGCACATCCTGTTGGTGCTCGCCAAGTACAGCGTTGTGGTCTTGGCCGGGCTTCTCCTGCACATGCTGCTGGTGTACTCGGTAGCCCTGAGGCTATTCAGCAAGGTGGGAATGGGCCGGTTCTTTCGAGGCATTCGTCCAGCCCAACTGATTGCCTTCAGCTCTGCTTCGAGTTCGGCTACGCTGCCTGTGACCATCGAGTGCGCCGCGGAGAATCTGGGAGTCCCTCGCCACATCTGCAGTTTCACACTGCCTCTCGGAGCGACCGTCAACATGGACGGCACGTCGCTCTACCAGGGTGTTGCGGCTGTCTTCCTGGCCCAACTCTACGGGATGGATCTGAGTTTCGCCGAGCAGTTGACGATCGTGCTGACGGCCACGCTGGCGTCGATCGGTACGGCGGGCACGCCCGGCGCCGGCATCGTGACCCTGGCGATCGTGTTGGGCAGTATCGGCGTGCCTTTGGAGGGGATCGGGATCATCCTGGGCGTCGATCGCATCCTGGACATGTGCCGCACCGTGGTGAACGTCACGGGGGATGCCGTTTGTGCCGTCGTGGTGGCCTCCACGGAGAATCGGGTTCGTCGTGCGCCGGCAGGAGAGTGAATCCTATCGGTCCCATCGGAAACGGGAGGTCGTGAACATGATCGAGAAGAGCAGAGGCCTCATCCTGATCGCTATTGCGATGCTTGGGCTGTCAGCGCTGCCGTGCGAGGCGTGCTTTTCCATCGTCGTGGGCAAAGACGCGTCGACCGACGGCTGCGTGCTGGTGGGTCACAATGAGGATGACTACCCGCCGCAGGTGGTCAACCACTACAAAGTGCCCAGGCAGATGTATGGGCCGGGGGCCACAGTCGTGCTCCGCAACGGGGGCGTGCTGGAACAGGTTGGGCAGACCTGGGCCTACCTGTGGTCCGAAATGCCTGGCATGCTTTTCTCCGACACCTGCGTCAACGAATGGGGTGTGACCGTCACCTCGGACGGTTGCCCCTCGCGCGAAGACCGTCCCGAGATCGCTGACGGCGGCATCGGCTGGATGCTGCGAAGGCTGGTCGCGCAGCGGGCGCGGACGGCGCGAGAGGGTGTGCTGCTGGCCGGCCGGCTGGTGGAGCGGTTCGGCTACATCGCCTCGGGACGGACGTACACCATCGCCGATCCTAACGAAGGCTGGCTCTTCTGTGTCGTCCAGGGCAAGCACTGGCTCGCCCGGCGGGTCGCCGACGACGAGGTGGCGATGGTCGCCAACACGTACACGATTCGTCAGGTCGATCTGTCGGACGAAGACAACGTGCTGGCGTCGAAGGACATCGTCACGTACGCGATCGAACGCGGGTGGTATGATCCACAGAAGGATGGGCCGTTCGACTTTGCGGCGGTCTATGCCGATCCCGCGTCCGCTTCTCATCCGAACAACGCCGGCCGGCAGTGGGCGGGACTGAGGTATGTCGCGAGCCACGAGATTGCACCGGGTTTCGACCTGCCGTTCTCCGTGGTCCCCAAGCGCGAGCTCGGCGTGACGGACATCATGGAGATCCTCCGTCACGATGAGGGAAACCGGCCGGAATCATCGCCGGCCTCGGGCTTCGGCTGTGCGCTGTGCAGCGGCGCGACGCAGACCAGCTTCGTCGCGCAATTGCGTCGTGAGCTGCCCCGCGACATTGGTCTCGTCTACTGGGTGTGTCTTGCGGAGCCTCGAACCTCGATCTACCTGCCGTTTCACTTCGGCATCACGGATTTCCCGGCCGGCTTTCGCACACAGCCGGAACAACCGACGAGCGACGTTTACGACCGCAAGGTCGGCGCTCCATTCGTCATCGATCCGCGCGAGGCCTTCTGGGTGTTCTCGAACTTCCGCGACAAGGCCGAACGGCAGGGGCCGGCCCTCGTCGCGGCTGCCAGAATGCAGGCCCAGCGCATCGAGAGCCGGGCAGCCGCGATGCAGAAGCCCCTGGAAGATGCTGCCCGGCGGCTCCACGAGACCGACCGAATCGGCGCCGGTGAGCTGTTGACCAATTTCTCCTACGGGCTCTATCTCTCGGCCCTGGAAGGCATGGACGCAGCGCTGAGGCAACCAACGACTGACGAGCAGATCATCGCCCGGGCCAAGGCGATCCACGAGGCCGCCCTTACCCTGGACTCGCACGTCGACATCGCCGACGAGTCCTACGCGACGGCCGACCTCGATCCGGGCGTCGACAACCCCGCGCTCCGATGCGACCTGGTCAAGATGGCCAAAGGAGGCGTCGACGGCGTCTTCCTGGCGGTGTACGTCCGGCAGGCACCCGAATGGAATGCCCAGACGTATGCCGAAGCGCAGCGGATGGCCGACAGCAAGTTCGAGGCGATTGAGCGACTGACGCAGAGCATGTATCCCGACCGCTGCGCCCTGGCGCTGTGTCCCGACGACGTGGAGCGGATCGTGGCGACCGGCAAGAAGGCCGTCATGATCGGCATCGAGAACGGCTTCCCCATCGCTGAAGACCTCGACCTGCTGCGTCAGTACTACGACCGAGGGGCCCGGTACGTCACGCTGTGTCACACGGAGCACAACCAGATCTGCGACTCCTCGAGCGCGCCGGACCCCGTCCACAACGGCCTGTCGCCATTCGGCAAACGCGTGGTCCAACGGATGAATGAGCTGGGCATGATGTGCGATGCGTCGCATATCTCGGAGAAAGCGTTCTTCGACCTGCTTGAGGTGACGCGAGCGCCGGTCCTCGTGTCGCACTCGGGCTGTTCGGCGGTCCATCCACAGGATCGCAATCTCACCGATGAGCAGCTTCGGGCCTTGCGTGACAACGGCGGCGTGATTCAGGTCGTGGCTCTCGACGCCTACCTGAAGCCCGAAACCCCCGAACGGAAAGAAGCCGTTCGCCGGCTCCGGGACGAGTTGGGCATTCCGCCCTATGCCGAACGACAGAAGTGGTCGGCGGAACGGCGTGCGGCGATGCGGCCGCAACTGAAAGAGTACTACCGGCGCTACGAGGAGTTGGCCGAAACGGTTCCCGTCGCGACGGTCAAGGACTTCGTCGATCACATCGATCACGCAGTCCGCGTCGCAGGCATCGACCACGTCGGGATCGGCACCGACTTCGACGGCGGCGGGGCCGTCAGCGGATTTGCCAACCACGCCGAGGCGTTGAACGTCACGGTGGAGCTGGTCCGGCGGGGCTACTGCGACGAGGACATCCGCAAAATCTGGGGCGGCAACCTGCTGCGTGTGTGGCGCCGTGTCGAGGCCGTCGCCGAATCGCTGCAACGATGACCCCATTGGATAGGTTTGAGGCAGGTCTATGAAGAAGGTTGCTGTCATACTGCTGCTGGTCGTATGGGTTTGCGCCCCCGGGTGTCAGAGCGGTCACACCCACGTCTCGGGGAAGCCGTTGATCGGTATCACGACGGCCTATGACGAGAAGCGTCACGTCACTGAGGTCGACATATCCTATGTGGAGGCGGTGCTTCGCAACGGAGGCATTCCACTGGTCCTGCCACCGATCGACAGCGAAGAAGCGGTGGATCGCTACGTCGAGGAATTGGACGGCCTGGTGCTGGTCGGCGGGCGAGACATTCCACCTTCGATGTACGGCCAGACACCCCACGAGACCACCGAGGTGTTGCCCGAGCGGCGGACGCAATTCGACAGCACGCTGATCGCCCGCTGGATGGCGAGCGGCAAGCCGGTCCTGGGAGTCTGTTTGGGGATGCAGTTCACCAACGTAGTCTCAGGTGGCAGCATGATCCAGGACATCCCCTCGCTGGTCGGCACCGATGTGAACCACAAGCAGGTCTATCATCGTGTGAGGATCGCGCCGGATAGCGCGCTGGCCGGGCTCCTCGGCGCCGAGGCCGCTATGGTCTACTCATCGCACCACCAGGCGGTCGACCGGATCGGCGAAGGACTCCGGCCTGTCGCCCGCGCCGACGATGGCGTGGTCGAGGCCCTCGAACGGACCGACGGCGGCCTGGGTCTGTTCGTCCAGTGGCATCCGGAAGCCATGATGGAGAAAGACCCGAATCACACCAACGCGATCTACGGCTACCTCATCCAACTGGCCCGCACACCTTCTCGGAAGGCCGGTTCCCGTCCGGACTGATGTCGATCACACAATCAGATGGGCGTGGCGCCGATGCGGACGAGACATGAATCTACAGGGATGTGTCCGCCTTTTTCGGGGGACTCCACATGTTGGCTTCGATCCTCGCTTGCAGCGATCTCTGGAAGCCCGGGTGCTGGGCCACCCAGTCGGGTTCTTCGTACAGGCCGAGATTCGGGCGGATGTGCCAGAAGTAGAAATAGTCCACGGTATAGAGGCCGGCGAAGAGTCCCACGATGAGGGCGGCTCGGCACAGGACTCGTCTTGTTCGTCGGCTCACCTTGCCGAACGCCGGGGCCGTCGCCCAGACCAGGCCGACGAACAAGAGCACAAGGAGCAGCAGGCCCACCAACTCCTCGCTGCTCTCGCGCCAGTGGACGGACCATTGGCAGAGGGCCTCAAACATCAGAAGGTGGATCACCCCGACGATCGTGATGCGCACAATAGCTCTGTTCATCGCATGTTCTCCGCTGCCTGGCCTTTGGCTTCCAACCGCCCTCATTATCCAATCTGCCCCACTGAAAAACAAGCCGAAATTGCGCCGACCTCCAGGTGATTTGCACTTGGCCCGAAGCCACCAGACAGAGACAGGATTGACTCTCGGGCACAGAGAAGATACGATGACTGCTGAACTTCGATGTGATCCTGCTTCGATTCTTGGGCTGTCTGAGGGGAGCGTTGCTTGGGCGGGCCAGAGCGATGAAGCCGATCGAGGTCACAGACAAGACGCACATCAAGCAGTTGCTCTACGCCGAGCACGTCTTCGGTATCAAGGGGGACCAGTTTCGCGGTTTCGGCGGGTTCCAGCTCTGGTGGTACGACCGACACCGCGGCCGGTGCGACTGCTGCGATTCGCACTGGTCCGACCCGCGTAAACTCGTGACGCACTACAGCCTCGACGAGGCCGCCAGAATCCTGTGGCACCACCGAAAGGACCTGTACATCCGCATCAGGCACGTCGACGAAGACCGTGGCATCCAGGCCCTGGAGCATCTGGACGACATCCGACGGTGAATCCGCGGTCCCGGCGCGCCGGCTGGGCCGATCACCGCAGGAATGGGAAGTCGGAGCGATGGTACTGCTGTCGGCGGAACTCGCGGTGCCAGCGCTGATTCCAGAGGTCCCAGAGAGCGATCTTCCTCGCGGAGCCGTCGAGGAAGCAGGCCTGTGTCGCGTGATTGTGGCGTTCGAGGAAGGCACGCCAGATCTGGGTGCCGCCCTGGCCATTCTCGGGGAAATCACTGAAGACCACCAGCGGCTGGCTCGGCAGCCGGTCGGTGTCGTGGGGCCGCAGGTGCCAGTGGATGCAGTCGACAAAGACCGGAATCCCCTCGGTGTTTCGTTCGAACGCGTATTTCCAGTATCGCTGGTCCTTCTCCACCGGATCGGTGATCCAGCGGTTCATGCCGTAGCTGCCCCAGAAATCGGCCTTGGAAACGAAGTCACGCGAACTCGGCTCGGACGCCTGGCGGGGCCGGCCCCAGGCATGATGGACGCCCCCGCGCATCTCCGTGCTCTGGTAGTCGACGGAAGGCCGGCTCGCCGAGGGGCAGACGCGGCTCTTATCCACATCCCTGTAATAGGGGCGCAGCATCTCCATCCAGTCGCCGGGGACGGTTTGCACGTCGCCGCCGAGCGGATAGGATTCCGGCCACAGGATGCCGTCGAATTCGGTAGCGTACTGGGAGGTGGCCAGGCCCCATTGCCGCAGGTTGTGCAGGCAGATGACGGTGCGGGCCTGCTCCTTGGCCTTTTGCAGGGCCGGCATGAGAATGGCGATCAGCAAGGCGATGATCGCGACGACGACCAGCAGCTCGATCAACGTGAAGCCGCGTTTCTCGGCAACATCCATGTACCAACCCCCATAGGCGGCAATGCCTTCGGCCCATACGCTCGGGCCGGTGAGGGGGTTTGCCCAGAATTGCGGCGGTGGTCGAATGCGGGTCTAACCCACCGGCGCTTCGACCGGTTCGGCATTGTCCTTCTGCCCGGCGGGTTCTTCGCTTCGGGTGTAGGCGTTGATGCGGAAGATCTCTTCCATCGTGGTGATCCCGGCGGCGACCTTGGCCAGTCCGTCCTGGGTCATCGACCGCATCCCTTTGACGCGAAGTCTCTCGACGAGCTCTCGATGTCGAGTGCCCTCGCTGATCATCGCGCCGACCTCGTCGTCAATCGGTGCGACTTCAAAGATCCCGGTGCGCCCTTTGTAGCCATACCAGCCGCACTCGGCGCAACTGCCCGGGTGCAGCAGTTCCTTCGGAGCGTTCATGCCGAACCGCGCGAACACGTCCGTCTCATTCTCATCCAACTCTCGCGGCTGGGCGCACTGGCCGCAGACCTGCCGCAGGAGGTTTTGGGCGATCACCAGCCGCAGAGAACTGCCGATGATGTGGTGAGGAACGCCCAGATAGTGCAGGGCATCGACCGCTCCGGCGGCGTCGCGGGCGTGAATCGTCGCCAGTACGAGCCGGCCCGACAGCGCCGCCCGGGCCGCCACGATCGCCGAGTCCTTGTCGCGAATCTCACCGATCAGTATCAGGTCGGGGTCCATTCGCAGGATCGTGCGCAGACCCTCGTGCATGGTCAGGCCGTGTTGCTCGTCCACCTCGATCTGCTGGGCGTAGGGCAGCTTGAACTCCACCGGGTCCTCGATGGAGTAGGTGGTCGTGGTTCGCAGGTCCATCAGCGACGCCAGGCCGTACATCGTGGTGGTCTTGCCCGACCCGGTCGGGCCGGTCACCAGGACCAGGCCGCTGAGCGAACGGACGGTCGAGGCAACCCTGTCGCGATCGGCTGCGCAGAAACCCAGGCCGGAAAGGTCCCAATTGTCCTTGGGCAGACTCAGCAGTCGCAGGTGGGCCGATTCGCGTTCCCGAACGGGCGTCAGCGTTACGCGAATCTCCCAGGTCGTATCCTCGTCGTGCCATTCGATCTGGCCTTCGAGAGGCGCGAACGAACGAACGACGGTCAGGCCGGCGGCGCTCTTGAGCTGGTTCAGCAGACGTCGGCCCTCGATCGGCGGAAGCACCGCCTTCGGAACGATGACTCCGTCGACACGGTGGATCACGCGTACGCCCTCATCCACGCAGTGCAGGTGCACGTCGGTGGCGTTGTCCATGATGGCATTCCACATGAGGGTGTGCAGAAGGTCGGGGTAGGAGGTCTCGTTGGTCTTGCTGCGGTCCGTCGCACTGCTGATTCCACACACTTGGGCCATGCCGGATGCTCCTTCAACTGGGCCTTGATCTGCCGTCGATCCATCGGCCGTTCCGTTCCTGGACCGGACTCGCACGGGGCATCCGGCCCGCACGCTATGTCGGCCTCAGGGCGGGGCGTCTTAACCGGCATTCTCCATACAGTCGTCAAATTGTTTCCAATGCGTATGGAATCGAGCCAGCGATCGCTCGTTGTCTCGTGCAGGAGCTGGAAACGTCCGATATCATCAGGAACCCAGCACGATCTGCTGTATTGCTCTTGCCCGATAATATGGGCTGACCATGCATGGAGCGACGTTTTTGCTGAAGGAGCCATTATAATTGCCACAATTCTTTCTATTTGAACTAAACCGCCTATATTCACTCTGGCGATAATGCCCTGTGTTGGAATAGCCACTCAGAAAGGAGACACAGACAATGGAGACGTCAGTGGAACAACGCAGGGAGATTCGGACGGATCTGTCGTGGCCGGTCAGCGTATGGCTTCCCGATGCGGGTCGATTCTTCAACGGCCGCAGCGCCAACATAAGCAAAGTGGGAGTCTTCATTACGGTTCCGATGACCACGCCGATTCGTCGGGGTTCGGTAGTGGAGTTGAACTTCCCCCGAACGGATGAGCTAGCCGAGAAGAAAGGGCAGTTCGCCCGGATCAAAAGGGGCCGCGTCGTCCGAGTCGACCGCAAAGCCACGCTCGAAGACGCGGTCATCGGTCTGGGTATTGCGTTCGAATAGAACCGACCGGTCGAACGTCGCCGGCAGGATGTCGGTGATCCGGATCGGCGAATTCGTCACCGCGGGGCAATGAAAAAACACGAGGCGGACGCTTCTTGCGGAGAGTCCGCCTTTTTCGTTTGTGGAATTCTCGCGAGGCAGGTTTCCGATCCGGTAGGATGGGCTTCAGCCGATGCTGTCCTTGCCGCATGGGCCCAAGCCCATCCTACAATGCTACATTGCCACCGCCGCGAACATCAGCAGCATACCCAGGGCGCCGGCGGCTACGGTTGCCTTGAGCCAGCGCGAGTACCTTGCGTATCCGGGGTGCTCGTCCTCGAACTCATAGTAGATATCATCCAGTTCGGCGTCGTCGCGCGGACGCAGCCATATCCTGGCGTAGATATGGGCGGCCAGCGACCCCAGGATGAGGAAGCCGCCGAGGATGTACATGGTCCGTGCCACGATCAGCATGCCACCATCCTACGCCGTGTCCGGACCGGCCCAAAGCAAAAAAGCACGGCCCGCGGCCCGTCGCGTCGCGGCGGAGGTGCGGATTGACAGGGTCACCGGTGGCTGCTATGGTTCGTGTTGCCAGAAGATGGAGCCGATTCAGCACGATGACGGGCCAGCGGAACATGATGAAGACGATCGATCTGCGAAGCGACACCGTGACGCTGCCGTCGCCTCAGATGAGGCAGGCAATCTATGAGGCCGAACTCGGTGACGACGTGTTCGGCGAAGACCCGACGGTGCACCGATTGGAGCGGAGATTGGCGGATCTCGTCGGTAAGGAGGCCGCTCTACTGGTTGCCAGCGGAACGATGGGTAACCTCGTCTGCGTTCTGACGCACTGCGGCCGGGGTGACGAAGTGATCCTCGGGGATCAATCGCACACGTTCTATTACGAAGCCGGTGGGATCAGCGCCCTGGGGGGTGTCCACCCCCACACAGTCCCGAATCAACACGATGGGACGCTGCGGCTGGAGGACATCCGCGCGGCGATCCGTCCGGACAACGTGCACTTTCCGCGAACGCGCCTGGTCTGCCTGGAGAACACGCAGAATCGATGCGGCGGGGTGGTCCTGTCGGCGGAATACACGGCAGCCGTTGCCGGCCTTGCCCATGAGCATGGCCTGGCGGTTCACCTCGATGGGGCGCGAATCTTCAACGCGGCTGTGGCGTTGGACGTTGACGTCAAGGCCCTTACGCAGGCTCTAGATTCCGTGAGCGTCTGCTTGTCGAAAGGACTGGCCGCGCCGGTCGGCTCGGTCGTCTGTGGCTCGAAGCGGTTCATCGGCGAGGCGCGACGCGCCCGCAAGATTCTGGGCGGCGGCATGCGCCAGGCGGGGATTATCGCCGCAGCCGGCATCGTGGCGCTCGATACGATGATCGACAGGATTCGGGACGACCACGATAACGCCGCCCACCTCGCTCAGGGCATTGCGGGTTTGCCCGAGCTGGAGGTCGATCTGGCCGCCGTGCAGACCAACATCGTGTACTTCGACGTGGTGCGCGAAGGGCTATCGGCCGAGGCGCTCGTGTCGCGGCTGGCCGAACGAGGCGTGAAGATGCTTTGCTCGGGGCCGGGCCGCATTCGCGCGGTCACCCACTACGGCGTCGAACGAAACGACATCGACGAGACGCTTGCGGCGCTGGCCGGAGTGATGGCGGCCTCCTGACGCTCAATCGCTGTCCCGCCGGTAGACGATCTGACCCCCGACGACCGTCGCATAGACGGAGAAGTCTTCTTCCAGGAGCACCAGGTCCGCATCGTATCCTGTCTTGATCGATCCGGTTGTCTTCGCACGCCCCAGGACGCAGGCCGCATTCTCCGTCACCGTGCGGATCGCCGTCGCCACCGAACACCCGCTGAAAGCCACCAGGCGAGCGAGCATCTGGTTGAGCCCCACTGCGGTCCCGATCAACGTGCCGTCTTTGTAGCGGGCCGCCCCGTTGCGGGTCTCGTAGGGGATCCCATTGTACGTGTATCGTCCATCGGGCAGGCCCAGCGCCTGCATGCCGTCCGTGATGGTGACGAATCGACTCGGGCCCAGGGCGGCAAACGCCAGCCGCAGGACCGCGGGGTGGATGTGCACGCCGTCGGTAATCGCCTGAACCGTCACGTCCGAGCGCTCGAAGATCGCTCCCAGCGGCCCGGGATCCCTGTGATGCAGAGAGGGCATTGCATTGAACAGATGGGTCACATGGTTGATCCCTGCGTCGAAACCGGCAAGCGTCTCGTCGTAGGTCGCGTGGGTGTGCCCCAGCGAAGCGACGATGCCGCGATCCGCCAGGGCCTTGACCACCTCCAGTCCGCCGGGCAGTTCCGGGGCGACCGTCATCATGGCAAGGCCGTCCCCGGTCTTGGCCAGAATCGCCTCCAGGGCCGAGGGGCTTGGGTCCATCAGACAATCGGGCTGGATCATGCCCCGCTTGCGTTGGGAAATGAAGGGGCCCTCGATGTGGATGCCGAGCAGACGGGCGCCGCCGAGGTCGCGTCCGATGCACTCGGAGGCGACCTCCAGGTGCCGATTCTCCTGACCGCTCTTGTAGACCGTGGTTGCCAGGTAGGAGGTGACGCCGCAACGGGCGCACGCCCTGGCGATCGTTGCCAGCGCCTCGGGCGTGGCGTCCAGCACGTCGGCGCCGCCGGCGCCTTGAATGTGCACGTCGATGAACCCCGGCGCCAGAAGCCGGCCGCCGGCGTCGAGCACCTGCTCGGCCGCCGCCGGAGGCTGGCCGGCGCCGATCCATGCGATGGAGCCGTCCTGTACGAGCACGTTGCTGTGCCTATCGGTGGGGGGAGCGTCGTATCGCTTGCAGTCTCTTATCAGAAGTGATGCCATGATTGCCTCATCCATATTCTCTCTTGGTCCACACGATTCCCGCCCGCAGCCGCGCGAGCGGAACGCCAGAATACGGCGAAGGGCGTCATCCCGCAACCCCGTAACGGCCGCCCGCCCCGCCGGAACGCGGTTTTGTTTGACCCTGTCGCCTGTTTCCGCTATCGTGACGCTCGCAAAGTCCGGCGGTGGCGCGTGTGTATGCGCGTCGCGCCACGATGACAGCAAATCCGCATTTTTCAGACTGGAGGCAATGCGGTGCGGCACGGAATTCCCATTGCAGACGGCGTCTACTGGGTCGGCATGAACGACCGGAAGACGAACCTGTTCGAGTCGATCTGGCCCATCCCGCGGGGGGTCTCGTACAATTCCTACCTCCTGACGGACCAGAAGACCCTGCTGGTCGATACGGTCAAGGACCTCTCGGTGAACGAGTATCTGGCGCGGCTGAAGAGTCTTCTGGGCCCGGACCGTCAGATCGACTATCTCGCGATCAACCACATGGAGCCCGATCACTCCGGCAGCGTGCCCGTGTTGCGGCGGATTTTCCCCGCGATGACCATCGTCGGCAGTAAGAAGACCGCCGAGTTTCTCAAGGACCTCTACGGGATTGCGGACAACGTCCGCGTCGTCAACGACGGCGACGAGCTGAGCCTGGGGCGGCGCACGCTGCGCTTTTACATGACGCCGATGGTGCACTGGCCCGAGACGATGATGACTTACGAGATCACCGACGGGATTCTGTTCTCGGGCGACGCCTTCGGCGGGTTCGGTTGTCTGGAGGGCGGCATCTTCGACGATCAGGTTCACCTTGAGTACTTCGAGGACGAGATTCTCCGTTACTTCTCGAATATCGTCGGCAAATACTCGCCCATGGTGCAGAAGGCCATCCAAAGGCTGGGCGGTCTCAATGTGAAGGTGATTGCGGCCACGCACGGCCCGATCTGGCGGAGCCGGCCGGAGCACATCATCGGCCTCTACGACCGCTGGAGCCGCTACGAGGCCGAGCCGGGCGTCGTGCTGGTCTTCGGGTCGATGTACGGTAACACGCAGATCATGGCCGAAGCGGTTGCCAGAGGTCTGTCCGACGCGGGACTCAAGTCGGTCCGGATGCACAACGTCTCGACGACCCACGTTTCCTACCTCATCCAGGACATCTGGCGTTATCGAGGTCTGGTTCTCGGCTGTCCAACGTACGATGCGAGCGTCTTTCCGCCGATGGATGCGTTACTCAGGCTGCTGAGCACCAAGCGGATCGCCAAACGCATCGTCGGTCTGTTCGGCAGTCACGGCTGGGCCGGCGGCGCGGTCCAGGCGATGGCCGGTTTCGTCAAGGACAACGGGCTCGAACTGGTCGAGCCGACGGTGGATGCCAGATTCGCAGGAACGCCCGAACAAATCGAGCAATGTCACGAGCTGGGTCGAAGGATGGTCCAGCGCCTCGGGGCGCAGAGCGAATGAGGCCGCACCAGGAAAGCCTTCTCGTGCTGGAGTGGTTACGATGACAGACAAGCAACGAAGCTGGGAGAAGCGGCTGGCCGCCAAGCCGGACGAGCTGACGGTCAACTACGTCGAGTCGCTGTCGTACGACACGCGGCTCTACAAATACGACATCGTCGGCTCCATCGCGCACGCCACGATGCTGGCCGAGCGGAAGCTGATCACACAGGCAGAGCTCAAGGCCATCAAGAGCGGCCTGATCGAGATCAGCGAAGAGATCGAAGCGGGGCGGTTCCGGTTCGACAAGGCCACCGAAGACATCCACATGGCGATCGAGGCGGCCCTGATCGAGAGAATCGGCGAGCCGGGCAAGAAGCTCCACACCGCCCGCAGCCGCAACGACCAGGTGGCCACCGACGTCCGGCTGTGGTTGCGCGACGAGATCGAGGGCCAGCAGGCCGCGATCGTGCGGCTTCAGCAGGCGTTCGTACAACTGGCCGGCAAGCACGACAACGATCTGATGCCCGCCTACACCCACCTGCAACGGGCCCAGCCCATCGTGATCGGCGCGTATCTGCTCAGCTTCGTCGAGCAGCTCGAACGGGATTTCACTCGCCTGACCAACTGCCGCAACCTGCTGAACGTCTCTCCGCTCGGCAGCGGGGCCATCGCCGGCTCGACGCTGGCCATCGACCGGGTCAGCACCGCCAGGCAGTTGGGCTTCGCCGACATCGCCTACAGCAGCATCGACGGAATCAGCGACCGCGACTTCTGCGCCGAGTTTATTTTCGATTGCGCCCTGATCGGTGCGCACCTGTCGCGGTTCGCCGAGGATTGGATCCTGTTTTCCTCGAACGAGTTCGATTTCATTCGGATCGACGATGCCTTCTGCACGTCGTCGAGCATGATGCCGCAGAAGCGCAATCCGGATGTGCTCGAACTGATGCGAGGCAAAACCGGCTCGCTGTACGGCGCGCTGATCGGCATACTCACGATCCTCAAAGGCCAGCCATCCGGCTACAACCGCGATCTGCAGGAGGACAAAATCCACCTGTTCGCCGCTGCCGACACGGTCCGTGCGTCGCTGGAGATGGCCCGCGCGGTGGTGGCGCACACGCAGTTCAAGACCGCCAGGATCGCCGCCGGCCTGGACGCCGGGTTCCTCGACGCGACGGCGCTGGCCGAGTATCTGGTGGGCAAAGGGGTTCCGTTCCGCCAGGCGCACGGCATCGTCGGGGCTCTGGTGTCGCTGTGCGAGAAGGAAGGCCGGCCCTTGTCAGACGTGCCGATGGAGACGTTCCAGGAGCACTGCCCGCAGATCGACACGGACGTGTACGATTATCTCGGGGCGCGTCACGTGGTGCAGCGTTATGCGTCGGCGGGTGCGGCGGGGCCCGAACAGGTCAAGGGCCGGATCGTTTACTGGAAGAGACATCTTGCAGAACGATGAGACCGCACGAAGACGACATCACGGCGTGGTTCCGGCAGCAGAGCCGCATCGATCCATCGGCGTTTCCCATCGGCATCGGGGACGACATGGCGGAGGTGCGCCTCAACGACGCCGCATCCGTCCTGATCACCACCGACATGCTCCTCGACGGCTCGCATTTCGATCTGAGGACCGCGACGCTCGAACAGGTGGGCTACAAGGCCATGGCCGCCAGCCTGAGCGACTGCGCCGCGATGGCGACCGTGCCGCTGGCGGCGGTCGTGGCGGTAGCGCTGCCGCCTGGATTCGGGGCGCGCCGGCTCAAGGAACTCCACGCCGGGATCACCCGCGCGGCCGAGAAATACGACTGTCCGCTCATCGGAGGGGACATCACGTCGTGGCGACAGGACCATCCCTTCGCGGTCAATGTCAGCATGCTGAGCCGGCGGTCGACAAACGCCCCGGTGCGGCGAAACGGCGCCAAGGTCGGCGATGCCGTCTGCGTGACCGGTTCGCTCGGCGGCTCGCTCCTGCGAAAGCATCTGGAGTTCGAGCCTCGGATTCACGAAGCACTGCGAATCGCGCAGGCTGTGACTCTGCACTCGATGATGGATATCAGCGACGGTCTGAGCACGGACCTCAATCGGATCTGCGAGCAGAGCGGCGTCGGGGCGGTCCTCGATGCGACGAGTATCCCGATTTCCGATAACGCCAAGACCCTGGCCGATCCGCTCGCGGCGGCGCTGCACGATGGAGAGGACTTCGAATTGCTTTTCACTCTGAGGCCCGACGATTGCACACGATTGTTACAAACTTGGGACGACCCGACGCCGATTGCGCGAATCGGCCGGATCGTCGGAGGCCGGGGGATGCAACTTCGCATGCCGGATGGGCAGCTCGTCGAGCTGCTGCCCGGAGGGTACGACCACTTGAGCAGGCCCGAATGAGGGCGCAGAATGGAGAGACCGACATGAAGCACGCACAAAGAACGTATCGAGCGGCTGTCGTGACGTTGGTTGTCCTGCCGTTCTGCCTCGTTTGCGGCGGGGCGGAACATCTGGATCGTGGGCTGGTCACCGTGCCGCGGGAAGATGGATCGGTTTTTCTCAGTTGGCGACTGCTGGCGACGGACGCCGAGGAGACCTGCTTTGCGCTCGTTCGCCAGGAAGGCTCGGTGTCTGAAGTCCAACTCACTGAGACACCGCAGCGACTGATGAGTTTCGTCGACAGGGCCGCGTGGGGGCCGGCGGCGTCCGAGCGACGCTACGAGCTTCGCGTGTACGCGCAAGAAGGCACGCCTGTCCAGGAAACCGCGCACGTCACGATCCGGAAGGACTCGCCGCCCTACATCCGCATTCCGCTGGCGGGCGACTACGACTTCCAGAAGGTCGGGATCGGCGACCTCGACGGCGACGGCTCGCTCGAATTCGTCATCAAGCAGCCGAATTTCAACACCGACCCGTATCAGAGGCCGGGCTACTGGAAGCCCAGCACGACCACCTACAAGATCGAGGCCTATCGTCGCGACGGCACGCTCCTGTGGCGGCACGACATGGGCTGGTCGATCGAGGCGGGCATCTGGTACTCGCCGTGGGTGGTCTACGATGTGGATGGCGACGGCAAGGCGGAGGTCTACTGCAAGGCGGGCGAAGGCGACCCGCGCGACGAGAAGGGCCTCGTGCAGACCGGCCCCGAATACCTGGTCAAGCTCGATGGCCAGACCGGACGCATCGTGGCCAGGACCGACTGGCTCAGCCGAGACGGGTACCCCGACTACAATTACTACTGTCGCAATTTCCTGACCGTCGCGTATCTCGACGGACGGACGCCCTTGCTGGTCATGCAGCGGGGCACGTACAACCTGATCAAGGTTCAGGCCCTCGACAAGGACCTCCGCCGGCTCTGGTATTGGGACTCGACGCAGGAGCAGGCGAAGTATTCCGGGCAGAGTTCGCACGGCCTGATTACGGCCGACGTGGATCGGGACGGGCGCGATGAGCTGGTCCTTGGCGCCGCCGTCCTCGACGACAACGGCAAAGGACTCTGGTCGCTGGCGATGGGGCATCCGGACGTATGCTATGTGGCGGATGTCGATCCGTCCAATCCCGGCCTGGAGATCTTCTATGGCTTCGAGACGCGCCAACAGACGGATGGGCTGTGCGTGGTGGACGCCCGGACCGGACGCAAGCTCTGGACGCACAAGGAGCCGACGTTCCATCTGCACGGCCAGGGCATGGCCGCCGACGTGCTCGCCGAGCATCCCGGCATGGAAGTGCTGGCCGGCGAACGCGACTATCCGAAGCGATGGCTCTACAGCGCCTCGGGCGAGTTGATCGAAGCCAACGGAGAGCGGCCCCTGACGCCACGGCCGTTGTGGTGGGATGCCGACCCACAGAAAGAAGTCATCTTCGGCGGCGCGATCCAGAAGTGGAACGGTCCCGCCATCCAGCCGGTTGACGGACGCGTGATCGTCGTGATGGACTGCCTGGGCGACCATCGCGAGGAGGTTGTCACGAGCGTTCCGGGCGAGATGCGCATCTACACGACGACGATTCCGACGCACGACAGGCGTCCCTGTCTGCTGACCGATCATCAGTATCGCATGGGTGTCGTCGCGCAGACGATGGGATATTACTATCCCGCGCAACTCGGCAAGTAGTGTGTTACCATGATGGTGGGTATGGCCTGTTCCGCATACGGAGTACAATGCATGATGGCCTGCGCATGTTTGTCATGCTGAGCGGAGCGCAGCGCAGTCGAAGCATCTGGCCAGAGACTGTGCACGGGCTTGGTTTGTGGCTGGATTTCTCCGCTGCGCTTCGCTCCGGTCGAAATGACAAAAGGAGAGCCGCTCCGGTAGAAGCGGCAAGAGCCAACCGCATGCCAAGCCTCCGATCTGGAGCATGCTTGTAGAATAGTGCCGGAGTTTCCGTCGTCCGGCTTTGACTGCTGTCAGGTGAAACACCGTGGAAATCGCCATCACATCGAATTCGCCGGAACAGACGATCGCGCTGGGCCGGGCCTTGGGTCGCCAACTCGCGGGAGGCGAGGTGATCGCGATCGTCGGTCCGCTCGGCAGCGGCAAGACCCATCTGATCAAGGGCATTGCCGAGGGCGCCGGCGCCGCCGACCGCCGGCAGGTCAACAGCCCGACGTTCGTTCTGGTCAACCAGTACGCCGGCCGCCTGGACCTCTATCACATTGACGCCTATCGCCTGAACTCGGTCGCCGATTTCGAGATGCTGGGATTTGACGACTTGTGCTATCCTGAATCGGTTGTGCTGATTGAATGGGCTGACCGGGTCGAGCCGGCGATCGCCGCTACAAATCCTATCCGCATTACCCTGGCGCACGCCGGACCGCGCGCCCGCGCCATTCGGATCGCCGGCCTGCCGCCGCACCTGAAGGTCCCGGAATAGACGCCCCAATTCGTCCTGCGACGCCCCCATCCTTTTTTGTGCGATTTTTCTCTTCTCCGCGTTTTGGCGCCCCAACCCTGTTTCCTATCTTTTGGATGGACTGAAAGGGGCCGCAGATAACGCCGCCCGACCTGTTTTCGGGCGACAAACTTAAAGGCTCCGAAATCCATAAGGAAACGAAACAGGACTGGATGTAATTCAGGGACAGCGGGTTCACACGGGCGTGCTTTTTGAAAGGGTCTGCGGCTCAAAAGAAGATCGGCAAATCAAGTGACCTTGCGATTCGGTCGATAAGGTTCACGGAACAAGCGACGAACAACGTCGAAACAACCAATCGTTTTCCATGTTTCTTTTTCTTACGCACAACGAGGAGGACAATAACATGAAGGCAAATAGAGGCTTTACGTTGGTGGAAATCCTGATCGTCGTGGTCATTCTGGGCATTCTGGCCGCGATCGTGGTTCCGCAGTTCACCCAGGCCAGCACCGAGGCGAAAGTCAGCAGCTCGCTGAGCAGCTTGCAGAGCCTGCGGTCGCAGGTGGAGCTGTACAAGATACAGCACAATGACAATCCTCCTGCTATTGCTCTCTTTGAGGAATGCATGACGCTCTGTTCGGATACCGACGCTGCGGTGGCTGCCGATTACGTGGCAAGAACGGCAGACAACAAGGTCTCGCATCCTTATGGCCCGTACATGCAGATCCTTCCTGTGAATCCCTGGAACAACTCCAGAGCGATTGCGGCGGCCGCGGCGGCCGACAATGGCTGGATCTACAACGAGGTCACCGGCGCCGTGTATCTGGACGTCAGCGATGTCACCGATGCCGGTGCACTGCTGTCGCTTCAGAATGCCGACGCGGTTCTTCCTGGTGGTGAGGGTTGATAGCACAAAGCAGAACTGAAAGCCGGCCGGCCCGCTCTCCTGGAGTCGGCCGGCTTTTTTTATCACGACGAAGAGGGTCCTCGGAGCTTTCATGCCGAGGCGATGGGCAAACGCTCATCCTGCAATGCCAATGGAGGAGAGGGAATGGTGAAACACAATGGATTTGCCGCAACTCAGGCGATCAACGTCGCGCCGGTTGTCTGCGCCGTCTCGACCGGGATGGCGCCGCGACCTTCAGCCCGTCGCCTGCTGAGGGACGGGATGGTTTGCCGAAGGGGCTTCACACTGGTTGGGGCGACGATCGTGGTGATGGTGCTGGCGGTGGTGGCGGCCGTCGTAGCGCCCCGGTTCAGCCAGGCGGGGATCGCGGAGAACCGGATGGACGAGCTGTGCAACAACCTTCAGTTGCTCCGTTCGCAGATCGAACTGTACAAGGTGCAGCATCGCGACAATCCCCCGATGCGATCCGGCGATGGCAGGGTCGCGGCCGACAGGGGATTCGATCAGATGCTGTACTGCACCGATGCCGACGGGAATGTCAAATCGGACCGGCCGAGGACCCGGCGGGACGACGTGTTCTATTTCGGTCCGTATCTGGAGGAGGTCCCCAGGAACCCGTTCAATGGCAGCGCAGAGATCGTCCGGGTGCGTAACCGAGACGGCATTCCCACGGCCGAAGACGCCGGTTGGGCCTATGTGCCCGAGACCGGCGAGATCTTTGCCAATGACGGCGTCCATCATGCGGGATTGTGACGGGCCGAAACGAAGAGAAGCATCCGAAGGACGGTGTGCCCATGTGTAGAGCAAAGGCCTTTACGCTGGTGGAAATCCTGGTTGTGGTGGTCCTGCTGGGCATTCTGGCGGCCGTGGTCATTCCGTCTGTGGCGAACAGCGGCACCACGGCCCGCGCCGGCGTGCTGAAAGCCAACCTCGACGTGCTGCGGCGGTTCGTGCTGGTGTACACCAGCCAGCATGGAGAGGTCGGGCCGGGCTATACGGCCGGTCCCGGTTCGGCGGTCGATGCCGACGTCTTTATTGCCCAGGCGCTGCTCGCGAGCAATGCCGAGGGCCAGACCGCCCCCCGGGGAACCGCCGGCTACAAATACGGACCTTACCTGTCGAATATGCCGAGGAATCCGTGCAACGGACGGGCCACGGTCCGGACGCTGGCTGACGGACAGGATTTCCCGGCCGAAGCCGATAACCAGCACGGCTGGATTTACCGGGCACAAACAGGCGAAATCCGACCCGACAACTCCGGGATGGACGACGCCGGAAAAGCGTACTATGACTACTGATTCCAAGCGACGAAGCGCGATGGTTCGGCGTGGTTTCACGCTGGCCGAGGCGACGCTCGCGACGGCGCTGTTGGGGATGGCCGCCGCCGGCGTCCTGTTGCCGTTTGCAGGCGGCGCTGCCGTCCAGGCGGAGGGCGTGCGCCGCACTCTGGGCACGAGGCTGGCCAACGACCTGGTCGAGCGGATCGTGAATACCCCGTTCGACGACCTCGTTGATGTCTACGGCACTCACGTCGAATCCCAGGGGCAGGTGCAGGATGCGACCGGGACCCCCTATACCGATTCGATGTACGCCGAGTACAGCCGCGAAGCCAGTTGCGAAGAGGTCCGTGTGCCTCCCCAGAGCGACGACGCTCCGCCGAGCTTCATCCTCGCCACGGTGCGCGTGGCGCATCGAGGGCGGAACGTGGCGACGATCTATCGTCTGATAAGCAAGTAGGTCCGATGGTTTGACTTGAGGCGGACCCCTATCCGATTGCGGGCGGCGATTCACGGGGGGAGCGGATTGACATCCGCGTCCTCTCGTCATGTCGAGGCCCGGCAGGGCGGCCAAGGCGTCCGATGTTGGAACGGCACATGCCGGATATGATCGCATGAACCGAATCAGGAACATCAAGGCGTTCACGCTCGTCGAGCTGATGGTGACCCTGGCCATCACCGGGATCATTCTATCAGCCGTCGCGACGTTGGCCTACGCGATGAGCGGAGCGGTCAGGGCCGGTGGAGACGCAGCGCAGTCTCATGCCCAACTCCGCGTGGGGACGCTGCGCGTTCTCGACGTGGTTCAAAACTGCCGGATGGTCCTGACAGCATCAGACACCGAACTGGCGATCTGGCGAGGCGACTACAGCGCAGACGGGCGCATCAACGTCAACGAACTGGTTTTCCTCGACTGTGCCGCGACGCACGATGCGCTCTGCCTGGTGCGGTCCTCTTCCTCCAGCAATCCGGAGGTGACCTTCAGTGGAGGCGTCCTTTCGGTCAGTCGGGCCGACGTGATGAACTGCTATGCGGGTGTTTCCCTGCCGCTCCTGTCCGCGTGCGCCAACGTGCAGTTTGCCTGCGATGTGGCTCCTCCGTCGACCCGGCAGGTGACGATCTCCTTTGAGCTGACACAGGACAGTGTCGTTCACGAGTACGAGATTGAGGCGACCCTGCGGGCTTGGGCCGGCCACCTGTTGAACGATACGGCCGACGGGCTGGTGACCGAGGACGACGATGAGTAGACGAACCCGGACAACTCAGTCCTCTCGCAAGGGTGTGGCCCTGCTGCTGGTTCTGGGCATCATCATGGCGATCACCCTGTTGTCGCTGGGGTTCATCGCCCGCTGCGATATGGAGCTGGCATCCGGGCAAAACATGGCTGTTCGCGCCCAGATGGATCAGGTAGCGATGTCGGGGCTGGAACACGCCCGAGGATTGCTCCTGAATCCACAGGAGGCCGACGGCGAGTTCTGGACCGGAGACACGGAGCTCCAACTGGCCCCCGACTCGAACGATTTCTACGACGTGACCGTTGAGGCCGATCCGAGCGACGAGTGCGCTTTCGATGTCACGTGTGAGGCCTACCGGCTCCGCGGGGGCGAGAGGCTGGGCGCCAGCCGTCTGGCCGCCGTCGTTCGCCTGGATCCCGCCATCGGCATTTGGTGCAAGAGCGGTTTCTCCGTCCGTGAGAATTGGGGTGTCACTGGAGATGTGTACAGCGTCAGCACCCTCACCAATCTCGGTGCCCGCAGCGCAGTGAACGGTGACGTTTTTGCCAACGCGCTGTACGGTGACATTGTCGGGAGGTACAGAAGTGCTGCGAGTCTGACGACGCCGAGCTGGCCCCCTGTGACGTTGAGCTACAGTCATCCGGATTATACGACCTCCTACATCGGCCCGGGCACAGTCAGCGGCACCTACGATTCACCGGCCATCTGGCGGTGCGACGGGGACTTGATCCTTGAGGGGTCGGTCGTTATAAACGGCATGTTACTGGTCAAGGGGAATCTGACGATTGAGGGAAGCGGAGCCCGACTTACGGCCGCCAAGAACCTGGCGGTTGTGTACGTTACCGGAAGCCTCATCTTCCGTGGTGTCACGGACCTTCGAATAGACGGCCTAATCGCTGTAGACCGTCACGTTCTTGTGGGACGGGACAGCACTGATATCCAAGTGCGCGGCGGTCTGTTCGCCAAAGGCGGGATTGTTGAGACGGCCATTGACTCCTCGGGCCAACGGGCCGATTGCGTGCTAAAGAACGGGGTCACCTGGATTGATGCCGGTGTAGTCGGCGGCGCTCTGGTCTTCGACGGCCAGCAAGCTTACCTGAAGAGTTCCGACAACCAGACGTCTCTCCAAATCCCTGGCGATTACACTCTGTCCGTCTGGATGAACGCGGGGTCCTCCCAGAAAGCGTATGCCGGAGTCATCAGCAAGACAGACACGTCGGGTAGCAGCAATCACTGGGCACTCCAGTTTGACTACCTCGGGGCAGAGCTCATCGTGTCCCATGGCGCGGATTCGCGGTACACGGGGATCACGCGGGCCCATGTCGCCGGGGCATGGCATCATGTCGCAGTCGTTCGCCAGGGGACCACGATGACGTATTATCTCGACGGGGCCTGGGTGGATTCAGATACCCTCTCCACCGCGCCCGCCAGTGGAGCAGGGCACCTGAACATCGCCTGTGACTACACGGGGTGGTCCACTCGCGTCTACAAGGGCCTGCTGGACGACGTGCGCGTGTACAACCGCGCGCTGCTTCCGGCAGAGGTCAGCGCCCCGCCGGACGATGCGTCCTTGATCGGGCACTGGACGTTCGATGAAAGCGGCTCTGAGTTGAATGTGATTGCCTCGCCGACCAAGGCAGCGATCTCGACGTGGGCTTCGGGGACGCGGGAAGACTGGAGCCCGGCGGGCAGTGCGTTCTTCCGAAGCATCGATTCCTGGTAATAGTGAGGTGGCAGAGCGGATGATCAGGTCCCAGAACACGGAGCGGTTTATCGGTCCACAGGCAGCCAACGGGAAAAAAGCCCCAGTTGCGGCAGCCTGCGGGAGAGGGTTGTGCGTCAAAGGCTCAGCCGGGGCCACCGATTTCGTGACCGAAGGTATGGCAACCAAGGACGCATTTTTCGGGACGTTGACCGCTTCGCGAAGCGCTTCTAACGCCTGTAGGGTTTGTCGGGGACCTCTCCGCCGGATGGCAGAGCGCGGTCGGCACGGTGATCTTGCGGCTGCCATGCGAATCGCCAGGTGTTTCGGCGGTCCGGTCCGGTCGCAGGTTAAGCCGGCTTCCCCACAGGCCGAAAGAGAAACGGAGGCAAGGTTGACCATGTGTAGGAATACGACAGCACAATCTGTTGGGCAGACCGTGGGGTCTCGTGTCGGATTCACGCTGATCGAGCTGTTGATCGTCATCGTGATCCTGGGGATTTCCGCGGCGATAGCCGTGCCCATGATGTCCTCGGCCGCGAGCATGCAGATTCGCGCCGCCGGCGGCATTGTGGCGGCCGATCTCGAATACGCCAAGAGCATGGCGATCAGCCGGGGCCAGAACCACTCGGTGGTCTTCGATCCGACAAACGAGAGGTACAGCATTGTCCTGACGTCGACCGGAGCCGTGATCAAACACCCGATCACCCAGAAGGAGAACGGGTATATCGTAGACTTCGCCAACGACGGAAGGCTGGATCGGGTGAAGATCGACACTACGACTTTTACTGGACACATAGTGACGTTCGATCCGCTCGGCAGCCCAACAGACAACAGCGGACAGGTGGTGCTACGGGCCGGGGATTTCACCCGGACCGTAACCGTTGAACCTGTGACGGGGTTCATCTCCGTTTCTGAATGAGTGATCTGATATGCGACTGTCCAATTGGATAAACAGAAAAGAGAAGATCCTGCCCATCGGACTGGATATCGGACACAGTGTGGTCAAGATGATCCAGTTGGCGGTGTCCGACGAGGGGGTTCGGGTGCTTGCGGCCGAGAGAGCGGCGGTCGGTCTGAATGACGGCGACGACGACGCGTGGCACCGTCGGGTGGCTCCGGCCATCCGGCGTCTGCTGGCCGAGGGCGCCTTCAAGGGACGGGACGTCGTCACGGCCTTGCCGGCGGACAAGCTGAGAATCACGTCCGTGAGACTGGCGGAAACGCCGGACGATGAGGTGGAGCGGACGCTTCGCAAAGAGGCCGCCCATCGATTCGCGCTGAACCCAAAGATCGACGCCATCAGCTACGTGCTGGCGGGGAACGTCCGGCAGGGCGACGAACTCAAGAACGAATACATTCTGTTCGCCAGCGACGATGAGGCGATCCGAGGTCACATTGCCCTCCTGGAAGAGGCCGACCTGCAACCGACGGGTATCGATGCCTCGCCGTGCGCGCTGTTTCGTTGTTTCGAACGGGTGATGCGGCGTCAGGAGGACAAGGAACGAACCATCATGTTTCTGGACGTCGGGCATCGGTACACCACGATTGTCCTGGGGCGGGCCGGCGAGATTTGCTTCGTCAAGCAGATGGCGTTCGGGGTCGCGCGGTTCGCGGAAGACATCGCGGCCAAGCTGTCGATCTCGGTGGCCGATGCGGAGGCCTTGCGCCGCAAGATGACGTCCAACGATTCGGTCGATGCGGCGACGCGTCGTCTGGTCGTCGACACGCTGCACAGCACCGCCGAGCAACTGGCAGGAGAGATCTCGTTGTGCCTTCGGTACTACACGGTGACGTTCCGAGGCAAACGAGTCGAGCGGGCGCTGATGGCGGGAGGCGGTGTCCACGAGGAGGCCTTGCTCACCGTGATGAGGCATCACCTGGCCATCGAGACGGATATTGCGGAGCCGCTGCGCGGGTTCGACCTTACGCCGCTCGGGGTCGAAATGGAAGACCTCCATCCGGCGGCGGACTTCTCGCTGGCCGTCGGGCTGAGCCTCAAGGGATGGGGCGCCTCCACGGTGGCCCTGGTGAAATCCGATGTCGGACTGGAATCCATACTGGAAGGTGCACCATAGTGAAAGAGATCGATTTTCTTCCAGAATGGCACAAAGAAGGCAGACGTCGCCGCCTTCACATGAGGCGGCAGTACGCCGCGCTGATCGTCTTGTTTCTGGCTTTGGTGACGTACAACGCGATCGCGACGCACAAGATTGCACGCGCCAACGCGGACTTGGCCAACCTCGAGGACCGACGATTCTGGGCCGAGGGTCTGGTGCATGAGTATGAAACGGTCACCGAGCAGTTGGAGGTGCGCCAGGCCAAGGTCGCGTCGATTGAGCAGGTCGATACGCGCATCGACATGGCGGCCGTGCTGGCGGAGATCAGCTACATCATCGGCGACCGTGTGCTGCTGAGCCGCCTGGAGTTCACGCCGGAGTCCCTGGCAGACCCGGAGAAGACGCCGGACCGTGACCGGGCTGTGGTGCGCAGCGCGAGCCCCTCGCGTGCGCCGGTGAAGGCAGCTTCTCTGGGCAAGGTGCGGTTTCGGGTGGCCCTGGCGGGGATCGCCGTCGATTCGGCCGAGGTGGGGGCGCTGGTCCGTCGTTTCGACGACTCTCCTTACTTCCAACTGGTCCACCCATTGTATCGCGACAACACGATTCAGATCGGCACCACCGAATCCCCGGTTTCGCGCACGAGTGAGGGTGAGACCCGGCGCGTGGATACGCGATTGATCAGTGTCACAGAGTTCGAGATCACGTGCTATCTGGCCAACTATGAGGAGCGGGACACGCGATGAGCGAGAGACGATCCAATTCCTGGCTGAGCCGGCAGCAGTTATGGGTCTTCGCCATTGGAGGCCTGTTCCTGGCGGATTTCGTATTGTATGGGTATCTGCCGTCGCGCGAAAGGCTCCAGTCTCTGGGCGACGCGAAAGTGCGCCGGATGCAGTTGATCTCCGCCGCAGAGGCGCACAGCCACGTGCTGCCGTCCCTGACCGCGCGACTGATAGAGACCGACCGGTATGCCCGGAACTACGAGGATTGGATCCCCAACGAAAGCGCCCTGGGGCAGTTTTTGGGGCAGATCGCTCGGATCATGACGGAAAACAATCTGGCGGACCAGGATGTGGTTCTCGGTCAGGAACGAGTCTCGAACGACCTGATCTGCATTCCGGTCCACATGAAGTGCGTGGGCAACCTGAACGGGGTCTTCGGGTTCTTTCAGGACCTTCAGAATCTCGGTCGGTTTGTGCGAATTGAGAAGACCACGCTGACGAACACGAAGGCTTTCAACGGCAGCGTAGCCATGGAGGCGGACGCGGTCATCTTTTATCGGGCACGGAAGGCGCAAGACGCGAGCCTGTCCGCGAACCAGAAATGAACGGATGCCGTGAACGATGAGGCGTAATGGGACCAACACATTGGGCTCGGTTTCCTGGATGACGAGCCACCTGATCCGAGGTGGCAGGAAGACGGGCATTGCGATTGCCCTGGTGGTCGTGATGGCCGTGATGTGGATCCGCGTCCTGACCGGTCAGAGACCCCACGGGGCGGAAGCCCGGCCGAACCCGGCGCCGCAGACGGACGAACCGCGAAAGCCGGAGCCAGGGGTGCGTCTCGTCGACTTGCCCGTGGAGCCCGGGCGGCATGACCGCGTTCACAGAGACTTCTTCACGACACAAGACTGGAGCTACTTCTCCAGTGTATCCGATTCGCAGAGCACGGGTTCTGTTACAGAAGTACAGGCGGTTGTACCCAATCGAACCAATGACGTGATCGACAAATTGGCCAAGACCCTCAGGCTGGAAGCCGTGCTGTGGAGTGCGGACCCGCAGGCGTTCGTCGACGATCGACTGGTGCGCCTCGGGGACACCATCACTCTCTCGGACGGTTCCGCAGCCTACGCATTCGAAGTAGTACAGATCCAAGAAGATGCCGTGCTTGTGACCTGCGGCGACCGACAGTGGACGCTGAAGCTGTCGTCGCCCACCGACGTAAGAAAGTGACGATTTGGTCTTAGAACGATAATGAAATCAGTACGATCAAGCAGGATGTGGAAGAACAGGAGTAAGGTTATGCATTACGACAGAACAACTGTGAAATCTTTGGAGGCCCGGTGGGGCCGATGGCTTTGCGTCATGGCGGTGCTGGCCCTGGTGGCCGGGCCGCTGACGGCCGCCGAGAGCGATCCGGTGGCGCCGGCTTCGGAAATGGCGATGAACACCCAGGCCGTCGAACCCGATCAGGCCCAGGTGGACTTCTCCGGCGATGGAGTCATCATCAAGTTCATCGCCTTCAAGAAGGACGGCGACGTGCGGGACGGACTGCGCCTGCTGGCCAAGCTGTGCCAGAAGAACATCGTCCCTTCGGCCAGTGTGACGGGTCCCCTGAATTGTCCGGAACTGCGCGATGTGACGTTTGAACAGGCGCTGGCGGCCATGCTGGGCGACAAGTTCGTCCCGGTGCAGGACGGCAACCTGATTCACATTCGCACCAAGGACGAGCACAAGAAGATCAAGGAAGACCCCGAACGGATGGTCCACAAAGTGATCACGCTGTACTACACGACGGCGGAAGAGGCCGAGAAGTTGGTCCGCCCGGTGCTCAGCGCCGGCGCACAGATCACCAAGACAGAGGCCGCCGAGGAGAAGATCTCCGAGGCCAGCAGCACGGGCTCCGGCGGTGGGTCTCTCAGCGGCGGCGGTGGCGGTGACAACACGGCCACCAACGACATGATCGTGATCTTCGACTTCCCGGAGAACATCGAGAAGGCCGAGTCGGTCCTCAAGCAAGTCGACATTCGGCCGAAGCAGGTCCTGGTCGAAGCGACCATTCTGGCCGCCCGTCTGACCGAACAAACGCAGTTCGGCGTGGACTGGAACCTGTTGAGCGGCGTGGCCGTCACCGGTTTTCCGGCGAGCCTCGTCGGGGGCCAGGGCACGCCGTGGGAAACCAGTGGTTTCCGGGTTCCCAACGCGTCCGGTGGCCTGCGCGTCGGATTCTCGTCCGACAACGTCCAGGCTATCATCACGGCGCTGGAAGAAGTCACGGACACGACGCTGCTGGCCAATCCGAAGATCCTGGCGGTCAACAAGCAGGAAGGCTCGGTGCTGATCGGTAAGAAGCTGGGCTATCTGGACCAAACGACCCAGACCCAGACCTCGACCACGCAGTCGGTGGCCTTCTTGAATACCGGTACCCAGTTGATCTTCCGGCCGTACATCGGCAGCGACGGCTACATCCGGATGGACATCTATCCGAAGGACAGCGACGGCAGCCTGAACGCCCAGGGAATTCCGGACGAAACCACCACGGAGTTGCGGACCAACGTCATCGTCAAAGACGGGGAAACCGTGATTCTCGGCGGTCTGTTCCGCGACAGTATCACGGCGACTCGCTCGCAAGTTCCTTTGCTGGGGAGTCTGCCGATCATCGGAGCCGCTTTCCGGGGCACCGACGACACCTCGCTGCGGGAAGAAGTGATCATCCTGCTGACGCCTCATATCATCGAAGAGCCTTCGGAGGTCGGTGGCGCGGATCGCGCCGATGACATCCGGCTGAAGATGGACGGCGCCAAGCACAACATGCAGGGCCTCGATCGTGCCCGCATGGCGGAGGATGCCTACGCCCGAGCGGCCAAGTACTATCTCGAAGGCGACGTCGACAGCGCCGTGTACAATGTCAAGGTGGCGCTGATGATGCGTCCGTCGTACCTGGAGGCGCTGCGGTTGAGGGAACGGATTATCGTAGAAACCGATCCCGAGGAACTCGAGCGGATCGACAGCATCGTCCAACAGGCGATTGATCAGCAAGAGGCCAAAAACTGGAAGAGACGCTAACGCGTGCTTCCATGATCGAATGGTACACCCGTAGTGTACGGGTTCGGAGGAGTTGTTGTGAGACGCCAAAGACGCTTAGTCTGGGCCGCGATTGCCATGGTGATGGCCTCGCTGTGCATCGCGGCCCTGACCGGGCCTTTCCATTCTGGCATCGGAGTAGGGTGGCGCAACCATCTCGTTGCGTGGCGTCTTATTGCCTGCTGCATCGGGGCTGTGGGCGTGATCTTCCTGGGTCTGGCCTATCATCGGCTGGCCGGGGCGGTTGCGTCCATAGCCCGGCAGCTTTCCTGCGGCCCGGCCGGCTCGATGGATCTCCAAGCCATCGAGCGGGCGGCGCGGACGGTTCAGACACGCCTCCAGGAAGGACAGAAGGCCCTTCGCACACTGGAAGCGGAACTGGGCGACCTCCGCATTCGATCGCAACTTGCCGATCGACAGAAGCAGCACACCGAGGCCATCATCTACAGCCTGCGCGACGCCGTGCTCGTGGTGGACGAGTCGGATCGGCTGCTGATGGCGAACGCGGCCGCCGCCGAGCTTTTCGGGTTTGACCCGGAGCAGGCGCGCTACCAGCCGCTCGGCCAGAGCATCGATCCGGCGTACAAGGACTTCGTCCAGATGATTCAGTCCAGCCGGCAGAGCGCCACGGAGGCGACACGTCGAGAGATGCAGTTCACCCGAGCCGATGGTCCCCATACGTTCGACACGATTGTCTCGTGTGTTCTCGAACGGGACCAGGTCTCGGGGGTGGTCGCGGTGCTGCATGACATCACGCGAGAGAAAGAAGTCTCTCAGATGAAGAACGACTTCGTCAGTCACGTCTCGCACGAGTTGAAGACGCCGCTGGCTTCCATCACGGCGTATTCCGAGATGCTGAGCGACGGCGAGGCCGACGATGAGCAGACGCGCAAGGAATTCTACCAGGTCATCCAGAGTCAGGCGCAGCGGCTGAACCGCCTGATCGAGGATATTCTCAATGTCTCACGAATTGAGTCGGGATTGATCAAGGTTCAGAAGGAACCGGTTAGTCTGACGATTCTGATCGAACAGCAGATGCAAATGATCAAGGGATTCGCCGAGGAGAAGGGAATCACGGTCACGGGGCAGAAACCTATCGTATACGACCAGGTCCTGGCCGACAAGGACATGATCTCGCAGGTGATCGTGAACCTGCTGAGCAACGCGGTCAAATACACTCCGCCCGGTGGGACCGTGCGGATCGAGACGGAGGTGAACGAGACCGAGGAGGTGGTTCGCGTCACCGTTACGGATACCGGCGTCGGCATTCCCACCGACGAGATCGCTCACGTGTTCGACAAGTTCTATCGCGTGCGCGCCAACAACAAGCAGGCCAAGGGGACCGGTCTCGGCCTGAACCTCGTCAAGCAAATCGTCGAGAAAGTACACGACGGTCGTGTGTTCGTCACCAGCCAGGTGGGCGTCGGAAGCACCTTCGGATTCGAGCTGCCTCTGGCGGCCGCCGAACTGGCAGGCACGACCCGATAAGGGCGGAGTTCGCGCCTCTTCACGGAGAGGGGATTCCCGAAACCCAGTTTTGGAGTGGATGAAAATGACAGGCAAGAAGGTGCTGATCGCGGATGATGAGATTCACATTATTCACGTCGTCGCGATCAAGTTGCGCAATAACGGATACGAGGTGATTGCGGCCAACAACGGGGCCGAGGCATACGAACTCGCATGCAGCGAGCATCCGGACATCGTGGTGACCGATTATCAGATGCCGTTTGTCACGGGGATCGAACTGATCGAGAAGCTGCGGAAGAACGAAGCGACGATGCACATTCCGGCGATTCTGCTGACGGCACGCAGCTTTGCGATCACCCAGGAGATGCAGGAGTCGCTCGGCGTGCAGGAGTGCCTGAGCAAACCGTTCAGCCCCAAGGAGCTGCTCAAGACGATTGAGGACATTCTCTATCAGCGCGCGGTGGCCGTGAAGAGCTGACCTCGACGGCGGCGACGGACGGCGCACGGCGTACGGTGAAGAATCCTGAGAGGGCCATGCCGAATAGAACGACACAAGGACTGACCTGTCTGCAACGACGCGATCTGGAGCGGTTCGGAGAGCGTATCGGGCAGTTTGGTGTGAATGTCTCCGTGGTGGACCCGGACGGCCGTATTGTGGTCCTGCGCAATGGGGGGCAATTCGACAGCGATCCAGAGGCGATGGAGGAGGCGGCGCGTGCCGTCTCGCAAGCCATGGCCAGGCACACGGCCGAAAGCTGTGAGGGCCGCGTGTGGGAGTTCTGCGACCGCCGGAAGCTGCTGGCGGTTCCGCTGTGCGTGTCCTGTGCGGCGACCGCCGATCACATCCTGGCGGGCGTGATCGTGGCCGATCAGGGCCCGCCAACCTCCTGTGAGCGGCGGACCGACGGGGCGCCCGAGGGTCGGACGGGGGACTCGTTCCTATTCTCGGCGTGCCTGCGCGAAATGCTTCGACTCGCGGCGCAGAATTTCCAGGTCTCCGCGCGCAGCGACGGACAGATGGAGAAGATGGGCACGGAACTGGCCCAGGTATACGAGGAACTGGTGCTGCTGCACAGGATCAGCACGCACATGAAAGTCACGGAATCGGACAGCACCTTCCTTCAGTTGGCCTGCGACAGTCTGACGGACATCGTTCTGGTCGAGGGAATCGCCGTCGTGCTGGAGCGGATCGTCGAGGGAGAAAAGCGATTCATGGTGGCCGCCGGCTCGGGGCTCATCGATCTGGACGCGCGCACGACGGCCCTGCTGCACAGTCGTCTCACGGAAGAGATCCGTCGAGGCCAGGAGGCCCTGCTGGACAGCGATATCGACACGCCGTTCCGATATGAGTGGCCTGCGAGCATCCGGAATATCATCGCCGTGCCGCTGTGTGCCAAGGAGCCGCAGCATTCGCGTCGGGCGGCCCGCGACGCGAACACGGTGGCGATCATCGGATACATGGTGGCTGTCAATCGCATCGACAAGCCCGACTTCGACAGCACGGACATGAAGCTCTTCGGCTCCGTCGCCAGCGGCTGCGCCGTGTTCATCGAGAACGGACGCCTGTTCAACGATCTCAAGGAACTCTTCCTCGGTTCGCTGAAGGCCCTGACGGACAGCATCGATGCCAAGGACCAGTACACCCGCGGGCATTCCGAGCGGGTGGCCATCATCTCGCGATGGCTGGCGGAGCGCGTCGCCGAACAGGAGCCTCTGGATGAGGAGCAGATCCATCGAATCTACCTGGCGGGTCTCCTGCACGACATCGGCAAGATCGGCGTGGACGAGAACGTGCTCCGCAAGAACGGCAAACTCACGCCGGAAGAACGCGAGATCATCCAGCGTCATCCGTCCATAGGGGCCGGGATTCTCCGCGGCATCAAACAGATGCGCGACATCGTTCCCGGCGTGCTCCAGCATCACGAACGCGTGGATGGAAAGGGCTATCCGGACGGCCTCGTGAGCGACCAGATTTCGCTCACCGCCAAGATCCTCGGACTGGCGGACAGCTTCGACGCGATGACGTCCAAGCGGGTCTACCGCGATGCCATGACCCTGGATCGCGCGCTGGAAGAGATTCAGAAGGGCCTGGGAACGCAATTCGACGAGAAGATCGGCAGGATCTTCCTGGAGAGCGATATCTACCATCTGTGGGACATGATACAGGAAAACGGCCCCGCGATGTACGGCGTGGGCCATTTTGCCGACTATGGAACGACGGCGATAGGGACGTTGTTGCGATGAAGATCAACATGCAGAACTACAACGATGTCACGGTCGTCGAGTTGCAGGGCGAACTCGACGCGGACATCGAGGAATCGCTGAAGGACGCGATGGCCCAGACCGTGGCCGCGGGACGCAAGCGGATCGTGGTCGACCTGAGCAATGTCAGCGGCGTGGACAGCCAGGGATTGGAGTTGTTGCTGTGGGTGCGGCAGTACTGCCGTCAGAGTCGCGCGCAGCTCCGGTTGGCCGGGCCCGATGAGACCATCGAGAAGATCCTCGAGATCACCGGCCTTCAGACCGAATTCGACCGTCACGCGGAGCTGGCCGAGGCCGTCCGGAGCTTCGCCTGAGTGCGGCAGATGGCACGTGGAGAGTAGGGTATGAGTCAGATTCTGCTTGAGAACAAGATGCAGCTCGGCCAGCTTCTGCTGGCACGAGGTGTCGTCAGTCAGGAGCAGATCGACAGAGCTCTGGCCGAACAGCAGGAGAAGGGCCATCGCAAACTGCTCGGCGAACTGCTCGTCGAGATGGGCTACTGCGGCGAGAACCAGATCGCCGCGGCCCTGGCCGAAGCCTACGGGGTCCCCTATGCGCAGGTCAGCCCGAAGCTGTGCGATCCCAAGGCGGTGGAGTTGCTGCCTCGCGAGTTTCTCGAAGCCCACGTGGTCCTGCCGCTGTTCAAGGTTCACGATGTTCTGACCGTGGCCGTCAACGAACCGACCAACGTCTTTCTGATCGACGAAATCGAGCGGATCAGCGGGTGCCGCGTCCGGGTCGTCTGCTCGACCACCAAGGACATCCGGGCGACGCTTCAGTCTTATCTGCCGGCCGCCAACGTGTTTGTGATCGACGATATCATCGACGACGAAGGGCTCGAAGAGTTCACTCTCATCGAGAGCATCACGCAGGACATCAGCAATCTCGAAGAGGTGGCGGGCCAGTCCCCGGTGGTCAAACTGGTCAATTACCTGCTGTACAACGCGGTGCGCGAGAATGCCAGCGACATCCACATCGAGTGCGATGAGAAGCGGCTGCGCGTCCGGTATCGCGTCGACGGCAAGCTTTACGAGAAGATGCGTCCGCCGCACCAGATGCACGCCGCGGTCGTCTCCCGAATCAAGATCATGGCCGAACTGGACATCGCGCAACGCCGCCTTCCACAGGACGGGGGCATTCACGTCCTGGTCGAGGGCCGTCCGATCGATCTGCGCGTCTCCGTCATGCCGGGCAATTACGGGGAGAAGGTCGTCATTCGTGTCATCGACCCTCAAAAAATTCTCTACAACCTGGAGTCGCTCGGTTTCACCTACGACAATCTCCTGCGTTTTCGCCAGGTTATTCAGGTGCCTAACGGCATCGTTCTCGTCACCGGCCCGACCGGATCGGGCAAGAATACGACGCTGTATGCCGCGCTGTCTGAGCTGAACAGCGAAGAGGTGAACATCTGCACCGTGGAAGACCCCGTCGAGTGCAACATCTCCGGCATCAATCAGTTCCAGGTCAATGTCGGTGTCGGTTTCGAATTCTCGACCGCCTTGCGAAGCCTGTTGAGACAGGACCCCGACATTATCATGGTCGGCGAAATCCGCGACCAGGCCACGGCCAACATTGCTGTCCAAGCCGCGCTGACCGGACATCTCGTGCTCTCTACCCTGCACACGAACGATGCCCCCGGCGCGGTGACCCGTCTGCTCGATCTGGGAGTGGCGCCTTATCTGGTCAGCGCCTCGCTCAAAGGCGTGCTGGCGCAGCGGCTGGTTCGCAAGATCTGCTCGAACTGCAAGACGGAATACGATCCGCCGCCGAGTCTAAAGCGATCGGTACAGGCCCAGGGCGGTGAGACCTGCAAGTTCTATCGGGGAGTCGGGTGCAAGAAGTGCCGGAACACGGGATTTGCCGGGCGCATCGCCATTCACGAACTGCTGGTGCCGGACGATGAGATCATGGAGATGATCAACGAACGCGTCAGCGCCAAGAAACTCCGGGCGGCGGCCCTGGCCAAGGGCATGGCGCCGCTGCACTTTGACGGCATCGAGAAGGTCAAGGCAGGGATCGTGTCGATTGAAGAGATACTGCGAATCACGGCTCTGGATTCGGCCGCGAGCGTCGAATCCCCAGGCCAGTAGTGTAGAGAACCAGGCCTATGGCAACCTTGATGACAGAGATGCGAAAGACCGGCCCGGACAGCGACATGCCGCCGGGAGCGGCCCTGGAATCGAAGTCGGGCGCCAGTGGCGCTGCGCACGGCGCCGCGGACCCGGGACCCATGGGAAAGGTGCGCGCCAAGAGCAGCGACCTGATTCTCTTCACCACGCAGTTGGCGGTCATGCTGGACAGCGGTGTCATTCTTAGTGACGCCCTCGACGCGATCGGGGAACAGGCCGCGGACCCTCGATTCAAAGCCATCATCCTGGACCTCTCGGATCGCGTCAAGGGCGGTGAGACGTTCTCCCACGCCCTGACCTTCTACCCGCACACGTTCAACAAGATGTTCATCAGCATGGTGAGGGCCTCCGAGGCTTCGGGACGAATGGTCGAGATGCTGTCGGTCCTGACCGGATACCTCAACTTTGAGGCCGACACGCGGAAACGCATCCTCGGCGCCCTGACCTATCCTCTGATCATGGTGCTGATGGCGATTGCCGCCACCGGCACTCTGATGTTCTTCGTGTTGCCGCGTTTCATGCGGATCTATGAGACCCGCGAAGCGGCGCTGCCCAGGCTCACCCAGGTCTTCGTCCACGTCAGTCATATCCTGGGCAACGGGGAAATCATGGCCGTGCTGGTGACGAGCGTCATCCTGCTGGGCACGGGTCTGTACTGCTGGTCGCACACCGTTCTGGGGCGGCGTCTCCTCGACGGGGCGAAGATCAGGACCCCGATCATCGGCACCATGTTCGTGGACATGGTCGTCACGCGGAGCATGCGGATCCTGGCCACGATGGTCAACACGGGGGTTCGCCTTCTGGACGCGATCCGCGTGATCCAGGGCTGTGTAGACAACTACTATTTCCAGCAACTCTGGGAAGAAGTGGACGACAAGATTCAGGATGGGTACCAGCTCTCGGAGGCCATTCTCATCTCCGAGCGAGCCAAGCTGATCGCGCCGGGCATCATCCAGATGCTGCGGGCCGGCGAGAAGGCCGGCCGGCTGGGCGAGGTATGCGACAAGATCTCCATCTTCTACGAGAAGAGGCTTGCGGCCTCCATTCAGAGCGTGATGACGGTGATCGAGCCGCTGATGATCACCATTCTCGGGGTGGTCATCGGGACGATCGCCATTGCGCTCCTGCTGCCGGTCTTCCGCGTCTCCAGCGTGATCGCTCACTGATCGGGTATTGGCGCCGAAGCAAGCACCTTGCGGCACGTGCAGTGATTGCCCAGATGGCAAAGCGCCAACTGTAGTGCGACAAAAGCGATCGGGAATGTCATCGGCTCGGTCACCACGCCGTACCCGAGCGTGATGTGCGGGAAGAACGCGGCGAACGCAGCCTTGCGGCGGTAGTCCCCGATCCACGCCAGCGTGCCGGGCGCGATCTCCTCATCGCCGCAGAGCATCTCGGCGGTTACGTCACGACTCACATAGGGCTCCATCGTTTCCATGATTTGCTCGTGCAGCCTCTGGAGGGCCTCGGTCTTGGCCACGGCAAAGAGCGAGTTCGGCTCGTTCCGTGCATTCAGCACCGTCACGACCCCCGTGATCGTAAGCTTGCCGACGGGGCAGGCCTTCACGACCGCACTCAGCATCTTCCCGATCGAAGCGACCTGCTCGGACTCGATGCAGCCCATCGCCAGCGAGATGTGCGGCAGGCATGTCGTCTCGTCCAGCACGATCTCGCGACCACTGCCGCCGATCAGCTTGCGGTTCGTCTCGACCGCCAGTCGGGCAATCTTCGCCTCGGGCAGGAGCACGATGTCGGCGGCGATCTGACTCATAGTGTCCTTTCTCGCACCTGTGCAACGACCTCATCGAATTGCCGCAACACGACCTCGTCGCTCTGTCGGATGAACCGATTCACTATGGCGATGGCCGCGCAATTGGCGAAAAACCCCGGGACGATCTCATACATCCGTTCGTTCAGGCCCACCTGTTTCCAGAGGACCAGCGCGACGGTGCCGCTGACCATGCCCGCCAGCGCCGCCGGCCAGCTCGTTCGCTTCGAGAATACGGCGAACAGCACCAACGGCCCGAAGGCCGCGCCGAACCCGCCCCAGGCGTAGGCGACGATCTCCAGGATGGTCTCCGTCCTGACGCCCAGCGCCAGGATCAGGGCGATCAGCGAGATGACGAGCACGCACATGCGTCCCACGAGCACGACCTCGCGCGGGGTGGCGTTGCGACGGATCGCCCTGCGGTAGAAGTCCTCGGTCAGCGCGGACGACGAGACGAGCAGTTGCGAATCGATGGTGGACATGATCGCCGAGAGGATGGCGGCCAGCATGATGCCGCCCAGCCACGGATGGGCGACTTCGGCGATCATGTAGATGAACACCTTCTCGGGATCTCCGCCCGGCACGGTCCGGAACAGCCCGATGCCGATCAGGCCGATCGCGACGGCTCCGGCCAGCGAGACGAGGACCCAGACCATCGCAATCATCATCGACCGTGAGAGCCTGGCGAGCGACTTGGCGCTCATGAACCGCACGAGGATGTGGGGCTGGCCGAAATAGCCGAGTCCCCAAGCCATCGCCGAGACAACGGCGAGAAGGGCGGCCGGTCCGCCGGCCGGGCTGATGCTCCGTGCGATGTCCTTCATTGCCATACCGTCCCGGATGCCGGCCGTGCCTCCGGCCTGCCCGTAGGCCAGCACGGGTACGACGACCAGTGCGATGACCATCAGCGAACCCTGGAACACGTCCGTCCAGCAGACCGCCAGGAAGCCTCCCATGAACGTGTACGCGATAATGATGGCGCCGCCGATGGCGACCGCGATCGGGTAGGAGACGCCGAAGGTGGACTCGAAGAGTTTGCCCGCCGCGACCAGACCGCTGGAGGCGTAGATGGTGAAGAAGATCAGGATGACGATCGCCGAGACGGTCCGCAGCAGGCCGGTGGGGTCGCCGAAGCGCGCCTCGAAGAAGCAGGGCAGCGTGATGGAATTGGTCTTCTGCGTATAGAGCCGCAGCCGCCGGGAGACCAGCAGCCAGTTCAGGCCTGTGCCGACGAACAGGCCGACCGCAATCCACGCGTTCGTCAGGCCGCCGACGTAGATCGCCCCGGGCAGGCCCATCAGCAGCCAGCCGCTCATGTCGCTGGCCTGGGCCGACAGCGCCGTGACCCACGCGCCCATCCCGCGCCCGCCCAGCAGGTACTCCTCGATGCTCTCGTTGCGCCGGTAGAAGTAGAAGCCGATCGCCAGCAGTACGACAAAGTACACAACAAACGTGACCATCGTTTCGGTCGTCATCATGTGCTCAGTCCTGTTCCCAGGCTGTCGCCCAAGCCGGTCTGCCGGGGGGTTCGGCAAAGGAGACTGGCTTTGCTGGGGTTTGTCTGGCGGCTCTATCCGCGTTTTTGGGCCAAAAACGCGGAAATTGGGTTTGTTTCGCACGATTCGTTGCTGGCATCCGGCATGTCGACGCTCGGGCAGGCATCCCGAAGGCCATCGGGGTTCTACCGCCCCGAAATTGGCTTTGTTTGGCGCATTGTGGTCCCTCCAATCTACCGGCCGATGCACCCCTCGGGCCTGCGGCCTGCGGTCTCCAGCCTGGCTCGGTTTGGTTTCGATCGGGTTCGTTTTCCGGGTCGAATCGCCGTTTTTGGTCTGAAAAGGCCGATAATTGGGTTTGTTTTGCATGTTGGGGGGCCGGCGGAGCGGCGATCCCGGCCCGGAGCCACCCGAGACGGTGGTCTCGATTGTTCGGAACTGATGTTTGGATGGCCATGAGTGCGTCCCTGGCGTTGACGGTCAGTGATGGGTTATTGAGTTATTTGGATATCTTACAAGTGGTGGTTTTCGGCGTCAACAAAAAACGTCGGACTCCGGGCCACATTCTTCAGTCCGCGACGAGTTCTTCGTCTTGCTCTCGCCAGGCGGGATCGACGATGCAGAGGAAGACGAGTTCGTCGTCGCCGGTGTTTTCGATGAACTGGGTGCTGCCCGGCGGGATGTAGACGGCGCAGCCGGCGCCGACGACCTGCGACTCGTCGTTGATGAACATCCGGCCGCAACCGGCGAGGATGTAATAGACCTCCGAGGCGACCAGGCGATGTGGCCTCGTCGCCTGGCCCGGCGCGACTCTCGCGTGGGCCAGGCTGTACCGAATCTCCGCTTCCATCTTGTCCGGATGCAACAGCTCGCGCAGCAGCGAGCCGTCCCCGGCGACAAACTCTTCGCAATCGCTCAGCGACCGTACGAGCATTACGATCCTCCCAACAGAATCGACCCTTCCGTGAAGAACGTTCCGGCGACGCAGGCGGTCATCAGGCAGGCCAGCGTCGCGGCGATCAAGGCTCGGACCGCGATCGGCCCGATGTTCCGCGTCCGCTGCGGCGCCAGGGCGCAGAGGCTGCCGACGAAGATCGCCATCGACGCAATGTGGGCGAATCCGCACAGGGCGTACGTGGCGATGACCGCCGAGCGAGGATGCTGTACGAGGCCGGCCTTCATCGCGGCCGCCAGATCGTTGTAGGCGGCCACCTCGGTGACGATCAGGCGTTCTCCAACGATCCGCGAGATCTCTCGAACGTCCGCCACAGGCACGCCCAGGACCAGAGTCACGGGATAAAACAGGTAGCCGAACAGGGCCGGGAGCGACCACTGTCCCTGCCAGCCGAACAAGGGGTTGATCCATGCTCCCAGCCCGCCAAGGAGCAGGTCCACCAGCGCAACCAGGCCCAGAACGGCGATCAGCAGGGCGGCGATGCCGACGATCATGCGCACCCCGGCGTTGGCGCCGTTGATGATCGCCTCGAAAAGTCCGCTGTCTTTCTCATAGTAGGGCTCGACGTGAACGCCGAGCGTCTGGGGATGCTCGCTTTCCGGCAGCAGAATCTTCGACATGACCAGGGCCGCCGGCGCCGAGAGCAGCGACGCCGAGACGAGGTGTCCGGCGATCATCGGGAACTGCTCCCGCAGGCTGAAGACGTACAGCGCCAGTACGTTCGAGGCGACCGTGGCCATCCCCGCGGTCAGGATTGTGCAAGTTTCGGATCGCGTCATGTCGGCGAGATGCGGCTTGACGGTGAGCATGGACTCGACGCCCACGAAGATGTTGCTGGCGGCCACGAGCGATTCGGCGCCGGAGATCCGCATCAATCGGGTGAAGACCCAGGCGAAGGCCTTGATCAGCAGCGGCATGACTCGGAGATAGTAGAGGATCGCGATCAGGGCCGAGAAGAAGATAATCGTCGGAAAGCCCTGGAATGCCAGGATAAAGCCGAGCGAGGTCTGGCCATCGTCTCCGGTCTGGCCGGGTCCGAGGGCCAGGCGGCCGAAGACGAAGCGTGCGCCGGCGCCCGCCGAATCGATCACGCGGACGACCACGTCGTTGGCGATCAGGAAGACCTTCGCTCCGGCCGGCACCATGAAGATGAACGCCGCGACGGCCAGTTGCAGCGCCACACCCCAGGCGATCAGCCGCAGGTTCATGTTTCGCCGCTCGGCCGAAAAGAGCCAGGCGACGCCCATCAGGACGAAGATTCCCGAGAAGCTGACGAGATTGTAGATGTCCATGACGACGAATTGTACAGGGAACCAGCCGAGGTTGGAATGATGGAATCATGGAATGGTGGAATGATGGGGAATCGCCAAGCACGCCCGATCAATGGCGAGCGATACACGACCCTACTTCGTCAGTTCGCTGACGTCCTTGAGGATGTGGTGCGGCCGATAGGCGTAGCGGTCCAGGTCGGATTCTCTCGTGATGCCGCTGAGGACCAGGACGGTGTCGATGCCCGACTCGATGCCGGCGACGATGTCCGTGTCCATCCGGTCGCCGATGATGACGGTCTCGTCGCGATGGCATTGGAGCAGGGTCTGCGCGTGGCGCATGATCAGCGGATTGGGCTTGCCGATGAAATACGCCTGCCGTCCGGTGGCCATCTCGATGGGTGCGATCAGGGCCCGGCACGCCGGAGCGATCCCTTTTTCCGTCGGCCCCGTGACGTCGGGATTGGTCCCCACCAGTCTGGCGCCGCCCAGGACCAGTTGGATGGCGGTCTCGATCTTCTCGTAACTGTAGCTTCGCGTCTCGCCTACCACGACATAGTCCGGGCTGTTCTCGTCGACCGATAGCCCAGCCTCGTACAACGCCTGGTAGAGTCCTGAGTCGCCGATGGCGAAGACCCGCCCGCCAGGACATTGCGAGGCGATGAAATGGGCGGTCGCCATTCCAGAGGTGATGAGATGATCCTCACCCACCTCGATGCCCATGTGCAGCAGTCTCTGGTGCAGTTCGCGCGGCGAGCGGGCGGAGCTGTTGGTCAGGAAGAGGAACCGCTTGCCCTCGGCCTTGAGCCACTCCACGAATGCCTTCGAGCCTTCCAGCAGACGCGAACCGTGGTAAATGACCCCGTCCATGTCGCAGACGAAACCGCGCTTGCTTCTCAACTGTTCCATCGATTCTCCAGAAACCACCAGGAATGCCCCAGCCAGCATATACCTGCGTAACATTACCGGATCAGCCTGGAGGCGTCAATCCTGGCCTGCGGCCGGTTACGCTCGGTCGAGGGTTGACAGGGCCGGATCGGGTCTCTACGATCATGGTATTGGGACAGGTCGGTTCTACGGGCAGAAGGTCGAGGTCGCAGCCATGGCATCACTCATTGTCACATCCGGCAAACGCGAAGGGGACTACTATCCACTCGGGCATCGGACCAGCGTGATCGGTCGGGACGAGGCGCTGCTGATCCAGATCCTGGACAACATGGTTTCCCGCAAGCACCTCCAAATCCGGTTCGAGGAGAAGACGGGCCGATACTACGCCTACGACATGAAGAGCCGCAACGGGGTCTATGTCAACAACCAGCGGATCTCCGGCGAGACGCCTCTGGCCGATGGGGACGTCATCCTGGTCGGTTTGACGACCCTGCTGTTCGTCGACAAGGACTTCAAAGACAAGGACAGCGCGCTGCTGCACTACAAGAAGGTGGGCGAGCGGATGCGTGTTACGGTATACGGGCCGCAGGAGATCGACGAGGTCGATCGCGGCCAGGGGGAGACCGGCCATCCCATCCAGTGGTAGTGCGACGCTCCGCGGGCGGGCGAGTCAGGACAAGGAGATACGGATGGACCGACGGGAGATGCTGGGGGCCCTTGGATTCGGCGCGGCCGGACTGCTCGGACTGGCCGGCCGGCGGCAGGACACCTCGGCCGCAGAGTACGCCAAGGCAACAAAGGGATTGCCACCGCTGAAGATCACCGACGTCCGGGCGATCCTCACCGCTCCGCAGGGAATTCGCCTGTGCGTGGTGAAGGTCGAGACGAGCGAGCCGGGCTTGTATGGACTCGGCTGTGCGACGTTCAACCAGCGGCCTCTGACGGTGGTGACGGCGGTCAATGAATACCTCCGGCCGTTCGCGAAGGGGCGCGACGCCGAGAACATCGAGGACCTCTGGCAAAACGCCTACACGAGCTCGTACTGGCGGAACGGCCCGGTGCTCAACAACGCGCTGTGCGGGCTTGACCAGGCCCTGTGGGACATCAAAGGCAAGCGGGCGAACATGCCCGTGTATCAGTTGCTGGGTGGCAAGTGCCGGTTCGCGGTCGATTGCTACACGCATTGCGGCGGGGGCACGCTCGCGCAAGTCGAGGAGAGCGTCCGTCGGGCGATGGAGCGAGGGTTCCGGCACATCCGCATCCAGCGCGGCGGCTACGGCTCGCCGCACCTGTCCAAACAGGCGGATTTCAAGGAGGCCGGTTTCGGAGCGCCCGTCGATTCGAACATGGAGGTCCGGCCCTACGTCAAGGGCACGCTGGAGATGTTCGAGCATGTCCGCAGTACGTGCGGCGACGACGTGGAACTGCTGCACGACATCCATGAGCGAATACCTCCGATCGAGGCGATCAACCTGGTCAAGCGGCTGGAGCCATATCGGCCGTTCTTCGTCGAGGACCCGTTCTCGCCGGAGGACATTGGCTATTTCAAGCTGCTCCGCCAGCAGACCAGCGTTCCGATCGCGATGGGCGAGTTGTACAACAGTCCGCACGAGTGGGTCGGCCTGATGAGCGAGCGGCTGATCGACTTCATCCGCGTCCACATCTCGCAGATCGGCGGTTTCAGCGTGGCGCGCAAGATCGCGGCGCTGGGCGAGTGGTTCAACGTCCGCAGCGCCTGGCATGGGCCGGGCGACGTCTCGCCGGTCGGGCACGCCGCCAACGCGCATCTGGACCTGGCGATCTGGAACTTCGGGATTCAGGAGGCGGTCAGCTTCAACGAGAAGACGCGCGAGGTTTTTCCGGGCGCTCCCACGGTCGAGAAGGGCTACATGTACATCCACGAAGCTCCCGGATGGGGCGTGGATATCGACGAGACCCTCGCCGCCAAGTTTCCCCTGCCCGAGCATCCCGGCTACTGGGAGCCCGTCCGCCGCCCCGACGGCACCGCCGTCCGACCGTAGTCGGTTGGCGTTCCCTGCGTTTACGGCCTGGCGTATTTGTCGCGGTTGCAGGTGATCTTGCCGTCGTGGTATTCGAGTTCGGCCGCTTGCAGCACGGTGCGGTTGGTGCGGAAGAGCGGATGGGCCGGCGGGTAATGCACGTGGTAGAGGATGATGGGCCGGTCGTCGAGCAGGATCACGCCGGGATGGCCGCCCTGGGCATCGTCCTTGGCTCGCTGGCCCGGATCGAAGAGCAGACCATTATTGAACTGCCAGTCGGTCAGTCCGTCCTGCGAGCGATAGGCCCGTATGCCGCGCTGCCCGGCATCCACCACCAGCCAGTAGGTGTTCTGCCACTGCCAGACGAACGGCGCCTCATGGGTGACGTCGATGACCGCCGGTCCCACGACCGCCCAATGATAGAGGTCGTCGCTTTGGGCGAGGTAGGAATGGGACCCATGGACCTCGTCCTTATAGAGCATGCACCACTTGTCGCCCGCCCGATAGACGCAGGCGTCGATGCACCGGTCCGACGACAGGTCGAGCGTGGACTGAAAGGTCCAGGTCCTGCCGTCGGCGCTGGTGAAGTGCTTGATGAACCGCTTGCCGATCCACTCCTTGTAGATGCCGTCGACCCAAGAGACGTACATGTGATACAGGCCGTCGTGGTGCAGGACTCCCGGTGCCCACCAGCTACAGTTGCTGCCGATGGGGTCCCCAAGGCCCTGGTCGCCCTGGCAGGTGCCCAGGTAGCGCCACTGCCGTCCATCCTTCGACACCGCAATCCCGATGGCCGAACCGTGGCAGAACTCGACGCCCTCGTTCGGCTGGAGGGTCGCGCGCCGTTGGGTGTAGTAGACCCACCATTCGCCCGCTTGGTGATTCCAGACGGGGGCAGGATCGGCGGCCCCGTCCCAGATCGGGTCGCTGAACAGCGGGGCGGGGGCGTTGGCCAAGTCGAATGTTCGCTCGCTTGCAGCATCACACAGGCCGCAGACCAGAAACGCAAAACACAAACCGACGAGAATTCTGTTCCTCATGCGATAGTCCTTTCACCGGTGATGGCGCCGCCGAACGGTCCACCGGGCTTCCAGGAAGCCCCAGGCAATCCCCACGACCGCGCCGACCGCGTGGACCACGTTGGCGATGTTGCCGAGCAGTCCCGTCAGGCACAGGAAGAACCAGACGATCATCAACGTGACGGTCTGGGGGTGCAGTTCGAGATTGGAGGCGGGATCGAATTTGCCCTGCATCCAGATGTAGCCGAGCAGCCCGTAGACCACGCCCGACATGCCTCCGAACGTCGGTCCGCTGTAGAGGTACTGGCCGACATTGGATAGCGCGGAGATGACCAGCACGAGCGCGAGCAGCCGCCACGTTCCTTTGCGGGTCTCGACCATGCTGCCGAGGTCCCAGAGCCATAGCATGTTGAAGAAGATGTGCAGAAGGTCGAAGTGGACGAATATGGGGGTGAACAACCGCCATACCTGACCGTGGCGAACCTCGGACAGGCTGGAGTCCCATTGCACGGAATCTCCGTCAGCGGAGTAGTGCGCGATGGACAGATACGCGACAATGCGGTCGTTGCGGCCGAGATTGGTCGCCAGCGTCACGGCCACACTGACAGCTACGAGCGCCATCGTCAGAATTCCGTAGCCGATGGGAGGTCTGTAGAATGCGGTGTGGCCTTCCACGATGCGCGCCCGCTTTGGAGCACTCGCCTGCGTGTCGCGATGTCGCTGGCGGGCGCCCTGGCCCGCTCCCAGCACGAACATCGAGTCATCCGGTTGCTGGACGAAACGCTCGAACAGCGCCGCCGCCTCTTCGATGCGGGATTCGTCGAGGACCCAGACGTCCCAACCGCCGTCGGAGGCCGAGTCGACCTGATTCTCGATCTGGCGGCTGTAGAGGAAGTCCCCGAACTGTCTTGCCTGTGTCTCGCTTTCCAGCCGGCCGATCTGTCGCATTCAGCGTCCTTGATCCTGTTGACATCGCAAATGTGTGAACGATTCGCCCGCGCCGACCGCCGTCGGCCCGCTCCCAGGATGGTATCGTCTTGTCTGCCCCAATTCCAGCCAAAACCGAAGGCGAGGTGCGTCCGTGTGTGTGCAGATTTTAGGGCACCCGCATTCCTGGGTCATTGGAGCATCTGGGTGGCGGCCTCAAGTCCGCAGGACTTGGGGATGGTGAAAGCGCCGCCATCTCTGGACATACAAGGCCAAATCGTATCCGCCATCCCCAAGGCTGCGCCTTGAGGCTGCCACACCCATGCCAGGATGTTTTCACACACACACACACACACACACACACACACGTCCCGCCGAGGCCGGTCTATTTCGGCAGCTCTTTGCCGCAGTGAGGACAGCATCGCGGCTGCTTGCGGCGTTCCATCTCTTCGACGAATCCGGCCCCGAGGATGCCGGTGGGAAGGGCGAACATGCCGATCCCGAGGATGGCGATGATCGCGGCCATGAGCCGACCGATGACGGTCACGGGAAGGACATCACCGTAGCCGACGGTGGTGATGGTCGTGACGGCCCACCACATAGCCATCGGAATGCTCGAGAAACGTTCCGGCTGCGTCTCGTTCTCCACGTAGTACATCAGGCACGCGGCAATCACCAGCAGAATCAGCAGGATGAACACCGTGCTGATGAGCTGCTCCTTCTTGATCGCGACGACGCGGCCGAGGGTCTGTAGCGAGTCCGAGTAGCGGCCCAGCTTGGCCAGCCGGGCGATCCGCATGATGCGCAGGATTCTCAGCATCCGCAGATCGACGTTGACGAACGGAAGATAGAAGGGCAGGACCGCCAGCAGGTCGACCAACGCCAGCAGACTGCGCGCGAAACGAAGCCGCCCGAACACCGGATGAGCGTATTGCGGCTCCTCGACGCACGACCAGATTCGCAGCAGATACTCCAGCGAGAAGACGATCACGGAGACGTATTCGAACGCTGCGAAGGCGCCGCCCATCGCCGCGCGGATCGATGCGACCGACTCCAAGACCATCGCGGCGACGTTCAGCAGGATCAACACGACGATCAAGACGTCGAACGCCCGGCTGACGATGTCGCCTGGGCGAGCCACGGCCACGATTTCCTGCACGCGTCTGCGAACACTCCGGTATGACCAGGCAGGCATATCGAGCGAATCCTTTCTGCTCCCGCCGCACGCCACGGCCACGCAAGGGCGTACGCTGCATCCCTTTGTCGGCGCCGTTCGAGGGGGCAAGCATATCGTCGCGTCCGATGGTTCGTCAATACGATCGGCGTCGTGCTGGACCGAATTGGCCCGGTCGGGTAAGGTGGGGAAATTCGCACTCGACGAGCAGAAAGGCAGAAGGCATGAAGGCGATGACCCGACGCGATTTCGTCAAGGCCGCCGGCCTGGCGGGCGTGGCAGCACTGACGTCTCGATTCGCATGTGCCCGGACGGCGGGATTGGCCGCCAGCAGGCCCAACATTGTTCTGGTCATGACCGATGACCAGGGCTACGGCGAGCTGGCCTGCCACGGAAACCCGATCATCCAAACGCCCAATCTGGACCGACTGCACGCCCAGAGCGTTCGATTCACCGACTTCCAGGTCAGTCCGACGTGCGCTCCGACACGGGCCTCGCTGATGACCGGGCGGCATGAGTTCCGCTCCGGCGTCACGCACACGATCTACGAGCGCGAACGACTCAGCCTCAGCGCGACCACGATCGCCCAGGTGCTCAAGGGCGCGGGCTATGCCACCGGCATCTTCGGCAAATGGCACCTCGGCGATGAGGAGGCATACCAGCCTGAGAAGCGCGGCTTCGACGAGGTCTTCATCCACGGGGCCGGAGGGATCGGACAGACCTACCCCGGCAGTTGCGGCGACGCTCCGGGCAACACGTACTTCGACCCGGCGATCCTGCACAACGGCACGTTCGTCAGGACAAGCGGTTTCTGCACCGACGTCTTCTTCGAGCGGGCGCTCGACTGGATTCATCAGCAGTCGCAAAAGGCCGAGCCTTTCTTCGCCTACATCGTGCCGAACGCTCCGCACGGCCCATACGTTTGTCCGGAGTCATACCAGAGGCCTTATCTCGATGCGGGCCTGGCTGCGGCCGATGCGGCGTACTACGGAATGATCACCAACATCGACGAGAATGTTGGCCGTCTGGTTGCCAAACTCGATGAGTGGCGGCTCAGCGAGCGAACGCTGCTGATCTTCATGACCGACAACGGCCACGCGCGGGGCAATCTGTACAACGCAGGCATGCGATCCATGAAGGGCAGCCCTTACCAGGGCGGCACGCGGGTTCCGGCGTTCTTCTGCTGGCCGGGCACGCTCGGCAGGGGAGTGGACGTGAACAAGCTGGCTGCACACATCGACCTGTTTGCCACGCTGGCTGAGCTGGCTGGAGCGAAGGTCCCGCCGTCCATCGAATTGGACGGACGCAGCCTCGTTCCTTTGCTGCTGGACCCGGATGCGGCGTGGCCCGACCGCTACGTCTTCGTTCACAAGGGTCGCTGGGCGCGAGGCAAGGCCGCCGAAAGCAAGTACGCCGACTGCGCGGTGCGGGACGCTCGATTCCGGCTGGTCAACAATACCGAGCTGTACGACATCGTCAGCGACCCGGGCGAGACGAAGAACGTCATCGACCAGCACCCCGACGTCGCCGCGAAGATGCGGGCGGCCTACGACCGCTGGTGGAGCGAGGTCCTGCCCTGCATGGTCAACGAGGACGCCGTCGGCCCGAAGATCAATCCGTTCAAGGAACGCTACTGGCGGCAGTTCGGCGGGGGTCCCGACGAGGCGCTCCTCAAGCAGATGGACCCCACGCGGACGATTTAGACCCGCACCATCTCCGGTATGGGACCGGCGTGCCCTATGGTGCCGGAGTGCCCGCCAGATCCCACTGCATGGCGACCTCGGAAATTACGCTTCCCGTGACCGGATCGAGGCGGACATGGGTCCACTGCACCGAGGCATAGTGCAGTGTCACGTTCTCGGTCGCCCTGGCGCCGGATCGTGTCCCACCGCTGGTCTGGACCGTCGTGACGACGACTTCCTGGAGCCGGTACTCCTGCACACTGACGCCATTCTCCGTAGTTTGCTGCACTTCGAGAACGGCCTCCTCGATGGGCCGGCCGTTGTTGCAGTGCATGTACAGCAGGCCCGTGGCTCGGTCGGCGTACTTGACGAGGCTCAAACCTCGGTGGTTTGCCGGCGGCTGGGGGCCGTCGATGGCCATCGGGTCGATGGGCGGGCGACTCAACCCATATGTGAATGACGCGATGTCGATCCAGCCGGGATGATCGCGATCGGTCGATTCGCCGTCCACGCCCTGGATCCTGAGGAATACCCGTTCGGAAGGTTCCTGCCGTGCGGCGGGAAACTGGCTCTGTGCCGCGCTGCCAAAGACAAGCCACGATCCGGTGCACACCACCAGACAGATGGCGGCCAGCCGCGTCGGTATGCGTACCGTCTCCATCTTGCACCCCCTGTCCTGAGACGCCGAAACCTGGATGCGTATTGCAACGATACGCTACCCAAATACTGGGGTTCGACGGCGTTGTCGCTTTTCGGCCGGGCCTCGACAGGGGGCTGCGCGGCTCTGTTGTTCTCGGGCAGCGCAGCCGTTGATTTCGGCCGGGGCATTCTTTATAGTGGGTCGGCCGTCGGCAAACGCAATTCCTGGGAATTGGCCATGGAAAAAGAAGGCAGACTGAAGGAAGCAGTGCTGTGGGAACCTGTCGAGGACGAGAAGGTCCGCTGCCACCTCTGCGCGTTTCGTTGCCTGATCGCTGCCGGCAAACTGGGGCACTGCTGCGTACGCCGGAATGTGGGCGGCACGCTGTATTCGCTCAACTACGACAAGGTCTGTGCGGCCAATCCCGACCCGATCGAGAAGAAGCCTCTTTTCCATTTCCAGCCAGGCTCGAAGAGCTATTCGGTCGCCACGATGGGGTGCAACTTCCAATGCGAATTCTGTCAGAACTGGCAGATCAGCCAGGCGGCGCTCGGAGGCGGCGAAATTGACGGCCAGGCCCTGACCGCCCAGCAGATCGTCGCGGGGGCCCTCCGCAGCGGCTGCCGGAGCATCGCCTACACGTACACCGAGCCGACCGTGTACATGGAGCTGTGCGCCGATTGCGGCCGGCTCGCCAGAGAAAAGGGCCTGACGAACGTCTTCGTCAGCAACGGCTATATGACGCGCGAGGCAATCGACTTCGCCCGGGACTGGCTCGGCGCGATCAACGTCGATCTCAAGGCCTTCAGCGACGACTACTATCGCCGGCTGTGCAAGGCCCGCTTGCAGCCGGTGCTGGACACGATCGCCTACATCGCGCGTCACACGGACATCTGGATCGAGGTCACGACCCTGCTGATCCCGGGCGAGAACGACTCCGAGGAGGAGTTGAAGCAGCTCGCCGATTTCCTGGTCCGTGATGCCGGCCCGGATGTCCCCTGGCACATCAGCCGATTCTATCCCCAGTACAGGTATGCCGAGGCGAACGCCACGCCGATGGAGAGCCTCCAGCGGGCCGAGCGCATCGGCAAAGACGCAGGACTTCGCTATGTCTACCTCGGCAACGTTCCGGGAACCCGCTCGGAGAGCACCTTCTGCTACAACTGCGGGCGCCTGCTGATCGAACGCACCGGCTACCGGATCGTCGCCAATGAGATTCAGAACTCGAGATGTCCACAGTGTGACACCGAGGTTGCAGGTTTCGAGCTTTGAGGTTCCATGAAGATCGTTGCAGATGGGAATATCCCTTTCGTTCGAGAGTGTTTTTCGTCGGTGGGGGATGTGGAGGTCATGGGAGGGCGTGACATGACGCCCCAGGCGGTCGCGGACGCCGATGCGCTGCTCGTGCGGAGCATCACGCAGGTCGACGAGCGGCTTCTGTCGGACAGTTCGGTGAAGTTCGTCGGCACCGCGACGATCGGCTTCGATCACGTCGATCTCGACTACCTTCACGCGCACAACATCGGCTTTGCCTCGGCGCCGGGCTCCAACGCGAATTCCGCGGCCGAGTACGTCATCGCGGCGTTGCTGGAGATTGCCCGCCGTCACGCCATTCGGCTCGACGGCCGGTCCATCGGCGTGATCGGCGTCGGCAACGTCGGCGGTCGTGTTGCCGCCAAGTGCGAGGCGCTGGGTATGCACGTGCGACGCAACGATCCGCCTCTCCAGAGACGGACGGGCGATCCGAAATATGTTCCCATCGAGGCGATGTTCGACTGCGATTTCGTCACGATGCACACGCCCCTGACGCGCGAGGGCCCCGACAAGACCTACCATCTGGCGGACGGCAGGTTCTTCTCCCGGCTCAAGCAGGGGGCGGTCTTCCTCAACGCCTCGCGCGGCGCCGTGGTGGATTCACAGGCCCTTGCGGCGGCGATCGACTCGCGGCGTCTGACGGCCGTCGGGCTGGACGTCTGGGAGAACGAGCCGAACATCGATGTGGGCCTGCTCGGCAAGGTGAATCTGGGCTCGCCGCACATCGCCGGCTACTCGCTGGACGGCAAGATCGCCGGCCTGATCATGATCTACCAGGCTCTCTGCGAGCACTTTGGCTTGCCGACGAAATTCGACGCGGGCGATTTCCTGCCGACTCCTGAGGTTCCCACAATCGAATTGCCTGACGAAGTTGCCGACGACCAGGAGGCCATTGCGTTCGCCGTGGAGAAGGTCTACAGCATCGTGCGGGACGACGCCAACCTCAGGCAAATCGCGAACGAGCCGCCCGAGGCGCGAGGACGGTTCTTCGACGCCTTGCGGAAGAACTATCCGGTGCGCCGCGAGTTCCACAACACGACGGTCATCGTGCCGGAGCCGGCCGGCGTGCTGATCCGCAAGCTGCTGGGGATCGGTTTCAAGGTGAAAGGGCGGCGGCGTGAAGACGAAGAGTGACGACGTGCTTCAGTGGCCGGGCGGGTCTCTGGATTTTTCCGGCGGCTGTCTGATCATGGGTGTGCTCAATGTCACGCCCGATTCGTTCAGTGACGGCGGACAATTTCTGGATGCCGAGAGGGCGGTCGCGCACGGCCTGGAGATGGTCTCCCAAGGCGCGGCCATCGTCGATGTCGGTGGCGAATCGACCCGGCCCGGCGCTGCGTCGGTCCCGCCGGCCGAGCAAGTTCGCCGCGTGGTCCCCGTGATCGAATCGCTGACGCGTCTGACGAAGGTCCCGATCAGTATCGATACGTGCGACGCCGAGGTAGCGCGGGCGGCGCTGGCTGCCGGAGCTTCCATCCTCAACGATATCTCGGCTCTGGCGGATGACGACATGGCCCGGCTGGCGGCCGAGTCGCAGGTGCCCGTGGTCCTGATGCACATGCAGGGAACCCCCAGGACGATGCAGGCCGATCCGCACTACGAAGATGTGGTGGGGGAGGTCCTGGATTTCCTGGTTGGGCGTGCGAGACGGGCCGAGTCGTTTGGTATCCCCGGCGAGCGGATCTGGATCGATCCGGGGATCGGATTCGGCAAGACTATCGAGCACAACCTGCTGCTGATCAAGCATATCGGGCGTTTCGTGGCGACGGGCTGCCGCGTGCTGGTGGGCCCGAGCCGCAAGCGATTCATCGGGGCGATCACCGGTCGGGAGAAGCCCGCCGATCGTGTCTTCGGCACAGCGGCGACCGTGGCGCTCTGTGCGACGGCAGGGGTGTCAATCGTTCGAGTTCACGATGTTGCGGCAATGCAGGACGTGCTCAGGGTTGTGCGAGCGGTTCAGGAATGCGGAGCGCCGGGTTTCATCCAGGGGGCGATCAAGAACGCACAGTGAATACAGGCGCTGGGAAGCGGGCCTTCAGACCGGGCGAGAGTGGGCAGAGCGAGCGAACCTCAGCACAGAGCGAGGTAGCTGGCGATAGCCAGAACGAGGATGCGTCTCTTGCTGATGACGAACGGAAGCCAGGTTTCGTAATAGAAGCTGCTCATGGTTCGTTTCTGCCCCCCAAGATTCCATCAATCTCAACGACCGTATTATAGCCGAAACGGGGGCTCGAAAGCAAGAGAAAAAAGCACAAATCGTTCCTAAGTCTTTATATGGAATGGCCTTGCGTTTATTCAGTCCTCCGCAACGGCTCCGATGTGCAGGGGCGCTGAACCGTCTGGAAACGTCCCATATCACGCCGGGCCGCGACACTGCGGATATGGTCGGAAAACCGCTCGCCCCCAAGCTGTTCGCAGGGCAGGCCACAGCGGTCCCCAGAACCGCATGCGAACGGCTCTCGTATATTTTCATTGACGCGATGCTGCCATGTGATTAGAGTGGCGACCATGGCGCTGTCGCCTCCCCTAGGTACGCGAAGTACCGAAACTGCTGCGGAGGGCAAAAATGACTCAAGAACCAACGTTAGGATGCTATGCCCTATTTCACACATAGGAGCACGCAGCAACGCACTTAGGAGATGACCATGATTGATTCGACGCAATACGTCTTGGCTTGGATGCCCGGCCAGTGGGAGTGGCTGGTCATTCTCGTTGTTGCGCTTCTGATCTTCGGCAGACGCCTGCCGGAAATCGCGCGCAGCGTCGGAAAGAGCCTCACCGAATTCAAGAAGGGCATCAACGAAGCGAAGGAATCTTCCGACGATCTGGTCGATGACGTCCGCAAAGTCAAGAACGACGTCGTGAAGGACGCCAAGGACGCTTCGGGCCTGAACGACTCCGATCTGAAAAGCTGACCGCCGCCTGACCCGGCACCCTCCTGCTCTCGACCGAGATGGGCGATACCATGAAGAACCATGATCCCCTAAGCTGCACGATGAGTTTAGGCGATCACCTCGAAGAGCTCCGCGCGCGGCTGATCCTGGCCATCCTCGGCCTGGTGATCGGCTCGGTCATTGCCCTGATCTTCGGCACGCACATTTTGAGGTTCATTGAGAGGCCCTACTACAGCACGATGGGCAAGCGGTTCCAGGATACCGAGGTGCCCGAGAGGCAGGCGGAGATCCTCAGCTTTCTCGATCTGTTTTTCACGGACCTCACAGAGAAGCTGGCAACCGACGCGAATGCGCCGTCGATCGACCCGAACCGTGTTGCCTTCATCCGAGACGTGTCTGTGGATGCCGTCAAAGCGTGGACCAAGCAGGTGTACGGCGCAGGCGAAGGCAGACGACTGCCAGACGATGTACGTCTGAAAGTGCTTGGCATCCCGGAAGCCTTTACCGCTTATATGAAGATCGCCTTTATCTCGGGGTTGATCCTGACCTGTCCGTGGGTGTTCTACCAGCTTTGGATGTTCGTGGCGGCCGGACTCTATGCGCACGAGCGGCGGTACGTGCGCCAGGCGGTGCCGTTCTCCGCCGCGCTGTTCATCATCGGAGCCTTGTTCTTCCTGTTTGTGGTCGCGCCGCTGACGCTGAAGTTCTTTCTGGCGTTCAACGATATCGTCGGGGTGGCCGCCAACTGGACCCTGGAAAAGTATATTTCCTTTGTGACGATTCTGATGCTGGTATTCGGACTGGCCTTCCAGACGCCGATCGCGATTTTCATCCTGGTGCGTACGGGCCTGGTCGCGCTGAAGACCCTGCGCGAAGTCCGCAAGTATGTCATTCTCGTGACGGTCATCGTCGCGGCGATCGTCACGCCGCCCGACGTGATCTCCCAGATCATGCTGGCCATTCCACTGTATGCCCTCTACGAACTGGGCCTCCTGCTGGCGCACCTGTCGCTCAAGAAGGCCGAGAAGAAGAAGGAAGACGACGGGGTCGCCGCGCCGCCTCGCCGCGATTGAGCCGCTCAGACAAGAGGTCTCGGCCCGGGGCCGCCTTCGCCGGTCCGACACCGAGGTTGCACGCCAAGCAGACTTGCTCCCGGACCACAAGTCCATTTTTCTGCCTCTTTTTTTGTAACAATATGCGCTTGATTGCGTCTTATTGGTTAGACGCCCACGGCGGGATGTGGGATGTAGTGCGAGTGTAGTTTCAGACGAGATTCCATTCACACAGGGAAGCTGGCGGGAGTACGACCATGTACAGGCGGAGAATCTGCGCATTCATCGGAATTGTCCTGGCTCTGGCGGCGAGCGCCTTTGCCCAAACGCAGGTAAACGGCTACGGCCCGCATCACCAGACGCATCCGGCGGTGGCCATGAACGACGACGGCCAATTCGTGGTGGTTTGGCGCAGCCACGTCGCCGACGGCCGGGGAGGGGGAGTATTCGGCCGCCTGTTTGGCGCCGACGGAATCGTCTTGGACGACGAATTCAAGGTCAACCTCTCGGAGGTGGACGTGGACAACTGGACGCCGGCGGTGGCGATGGCCCCTTCCGGCGAGTTCGTCGTGGCATGGGTGGCAGCGCGAGAGGGCGACCGTAACGTCATGATTCGCCGGTTCGACGCCCAGGGGACGCCGCTAACGGAGGAACTGGCGGTCGCGGATTCCGCGGATGTCGCGGAGTCGGACCCCAAGATCGCGATGAATTCCGCAGGAACCTTCGTCGTCGTCTGGACCAATTGGTACGGCGATTCGTACACCGGCCGCAGCTATGCGGCGGTCCGCGTCTACGGGCCCGACGGGTCGCCCCTGGTGGAACCCTTCGAGATCAGCGACCAGCCACAGCAGAAATGGCCTGATGTGGCGATCGACGAGGCGGGACGGTTCGTCGTCACCTGGATTCGGATGGGCGATACGTACAATCGGCCTTACGGCGAGTACATCCGGATCCGCCAATTTGGCGCGGACGGAACGCCGCGGGGGCCGGAGAAGCCGCTGACGGACGACCTGAACAGCCGGTGGTACGGCCCATCGGTGGCCGCCGGCCGCGACGGTGGGTTTGTTGTGGCTTGGGCTATCGGTCCTTTCCCCTACGACATCTGCGCGCAGCCGTTTGACTCCGATGCCGGACCGGTGACGCCGCCTTATCTTGTCAATACCTGCGTCGAAGGCAACCAGGGCCGTCCCTGCGTCGCATCGGACGGGAGCGACCGGTTCCTGATCCTGTGGGACTGCCACGATCCAAGCGGCAACGGCTGCTGCATACGCAGCCAGCTTTGCACCGGGGCGGGGGACCTGATGGACTGTGAATCGGCCCTGAAGGTCGAGGGTGCGTGTCGGAACTGGTATCCCGATGCGGCGATGGCGGCCGACGGTCGCTACGTGGTGGTCTGGATCGCCGAGGCGTCCGGCGCTCAGGGCTACGACATCTTCGCCCAGACCGGGTCCATGTGAGAACGCCGCAGGAATCGGCCGGGGCGACGGGCGCCACGGGCGCCGGTCAGTTGCGGCACGAAAGCTGTTTCTGAGAGGCTCTCGACAGATCGTTGAGCAAGTACTTGCGCACCACGACGTCCCAGCTCATGTTGTAGGCCAGACGATAACCCTCGCGGATCATCGTGTCGAGTTCCGCTTCGTTCTTGGGCAAACGCTCCAGTATCTCCCGCGCGAGCCGGGTCCCTTCAGCGGCTTCGATACGATCGCGCACCTGCCGGTTGATCTGGAGCAGGTCTTCGATGTCGTGATACGGATGGTCGCCCAATTCCGTGTAGTCGGCCAGAAGGATGTTCCTGGCCGGTTGTCCACCCGTCACATCGCGAACGAAGCCGGCACAGCCACAGACGCCGGTGAACACGCAGAGACTGCCGTAGGTGAGCGGTTCGAGCTGGGCGATGCCGAACGGCTCGTAGATGCTCTGACCGAACTCGACGTCGCTGCCTTTTCGGATGTCGAGGAATTCGATATCGGCCGGCATGCGGCTGCCACAGGATTTCGGGTCGAAGCCGAACTGGTTGATGAAGACGGCCTTGATATTCCGGCTCCTGGCGTTGAACTGTTGGATGGCGGTGTGGAAATCGGCCTCGCCACCGGATAGATCCGGCCAGCCTTCCCGGTGGGCGACGGGCCAGCCATAGACGGATTCCATGCGATGGATGTCACAACTGCGCCGTCGCGAGACCTCCGTGCTGAGCAGGAGGAAAACGGCGGTCTGTCCCTGCTGTCTGAGCGTCCCATCCATCTCGGACAATACGCGCAGGTCGCGCCAAAGCCCTTTGCTGCGGACCAGGCGCGTCACGTGGGTGAAGATGTAGTCCGGCCGGTACCCCAGGAGGCTCTCGCAGTAACGCTGGAGCTTGTCTTTGGAGGCCAGCTTCTCCCCCACACGGATCTCGTGCGCGGGGATGCCATTGTATACGATATCGATGTCGGCCGTCTCGAACTCGGGCGCCAGGAAGCGCAGCTCGTCGGCGACATAGTCGCCAACGGCGTAGATGTGGTCGCAGTACTTCGAGGCTTCGACCAGCGAGTGCTTGAAATACGTGGCCTGATTGCCGAAGACGTCACTGACGTAGAGCCGGTCGCGATGGGCGCGCTCCATGACGTTGTAGAACATCGTGTCGTGGCCCGGATGCTCTTCCACGATGCGGCGCATCGTAGCGACCTCGTGTGCGTAGAACACCGTTCGGAAGTTGCAGTACGGCTCCAGACGGGCCGCAAGCACCGTCGGCATGCCCATGAACTCGTGCGAGATGATCGTGGTTCGCCCCTCGGCGGCGCCCAGCGCCTTGAGCACGGCGATAGCCGGAGGCGCCAGGCGCACGTACTGCTCGTACTCCCATAGATGCTCGTGCAGATGGCTCTGGATGCCGAATTCCTCGAAGAGACGTCGCTTGAATTCGTTGAGCATGCCGCGATCCATGTAGCGCACGTCGATCAACAGCACTTCGGGCGTGCTCCGGACGCCGGTCTGCTCGTCGATGAAGGTGCGACGCCCGTATACGATGCCCACGTTATAGAGACTCTCAATCCGGCCGAACGCGTGGCTGTAGCTGGGGTTGATCAGGCCGTCGATCGACGAGTACAACACTTCCCCATCTTCCCCCAGCCGGTCCTGGACCGAGCCTTCGGTTGTAAACAGCGGGCTGATGAGCACCGAACGACCGATGGCATCCAGATAGGAAGGACAGGTGAAGAAGCCCTGCAGAACGGCGCCGATTCCCCCGATTTTTCCCGCGGCTTCGTGCGTGACATGCACCGCGATGTTCTCTTCGGCCATGTGAGGTCTCCCCAAGCGTCAGCGTACGTCGATCCGAGCGTGTGAATCCACACTTAAAATGTACGCCACGGTCGCCGTCGTGCCAAACGGCGCCGCGGGGGCAAGGCCGGCGGGGGATTGGCCCGGAAAAAGGCGATGGACTCCCCGTCGGGACGCCGGTTTTCCGGACGCAAAGGGAGGGCTTCGACGGCGTCCTAACTGAGGCGCGTCCGCAGATTGCGCATCAGGCCCGAAAGCACCTGAGGCGGGATGTCATGAAGGGCCGGATCGGGCGGATCGCTGGTGGACATCTGATCGAGGATTTCCTTGGCCTTGCGACGGTTGCTGGCGATGGTCTCGGCGGTCCGCTGGGCGCTGTCCAGGTCGCCGTCGGCCATCTGACGCAGATAGCGGACGATGGCTTCCGTCATCGTCTCGCTGCTGACGTCCTGCGTCGGCTGCGAGTGCGACCCGCCGTCGGGGATCTCCTTCTCCTGAAGGATGCTCTGGGTGAGCTGGAACGTCTCGGCCAGAAGCCGCCGCTTACGCTCCTCTTCCGTCTCATCGATCGGCGCCAGCTTCAGCTCATCCTCCTCGGTCTCCGGCTGGGGGACGTAGACCTTGTTGTGACAGGCGGGGCACTTGCCCCACTTGCCGCCGGCGGTGTCAGGAGCATCGATCTTCTTTCCGCAGTGCTCGCAGTGGAATTTGATGGACATGTTGAGACCTCACACGAAGCGGTTAACCCTGCGCACGGTACTCGGCCGCGACATCGGTGGTGATACCGCCCCGCGGCGTGAAGCGGGCGGTCACCTTCATCCATCGCGGCTTGCACGCGCCGCTCAGATCGTCCAGGATGTCGTTCGTCAGAGACTCGTAGAAGATACCCTGGTTCCGGTAGCCCTGCAGGTAGAATTTGAGACTCTTCAATTCGATGCAGTACTGGTCGGGGCAGTATTCCACGAGGATCTCTCCGAAGTCCGGCTGGCCTGTCTTCGGGCAGACGCTGGTGAACTCGGGGCAGCGGATGGTAATCCGGTACTCGCGCCCGGGGCGCGGATTGTCGAACATCTCGATTGTGCCGGGTTCACTCATACCCTGATCCTTGTCGCATGTCTGTCTGCCAGTATAGCGCATCGGTGCGAATGTGACAAGCAAGAATCGGCACAGACGCGGGAAAACGGCCTCTCGACGGGACGCGCAGCGCCCTTTGACAGGGCGGGGCCGACGCGATACTATGGCCGGTCGACCGATCTGAGCAGGGCGGCCGCAGGGACGCCTGGTGTCCGGGTGGTGTGGTCAGGAGCGCGGGCTGTGGGAAAGAACAAGGCCATCGTATTGTTGAGCGGGGGATTGGATTCGGCCACGACGCTGGCGATCGCCCGGCACGAGGGGTACGCCTGCTACGCCCTGACGTTCCTGTACGGGCAGCGTCACCGACGGGAGACCGAAGCCGCCAGAAGGGTTTGCGAGTCGCTCGGAGTTGTTGAGCATCGCATAGTAGTGATCGATCTGGCGGCCTTTGGCGGCTCGGCTTTGACCGACAGCCGCATTGAGGTGCCCAAGGATCGAGGCTCTCTTGGGGAAGCCACGGACATCCCCGTGACATATGTGCCGGCGAGAAACACGATCTTCCTCAGCTATGGCTTAGCCTGGGCGGAAGTCCTCGGTGTGTTCGATCTGTTCATCGGAGTCAACTCGACCGATTACAGCGGATATCCCGACTGCCGGGCCGAGTTTGTGGCCGCCTATGAAACGATGGCCAACCTGGCCACCGCCGCGGCGGTCGAGGGAAAGGGCCGGTACCGAATTCATACACCCATCATCGAAATGACCAAGGCCCAGATCATCCGAACGGGAACGCGGCTGGGCGTCGATTATGCCCTGACGCACAGTTGCTACGATCCGGACGCCCAGGGGCGAAGCTGCGGCCGGTGTGACTCCTGCCGGCTGCGATTGAAAGGTTTTGCCGAGGCGGGACTGACCGATCCGGTTGCCTATGTTCCTCCGGATCGGCAGCAGAATCTCTCATGCGCGTGACGGAGATATTTCATTCTTTGCAGGGCGAGGGGATCCTCTGCGGGACGCCAAGCGTGTTCGTCCGGCTGGCCGGCTGTCCCTTGCGATGTCGCTGGTGCGATACGAAGTATGCGTGGGACTTCTCGGCGGGCCGGGAGTATGACCTGACAGGCCTGGTTGAGGCGATCCGGCGGCATTCCTGCGGTCACGTCGTGATCACGGGAGGCGAGCCCATGGCCGGGCCCGGCCTCACCGCCAGAGAGGGATTGGCTGAGTTGACGCATCGCCTCCGAGCCGAAGGGATGCGCGTGACCATCGAGACGGCAGGGGGGCTGTTCGTGCCCGGTCTGGCGTGTGACTTGCTGAGCATCAGCCCGAAGATGACCAACTCAGTGCCGACGGAGCCGGCCCTCGCCGCTGCTCAAGAAGGGCAACGACTCAGTGTCGAAGCCCTGGCCGCTCTGATCCAGGCGTGTCCCAGCCAGCTCAAGTTCGTGGTCGAGACCGCAGACGATGTTCGGGAGGTCCGCCTGCTGGTGGACCGGCTGCCGCCTGTTCCGTCGGATCGCATTCTGCTGATGCCTCAGGCGCGAACCAGGGAGGAGTTTCTGGCAAGGGCTCCGGCGATTGCCGAACTGTGCGTGGAAACAGGGTATCGCTTCGGACACCGCCTGCACGTGCTGTTGTGGAGCGACCGCCGTGGTGTATAGGGTGTCGCGGCCAGCGCCAACCGTCGCCCATTTTTCTCATTCCGCCCGAATCGCGGTTGACAATCGATCGGCAGTCAGGGATAATCCCTTTCTTGTCGCCCGGGTGGCGGAATTTGGCAGACGCGCCAGCTTGAGGGGCTGGTGGGCTTCGGCTCGTGCTGGTTCGAATCCAGTCCCGGGCACTTCTTCCTGGAAGTGTTCCCTGTGACCAAGACCAAACGCCATGTGTTCAGGATGAGAGTGCACGTTTGGTGATTGAAGATACAGACCTTACGTCCCGCAGTTGCCTGCGAATCGCAAGGCCCGCAGCGGGCCGTGTAGTCGCCCGATGATGCGGCTCTACTCGACGGCAAACTCCTTCTTGCGGGTATTCATCTGGGCCTTGAGCCTGGCGACAATTGACGAGTGCATCTGCGAGACGCGAGACTCGGACAGGTCCAGAGTCGCACCGATCTCCTTCATCGTCATCTCCTCGTAGTAGTACAGGACGATGATGAGCCTTTCGGCGCGAGTCAGCCCCTTCGTCAGGAGACTTTTCAGGTCGCGCTTCTGCGCTTCGAGCAGGGGGTCTTCGCTGCGATTGTCCTTGATGACGTCGATCTCGTAGACGTCCTTCTCCCCGTCCCCGTCGCCGCACTTCGTGCTCAGGGATACGAGACTGGCGGCATTGGCATCACGCTGGAGACGAATGAACTCATCCATGTCCATGTTCAGCTCCTCTGCCAACTCGTTCTCGTCGGGTTTCCGGCCCAGGTGCATCTCCAGCGTGTGCGTGGCCCGGGCCAATTGATGGGCCCTGGCGCGCACCAGGCGAGGCACCCAGTCCATGCTTCGCAGCTCGTCGAGAATCGATCCCTTGATGCGCGGCGCGCAATAGGTCTCGAATTTTACGCCTCGGGCGGGGTCGTACGCGTCGATGGCGTCCATCAGGCCGAAGATACCGGCGCTGACGAGATCGTCCAGCTCGACTTTGTCCGGGAGCTTGCTGTGGAGCCTCTCGGCGGCGTACTTGACCAGATCTCGGTAATGCTCCATGAGGAGGTTGCGATAGCAATCCTGACGATTCTCGTGGAACAGCTCCCACACCTTGTCGATGTTGAGCTTCTTCTCGGGCTTCGTCGCTGAGTGTGTCTTCACAGGTTGTCTCCATTACATGTCGCAGCCGCAATCCGTTTTTCTTGTGCTCTGAAGCCTGTGGGCCGGCACCGGCTCAGGATGGTCCGCCGGTCACGACGAGACCCACACCTGTCATTATCGGCCTTGTAGGCCGGGACTTTAGGTCAGCCATCGAAAGACTCTCCGGAAAAAGGTCCCGCCATCGGCTCTGCTGCAATCGATTCCCCCGAGGCGAGCCGCCAGGGTGTTGAACGAGCAGGCGATTTGGGACTTCGGATAGGCCAGTACGACGGGCTGACGGGACCGTACGGCCGCACACAGACGTTCATCTTTGAGAAGGACCCCCGCGTAATAGAGGTCGACCTTGAGGAACCGGGCCGCCACATCGGCCAGACGCTGGTAGATCTGCCGGCCTTCGGCGACGCTCTGGGCCATATTGACCACTACGCTTATCGGACCATCGAAACGTTTTCGGACCAGGACCTTGATCATGCCGTAGGCATCCGTCATGGCGGTTACCTCCGGTGTGGTGACCACCAGCACGTGATCGGCCGCCAGGCAGAAGCTGACGACGGAATTCGATATCCCGGCGGCGGTGTCAATGACGATCGTGTCGCTGGCATGCTGCAATCCAGACAGATGCTGTAGCAGGCGGTGCTGCTCCGCCTCGCTGATGTCGGCGAGCTGGTCCAGACCCGATGCGCCGCAGATGATCTGCAGACCCTGTGGGCCGGCCTGGATGATGTCTTCCACGCGTTTGGAGCCGTTGATCACATGGGAGATGTTGTACTTGCTGCGAATGTTCAACAGGAGGTCCAGATTGCCCAGTGAGATGTCCGCATCCAGAAGAAGGACTCGCTTCTCGGAAGCAGCCATGCACAGGGCGAGGTTGGTGGCGATGTTCGTCTTGCCGACGCCACCTTTTCCGCTGGTTACGGCGAGAACACGAGCCACCGGCCGACTGCCGACCGGCGCCTGTTGCAGATTGACCGCTTGGTTTGGCATGGTTACGGGCATCGCTTTTGAGTCAATCAGTGATTTCACGGGGCGTTGACGAATCTTCGAGAGGGCCGTCGGGAGCCACGATCTCCGCGATGGGCAGTCCCGTCGGGCTCCAGGGGGTGCCACATTTCAGGGCCAGCAGTTCCTTGGCAATCTTCCGATTCAGTGAGTTCTCGAGAAGCTTGCTGACCTGGAGCTCAATGTACTCGTCGCGGTTCTGTTCGAGCAGCGTCTTGGCATGCGCGTCCGGCTGCGGACGAATCTCCATGGTGCTGTCCGGACCGAATTTGATGTTCTCCGTATCACAGAACAGCAGACGCTGATTCTGAAGGTGTTCGGCAATTGCGCCGTTGAGTGCGTGGACGAATTCCACCACCGGCATATCCTGCGGGACGAACCCCGCGGTTCGTGTATTGTGCATGTTCTGGTACAAAACGGCGCGACGGAGCTCCGTGAAGCGAAGGATCTTCACGAGCAACTCCGTCAGATTGTCGGGGATGGAAAACAGCAGATCCATGAGCACTCCTTCGGGAAGACGATCTCAGGCGGTCCGAACAGCATGGCGAAAAAACACGCGCTGACAGGGACAGACCCGGTGAGGGCCGACATCGTCCGTCGCGGACTCACGGGTACTCGCGGAAATGAACTCGCATGCGGGGAGCGGATGCATGCGGAACGGTGTTGCTCGCACTGAAGCCGGATGTCTCATCCTTGATCCTTTCGGTCTTCCTTTACCCTTCATGAAGCGGCGAACCTCCATGGGGTGCTGACGCGTGCTTTGGACGCGGCGATCTATGACGGGCACCTATGTTGCTTCGGACGACATGGAGTCTTCTCCAGAGGACATGGTGTTGCCCGGCAGGGGGGCCTCAATCTGCCCAGACCGGTGATCGCCGTCGAAGTGTACAGCTCTCTGTGTTCGCTCCTCCTCGTTCAGCGTGCGGCGAACCTCGCTGAGACTCATTTTCTCACGCAGTTCCATGATGCGCGAAAGACGATCGAATACGGACTCATCGTAGAGGCGATGCCCGCCTTCAGTCCATTCGGCCTCGCGAATCAGCCCCATGATGGTGTAGTTGTGAATCGTCTGTCGGGAGAAGGGGCTATACCGGACCACTTCGCCGATGCGATAGCGTTTGGCGGGAATCTGCAGCGTTCGACTCATCTTCTGCCAACTCATGATTGCGATCCGGGAATGAGCAAATGCCGATACAGAGACCGGAGCGCGTCGAAGCGTCGCAACAGCGCCGAGGTAACCGGACATCGTGCAGCAGCGGTGATACAGGCACCTTTCTCAGCACGCATACCCATGACACCATACCCGAAAAAAACAAGCACATCCCGATCCGGGCAAACCATCCTTCCGAGGTGGCCTCCCGCTCCGGAGCATCGTGAAACATACCAACCACGCTATCGCGCCACCTGCCGCCGCGGACGAGTCCACGCCTGACGAACTGCCCATGTCACAGCTCAACGCCTTGCACTTGCCCGCGGCAACCGCAGAAAACGCCTTTTACATTTTGCAAAATGTAAAAGGCGCTTATCGGCCTGTCAACTGGTTTTGGGATTTTTCAGGAAAAATCTTCGGACGGCTCGGTCCTGGCGCGATCGACCTCGTCAAACAACGGGTCCGTTCTCACGCTAAAGCCCTATAACATTCGGAGATACGGATTCCCCGGCCATGCGGATCGGCTCCCTTGTGCCTGCGATGCCTGGCAGGAGCCGATTCGGGGATTTCTGCCAACGGGCCGTCTGGGATTGGACGATAAGAGGCGGTGTAGGTGCAAACGCCATAATCTTGAACCACGGTGCTGTTGTTTGCCCATGACCAAACGAATTGATCAATCGGACGACCGCAAGGACGATCCTTCGGCCCACCGCTCTCTGCTGGAGCTGGTCACGCCGCTGGCGCGCCAGATCAACAGTCTGGACATGGACCGGATCGCAAACGTCTGCGTCACGAAGATCCCCACGATCGTAGGATCGACCTTCGCGTCACTGTATGTCCTCGATGAGCCGAACCATATCCTGCATCTGGTCCGCTGCAATCATCCGTTTCCCATCAACAAGATCGTGTCCCTGAATCAGACGCCGCCGTCCCTCATGGTCGTGGCCGTCAAGAGCAAGGAACTGATCCTGACCGGTGACATCGACACGTACAACCGACCGATCATCAAGCGATCGCAACGGGCGTTCGCCGAAAACTACACGACGACCAACTGCGCGATCGTACCTTTGATTTGTCACGACGGCGTTGTCGGGGTCCTGAATCTGGCGGACAAAGCGCAGCCTGCCGCCTTCACGCGCGAAGACATTTCGTTGATCGAACTGCTGGGGCAATTGATCGGCGCTTCGATCGGCAACATCAAGCTGTTTGAGAAGATGCAGCGTCAGGCCATGTTGGACGGCCTGACGGGCCTGATGAACCACCGGACCTTCTATGAAGCCTTGGAAAGGGAGTTGTGGCGTTCGCGCCGCTATGGCGGCACGATCTCGATGATCATGGCCGACATCGACAATCTCAAAGCCATCAACGACACCTACGGCCACCGGGCGGGTGACAAGGTCATACGTGAAATCAGCCGTAGGATCAAGGAGTGCATCCGCCAGATCGATCTGGCGGCGCGATACGGAGGCGACGAGTTTGGGGTCATCCTGCCAAACACATCACTGGAAGAGGCCACCCTGGTCTCGCAGCGCATCGTCGACGCGGTTGCCTCCTCTTGCGTGTCCTGGCAGAGCGTTCGCATTCCGCTGTCGATCAGCGTCGGCGTAGGCCAGTATGACGCCGATGCCAATCCGGAAGACATCACCAGTCGATCCGACCGGGCTCTCTACAGCGCCAAGCAGTCTGGCAAGAACACCGTCTGGGTCTTCGGATCCGCCGAGAAGCAGTAGTCGTCGCGGGTGTCAGCTCACCGTTGCCTCTGCCGGCGTCGGTCCTGGAAGGCTTCCACGATCCCACTGCCCGCAGGGCGCGCTGCGGTCCGCCTGGCAGAGCCGACTCCTCTGACCATTGCGCCGAAGGATCGAGCGAAGAGAATCCGCATATGAGAAGGCGCGGCAGCTGAGCTGCTGGGGGCCTATGGGGAGATGAGTCTTCCTGCAAAGGGCAACGCGATTTGACAAACGACCGGCTCCGGCGGCGGGTCGGCCCTGTGACCCGCCGCCGGGCCGGATGCGATTCTGGCAGTTGCCGACCGATAGCGGCCCCTATCATTGACGCCATGAGGCTACTGTGCCCAGCCGTTGCAGTAGTTCACACCTCCGCAACTGAAGTGGCAGTAGGACACGTAGCCGCAGTTGTTCCAGTGCCATGACCAATACCAGTCCAGGTTAGGACACGGATTGGGGCACGGGTTCGGATTCGGACATGGGTTCGGATTCGGACACGGGTTCGGATTCGGACACGGGTTCGGATTCGGACATGGATTCGGATTCGGGCACGGGCACGGATTTGGCTCCGGGCACGGGCACGGATTTGGCTCCGGGCACGGGGTTGGACACAGGCCCCAGTTGGACCAGTGACAGACGCTCATGTAAGAGCTCGAGTAATACATGCCGACATGATATCCCCATGCCGTCGTGCTGAACGCCAGAACGAGCAGGAGTAGCAGGGTGTACCTCTTCATACAAAACCTCCTTGTGACAATACGGTCTTCCTGGCCGCGCGAATCTCTCCGTAGGCCCGCGCGGGTGAGTGCGATTCCTGCGCACTCGATCAGTCCGATCGGAACGCAAGCTCCGAACGGGTGACGTTTCGTGCATGTGGTGGCGGTTTATGGACCGTGAGCGCAAACCGACCGCTGAGCAAGATGTCCTCCCGCACGATGCGCCGCCACGAGCGGAGGCAAGAAGTGCCTCCCTTGCATGCCGCATCCATCGGCTGCTCTGCGGCGGGGGGATGCTGAATCACGGAACAGCATCACGCACCGCCGACCTGATCGGGCGGAGGATTGCGGCCGGTCTGAACAGCGAAAGTCCAACGGATTGAGCCGCGGCACGAACACGGTGTCAGAGACGGCGCTCAGACGGCGGATCCCAGCCGTGGGCTATGCGACGGGCCCACGGCTGGGCCGAATCTGCATGCCATGCTCTCGCCACTGCCCATTTCCCGTTTGTAGAGTGCCTCGACGGTCACGGATGGTAGGTGAAGCTGGGCCACACCGGGCCGCCATAAACATTGTGGTTGCCGAAGCTTGCGAAGCAACCCCAATCGATGCAGCCGATTTGGCCCTGCTTGGACCAAGCCCCCTGGCAGCTATCGACGCCCATGACGCACACCGGGGAGCACGGACTGCTGTAGAGCAGGCCGGCCTGACCCGCGAAGTCACCAACGATGACGGCCCCCGGACAGGGAGAGGGCGTCGGACACGGACAGGGCGTCGGGCAGTACAGCGGCATGCCATTGCAGTCGCCGCTGTAGTTTCCGATGCCAAATCCCCACGCACTGGTGCTCATCGCGAGCACCGCCAATACCAATACGCACTTCTTCATCCTTTACCTCCTTGTAAGTTGACATTCCTTTGCATCAGAGCACGACCTTCTCCGGAAGGTCGCTCCGTCCGGACGCACGTGAACCATCCATGCGGGTGCGCATAGAATGCGATTCATCCCTGACTACAGTTCTGCGCGGAGACAGAGCGCGTGCGAAAACAGGAGTGTGGTGGAGAAATGTGGCCCATTCAGCATCCCTGCCTCCGTGCCCACGTATCGACTCCAACCGATACTGGCCCCATTCATACACCGCCGGCGTGCGGTTGTCAAGAGAAATCTGGATGTTCTGTGCGACAATTCGCTGGTATGCTCCTGCACGTTGCGATCAGCGGTCTCCATGTGGCTTCCCAATCGGCGTCGGTTGTGATAATCTGGGCGACGTCGAATCTCTCGTGACGCGGTTGATATGACAGGCGAAGGCGAGTTTCCGTTGGGCGTGTGAGTATGGTGATGGCAGATGAACCACGATACATGAAAACGGCTGGTCAGTGGCGGGCGTGGCTGCAAGAGCATCACGAGACGAAACAGGAGTTGTGGCTGGTGTTCTACAAGAAGAGCACGGGCAGGGTTTCTTTGACCTATGAGGACGCGATCCAGGAGGCACTGTGCTTCGGCTGGATCGACGGGATTCTCAAACGGATCGATGGCGCCAAGCACATGATTCGGTTCTCGCCGCGTCGCAAGAGCAGCATTTGGTCCGCGACAAATAAGAAGCGTGTCGCGAAACTGATCGCGGAGGGTCGCATGACGGACGCGGGTCTGGCCAAGGTCAGGCAGGCGCAGGAGAATGGGCAGTGGGACAACGCCGCGGTGCAGAGATCGACTCCCGAGGTCCCGGCGGAACTGAAGAAGGCGCTCGCCCGGAATCGGACGGCCAAACGCCATTTCGAGAGCCTGGCGACTTCGTATCGGAGGCAATTCATCTGGTGGATCGCCGGCGCCAAACGAGATGACACACGCCGCAAACGCGTCGACGAGGCGGTTCGGCTGCTGGCAGAGCATAAGAAACTGGGAATGAAATGAACGATATCTCCATCCATGAGGATCGCACACGAAGCGGCCAGAACAGTCCTGACTCCCGGCAGACAGTCCGTCGGCCCCGGCGGCGGATTCTGGTACTCGCGGGGATTGTTCTGCTGCTCGGTCTGGCCGGCCTGAGAGCGGTTCGTCAATTGGCTTACGTACCACCGTCCGTCGACGGCACCTATGAATGGACCCTCCGTTTTCCGGGTCCCTCGCCGGGAGCGACGTTCAAGACCGCTCCGGGCGACGACGTTCGCGGGATACTCGACATCCTGCTGGTCGATGCCGGGGCGGATTGGGGCGGCGTTCTGGAGCAGACCGGGACGGTGCGGATCGAATTGTCCCACCTCAGCGCCACTCCGCTCGGCGTTCGGCTGCTGTGGCGATTCTGGGGACCGAAGGGATCGCCCCCGCCCGACCGGATCGGGCGTTCTCTGCTGACGATGGAAGTGCGTCAAACGTCGAAAGCGCCCCTCCGATACGAGTTGGTGCAGCTCGGCTCGAGCGGAACCGAGACGGTGACCGGCGCGTTCGACGGCTATCCGCATGTTGAGGATGCGATCCTCGACGACCTCGCCAGAGTGATGGAGTCCATTCAGGCCGGCCATGCGGCGGGGTGAACCGGCTTGTCGCCACAAGACAATGCTCCAGGATGTGCGGCCACGCACGGTTCTTCAGAAAGGAGTGATCCATGAGGGATGCCAGAAGCGTGAAAGTCAGCCGTCCGGCGGTCGCGGTTCTGCTGGCGGCGCTGCTCGTGTCGGCGAGCGCTGCTTCGCAGTGTCTTCGCGTTGCCGAGGGGGGGCGCCATCTCGAGTACGACGACGGTCGGCCGTTCTTCTATCTTGGCGATACCGCGTGGGAGCTGTTTCATCGTCTCAACCGGGAGGAGGCGGATCGCTACCTGGCCAATCGCGCCGCCAAGGGCTTCACGGTCATTCAGGCGGTGGTCCTCGCCCAGTTGGGTGGTCTGACCGACCCGAACCCGTATGGCGCTCTGCCCCTGGTGGACAAAGACCCGGCACGGCCCAACGAAGCCTACTTCGAGCACGTCGACTACATCGTCAACAAGGCGAACGAGGCGGGCCTGGTCGTCGGGATGCTGCCGACGTGGGGCAGTTACTGGAAAGCGGGGTCGGGCATCTTCAACGCCGAGAATGCGGGGGTCTATGGACGCTTCCTCGGGCGGCGGTACAGAGACAAGTCGATCATCTGGATTCTCGGCGGCGACGAGAACATTCGCAACGACACCGAGCGGGCCACCATCGAGGCGATGGCGCTAGGCCTTCGCGAGGGGGCCGGCGGAGCCCATCTGATCACGTATCATCCGCGCGGGCCGGGTCTGTCTTCGGACTACTTTCACCGAGTCGATTGGCTGGACTTCAACATGTTCCAGTCGTCGCACGCGGCGCGCGACCACGACAACGGCCTGTTCACGGAGCACGACTACCTGCTGGAGCCGGTCAAGCCCACGCTCGACGGCGAGCCTCGCTATGAGATGCTGTCGGTGGGGTTCTACAACGCCAACGAGGCGCGCAACGTTCGTTTCGACGCGTACGACGTGCGGCAGGCAGCCTATTGGTCGCTGCTGGCCGGCGCGTGTGGGCACACGTACGGACACAGCAGCATCTGGCAGATGTGGCAGCCCGGACGGACGGCGGTCCTCTGGGCCAATGTCCCATGGTTCGAATCGCTGGACCATCCGGGCGCCTTTCAGATGGGCCTGGTTCGCAAGCTGTTCGAATCGCGGCCGTTCCGCAAGCTCCGGCCGGCGCAGTCGTTCCTCGTCAACGGGCCGGAAACGGGAGGCGCCAAGGTTCGCGCGGCACTCGCCTCCGATGGCTCGTTTGCATTCATTTACTCCCCACGAGGCGAGCCGTTTATGGTGCGTATGGGCGCGATCCGCGGCGCCCGAGTGACGGCGACGTGGTTCGATCCCCGCTATGGAATCGCCGAGCCTCTGCACACCAGCGACAATGTGGGTTTTCAGACGTTTGTGCCGCCGACGTCGGGACGCGGCGGCGATTGGGTCCTGGTTCTCGACGATGAAGCCGCGAAGTTCCCACCGCCGGGGCGGCCGGAGTGAGAGACGATGCCTGCGATGGACTATGAGCGAGTCGCCCGCTTCTACGACAGCTACGTCCAAACGGACATGGATGTTCCGTTCTTCCTGCGGGAGGCGAAGAGGGCCGGCGGTGCGGTCCTGGAACTGACAGCCGGCACGGGACGCGTCTCGATTCCCTTGCTGCTGGCCGGGACCGACCTGACGTGTGTGGACAGTTCACCGGCCATGCTGGATATCCTGCGTGACAAGCTTCGAACGGAGGACCTTTCGGCGGAGCCCATACAGGCCGACATGTGCGAGCTGTCGCTGGGGCGGCAGTTCGATCTGATCTTCATTCCGTTTCATTCGTTCGCCGAGATCACAGAGGCCGCCCGGCAGCGACAGGCTCTGTTGCGGATTCACGATCATCTGTCGGATAAGGGGCGGTTCATCTGCACCCTGCACAATCCGCCGGTGCGATTGAAGTCGGTGACCGGGCGACGGCGCGAGCTGGGCAACTTCCCGCTTCCGGACGGCAACATGCTCGCCCTGTCGTCCGTGGAGTACCACGATCCCGTGTCCAAATCGGTGAGCGGCAGCCAGTTCTACGATGTCCGGCGCTGGGATGGGCCTCTTCTGGCCAGCATGACTGTAGACCTCCACTTCTGTCTGCACTCGCACTACGACTTCCAATCGCTGGCGGAAGCGGCGGGCTTCGTCCCGGTCCATCTATATGGGGACTACTCCTATGCCCCATTCGAACCGGAGGCAAGTCCCTTCATGGTCTGGGTCCTGCGGAAACACGCGGCGTCATAGCAGCGCTCCGAGCCAGAGCAGGGAGCGCTGCTTCTGATCGCCAAGGGAAGTCATACGGATTAGGAAATATTTTTGCGCGCCTGTTAAAATAGGGTAGCGCTCTGGGT
>CAZOFX010000019.1:0-53229 GCA_964579055.1 uncultured Pirellulales bacterium
TGGTCTTCGGTGACCGGACGTGGACCGACTACGAGTACACGCTCGAAGCCATGAAGACCGGCGGGGCCGAAGGCTTTCTTATCCTGTTCCGCGTCGCCAGCGACCGGGCGTACTACTGGTACAACCTCGGCGGCTGGGGCAACCTCAGGCACCAGTTGGAGAAGGGTGTCGGCGGCGGCCGGCGCACCGTGGGCCAGGTCGTCGAAGGCAAAATCGAGACGGGCAAGTGGTACACGATCCGCGTACGCTGCGAAGGCAACCGCTTCCAGGTCTGGCTCGATGGCCAGCAGGTGCTCGACTATACCGACGATCGCTCACCGCACCTGTCCGGCCAGGTGGGCATCAGCACGTGGTCCACGCAGGCGAGATTCCGCAACTTCAAGGTCGCGACGCTCGACGGCAAGACGCTGTACGAAGGACTGCCTTCCGTTGGCGAAGAGACCTTCGGCGCCAAGCACTGGAGCATCGGCGGCGGCAAAGCAACCATCGAATCCGACGACCCGCTCAACAGCCACTACTGCGTCCGGATCGACGCTTCCGCGGGCGAAACGATTCTAAAGCAGGACCAGTTCAACATCCGCAAGGACGAAGTCTATGCCGGCTCGCTCTGGGCTCGTGGCCAGGCGTCGGCGGATCTGACCGTGCGACTCACTGACGGCAAAGGCACGATGATCGCGCAGCAGAAACTCGGCGCGCCGGGAAGTGCCTGGAAGGAGCTGAGGTTCGAGCTGCATCCGAAGGTCTCCGACGCCAATGCGACGTTCCAGGTCATCGTGCCGGAAGGCGGCAGGGTCTGGCTCGACCAGGTGAGCATGATGCCGCAATCGTGGCAGGCGGCGGGCGGCTTCCGTCCCGACCTGCTGAAGGCGGTCGCGGAGATCCGACCGCCGATCATCCGCTGGCCCGGCGGCTGCTTTGCCTCGCCCTACCGCTGGAAGGACGGCATTGGCCCGCAGAGCAAGCGAGGCGTCACGCCGCGCGAGCTGTGGGACGACCTGGACATCAACAGCCTGGGGACCGACGAGTTCATCGCACTGTGCCGCAAGGCGGGCGCTGAGCCGTTGCTCGTCGTCAATATCGGCACGCCGCAGTGGAACGACGACGCCGACACGCACGACTTCCTCCAGGATGCGCTCGACTGGATCGAATACTGCAACGGCCCGGCGACGTCCAAGTGGGGCAAGGTCCGCGCCGCCAACGGCCATCCGGAGCCGTACAACGTCACGTACTGGGAGATCGACAACGAGACGTGGGGCATGGGCATCGACAATTACATCGCGGCGGTCAAGAAGTTCGCGCCCGCGACGCGCCAGGCCGATCCGTCGATCAAGCTGGCCGCCTGCGGCAGCGGCAGTTTCGACCTGAACTGGAACCGGCGGATGATCGAGGACTGCGCCGAGCTGATTGACTACCTGAGCATCCACCACTACGAGAATCCCGACCGGTATGCCGAAGGTCCCTACAACTACGAGCGGTTCATCCGCCAGACGGGCGAGATCATCGCCAAGAGCAACAATCCGAGTCTGAAAATCTACTGCTCCGAATGGAACGCCCAAAGCACCGACTGGCGCACCGGCCTGTATGCCGGCGGAGTGCTCAACGGCTTCGAGCGGTGCGGCGAGGTCTTCGAGATCGGCGGGCCCGCCCTGTTCCTGCGCCACGTCTCGGCTACCGCCTGGGACAACGCGTTCATCAATTTCGACCAGTCCTCCTGGTTCGGCGCGCCGAACTACGTCGTGATGCAGTTGTGGCGCGACCATTACGCGCCGAGCCGCATCGAGATCACGCCGCAGTCGCAGACGCTCAACACCGTCGCCACTAAATCACAGGACGGCAAGACGCTCTACGTCAAGACGGTCAACCCAAGCGATTCGCCCGTGGCAGTGTCACTGAAGCTCGCCACGGGCTTCTCCCCCGTCGCCGCGACGATGCAGATGGTCGCTCCCGGTTCGCTCCAGGCCCGCAACACGATCGCCCGTCCACAGGTCGTCCGCGTCGAAGACGGCGACGTGCGCATCGAGAACGGCGTCATGCGTCTGACCCTGCCGGCCCTCTCGGCGGCGGTCGTCACAATTGAACTGTAGGAGGTCAACGCCCCCCGGCCCTGCCCAATGCAGGGCCGGGATGCTCCATATCGGCGCCCCCAGTCACGGCAGCATCCCCAACGGAGGCTGGCCGTGTCCTGCATCCTGCGCGGTTTTGCATTGGCCCCAGGTTCTGCGCACCTTTATAATCGCGATGGGCCGCAGAGCTGTGTGCGATAGATCATGTATGATGCAGGAGTGACCTCGTGACGACGGAGAGAATGACACGCAGGAGCTTGCTGTGCGGTGCGATTGCCGGCGTAGCGGGCGGTGTGACGGCAGGTCATGCGATGGCTGACAACGCTTCGACGACGCCACGTCCGAAGCGATGGGAGACCGCCGTGGGGCTGAACGGATTCGAGTCGGTGCGATCGTACGGCTACCGAATGGACCTCCAGGAGGTGCTGGAGTTCGTTCGCGTCTGCGGGTTCGACGGGGTCGAGCTGGTGGACTGGCCGCAGCCCTATCCGCAGACGGACGAGCAGGCCCGCGTGGTCAAACGGATGTACGACAAGCTGGGCCTGGAGATCATGACGCTCCAGGGTCGCGGCCTGGACGGCGACTGCGGTTCGCCTGACGCGGCGAGCCGGAACCGCTATCTGACCCACCTCAAGCACCAGGTCGATCTGCTGCACGGCTGGGGCTGCCAATTCATCGCGCTCTGGTCCGGCGGGCCGGTTGGGCCCGGCAGCGAGGAATTCTGCAAGTGGACCGCCGACACCTGGGCGAAACTGACGGAATACGCCTGGCAGTACGGCATGTACGTCACGACCGAGCCCGAGCCGGTCATGGCGACCCACACGTTCGAGCTGCTCCACAAGCTCGTCGACTGGATCGACTCGCCACACTTCTACGTGACGTTCGACCCGAGTCACAGCACGATCCTCGGCAACGGCGATCCGATGAGCTTCCTCCGCGAGTTTCGCGGTCGCGTCGGCCACGTCCACTTCACCGACACGGACGGCACCTGCCGCCCCGAGGGCGGGACATCGAAACACCTGACGCTCGGCGACGGCAAGCTCGACCTGCTGGCGCTGCTGCGCGAGCTGAAGGATCAGAGCTACGACAAGTGGATCATGCTGGACCTGTGGATGCTGCCCGACATCTATCGCGGCGCCTACGTCGGCAAACAACGGCTCGACGCCATGCTGGACACGCTGTTCCCGGCCTGAGTTCTCGGAGGACGCGAAATATGAACCATGCACAAACATATTACATTGTCGGCGCGATGCTGGCCTTGCTGTTCGGCGCGACTTTGGCTGATGGCACAGTGACAGAGCCGGCCATCGAACGAAGCGTCCCCAACGCCAGGGAACTGCCGGCCGTGTTCGTGGAAGGACAGGTGGTCACGGCGCCGGTTCCGTCAGGGGCTGTGACGCATTGGCGTGCGCTCGACGACCGCGAGACCGAAGTCCGCACCGGCGACCTCGATCCATCTGTGTCGCAAATCGACCTCGGCCCGTTGGGCATCGGATGGTACCGAATCGAGTTCCTCTCGGAAGACGACGAATGCGTCGCCTGGACCACGGCGGCGGTGCTCGGGCGTCCGCTGGCGCCGGTCCCGCAGGATTCGCCGATCTGTATCGACTCGGCCACGGCGTGGTTCGCGCCGAACGATTCGGCCAGGCAGGAACGGTTCGCGCGGCTGGCGGCGCTGGCGGGCGTTAACTGGATTCGCGACCGGATGCGCTGGCGCGACCTGGAGCCGCAGCCGGGACGTTTCACAGATGCGACGACGACGTACGACCTCTCGGCCGACCTCCAGGCCAAACATGGGCTGAAGGTTCTCCAGGTCTTTCATGGCACGCCTCCGTGGGCGGTCGAAGACGGCGAGTCGAGCGGACGTTACCCCGCCGACCTGCGCCATGCGTACCGTTTCTGCCAAGCGATGGCGAAACGCTACAAGGACCGCGTGCAGGCGTGGGAGCCTTGGAACGAAGCCAACGTCGCCACCTTCGGAGGCCACACCAGCGACGAGATGTGCTCGTACCAGAAGGCCGCCTATCTCGGCTTTAAGGCGGGCGACCCGAACGTGATCGTCTGCTGGAACGTCTCGACCGCCGTGCCGACCATGCTGCACACGCGCCTGGTCCTGGCGAACGAGACGTGGCCGTATTTCGACACGTACAACATCCACACGTACGACTGGCCCGATTCGTACGAACGGCTGTGGGGACCAGTCCACGTCGCGGCGTGCGGCCGGCCCATCTGGGTGACCGAGAGCGACCGGGGCCTTCAGTACGTCGGCCCGGAGCCCTGGTGCGAGCTGTCGCGCGAAGGCGAGCGGCAGAAGGCGGAGTTCATGGCGCAGTCCTACGCCAGCAGCCTGTTCGCGGGCGCCGACCGGCACTTCCACTTCATCCTCGGCAATTACTATGAGCCCAGCAAGGTTCAGTTTGGTCTGCTGCGGCTGGACCAGACGCCACGGCCGAGTTACGTCGCGATGGCGGCGGTCGGCCGCTTCCTGGCCGGCGCCGAATGCCTGGGGCGATGGAACCTGACGGGCCAGCCGGATGCGCAAATCTATGCCTTCCGAGCCGAGCCCGACGGCAAGGCGCGCGATGTCCTCGTAGCCTGGGCCGAGAGGCCAGGGGACTGGTCCCAGCGAGGCAAGACGACGATCCAGTGGAGCCTGCCCAGGGCGGTCGCGGTCGACTGCGTGTACGACTACCTCGGCCGCCTGCTGGAGTCGGGAGTCCCCGAGCGGCTGCAATCGACGCCGATCTTCGCGCTGCTCCGCGCCGGCGACGCCTCCGAGCTGTCGCTCGAACCGCCGCCCCGGCGATCCGAGCCTCGTCCGGGCGAGGCCTGTCCCATCGTCCTGCAACTGCATATGCCCAGTTCGACCAGCGTCAACGTCGAGCAGATCCCCTGGGCCTCGGACTACGAGCACCGTGTCGAGCCTGAGACAGAGACCGTCCTTCCTTTCTTTGCCTACAACTTCGGCGACACGGCCGTCAAAGGCCGCATCACGGTCGACCATGCGCCGGAGGGCTGGAAGCTCGAGCCGAAAGCGTGGAATGTCACGCTGGAGCCGATGGGCCGCATAGCGCTGCCCTGCTGCTTCCTCATGCCCGGACGAGATCGCAACAAGACCTCCGACTGCTGGATTCGCCTGCGGGGCGATTTCGGCAAGGCCGGCCAGCCCGTTCTGGTCTTTCGCCTGATCTCCGCGCCCGGCGAAGGCTACGACGCCCCGCCTCCCTGATCGCCGGATCGCTCCGCATTCATTCTGGGTAGAGCAGGTACGGGCGGCTGAGGCGACGGAAGGATTCGCAGGCAGCGCGGTACGCCTCACGCAACGGAGGCAGAGGCTCGCGATTGGCGATGGCCTGGCGAATGGCGGCGGTTCCGCAGAGTCGGTCGAAATGGTCTGCCCTCCATTCGAACTGTCCGGGAGCCATTCGCGCGATTTCGTTGACGATGCGAACGCCCGACCAGAACGGCTCCAGGTGATCGCGGTCGGTGACCTCGATGCGGACGCCGGAGCAGAGGAGTTCCTCGTGCTTCGAGGCCGCTGGCGTGAACGTGGTCGCGTGGAACGTCAGACCGGGCAGACTCAGGCTATTCAATCGAGCAGCCAGTTTCGCACCGTCGATCCAGGGCGCACCGAACTGGCGAAACGGCATCGCCGTGCCTCGCCCCTCCGAGAGATTGGTGCCCTCCAGGAGACAGAGTCCCGGATACACCGTGGCGGTATCGAGGTCCGGCATGTTCGGAGACGGCTTGCGGAAGACGTGCCCTGTCTGATCGTACCACATCGCGCGGTCCCACCCCGTTATCGGGACGACGCTCAGATCGACGTGGACTCCGCCGGCCAGCCATCCCTGGCCGTCGATCATTCGCGCCAGCTCCCCCACAGTCAGGCCGTGCCGGACGGGAATCGCATGCATGCCGACGAAACTGGCCAGCGACGGCTCCAGAATGGGACCTTCGACCTTGGTTCCGCCGATCGGGTTTGGGCGGTCCAGTACGATGAATCGCGTGCCGCACTCGGCGGCCGCCTCCATCGCCAGAGACATCGTCGAAATGTAGGTATAGAACCGCACGCCAACGTCCTGGATGTCGAATACCAGCACATCGATCCCTTCGAGCATCTCGGGGGTCGGCTTGCGGGTCCGGCCGTAGAGACTGTGCACCGGCAGGCCATACTTCGGGTCGCGCCGATCGTCGATTGTTTCGCCCGCCTCCTCGATGCCGTACAGCCCGTGCTCGGGACTGAACAGCGCCACGACCTGCGCCTCGTCGATATCCTGGAAGACATCGACGATGAACCGACCCTGCCAGTCGTAGGCGGTGTGATTGGCGATAATCCCGATACGCCGGCCTGCGAACAGCGATCCATAATCCGCGACGTTGTCAAGCCCTGTGCGGACCTCGGCCGCACAAGTCACCGCCAGCCAGACCTGGATCGCAAAACCCAGTGCGCGTGTCGTCTTCATCTGTCACCTCCCTCGCGAGCGTGCTGCGCACTGGGCAGATTCTCTTCGAGATAGCGCGTCAGCAACGAATAGAGATGGACGGTGGTGCCGTCGCCCTCGCCGATGCCGTGCGTGCGGCCGGGATAGGACATCATCGTGAACGCCTTGCCGTGTTTGACCAGCTCGTTGACCAGTGCCTCGCAGTTCTGGTAGTGCACGTTGTCGTCGGCGGTGCCGTGCACCAGCAGCAGGCGGCCCTGGAGTTGGTGCGCGAAGGTGATCGGCGAGCCGTTCTTGTAGCCCTCTGCGTTGTCGTCGGGCAGACCCATGTAGCGTTCCTGATAGATCGTGTCGTAGAAACGCTCGTCGCTGACGAAGGCAATCGCCATCGCCATGCGATACAGGTCCGGATAGCGGAAGATGGCGTTGAGACTCATCGATCCGCCGCCGCTCCAGCCCCAGATGCCGATGGCGTTGGGGTCCACGTAAGGTCTCGTCTCGACGATCCTGCGGACGGCGGCCGCCTGGTCCGCCGAGGCGAGGATGCCGACCTGACGGTAGACGCTCTTGCGCCACTGGCGGCCCCTCGGCGCCGGCGTGCCCCGATTGTCGAGACTGGCGATCACGTAGCCCTTCTGGGCGAGCATCAAGTGCCAGAGGTAGCCTTTGCCGCCCCAGCGGTCGAGCACGGTCTGGCCGGCCGGCTCGCCGTAGACGTGGAACAACGTGGGATACTGCTCGTTCGGATCGAACTGCGGCGGCTTGATGCACCAGCCGTCCAGTTCGACGCCGTCGCCGATGTCGACGCGGAAGAACTCGGACGGTCCCCTGTCGAGTTTCTCCACCGTCTCGCGCAGCTCCGCATTGTCCGTCAGTACGCGCACGGTCTCGTGCTCGGGCAGCGAAACCAATTCGGTTACGGGAGGAACGCCGAACGACGAATACGTGTGAAACGCCCATTTCGCATCGGGCGAAATGTCGTAGGAATGTGTACCGGCCTGATCCCGCGGCGTGATCCGTTCGGCCGGACTGTTTGCATCGAGCGAGACGCGGTACAGGTACCGTTGCGTCGGATTGTCGGGCGAGGCGGTGTAGTAGGCCCAGCCGCCCTCCTTGTCGACGCATTCGAGATCCATCACGTCGAACGCCCCCGGCGTCAGCAGCTTCACTTTCCGCCCCGAACGCGAGACCGCATACAGGTGCCGCCAGCCATCGCGCTCGCTCAGCCAGGTGAAGCGGCGGTCGTCGTCGAACCACTTCAAGCAGTCGGAGACATCGAGCCACGCGGCATCCCGTTCGGTCATGACGGTCCGGCCGGTGCCCTTGTGCACGTTCGCCAGGATGACTTCGTTTCTGTTCTGCAGGCGGTTGAGGTGCTGGACGACGATCTCCTTCGAGTTGTCGGCCCAGTCCATCTTGGGGATGTAGTGGTTGCGTGTGTCGTCGGACAGCTCGAACCAGCGCGTCGAGCCGCCCTCGACGTGGACCACGCCCACGCGGACCGCCGAGTTCGTCTGCCCGGCCTTGGGGTAGCCAAACGTGGTGATCTCCGGATACAGCCCGCGCGTGTTGTCAATCAGATGGAACATCGGGACGCCGGACGTGTCGAATTGCCAGTAGGCGATCCACTTGCCGTTCGGACTCCAGCGGAAACCGTCCCGCAGGTAGAATTCTTCCTCGTAGACCCAGTCGCTGGTCCCATTGATGATCGTGTCCGAGCCGTCGTGGGTCAGTTGCACGATCTCCAGGTCACCGACGTTCTGGACGTAGAGATTGTTCTGGCGGACGTAGGCGATCTTCCGTCCATCAGGGGAGAGCTTCGCGAACATCAGCGATGAGGGCGGCGCATCGCCGCCCAGCTTCTTGAATCTCCCGTTGGCCAGCGTCAGCACCCAGTAATCGCCGCGCGTATTGGTGCGCCAGACGCGCTGCGCGTTGGTGAAGATCAGCAGCCTCTTGCCGTCATCGGACCAGGTGTATCCATCGATGCTCAAGGGTTTGGATTGCCCCTTGGGAATCAGCTTCTCGGCGGGCACCAGGATGCTGCGCTCGCCCGTCTGTGGATCGTGTCGCACGATGTCCTTGGCCTTGTCGATGTCGTTGGAGTCCTCCAGCGTCGTATAACCCGAGCCGTCCTTGAGCCAGCGGGCCGGACCGAAGGATTCGCCTTTGAAGTCGTTCGAATCGAAGATCCGCTTGATGGTGAGAACGGATGGATCGTCCGCTTGTCCGGCCGCGAACGCCCCTTCGACCAGGATCAGAACTGCTACGCAAGAAAGAAAGAGACCGAGTCGCTGCTTCATGTGACCATCCCGTCGCCATAACCCGATGATGCGATCCCGAGCCGGACCGTCGCCGCCAAGCTTGCCAGCCGCCCCCCGCCTTTTCAAGCCTTTTCTTGGCCTGTCGAAGCCATCCCCATCCGCCTGTGGCGGAGGAGGCTGCCACACGGGCTTCGCAATGCCATAGCGACCGCTGGGGTGGAAGAATCGTACAGATCTCCTGAGCGCGGACCTGTGCGAATCTTCTCGCGAATTGGGCTCAATCGCGTATAATCTGTGGCCGATAAGGTAAGAAACGCCCCAGATTTCAAGGTACAGAATGGAAACAACCGATAAGATCGCCCTGCCCGAGCGTGTCGCCCACGTGAAGGTCGGTGACAAGAACGTATACCTCGTCGGCACCGCGCACCTGTCCAAGGAAAGCGTCGAGGACGTCAGCACGACGGTCGAGACGGTCAAACCTGACGCCATCTGCATCGAGCTGTGCAAGGGGCGCTACCAGGCGATGACCCAGGCGGACAACTGGGCCAAGATGGACATCTTCAAGATCATCCGGCAGAAGAAGGCGACCTTTCTGCTGGCGCAACTGATCATGACCAGCTTCTACCGGCGCCTGGGCGAGAAGCTGGGCATCCAGCCCGGAGCTGAGATGCTCAGGGGCATCGAACTGGCCGAACAGACCGGCGCCGAACTGGTCCTGGCCGACCGCGACATCGAGATCACGCTCAAACGCGTCTGGGGCTACCTGGGCTTCTGGAACAAGCTCAAGCTGTTCATGCAACTGGCCACGGGCATCTTCGTCCACGAGGAAATCGACACCGACATGATCGAGGCGCTCAAGAAGCAGGACCAGCTCGAGGCGGTGATGGCCGAGTTCGCCGGCAAGTACCCCGAGATCAAGAGACGGTTGATCGACGAACGGGACATTTACCTGGCCCAGAAGATCCGCGCCGCGCCCGGGCGGACCGTCGTGGCTGTCGTCGGCGCCGGCCACCTGGACGGAATCCAACGCCACATCCAGCAGGACGAGCCCCTCGATGAGCTGATGACGCTGCCACCCAAATCGATCTGGCCGACGGTCTTCGCGTGGGGCATCCCCCTGCTGATCGTGGCCCTGATCGCTTACGGCTTCACGAAGGACACGACGCACGGCTTCGAGAACATCTACATCTGGGTTCTCGTGACAGGGACGCTTGCAGCCGCCGGGGCGGCGCTGGCGCTGGCCCATCCGTTGACGATCCTGTCGGCCTTCCTCGCGGCCCCGATCACGACGCTGCATCCGCTCCTGGCCGCGGGCTGGATCGCCGGCATCGTGCAGGCGTTTGTCCGAAGACCAACGGTCAGCGACTTCGAAGACCTGCCCGAGGCCATCGGCAGCCTCAAGGGTTTCTGGACCAATCCGGTGACACGGATCCTTCTGATCATCGCCTTGGCGAATGTGGGCGCGATGATTGGCGTTCCGATCGCCGGCGCGTGGATCGCCGCCCGGTCGGTGTAGGTCCGCGCTACGGCTGCACGGCGCGATTGTAGAACCGCACGTCGTCGACCATTCCGGCCCAGAACGTCCCGGGGGCGAACCCCTCGCCGGCGCCCAGGAGGAAACCGGCGCTGGAAGAGCGGAGATTGGCGAGGTCGCGCGTGTCCGTTGCAGCTTCCTGCCCATCGACGTAAAGATGCCGTCGCAGGCCGGTCCAGACGAGCCGGACACAATGCCACTGGCCATCCGTGACGATCTGGCTTGACACGAGCGGGACCGTGAGCCGGCCGCCGTCCGTCAGACGCGTCATGATCGCGCCGGTCTGGGCATCGGTTCCGATCCACGTGACGCCGGCGCCGGAGGAATCCGCCTGGGCCAAAATCACCTGCCCCGGCTGCCCCCCTCTGACCCAGGCAAACACCGTGAACGCTCCATCGGTCGGACGCAGAATCGTACGAGCGCTGACGGAGTCGTCGATCCCATCCAATTCAAGCGCCCCGCCAACCACGCCACCATCGGGCCGCCACTGGGGTCCGCCTTCCAGAGTCCCATCGAACTTCCCGAGCACATCGATCGCCAGACCGCCCTCGGTCTCGTCAAGCGGCCAGTGCGTCACGAGATTGGGGTACTTCAGCCAGTACATGCCGACACCGATGAGGTCGAGATAGCCGATCAGAGCGTCTCCATTGGGCGCCGGCGCGATATCCATAGAGGTCTCTCCGCCCAGCCACTGCCTGGCCAGATACGCGAAGTCCAGCAGGTTCACCACACCGTCATGGTTGAAATCGGGAGCCCGCCGGACGCCCGTCAGATGCGGCAGGATAGCCTCGGCCATCAATCCCGCCCCCTCGGCATTCGGGTGAATGCCGTCGGGGAACAGGTCCCCATGATCCTCGAGCGCAGCGTACAGGTCGATCACCGGCGCACCGGTCTGAAGTGAAATCTCGTCGATCATCGGGAGGATCTCGTCGCGGATCACCTCCGGGCGGATGCTGAAATTCACGTAGAAGGCGGGCACCGGCTTGCAGATCCACACCGTCGGCGCGCTCGGCAGCGTCCGGAACGCCTCGATCATCGCTATGTAGTCGGGGACATACTCATTGGCATAGACCCAGTTGTGCGGCTTCGAGTCGTTGGTGCCCAGCTTGATGATGACGATGTCCGGATTGCTCGCCCGCGCGCTCTGGTAGGCGCTCTGGCGGATGTAGGGCAAGTCGCCCCTGCTCAGCAGAGTCGCACCGCTGACGCCGAAATTCTCGACCTCCCACGCCGGGTCGAACTCCTTGAGCATCCGCTCCAACTGGGCGGGATAGCCGTCGCGCAACCGATCCGAGATGCCCGATCCATAGGTGATGCTGTCCCCGACGCAGGCGATGAGTTTGGCGTTCGCGGCCGTCGCAGCGGCGAGAAGAATCAGTGGGACGAACAGGGCTGTGCTTTTCATGGCTCTCTCCTGTCAATGCGAGGTCTCTGCCCGCCTCGGGAAACCCTTTGGCGGCCGATGTTCATCTTACCTCGCGTCCGGCCCGCGTCAAAGGACAATCCGGCCGCACCCGAAGGTTGACCGGGGCCACGATTGCCGGTAGGATAACGGCCTTTATGGCCTATTAGGAGTATGCGCGAATGAGGAATGTGACACTGATCAGCGGAGACGGAATCGGTCCGGAGATCGCCGAGGCGGCGCGTCGATGCATCGACGCCACCGGCGCCGGTATTCAGTGGGAATTTGCCGAAGCGGGTATCGACGTCATGGAACGCGAAGGCACCCCCCTGCCGGAGGCGACGGTCGAGTCCATCCGCCGTAACGGCATCGCGCTGAAGGCGCCCATCACCACGCCTGTCGGCACGGGATTCCGCAGCATCAACGTGCACCTGCGTCAGGCGTTCGATTTGTACGCGTGCCTGCGACCCTGCAAAAGCTACAAGGGCGTGCGGAGCCGGTATTCGGACATTGACCTGGTGATCGTCCGCGAGAACACCGAAGATCTGTACGCCGGCATCGAATTCGAGAAGGGCAAGGACGACACGCTCGAACTGATCGGCTGGCTCAACAAGCGCAGCAAGCGGCAGATCAAGCCGGACGCCGGCGTCAGTATCAAACCGATTTCCGTGGCCGGAACCGACCGCATCGTGCGATACGCCTTCGAGTACGCCCGCAAAATGGGCCGCAAGAAGGTCACCAGCGTGCACAAGGCCAATATCATGAAGTTCTCCGACGGACTCTGGCTCGAAGTGAGCCGCCAGGTGGCCAAGGACTTCCCCGACATCGAGTTCGAGGATCGCATCGTCGACAACATGTGCATGCAACTGGTCCAGAAGCCGGAGCTGTACGACGTGATCGTGCTGCCCAACCTCTACGGCGACATCCTTAGCGACCTCTGCGCCGGGCTGGTCGGCGGGCTGGGCGTAGCGCCGGGCGCCAATATCGGCCTCAAAGCCGCGATCTTCGAGGCCACGCACGGCAGCGCTCCGAAGTACAAGGGCCAGAACAAGGTCAACCCGACGGCCCTGATCCTCAGCGGCGTCCTGATGCTTCGCCACCTCGGCAAGGCCGCCGAGGCCGACCGGCTGGAGAAGGCGGTCGCCGCCGTGATCGCCGAGGGCAAGAGCGTCACGTACGACATGAAGCCGGACCGCGACGACCCGACCGCTGTCGGCACCCGGGAGATGGCGGATGAGATCATAAGAAAAATTCGAAATCCGAAGCACGAAGTCTGAAACAAATTCGAAATGCAAAGCTCCAATGGCCGAAACGCTGTCGCCAGCCGGCGGGAACCGTTTCGAGTTTTGAATTCTGGTCCTTCGTGCTTGCTTCGGATTTCGTGCTTCGTGTTTCGAGCTTCAGGTCAGGGAGGCGAACATGGCCAAGACAGCGATGGTTCCGATCGCCGATGGGACGGAAGAGATCGAAGCGACGTGCATCATCGACACGCTGCGTCGCGCCGGGATCGAGGTCACCGTCGCCTCGGTCGACGCCTTGCAGGTCACGGCCAGCCGGGGCGTGAGGATCGTCGCCGACCGCCTGATCGCCGATTGTGTCGGCCGGACGTACGACTGCATCGCCCTGCCCGGCGGGATGCCGGGCGCAGAGCACCTGCGGGATTCGGCCCCGCTGATCGCCAAGCTCAAGGAACAGAAGGACGCGGGAAGGCTGTATGCCGCGATCTGCGCCTCGCCGGCCGTCGTCCTGCATCACCACGGGCTGCTCAAGGGCCTCAAGGCAACGTGCTTTCCGGCGATGCAGAACCAGTTGGACCCCAAACGCGTCTGCCGCGAGCGCGTCGTCGTCGACGGCCATTGCGTCACCAGCCAGGGCCCGGCAACCGCCATCGAGTTCGCCCTGAAACTCGTCGAGCTGCTCGCCGGCCCCGACAAAGCCAAACAAGTCGCCCAAGCCATGCTCGTCAGCACCTGAGATGCACCGGCGGCGACAATCGCCACGAGACCATGAGACTATCCGGGGGACCGTCCGTTGGACCAACAGACCTATCGAAAGCTGATTTCCGGGCAGATCTCCCCCTGGCTCGGCATTCCCTCTCGAATCCTCTTGACGTTCCTTTCATGGCCCTATTCACTTGTAACCCTTTTTCGAAACTGGCTTTACGCACAAGGTTGGCTGCGGGTCCATCGGGTCGGCGTGCCGGTTGTGTGCGTGGGGAATCTGACGACGGGCGGGACGGGAAAGACGCCTCTGGTGGTCTGGCTGGCTCGTTTGATGGGCCAGAAGGGGCTGCGTGCGGCCATCCTGACACGGGGGTACAAGGCTCGTAGGGTGTGCACCGCACACCATGACACGAAGGTGGGCAATGCCCACCCTACGACGGACGAGCCGGCGGAACTGGCCGCCTCCTGTCCGGGCGTGCCGGTGATTGTCAATCCGGACCGGGTCGCCGGGGCGGCCGAGGCAATCCGCAACCACGGCGCCCAGGTTCTCCTGATGGACGACGGCTTCCAGCACCGCCGGCTGGGGCGCGACCTCGACATCGTCGCCGTCGACGCGACCTGCCCTTTCGGCTACGGGAGGCTCCTGCCCGCCGGGCTGCTTCGAGAGCCCGTCAGCGGACTGACGCGGGCCCACGCCGTAGTTCTGACCCGCAGCGATCAGGTTTCCGAGGAGACGCTCCGCCAGATCGAGACGGAAATCCGCCAGATGAATCCCGACCTCGTGGTCGCCCGCTCCATTCACGCACCCGTTGGGGTGCGTCGAGGCGACGGGGTCGAAATCACGTTGGAAGAGTTGAAGGGAAAGAGGGTCTTGGCCTTTTGCGGCTTGGGCAACCCGGCGGCCTTTTTCGCGACGGTTCAGGCCTGTGGGTGCGTCCTGGCTGGTTCGCAGACATACGATGACCACTGTGCGTATGCGCAGCACGACCTGGCCGGTCTGTGCCAGGCCGCCCGCTCTCGCGGGGCCGAGCTGCTGCTGACGACCCAGAAAGACTGGACCAAGATCGCACCCCTGAGCCGACCCGACGAGGCGGTTCCGACAGCCTATCTGGCGGTAGAGCTTCGATTTACGGCCGGTGGAGATCCGTTAAGGGCCTTGATCGAACGGACGTTGGCCGGTACAATACCGGCCTTGTGAGTATTTGGGATACGGCCGCGTTGGCGGCTCTGATATGTACGAACAACTACTGAAAACGATTGGCAGCCTCGGCGCGCCGAAGGTTCTGGTCGCGGGCGACTTTATGCTCGATGTCTACGTCTATGGCGACGCCGTGCGGATCAGCCCCGAGGCGCCGGTGCCCGTGCTGAAGGTGACCGAGATCGAGTACCGTTGCGGCGGCGCCGCCTCCGTGGCGGCCGACCTAGCGGCCCTGGGCGCTGCGCCCGTCTGCGTCGGACTGGTGGGCCAGGACGCAGAGGGCCGAAGGCTCAAGGAAATGCTGGCCGATCTGAGTGTGGACGTAAGCGCCCTGCACGAGACGCCGGACCGCCCTACCGTGACCAAGCAACGGGTCGTAGGTCTGGCCCAGCACCGCCACAAACAGCAGTTGATGCGAATCGACCGCGAGGTGGCCGATCCGGCTCCCATCGAGCTGGGTGAGCAGATGCTCCGTCAGTACCGCCAGCTCCTGGACGGCGTCGATATCGTCTGCCTCCAGGACTACAACAAGGGCGTCCTGACGGACCTGCTCTGCCGACACATGATCGTCCTGGCGGTCGAAGCAGGCAAGAAAGTGCTCGTCGATCCGACGCCCGGGGGCGACTACGCCAAATACAGCGGCGCGACGCTGATCACCCCGAACCGACACGAGGCTTCGGTCGTGTACGGACTGGAGATTCGCACCGTTTCCGACGCCGCCCGAGCCGCCAGGAATCTGCTGAAGAACCTCAGTCTCGAAGCGGTCGTGGTGACGCTCGATAGAGAAGGCGCCTACCTGGCGACCCGCGAGATCAGCCAACTGGTTCCCGTCAAGCCGCGTACGGTCTACGACGTGACCGGCGCCGGCGATGTCGTACTGGCGACACTCGCGGTCAGTCTGGCCGCCGAGAGCGACTACCTGACGGCCGTGCACCTGGCCAATATCGCCGGCGGAATCGAGGTCGAGAAGTTCGGCGCCGCCACCGTGAGCCGCGCCGAGATGGAGCGGGAAATCGCCAGGCTCTACAGCACTCGAAACGACAAGGTCCGCCCGCTGGAGGCCCTGCTGGAGGAGCTGGCGTGGCGCCGGGACCGCCACCAGAGCATCGTCTTCACGAACGGCTGCTTCGATGTCCTCCATCGCGGGCATATCGAATACCTGGAGTTCTGCCGGTCGCAGGGCGATGTCGTGGTGGTGGGCCTCAACAGTGACCGCTCGGTGCGGGCCTTAAAAGGCCCCGATCGACCGATCAACAGCGAGCAGGACCGGGCCGCGGTGCTGAGCGGCCTGGAATCCGTCGATTTCATCACCGTTTTCGACGATCCGAGCGTTCTGGACCTGGTCAGGAAGGTGCGGCCCGACGTGCTCGTCAAGGGCGGCGACTACGGCAAGGAGGGCGTCGTCGGCTGGGAGTTCGTCGAGTCGTACGGCGGAAAGGTGGGGGTGGCGCCGCTCATCAAAGACAAGAGTTCTACCGACACCATCGAGAGAATCCGGGCCTTGCAGGCAAAGCCGGTATGACCGACGAACAGAGACAGATCATTCGAGAAACTCTTGAGGACCACCGGGCGCTCGTCGGGCAGTTCGAGCGGGATGGGATCGACGTCGTCGGCCGGGTGGCGGAAATGATAACGCAATCGCTCAGGCATGGCGGTACACTGTATCTCTGCGGCAACGGAGGCTCGGCCGCCGACGCCCAGCATGTCGCCGGGGAGTTTGTGGGCCGGTTTCGGACCGAGCGGCGGGCCCTTCCGGCGGTGGCGCTATCCACGGACACGTCGGTGCTCACGTGCGTTGCCAACGACTATGATTACCAGAGCGTCTTCGCCCGACAGGTTGAAGCTCTCGTGAGGAAGGACGACGTTCTCTGGGCCTTCTCGACCAGCGGGACCTCTGCGAACGTGCTGAAGGCGGTAGAAGCGGCCCGACGCAAAGGCGCTCGCGTGATTGCCTTCACCGGCAGGAGCAACAGCCCGCTGGAGGATATGGCGGACCTGTGCCTCTGTGCCGAGGCCCAGGCCACGGCGCGAAGCCAGGAGATTCACCAGTTGGCCTATCACATTGTGTGCGACCTCGTGGAACGGAGTCTCACGGAGTAGTCTTCTATTTTGCAGGATGCCATGACCAGTGCAGCCGTGTTTTTCGACCGCGACGGGACCTTGATCGAGGACTCGGGGTACCTGAGCCACCCCGACCAGGTCAAGCTGCTGGACGGCACGGCCGAGGTGCTCAAGGAGTTCCATCTGCTCGGCTATAAGACGGTCGTGGTCTCGAACCAGTCGGGGGTCGCGCGGGGGATCGTCTCGGAAGAGATGCTCGGCCGAATACACGAGCGTCTTCAGGAGCTGCTGGCGCTGAAGGGGGCCGCACTCGATGGGATCTACTACTGCCCCTATCATCCGGATGGGGTGATCCCGAAGTATCGGCGCGATGGTGATCTGCGGAAACCGCAGCCGGGCATGCTGCTGGCGGCGGCCGAGGCGATGGACCTCGATCTGAAGCAATCATGGATGATCGGCGACAGCGGGCGCGACGTGGAAGCCGGGCGCCGTGCCGGCTGCCGAACGATTCTCGTCCGTTCCGGGCCGCCTGACCCCAACGACGCGCCAGACTGCCGACCGGACCACGTTGCGGTCAACATTAGAGAGGCTGCTAATATGATTAAAGACTTTCATCGCTCCTCCAGAGAAGAGCCGGTGCGGGCTGCTGCGACCGACGAAGTGGGATCGGTCAGCGAGCATGACTACAAGGTGACGCCTCTGGAGGCCGAGGAGCTGAGGATCGAGCCCCCGCAGGCAGAGGCCAGCAGCGCGATGGACGAACACGCGGAGCCGGACCGGGAGACGCCGGTGCTGCTCGTCGAGATTCTCGAACAACTCAAGCGGATGCAGAAGTCCGAGATGTTCGGCGAGTTCTCGATCATGAGGCTGCTGGCCGGAATCGTCCAGGTCTTCGTGCTGTTCTGCCTGGTGATGGCCCTGTGGTTCCTTATGAGCCCGGACCGGAGGATCGAGCTGATCTTCCTGTCGTTGGGCTTCGGAATCGTTCTGCAAGTGATGGCCCTGACGTTCTACATCATGCAGGGCCGGCGTTGAAAGAACCGTTGTAAAGTAGATCCGCAATTGGACGCGCGGTCCCTCGCCTGCCGAGGGGTCGCGGATTTGAGATAGATGCCATGGAATCGCCCCTTGCTCATGTCAAGACACTGGCCGTACGCTGCCCCAACTGGGTCGGCGACATCGTCATGGCGACGCCCGTGTTCGAGTGTCTGCGTCGGAACCTGCCGCAGGCCAGAATCTTCGGCGTGCTCAAAGGCCCGGCGCAGAAGATCTTGCGAGACGCCCCGTGGTTTGACGGATTCATCGACGGCAACGACAAATCCTGGACCGGGTTCCAGAAGATGCGAAGCCAGTTGCGCCAGGCGCGCCCCGAGGCGGCGATCCTGCTGACCAACTCGCTGCGGTCCGCCCTGACGTTGCGGCTCAGCGGCATCGGAACGCTCTATGGCTACCGGCGCGAATGGCGGACCGGCCTGCTGGCGGGCGGCCCGACGGTTTCTCGCGATGAAGGCCGGATCATCCCGATGCCCATGATCGACTACTACCTCGAAATCTGCCGCTGGCTCGGCCTGGAGATTCCTGCGGACCTGAAACCGCGGCTGTTCTTCCGCGATTCCATCCGCCGAGCGGCACAGGCCATCCTGGCGCGACATGGGATATGCGAAGGCGACTTCGTGGTCGGCCTCAACCCCGGCGCCAGTTTCGGCTCGTCCAAGTGCTGGCCGCCGGAGCACTTCGCACAGTTGGCCCGACTGTGTCAGGAGAACCTCGGCGCCAAGGTCCTGCTTCTTTCGGGGCCGGGCGAGGATCAGATCGTGCAGGCCATCGTGGATCACGCCACGGCGAAGGTCATCGACCTGCGAGCCGACAGGATCGATCTGGAAATGCTCAAGCCCGTGGTCGAACGCTGCAACCTGATGATCACCAACGACACCGGGCCGCGGCATTACGCGGTGGCCTTCGACGTGCCCGTCGTGGTCATCATGGGACCGACCGATCCGCGGTACACCGAGACAAACACAGACCGCACCGCCGTCGTACGGAAGGATTTGGAGTGCTCGCCCTGCCATCTGAAGGTCTGCCCGAGGCAGCACGAGTGCATGAGAGAAATCGAGCCGGCCGAGGTCTTTTCGGCGGCCGAGACCCTGTTGGGCGTGTGTGCGTAACATGGAACCGCTGATCTATCAACAGAGATGGCACAAGCTGCGGGAGAGCAAGACGGACGTGGACGCCCTCGGGCATCTGTCGCGTCAGATCGCTTTCTCGTTCATTGACCGCTACTTCCAGAAAGGTTTGTACGAGGCGGCGTACATCGACCTGCTCTGCGAAATGGGGACCTTCTACTCGAAGGCGGAACTGGACAACATCCCTGCGGCCGCGCTCTTCGGCATCGTCGTGGAGAAGCTCTGCGATGATTTCGAGGAGCTGCCGGTCGAGTTATACAGCCGCGTCATGTGCCAGATCATCTCGTTCTGTCGCACGGTCCCGGCGGGTCGCGCCCTCGACCAGGAATTAGCCGGCTTCGGCATCACCTCGCCGGAGCAACTCTACCAGCGGGCGCTGACCACCCACACGAAACCATATCGCTATGACGTCCGAAAGACCCCGTCGCGCATCCTGCTGCTTTCGCGCGTCACGATCGGCGCCGACGTGGCGATCCTCAGCGTGATGATCCAGCGACTGCGGAAGCTCTTTCCGCAGACGGACATCGTCGTGGTCGGCAGCAGCAAGCTCAGTGGGCTGTTCGAAGGCGATCCGTCCATCCGCCTGCGGGCGATTACCTATGCCCGCCGGGGAGGGCTGTTCGAGCGGTTTGCCGGCTGGCACGCGGCGCTGGAGATCCTCCGCGACGAAATGCCCCAGGAAGGCGAGTCATCCGTCCTGGTGATCGATCCGGATTCGCGCATCAGCCAGCTCGGCGTGCTCCCGCTGCTGCACGGCGAGAACTACCTGTTCTTCAACACCCGCAACCACGCCGAGGCGACGCACGGACGCTGCATGGCGGAACTGACCAACGACTGGATGGACTCGGTCTTCGGCGCCGCGCCGTTTTGTCACCCCACCGTCTGGACGGCTCCGGCCACCCTGGAGACGGCGCAGACGCGGATCGATCTGCTGCGCGCCTCCGGCGCCAAACGCGTGATCGCCGTCAACTTCGGGGTCGGCCAGAACCCACGCAAGCGAGTCAGTCCGGAGTTCGAGAAACGGCTCGTGCGGGCGCTGGCGGCGGTCCCGGAAACCATCGTCCTCCTGGACCGGGGGTTCGGCCCCGACGAGACGGAGCGTGCCTGGCAGATTATGACGGATATGCGCCATTGCGGGCTGCCCTGCCTGGAGACGCACTTCTCGGCGGCGAACTTCCCGTCGATTCCTCACGGCGTTCTCGTCGTCGAGTGCGGGATCTCCGAGGTCGCCGCGCTGATCGCCCACAGCGACGAGTACATCGGATACGATTCGGCCTGCCAGCACGTGGCGGCGGCCGTGAAGACGCCCACGCTGACCATCTTCGCCGGCAGCAACAACATGAATTTCGTCCGGCGCTGGAGCGCCTGCGGCGACACCGAGTGCCGGATCGTTCACGTCAACACGCTGACCGACCCGCAGCACGTCGATATCGACGAGATCATCATGCGCATCACGCAGGAGCGGGCGGGCCGCACGCTCGAGAGTCCACAGCAGAGGATTCACGAGATCCGAAAGGACCGACGCCGGAGCCGGTCGACGCAGACGCCGGTGACCGAATCGGAATAGAGGAAAGCCAAGACCTCCACTGCCATGAGAGTAGTCTTCCTATATCCGTCGGCCGAATCGCAGTTGGGTTTCAACTACGGCGTGGCGCATCTGGCGTCTATCCTGAAACAGGCCGGACACCACGTCGGAGTCTGGCAGCTCTGCGAAGAGCTCGAACCGCTGCCGACCGAGCAGCAGTTCCTCGACCGCCTCACGCAGGAAGCCCCCGACGTCCTGGCCTTCTCCGTCGTGACCAACCAGTGGGCCTACGCCAAACAACTGGCCCAATGGGCGCGTCCGCGATTCGCGATCCCCTTCGTCATCGGCGGCGTCCACACCCTGATGAGCGTCGAAGAGGTGCTCCGGACGGGCCTGTTCGACTACGCCTTTCGCGGCGAATGCGAAGACGCGTTTCTCGAATTCGTCGAACGGCTCGGCCGTCACGAATCCGTCGAATCCGTCCCCAATCTGGCCTACGCCCGTGATGGACAGATGCAGATCAATCCCGTCGGTCCCCTGCCGGAGCTGACCCGGCTGCCGCAGAAGGACTACGAGGTCATGGACTTCCAGCGGATGATCGACGCCAAGCACGGCTGGGTCGGGCTCATGGCGTCGCGCGGCTGCCCGTTCTCGTGCACGTACTGCTTCAACCACGTGATGGTCGAAACCTACAAGCGGGACCTTCAGTGCAGCTTCAAGGGGCTCCATTACATCCGCCGGTTCAGCGTCGCGCAGATGATCGAGGAGATCACGTACCTGCTGAAGAACTACCGCAACATCCGGATGTTCATCTTCGACGACGACCTGTTCACCTTCGACAAGGCGTACGTCCGGGAGTTCTGTGGCGCGTACCGTCGAATCTCTGACATCCCGTTCGTGGTCAACGCCCACGTCGGGTTCTTCGACGACGAGTGCGCCGCGGCGCTGGCGCAGGCCGGCTGCCAGATCGTCAAGTTTGGCGTCGAGTCGGGCAGCGAGACCGTCCGCCGCACCATCCTGAACCGGCACATGAGCAACGACAGCATCGTCGAGGCGATGGCGACCGTGCGGCGTCACGGCATGCACAGCTCGGTCTTCATCATCATCGGCTTTCCCCACGAAAGCGCCGACGACGTGTTCGACACGATCCGCCTGCTCGGGCGCGCCCGGCCGGGACGCTTCCGCTGGACGTTCTTCTTTCCCTTCCCGGGCACCAAGAGCCATCAGATCAGTCTCGACGGCGGCTACATCAACGCCGAGAAGATGGAGCGGCTCAAGAACTTCACGGACCAGTCCTGTCTGGAATTCGAGCCGCAGCACAATCTGCTGCTCCAGAAGATCGGGCGGATCATGCCGTGGTTCGTCAACGCCTACTCCGACCTGCCCGTGGCCGGGTTCTATCGCGACAAGGTCGAGGAGCTCCTGAGCATGGACGAGGCCCAGTGGAACCGCGTCAGCGGCTCGCTGCTCGACCGCGACAAGGAGTATTCGCAGCAGCACTGCGCCCAAAGCCTGTCGCACTACGCCGTCAAGTACAACCGTTTCATGGGCGTGATCTCGGACTACTTCCTCCGCGATCCGTAGCCCTCGGGTGCATCCGTCCCATGGACCGCAAAGAGAATACAACGCTGGCCTTCTGTCTGTACCGGTACTTCCCGCACGGGGGCCTTCAGCGGGACATGCGGCGGATCGCGCTGGCCTGCCGGCAGCGCGGCTACCGGATTGCGGTCTACACCACGGCGTGGGAAGGCGATGTGCCGGAGGGGTTCGAGCTGCACGTGCATCGCCCCGGCGGCCTGACGAACCACAGCCGAATGCGACGGTTTCATCAGTGGCTGACCGGACAACTGGACCGTCGGCGCATCGCCTGCGTGGTCGGCTTCAACAAGATGCCGGGCCTGGACGTCTACTATGCCGCCGACGGCTGCCTGAAGGCCCGCACGCTCGAGCCGCATCGCCGCTTGTACCGATGGCTGCCCCGCTACCGTCAGTATCAGGCGTTTGAAGAGGCGGTCTTCGGCAGCGCATCGCGCACGCACATCCTGATGCTCTCGTCGATCCAGCAGGCTCTCTATGTCCGGCACTACGGAACACCCGCACATCGAATCCATTTTCTGCCGCCGAATGTGGCGAAAGACCGTGTCGCCGGGCCGGATGCCCCGCGGATTCGGCGGGCCTTCCGACAGGAAAGCGGGTTGCAGGACAACGACCGCCTGCTCCTCCAGGTGGGGTCGGGCTTTCGCACGAAGGGTCTGGATCGTTCCTTGCGGGCTCTCGCCAGCCTGCCGGACAATCTACGGGCGCGGACGCGCTTCTACGTCGTGGGGGATGACAACAGGAATCCGTATGTGCGATTGTCCCGGCGGCTGGGCATCGCCGACCGCGTGACGTTTCTCGGGCCGCGCGAGGATGTCCCCCGGCTTCTTCTGGGAGCCGATCTGCTGATCCATCCGGCCTACCACGAGAATACCGGCACCGTGCTGGTCGAGGCCCTGGCCGCCGGCCTTCCGGCGATCGCCAGCGCCGTCTGCGGCTACGCCCATTACGTCGACGAGGCGCGGGCCGGCTGGATCGTTCCGGAACCATTCGACCAGCAGGTCTTCAATCGCCTGGTCCGCGACGCGCTGGAGAACGATCGCCTGGAGGAATTCGGTCGCAGGGGCCTCGAATTCGCTCGGACCGAGGAACTATACGGCATGGTGGAGGCCGCTGTGCAGACCATCGAGAAGATTGCCTCCGCGCAGACAGGAGGTTAGCTTCGCGTGCTCTCGCGATGCATCCGTCGTGCCGCCGGCAGCCAATACGTAGCTCTCCGGGCCGTGCGCTCTCATCATCGCCGGCAGAACCTCAAGGGCATTCGGAAACAGCTCGTCGTCCGCATCCACGGATGTGATGTTTTTGCCCTGCGCCAATTCGATCAGCTTGTTCCTGGTCGCCTGCTGACCCATTCGGTCGAACCGTCATCGACGATTCGTATCTCGCGGCATTACGAGGCCTCGCCTCTTTTCCGGGAACCGATCCGTGTCATCCATCTGCCCGGCGAGCGAAGCATTCGTTTGATCCGGCTGTGCCATTCGTGCCGGAAATTGGGAATCGCGTGGGAGCCGACATACGGCTCGGGACCTTCTGCCCGGGCGTCCACACACGTGAACGTCCAATCGAAATGAGGGGCCCACTTGTCGGGATCCCTGGCCGCGACCGTGAATACATAAACGGAGCTCATCGGGTGGCTGTTGAAGCTCTGGTAGACCACCGTCAGCCCATTGTCCTCAAACAACCGCTTGACGGCCAACGGAGAAAAACGCCAGTAGTCCCCGTAGTCGGAATGGTACTTTTGCAGGAACGGCACGACGAGAATAACAACGTCCTTCGTCATCCGGCACAGGTTCGAGAAGGCCGTCTGGAAATGATAGATGTGTTCCAGGGTGGTATGATTGAACACCGTGTCGAACGCCTGCACCAGATCGGCGGGAAGATCCTGCTCCAGATCCAGGAAGACCTCGCCCTCGGACCCCTGAAATCCTCTGGCCTCGGCCCTGTAATTCGTGATGGTGTAGCTCTGTGCGTTGCGGAAGTAATCCCGATAGCGCCGTCCCTCTTTGTCCATGTCCTTCCAGGCGCTGACGTTCGCCACTTTTCCACAGAACAGGTGCGACACGCGTTCGAGTTCCCGATTCGACCAGATTCTTGGAATCCTATGCACTCTGTCCACAGCAACCCCTTGCCAACCCTTCGCATTCTCAGGGCATTCTGTCACAATGTCGATTGCCGGTGCCCACCGACCTTCGTTCCTTCTCCGCGCGAGGAACCGTGCTTCTGCTAAGAGGTGACGCGTTTCGCAAAGGCTTTCCGCCGGCCTGCATCCTGATCGTCTTCCTGCGAATGTCGATGTGGTTACAGTCGCGCCCGGCACAGGCCGATAACAACAGGGCGGTACACATCGGGATCGTGCGGCATTCGACGGGATCGTCTTTGGCCCTTTCCAGCAAACCGCCAACCAGTTGATCGTCGGACAGCCATTCAGGCAGCAGGAAACCGGCAGACGCCCGTCGGGATTTGCCGTACGGGCCGGGAGCATATTCTCACAGTAGTCCGCCGTAGTCAACCACCTTGCCTGTCGGAGAATGCCACCTGAATGCGCAGTCCCCCCTGACGCGTCGAGGATTGTCCGGCGGCTGTCATCCGAATCGAAGCCGCGGCATCCGTACTGTCGGTCGTCCGCCCGGCCCTCTGCCGCCACGCCGGAGGGGGCTCGCGAAGCCGCCTTGATACGTCACCGAAGATGGACATGTGGACGGGTTTGTGATAAGAAAGGCAGCACGATCGGACCGATACGCGGAACGACCCGATGACGCTGTACCTGAATGAAAAACTGGCCTCTCGCTGGGGGCACCTTGACGTCTTCGCGCAGGTCGAGGCCCTTCGCGGAGAGGTTCTGCGCAACGTCAAGGGCCGGACGACCCTGCGTTTCACTCTCAACGGCGACGCGTATTTTCTCAAGCTTCATCGCGGCATCGGCTGGACCGAAATCGCCAAGGAGCTCCTCCAATTCAAACGCCCGGTGCTGGGGGCCGAAAACGAATGGAAGGCCCTGGACATGCTCAAACGCATCGGAGTCGAGACGATGACGCCGGCCGCGTATGGGGCCAGAGGCATCTCTCCGGCGTCTCGATACTCCTTCATCATTACGGAGGAGCTGCGCGACACGGAGAGCCTGGAGGACTTCTGTAGAGACTGGCCCACCCGACCGCCCGCGTTTCGGCTCCGCGCCGCTCTGATCGAGCGCGTGGCCTCCATGGTTCGCCAGATGCACCGAAATGGCATGAACCATCGCGACTGCTACATCTGCCACTTTCACCTGGACGTCTCGGCGGGACGCGACCGCGTCGATCCGCAGCGATTCCACCTCTACGTGATCGATCTGCATCGAGCGCAGATCCGCCGCCGGGTCCCCGTGCGATGGATCGTCAAGGACCTCGCCGGGCTGTACTTCTCCGCCATGGACATCGGCCTGACCCGAACCGATTGCCTGCGATTCATCAAGACCTACGAACAAAGGCCGCTGCGCGATCTCTTCCAGGATCACGGGAGGTTCTGGAGGCAGATCGAGCGAACGGCCCGCGCCCTCTACAAGAAGCTATCGAGACGCTGACCGGAAGAAGGGCACGCTCCGAGGAGGCGGACAGGGAAGAGTGCTCCCGGCATCGGGTGCACGCGAACGCGCGGCTTTCCTCCTTGACAGCCGGGGCGGGTCATCCTATGGTTTCCTCTGGCGTCGCAGCGCTGTCGCATCGGAATCGGGGGCGGTCTGGCTCCCGGACGATGGAGATCGGATGCGTGCAGAGCAGGTATGCTCAGGACAGTCCAATGGCAGAACGGGTTTCCGGCAGTGAAGGCTCGAAGAGCATAGCCATCGATCGGGCGCGGACGTACGAACAGAGACGCTTTGGCCGCAGCGCGAGGATGATGCGTCTCGACGCCCAAGAAAGGTCATTTGCCGCGCACGTGCTGGAACTGGCGGGTCCCCGGTCGCGCATCGTAGACATTCCGTGCGGCAGCGGCAGGTTCTTCGACATCTTCTCCGTCGCGCCGGAGTACGTCATGGCGGACATCTCGCCGAACATGCTCCAGGTGGTCCGAGAGCGGTTCGGTCCGCCGGCCCATGTGCGTCTGATCGAAACGGATGTGACCAAGATCCCTCTTCCGGACCACAGTGCCGATTTGTGCTTCTGCATGCGGCTGTTCCATCATTTTCACTCCGACGCGGTGCGGCTGGCAGCCCTGCGGGAGTTGGCTCGCGTTTCCCAGACCTACGTCGCGCTGAGTTTCTACTGCCAGGAGTGCCTGCGATACTACTGGCGCAAGCTGCTCGGCAAAAAGATCCGGGGCAGCTACATCACGTTCGACCACCTTGCCCATCTGGCAAAGCAGGTCGGTCTTGATGTCTGGGAGCGCACACCCAAGCGGAATGTGGTTGAGCAGCAATGCTTCGTAGTCCTGAAGAAACCCTGATGTCTGAAGTGCCCAGACCTTTCAGCAGGCACAGGATGGTGGCCGCAGCGCTGAGGCACACACACCGCGACCGATTCGGAGCCACGTGGCACCTGGCGGACTCCCGGTGGGCCGCCGTCGCGGAATCCGTTTCCCGAGTCGCCCGCGCCGCTGGGCAAGCGATGCCGCTCGGAGACGTTCAGGTGCTCTGCGAACACGGCCGAAGGCGGGTGCTGCGCGTGGCAACCCACCAATCCGAGCACGCGACCGTTGTGGCGAAGGTGTTCGCACTGTCCTCGTTCCATCGTCGCGCACTACACCGGGCAATGGGATACAATCGCTATGCCCTGGGCGAGGCGACGAATTTGATGACCGCCGCACAGCGGGGTCTGCTGGTGCCGCGAGTCTACGGGTACGGGTATGCGGAAGGCAGGTGGTGCCTCATCCAGATGGACCTTCTGCTGATCGAGGACCTGGCATCCTGCGTGTCCGTGGGGCAACTGCTCAATCGTCATGCCGCGGACCGGGGCCTGTGCGACGAGATAATGGATCGTACGATTCCCGTCTTCGTGGGGCTGTTCCGCGCCGGCTGTAACCACATCGACGTCAATCCGGGCGCCATTCTTCTCCCGCACGACGACTGGACGAAGGCATTTCTGCTGGATTTTGAGCACGCGACGTTCCACCGCACGCCAAGCCTCAAGATTCTGGTCTTCGAAGCCGCCTACTTTTCTGGATCCTGTCGGCGATGGGTAGGCAAGGACACGATCGACCGGTGGTTCGCCCGCCTCGTGGAGGCGACGGGAGTGGCGAATCCCGGCGGCGTCCAGATGCTAACGGACGGCTTCAGGCATTACCTGAACCGCACCATGAGTCGCAGCGAACGAAGAAAGATATGCTAACCTCCACCGCTCGTGGGGACGTGGGGAGTGGTCCTGATGCGATTGCTGATCATCACAAACAATCCGAGCCGCGCCAGCTTCCGGCAGCGGATCGGCATTCACCTGGATCCCCTGCGGGAGGAGGGAATCGACTGCCGGATTGCCAGACTCCCCAGCGGCATGCTCGCCCGCCGGGCGCTCTTTGCCTCCGCCCGGGACTTCGACGGCGTGCTGCTCCATCGCAAGGTGCTCAACGCGTGGGACGGCTTTTGGATGCGTCACTATGGCAGGCGCGTCATCTTTGATTTCGACGACGCGATCATGTACAGCGATCGCAAGCCGGAGCAGGTGTCGAGAATGCGGATGCAGCGTTTTGCCCGGTCGGTGGCTCTGTCCTGCGCCGTCATTGCGGGCAACCGCTATCTCGCCGACCATGCGAGACGATACAGCGCCAACGTCCAGATCCTGCCCACGGCTTTGGATACGAGGCCCTATGACATAGAGCGGCCGCGCACCGCCGACCAGGCCGTGCGGCTTGTCTGGATAGGCAGCGACAGCACCTTGAAGTACCTTCACGAGATCCGGCCCGCCCTGGAGGAGATCGGAGAACGTTTTCCACGCACGATCTTGCGCATCGTCTGCAACCGCTTTCTCGACCTCGAGACCATGCCGGTGGAAAAACGCATGTGGTCCCAAGAGACCGAGGCGGTTGACCTGATGACCAGCGATATCGGTCTGGCGCCGTTGCCCGACGACCCGTTCACGCGGGGCAAGTGCGGATTCAAGATCCTTCAATATCAGGCGGCCCGACTGCCCGTCGTGGCCTCGCCCGTGGGCGTCAATGAAGACTTCGTGCAGAACGGCAAGACCGGCTTCCTCGCCCGCAACCGTTCCGAGTGGATTGAGAATCTCGCCACGCTGATCGACAACCCCGACGTGCGAGTGGCCTTCGGACGTTCCGGTCGAACCGAGGTGGAGAAATTCGACGCCCGGGTCATCGGCAGGGACTTCTGCCGGCTCATCGTCGAATCCCTGGAACGCGGAAGAGACTGAGTGCCCCGATTGACCGAAAGGAACTATGGAGCCGCAATTCAAGATCGATCTCGCAACGATTCTGGGGGCCGGCGGCCCCGTAATCCTCGAAGTGGGCTGCGGCCCGAAGAAGCAGGACGGAAGGATCGGCATCGATCGGGTCGATCTGCCGGCGGTGGACATTGTGGCCGACCTGGAGACCGGTTTGCCGTTCCTTCCGGATGCCTCGGTCGATGAGATTCATTGCCGCAGCGTCCTCGAGCACATCGAGAACTTCGAGCGCCTGTTCACGGAGATGATTCGGGTGCTGAAGGACGACGGGCGAGCCTATCTCTTCGTGCCTCACTTCTCGAATCCCTACTACTACTCCGACTGCACGCACAAGAGGCCCTTCGGTCTGTACACGTTCTATTACTTCACGGAACCGCAACACCAGCTCCGTCGAAAGGTTCCCTCGTTCTACACGAAAGCGCGGATCGAAATCGTGTCTCTGAAGTTGAAGTTTCGCTCGCCGGTCCGGTTCTTTCACTATCCGCGGAAGCTCCTGGGGGCCATCGTGAACCTGCATCCCGCCCTGCAGGAGTTCTATGAAGCCGGGCTCTGCTATCTGGCGCCCTGCGACGGAATCGAGATCGTGTTGAGGCCCGACAGGTCACGCAGATAACGGTCGACGCCGCGCCGGCATCGACGCCGCCAGCAACTCGACAAACGTTCTTCAGACAGAACGAAGCTGCTTCTCTCTCCTCCTGGGGAGCCACTTGCCGGCCTTTCTTCGGAGCTTACCGCCGAATTTGAGCATCTTCGTCCGCCAGAGGGGACGATGCATCACCTCCTTCAAAGCCTCATAGAGCTGCGGATCGCGTCCGCTCTGCTCCAGGGCCCGGAGGTTCTCGGTGACGAATGCTCCCGTGTGGATGTCCTCCACGAGGATCTTCCGGACATTGCGAAGGTCGAGCGGCACGTCGAAGCTCCGGCAGCGATCCATCGCGCCGACGGCCACCAGGTTGATCATCGTGCGAACGCATTTTTCACATCGCCCGCAGTTGCTTCGGCCCCCCAGACAGACCCGCAGCGATTGCAGCGCCAGGTCGGACTCCGCCAGCCGCGCCACCTTCTCGACGCGCGTGACGTCGCAGCCGTCGTGGACGAATCGCAGCGTCTCCGTGCTCCACAGGGGATCCAACTCCGGGTGCGAGCCCCAGGGGAAGAGGACATCATCTGTGTAGGTCGAGGCGATGTAGATGCGTCGAAAGAGCGGCGCCAGCAAATGTCCGATGCTGGCGAGCGCTGCCCCGTGGCCAAGCCTGGTGTAAGAAACATACGGCCTCAGAAAGGAGCGGAGGTTCGTCTCGATTTCGATGACATTCTTGCCCAGACTCGTTCCCACGGCGCGGACGATCTTCGACGCCCGGCTGCGCGACGCGTGATCGCCGAGTTCCACGTCGAATCCATGGACGAAGAGGAGATCCGTGATCTCGTCCCGATGGGTCAGCAGCGTGTGGAACGAATCGACGCCCGCGGAGAAGAACACACCGACTCGGTCCTCTCCGGCCGGCTTCTTCTCGGTCGGAACCGCGCCGCGGATCGCCACCCTGTGCAACGAGGGATCCCAGGAGCGTACCAGCTCCATGATGCGCTCCGTCGCACCGAGAAGACGCCGACTGACCGGTCCATCGGCCGGCACGGTGAGACCTTCTCTCATCGCGGCAAACAGGGTCAACGTGAGAAAAGCCTCCCGGCTGGGCGTCAGAAGGACGTCATCGCTCTTAAAACAGACCCGATGTCGGCGCTGTCGCATCTGCAGTTCCAGTTGCAGCGAACCGTCTTCTGTGTCGCAAGCCGTCGTCACAATATGCAGAGGGTGGGAATTCACGTCCTCATGTCTCCTGTCCTGACTCACGAAAGCTCCCTATCCGAAACGACTCTTCACCGCCGACACGACACGTTCGACAGACGTTGCCAGATGCCCTTTCTTCGCCCTGGTCGACGGTAGTGTGTCCTTTTGCCAAACCCGGCAGGCCATCGGTTCTCCAGACCACAGGAACATACCTTCAGACAACCCGGACAGCAAGAAATTCGTGTCTCCGGGCGGAAGCCGCACGATGGCCACGGGTACGACCCCGATGTCCCGGTGTTATGCGTCTGGAAATCGAGGCTTCTGGCGGCACGACCCTGCCGGCGCCCGCGGCATCCGGCGGCCCATTGTCCCAGCCGCCCGCGCAGCACCGCCCGGAAGATCCCCTTTCCGGCCGGGGTAGCCGCCGGGACATCGAAAGATTGACGTAGCGGCAGAGACACTGGTACAATCCATACGCGATGGAGCTTGGAATGCTCGAATGGACGCGGTGGAGGTGTGCCGTGGAACCGGCAGTTTCCTGCGATCCGCTCGTGGCAACGCATGGGCCTTCTGACCCTCGCAGAAGGATCGACGCGGAGCCTGTGCGGGCCCCGCTCCCGGTGACTGCCGTGGGAACCTGAGAGCGGTTGACAGCTTAGACCAGAGAATGCGTCTCGTGCCGAAAGTATCGATCTGTATTCCGACGTACAACCGAGAGCGCTACCTGCAAGAGACGCTCGCCAGCGTGTTCGCGCAAACGTACAAAGACTACGAAGTGGTCGTGGTCGACGATGGATCGACAGACAACACCGCCCAGGTGGTAAAGGACACCGCCGGTAACGTCAGGTATTGCTGGCAACAGAATCAAGGGGAGGCGGCCGCACGGAACAAGCTGGTGGCTCTGGCGAGGGGCCGGTATATCTCCTTCATAGACTCCGACGATCTGCTGGTGCCCGACGCCATCGAGAGGATGGTCACCGCCATCGAAGCAGAACCGGACGACGTCATTGTCTATGGACCCTATCTGCGAATCGACGAGAACGGCAGACCGGGCAAACGCTGCAAACACAAACTGTATAGCGGGCACATCACCGAACGCCTGTTTCAAGAGATTGTCGTCCATCCGAACGGTTCGATGTGGCCGAAAACCGTGCTCGAAGACATCGGGGAATTCGATACGTCGTTGCGCGTGTGTACCGATTACGACCTGGCGCTTCGAGCCTCGACGAAGTACCGCTTCCTGGCTCTGCCGGAACCGACCTTCCTGCATCGGCGCCACGCCAACAACGTATCCGGGTACTCCTTTGCCAACTGCAAAGCTCAGTTGGACATGCTCCACCACTTCTACCACCAGGAGGGGAAAGCATTCATATCATCGGGCTGCGCCATGAAGCGGCTCGCCAAGCAGGGCTATCGAGCTGGGCGGTGTGCCCTCAGGGAGGGGTTGTGCGATACCGCACAACGACTGCTGACGGAATCATTGCGCAGACGTTTCAGCCTGAAGACGCTTTTCTGGCTGATGGTCTCGCTGGGCAAGGGGAGAATCGCCGTCCTCGAACCACACCACGAGAGAAGTCGATCATAAGCCGACGAAGCAAGTCTTGCCCTTCACCTGCGGCCTGCGCCCAACGCCGCAAGCTCCTGATAGAAGGACCGCCCGGCCGAAATCTGTCTTTCTGCGGATTCCAGCAATTGTGGTCTCATTCGTTCCGCTGACGCGTAGGCTCTGTCGATAGCCCCTGCGAGCCGCTCGCGCAGAGACGCGCCATCGAGCAGAACCACTTCGCACCCTGCACCGAACTGGTCGGCCAAACCTTGGAATTTGCTCACGTAATAGGGCGAATTCGCCAAACCAATGACCGGTATCCCTTGTGCCAAGGCGAAAACGCCGGCATGGTAACTTCCGGTGACGACCACGCGGCAATGGCCGATCCGCTCGATAAGATCGGCTGGATCATCGAGGACTTCGTGGCATCCAACACGACCGTCGCCCGTCGGCAGCAGTCTCTCGATCGTCTCGGGATCGGCGTTCGTGCCTCGCGAGAGGACCGGCAAAGAAACCAGCGCGACATCATGCCGGGCTTTCGCCTCATTCAGAGCGGACTCGATGGTATCCATATGGGTCGCGCCCGTCATGGAGTACGAAGCAACGCGAAGATTGAACCCCAGTCGCGTTCCCAGTCTCTCGGGACGCCTGTCATAAGCGGGTTCAATCGCGTCATCCCCCGTCACCATCACCCGGGCCGACTCGACACCCAGCGACTCCAGAATGGCCGGCCCCGTATGCTTCTCCCTGACGCCGATCAGATGCACACGAGGGAGAACCGATGTGGCCTTGGCTCGCAACCGCAGCGATTCCAGAGGTCCCACGCCCTGTCCCAGCATGGCCGTCAGCTTGCCCGATTGAATGGCTGCCTCCAAAATGGTCAGAACCCGCATGGCATGAGGTTCGAAGATGTCATTGATGTATCCGCCTCCAGAGGCCACCACGACTTCCGATTGATCGAGTGAGAACATGAACCGCCGAAGATCGCCGTGGTGGACGAGGCGACGCCATGCCCAGTTCAGGCGTTTTCCCAACTTGCCCGTGGGGCCGCAGGTGTTGTCATATACCCCCAGTCCCTGGCTCCATATTCTGCTGCCGCGTTCGGGAACAGGCCGCACGTTCGGGCACAACTTGATCAATCTGTCGTCATCGCCGGTAAGCACGTCGATCGAGGCGTGCGGCCAAAGGCCCTGCAAGCGATGTACGGCAACCTGGAGCATGGCTATGTCTCCCAGGTTCCGCATGCCATGGCTACCGTTTTCAATGAGAACCCTCATGGCGTCCTTCTCCTACATGCCGCTGCCATGGCGATCTCGTGCGATTTCAACATCGCGAAGAAGACGAGCCTTGTCTCTTCGGGCCCCGATGCGTCCACGATACGCTGTCCTGTGCACCTCCATGCCGTCCAGATCGATCAGTATGACCTCCTTGCCGTCGAAGAGGATATTCGCGTGCTTCACATCACCGTGGCTGATGCCGTGGTCCGCCATCGTGTGCAACAGGGAAAGGATCTGCTCGTGGATGCGTTGCTTCTGTGCGTCGGAGGTCTGCTCGCTCCGGAAAATGCTGGATACCGGAGTCCCCTCCACAAAACGCATGACGAAATAGGACTGCCACAGCAAGGGGCCTCGCCATTCGTCGATGTACGCCACCGCCCTGGCGGTCGGAATGCCCAGAAAGCGAAGGCGGTTGGCGTGGAGCCAGTTGCGTCGCGCGCGGGAGCCTTTCAGGGTGTGGCGGAGTGAATGCCAAAGCCCCTTGTGGTTGTATCGCTTGATCACCACATCGCACTGATTCCAACGGACCCGGGCGACGAAACAGGTGTTTCCGTCCTTGAGAACCTGGCCCTCGCACAAGAGCGTATCCAGCGCGTCACAGAATCGCGGCGCCAGCGATTCGGCCGCGAACTCCCTTTCGCAGACCCCGCGGAAGCGGCCGTGACGGAATCGCACCGTCCGGCTGGTGGTCCGCAGAGAGCTTCGCACGAGCTTCCGGACCACCTTCCGCCTCCGTGCGCCGACGCGCTTTCTCAAGGTCTCGTCATCCGTCCGACTCCATGGCCACTGCCTCTCCTTCGCGTAGGCGCTCGCCACGGCGCCGATGCCCCAGAACTTGTCGTCGCCCAGACAGGAAAGAAGCTTCGCCAGATCCTCGATGCTCGCACGCCGTCTAAGAGGGCGGCCCCGGAACGACATCTGCGCGACGTCCAGCGAAAAGACCACGTCGCCCCGAAGCATGAAATTGCCGATATGCAGATCCGCCTGCGTGACGCCCTTGCGGTGGTGGCACGCCAGTTCTGCGGCAATCTGACACAGAAGATCCACTTTCTGTTCGACGGTTTCCGCCTGCCGCCAGATATCCAGGCCGGTGAAGGCATCGGCGATCTTCTCCGTTACGACCGCCCAATGCCCCTGCTTCGTGCGTCCCGACAGCAGGAGCACCGGCGCACGGAATCCGAGTTCGGCCAGACGGCGCAGCCCCCGCAGCTCACGCCAGTAGTGGCAGCGCGCCTTCCAGCGATGACAGAAGACCTTCAGCACCACGTCCTGACCGCGCCAGGAGGCCTCGGAAACCTCCCGGGTACCCGACAGGACGCGCAGCAATCGGCCCACGACCACCTCCTCGGCGCACGCCGATTTCGCCGGTACGATCCAGATTGAGCGAACTGATTCTGTCATAGATGATATCGACTGCAAGATGAGGCAATGAATTCGCTGCATTATATGGCCGCCCGCCGTCTCCTCAAAGGGTAATTTCATGCGCCCACCGCCCCCGGCCGGCGCCTTGCCTTCCAGAACCGCGCGTCTTCGGCAAGTCCGGCCAGGCTTGCATGCATCGCTCTTGTCTGCGCCAGGGACAACGAATAGAATCGTTGCGTCGGGCAGGCCGCAGGCAGAGGCGGCTGCCCCGGGCGAGGTGTCGTGTTCAGGATGTGAGTGAAGATGTCAGGCGTCTTTGTCCCAGCCATCGTGGTCGCCTATCTGGTCGGCGCGATTCCGTTCGCTCAGATCATCGCCAAGGCGCACGGCAAGGACCTGCGGACGATCGGCTCGGGCAACATCGGCGCGACGAACCTCGCGCGGGCGTGCGGGCGCAGGTGGGGTTATGCGTGCTTCGCCCTGGACGTGCTCAAGGGCCTGGTCCCGACGGCCGCCGCGAGGATCGTCGCCGGGCGCCTGCTCGAAGACGTCACGACGGTCGGCCCGGCCTTCCTGGCCCTGTGGCTGGCGGTGGGCGTGGCCGCCGTCCTGGGCCACGTCTTCCCGGTCTATCTGAAATTCAAAGGGGGCAAGGGCGTCTCCACCAGTTTCGGCGTGGGACTGGGCTTGTGGCCGTACTTCACCGTCGCCGCCGTGGTCGCCCTGCTGGTCTGGCTTCTGTGTGCGGCGATCTGGCGTTACGTCTCGCTGGCCTCCATCTGTGCAGCGGTCAGCTTCCCGATCACGCTGGCGGTCGCCATCGCGATAGGAAAGAGCTGGAACTTGGCCAACCTCTGGCCTCTGCTGATCGCCGCGATCGCCATCCCCCTGCTGGTCATCGTCCTGCACCGCAAGAACATCAAGCGTCTGCGGGCCGGCACGGAGAGCAAGATCGGCAGCAGGAAGGATCACTCCTGAGCGAATTGGCCGCCCTTCGAAACCTTCACGAAGCCGCGATCGGAACCAGGCACAGGAAGCGAAGGGGCACGTCGCTGGTGTTCTGGAAGCAGTGCTCGGCCCCGCCGGGCACGAGAACGACGTCCTCGCTACCAATGGGCGAGGTCGTACCGTTGAAGACCACCACGCCGTGACCGTCGAGCACGAAGACCTCGTGTTCGTGCGGATGCGTATGCAGCGGCGTGTGCCCGCCGGGCTGGACCTCGAACATCCGCATGGCGAAGGTCGGCGCGCCGTCGGGCTTGCCGATCAGCAGCCGCATCTCCACGCCCTTGGCGCCCGCGTGCTCCACGGGCTTCTTGGCGATATCATTGCTGTTGGCCAACTTCATGGACGTCCCTCCGACGCATCAGTGGAGCTTGCGTTCGAGAATCTCCGAAACCACCTTCGGATTCGCTTGCCCTTTCGTTTTCCGAATGACCTGGCCGAGCAGAAAGCCACGGGCCTTCTGACTCTTCTTGCTACCTGTTACTACGTCCTGGACCGCCTGGGCGTTCTCCGCCAGCACCTGATCGACGATGCTCTCCAGCTCACCGACGTCGCTGGTCTGAATCAGGTTCAGCTCCTGAGCCAGAGCGGCGGGCGCCTTGCCGGTGGCAACCATGGATTCGAGAATCGTGTTGGCGGCGGTGGCGCTGACCGTTCCGGCGTCGATCATCTTCGCCAGATCGGCCACTCCGGCGGGCTCAAGGCCCAACGCGGCCAGATCCACCCCCTCCTCCCTGGCCATCTTCAGACCGACCTGGGTCAGCAGATTGCAGACCCGCTTGGGCTCGCCTCCGGCCGCCAGCGCCCGCTCGAAGAAGTCGGCGGTGGGCCACTCGGCCGTCAGGACGCCGGCGTCGTAGTCACTGAGTCCGTACTCGGCCACATAACGCGTTTGCCTCGCCAGAGGCAGCTCGCACAAGCCCGAGCGGATTTCGTTCAGCCACTGCGGCGTGGTCGTCACCGGGACGAGGTCCGGATCGGGGAAGTAGCGATAATCGTGGGCCTCTTCTTTCTCACGCTGGAGCACGGTGACCTCGTCCACGTCGTTCCAGCCGCGAGTCGATTTGTTGCCCATTTGCAGGGTCACGCCGGTCTCCAGGAACTCGTCGAGCTGCCGCTGCACCTCGTAGGCGATGCTGCGCTCCAGAGCCCGGAAGCTGTTGAGGTTCTTGACCTCGACGATGGGGGTGCGGAACTCGCCATCCGGCCGCGTGATCGCCAAGTTGATGTTCGGCTCGAACCGCATGTGCCCCTTCTGCATATCGCCTTCAGAGACGCCGAGATATCGCACGATCCGCTGCAACTCGACCGCCAGCGCCCGAACCTGCGAGGGGCCGTTCATATCCGGCTCGGTGACGATCTCCAGCAGCGGCGTCCCGGCCCGGTTCAGATCGACCTGCGAGAAGTTGCCGGCGGTGTGGAGGTTCTTGCCCGCGTCCTCTTCGAGGTGGGCCCGCAGGATGCGCACGCGTTTGGTTTGCCCATTCTCCAGAGGAATCTCGAGGTAGCCGTGACCGCCCAGCGGCAGATCGTACTGGCTGATCTGGTAGTTCTTGGGCAGATCGGGATAGTAATAGCTCTTGCGGTCCCACTTGGTGAACGGCGCGACCTCGCAGTTGAGCGCCATCGCCGCCAGCATGGCGTACTCGACTGCCTGCCTGTTCATGACCGGCAGCGCGCCGGGCAGACCCAGACAGACCGGACAGACGCGTGCATTGGCCTCTTGCCCGAAGCTCAGCTCGCAAGAGCAGAACATCTTGGTCTTCGTGCAGAGCTGGACGTGAATCTCCAGGCCGACGATCACCTCGTACGAGATGTCACTCATGGTTGGGCTCATTGGACCATCGCCGGTTTCTTCGTGTGCCAGTCGGTCGCCGCCTCGTACATGCGTGCGATCCGCAGCAGGCGAGCCTCGCTGAAGGCGGGCGTCAGCACTTGCAGGCCGATGGGCAAGTTGTTCTCGTCGAGGCCGCACGGCACGCTGATGCCCGGGATGCCCGCCAGGTTGGCCGAGATCGTGTAGATGTCGCCCAGGTACATCTTCAGCGGGTCGTCCACCTTCTCGCCAATCCTGAACGCGGTCGTCGGCGCCACCGGCATGACGATGGCGTCGCACGTCTCGAACGCCTTGACGAAATCGCCACGGATGAGATTGCGGACCTTCAAGGCCTTGAGGTAATAGGCGTCGTAGTAGCCGCTCGAGAGGGCATAGGTCCCGAGCATGATCCGGCGTTTGACCTCCTGGCCCAGGGCCTCCTCGCGCGATTTGGAATAAACCTCGACGTAGTCGGCCGGGTCGGGCGTGCGGTAGCCATAGTGGACGCCGTCGTAACGGGCCAGATTGCTGGAGGCCTCGGCGGTGGCGATCACGTAATAGGCCGCGATGGCGTAGTCGAGGTGCGGCATCTCGATCTCGACGATCTGGGCGCCCGCGTTGCGGTACACATCGAGGGCCGCGTCGATCGCCGCCCGGACGGCCGCTTCCGCTCCCGCGTTGAAGGCGGGCGCCACGCCGATCCGCAGCCCTTCGACCGGCTCGTCGATTCCGTCGAGATAGTCGGACACCGGCGCGATGGTCTCGTCGACGCTCGTGCTGTCGGCCGGGTCGTGGCCGGCGATCACGTTCAGCATCAACGCTGCGTCCGCCACCGTCCGTCCGAAGGGACCGATCTGGTCGAGACTCGAACCGTAGGCAACGAGGCCGTAACGCGAGACGCGCCCGTACGTGGGCTTGAGGCCCACCACGCCGCAGAAGCTGGCCGGCTGGCGAATGGACCCGCCTGTGTCGGAACCCAGGGCCACCGGGCACAGCCGGACCGCGACCGCCGCCGCCGAACCCCCGCTGCTGCCTCCCGGAACGCGATCCGGCGACCATGGATTGACCGTTCTGCGCAGTCCCGAATTCTCCGTGCTCGAACCCATCGCGAACTCGTCCATGTTCGTCTTGCCGACGATCACCGCGTCGGCGTCGAGGAGCTTGCGTATCGCGGTCGCGTCGTACGGCGCGTGGAACTGCTCCAGGATGCGCGAGCCGCACGTGGTGGCGCCGAAGCTCGTGCATAGCACGTCCTTGACCGCCACGGGAACGCCGGCGAGCGCGCCCACCGGCTCGCCCGCCGCAATCCGGCGGTCCACGTCCTGCGCCTTGGCCAAAGCCTGATCGCGGAAGAGGCTGATGAAGGCGCCGACCGTCGGTTCGAGCCGGTCGATCTGCGCGAACGTCTCCCGAACCGCCTCGACGCTGTGAATCCGCCTCGCGGTGATGCCCTCGCGAAGCTCGATAGCTGTCAGGTCTTTCAGTGTCATGGACTACTTCTGCTCAGCGCCCTTGCGATGGCTCAGCAGCCACTCGTAGAGCTTCGGGTTATCGTAGGTTTCCGTCCAGGAGTCGTGCTGCGCTTCGGGATAGACGGTGAACTCCACGTTGCCGCCGGCGGCCTTGAGGGCCTCGACCATCTCCTCGGACTGCGACAGCGGAACGGTGCTGTCCTTGGCGCCGTGGAATACCCAGATGGGCATGTCGCGCAGGCGGCGGGCCATGCGCGGCTGTCCTCCGCCGCAGATCGGCGCCAGCGCCGCGAACCGCTCGGGACAGCTTGCCCCCAGGGCCCAGGTCCCGTAGCCGCCCATGCTCAGGCCGGTCAGATACACGCGGGATTCGTCCACCTGGTACTTCTCGACGAGGTCGTCGAGCAGGGCGATCAGTGTCTGCATCTGGGCGGGATCGGACCACGACCGGCCGTTGGGGCATTGCGGCGAAGCGATGATGAACGGCAGCGACTTGCCCTGCGCAACCAGCTTGGGCGGGCCGTGCACCTTGACCTTGTCGAGGTCGTCGCCGCGCTCGCCGGCGCCGTGCAGGAACAGCATCAAAGGCCAGTCCTGTGAGGTCTCGCCGTAGCCGTCGGGCAGATACAGCAGGTAGTCGATCTCGACGGACACATCCTTCTTCAGTGCCATCGCCCGCTGGCCCGAACGGTTCAATCGGTGGCTCAGAAACCAGTCGTAGAGTTCGGGGTTGTCGTAGGTGGCCGTCCAGGAATCGTGGTTCGCCTCGGGGTAGACGGTCAGCTTCGCATGGCCGCCGATCTTCTCGACCGCCTGTACCATCGTCTCCGACAGAACCAGCGGCACCACGGAATCCTGAGCGCCGTGGAACGCCCAGACCCAGACATTCTTGAGCCGATCGGCCAGGTACCAGTCCCCGCCGCCGCAGATCGGGGCGATGGCCGCGAATCGGTCCGGGTGGCGAATCGCCAGCGTCCAGGTGCCGAAGCCGCCCATGCTCAGGCCGGTCACGTAGATCCGGTCGGGATCCACTGCGTACTTCGATTCGATCTCGTCCAGCAGGGCCATCAGCGTGTCGGTCTTCTCAGTCCACCACTGCCCGGCCGGACATTGCGGAGAGACGACGATGAACGGGTAGCTCTTGCCCTGCTCGATCAGCTTGGCCGGTCCGTGCACCTTGACCAGTTCCAGGTTGTCGCCCCGCTCGCCCGCTCCGTGCAGAAACAGCATCAGGGGCCATTTCCGGTCCTTTTGGCCATACCCTTCGGGCAGATACAGCAGGTAACCGATCTCGACTTTCCTGGCGATCTCCGTGTTCAGTTTCCGCTCGCTCTGACCGGCTCCCATGACCGCATTGTCTGGCCACATCCCCAAGCTGCACACCAACGTCAGGAGCAGGCCCATCCGCTTGGCGTCTCTCATGTTCGGCATCTCCCACAAACAGCGACCGTATCGCCTCTGATACTTGTCCGGCCGGAACCTACGCGGCCGAGTTGTCATCGAGAATCTTGGGCACCTTGAAGAAGGGGCCGTCCCGCTCGGGCGCGTTGGCCAGGGCGCGGTCCGTGCCCAGGGAAGGCTGGACTTCATCGGCGCGGAAGACATTGCTGATCGGCAGGCAGTGGGCCAACGGCTCGACGCGCTCCGTGTCCAGCCCGTTCATCTTCTCGACGTATCCGAGAATCGCACCCAACTGGCCGGTAAACTCCTCGATCTCGCGTTCGCTCAGTTGGAGCCGGGCCAGTTTGGCCACCTTGCGTACCTGCTCGGCGTCGATTCGTTGCGACATCGCCAACTCCGCCTAAAGAAAAAGCGAGGCTTTACCTTGCCCCGCTTTGGCTTCTGGACTGCAAAGGAAGGCCTCGGTCAGCTCGCCGCCTTCTCCGCGGCCTGGTAGTTCCGCCTGAGGGGCTTGGTGATCAGACCCATGCGAATGGCCTTGGCGGAGACTCTCACGCGGCGGACCTTGCCGTCGATGACGGCGCGAACCTTCTGCACGTTGGGCTTGAACTTGCGTTTGGTGACGCCGGTAACCTTCTTGCCGACACCGCCCTGCCGTTTGGCCTTGCCACGCCGGGAAATGCTTTTTCCCGAGATCGTTCGCTTACCGGTAAAATGACATACTCTCGACATATGGACTACTCCTGCATCACTGTTGCCTGCAATCTGTCGCGTTCGTCGTGCCGCAACCGCCCTGCCCCTTGGCAGACGGGGAAACGGGTATTTTAGCGAATCAGTGGGCCAATGCAAGAGGAACCTGCAAAGGAAGGCAGAAATTCTGCGTTTGCCGTCCGGGCTCGCGGCAGAACCCGGCGTGGCGGTCCTACACCACCTGCACGGCGTCCACCTCGATCTCGAACAGCAGATCGTCGCGGCAGACGTCGTTTTCCGCCACAATCACGGGAAACGCGGCCAGGGCATGATCCCGGCAGTAGGCCTCCAGGAGCGGGGCGTCCTGGGCCCGTTTGAAGTAGGCCAGGGACCGGGTCACGTCCGCCCAATCCATGCCTCTGGAGCGAAGGATGGCCTGAACCACCTCCATGGTCTGCCTGACCTGGGCCTTGGTGTCGTCCAGGAAGACGGTCTTTCCAGCCTTGTCGATACTGGCGGTCCCCGAGACGTACAGGCGCCGGTGGTCGGGGGCAGCGACCTCGACGGCGCGGCTGAAGGAGCTGCCGTAATCGCGAGCCGACGACTGCAAAGGGGAAGGCACGGTATAGACCTTCACACCCTCGGTCTTGGGTCGCAGCGCCAGAAGCCCCGCAACCAGGGCGGCATCGGCGGCGTTGCCTCCGCCGATTCCCGTGCTGGCCGGGACCAGACCGTCGAAGACCCCTTTCTGCTGGAAGAACTGCGTGCGGACGCGGTTGAAGTCGCCATACCAGGCGAGGATCTCGTGGTTGTAGAACCACGTGCGGAAGACGTCAGAGAACGCCAGGCCCTGGCCCGCCAGGAGGGTGTCCATCTCGCGGAAGACGGCATCCGCCTGTTCCGGCCGGCCCTGCGAGGTGTCGCCGGGCAGCAACCCGGTAAGGCGGCAGCATCGCACCAAGCCGTCTTCGAACAGGCTGCCCACGACCCGTCCGCTCGAGACGACATGCGTGATCGGCATCCCGCAGGCGATCCAGACGTAGACCCCGCACAGATTCTCAGCGCGGGTGTTCTCCACCCAGCCGATCGGCTGGTGCCGTCCGTCGATGGCGCGCGTCAGGCCGGGCATGTACTTGCGGTCCTCGGCCGACATCCCGAGCACCTCGGCCGAGATGACCTGGCCGCCCAGCGCGTGCACCACCTCGGCGACCCTGCGGAACAGCGACTTGGGAGTCTCGCCCTTCTCCGGAGTCAGCGTGACGAAGTGTTCGAAAATTGGACTACGATCGAGGGTGATGACATCGACCCCTGCCACCGCATGTTTCCGGATGCACGTCAACGCCACAACTCCTTATCGATGCTCGGTCATCTCAACTGAAATTGTCTATATTACCACTTACGTCCGTCTGGTGCAATCACTTCATCGCAGGCAGGAGAATTTCGATACGCGCGGCGCGAAGCGGCCGCACGATGGCGTCAGGACCGAATATATCGGCTCGCCCAGCCCGAACACTCCGGTCGGCACAGGCATCTTGTCGCTGCCCGCCTCTTCCGCGCCGGTCGGTGGACGGACACAGGCGGCCCTTTATGGGACCGATCCGGCTGATGTCCTACGTTGGGTACGGGAATTTCATCCGCGAAGAGTCATTTCTTCCTACACCGCGCCAGCCTGAAGAAGAGTCTGAGCCGGCAACGGGAAAGATTCTACGATCGTCCGCTCGGCGTCCCGCCACGGGTAGAAATGGCCTCTGGATACTCTCCAGTGCGGTTCGCATCGCGCCCGGCGTGCTGTCGTCCGAAGACCAACGGCGCCGCCCGGCCTTGGCAGCACGTCATGGCACCGGATTTGCAGCCGGAATGCTCCGTGTCAGGGTCACGGCGACCGTGAACGCTGTCATGCGAGCTCGGGCAAAGGCGACTATCCCGTTTGTCGCGCCGCGTTCGATACGGGTTTTCCGCCAGCAAGGAGTCAACTATGGACATCGGCAGCATCTTGTCGAACTCGGGATACAGCCTGCACGCCCTCGGCCAGACGTCCGGGGCGATGTCGCTTCCAAACAGCATGGAGGAGATGGTTCAGCGTCTGATCGAGGACAAAGACAAGAACGGCAACGGCACACTCGACGCGGCCGAGTTGTGCATCGCGGAGGAGGCGTTCCAACAGGTTGACGCCGACCGCAATGGGGAGCTGACCGGCGAGGAACTCATCGCCGGCGCCGAGCAGATCCGCAAGGCCATGGGCCCGCCGCCCGGAATGCCTCCGATCGGAGGCTCAGAATCGCAGGAGGACGACGACACCACCAAGACACTGCTGGATTACCTTGACGAGCGAGAGGACAAGAACGCCACCCAAACCGTCCTGGACCTGTTGTTCTGAGCGCAGCGAGTCGGGAGCTGGCGCTTCCTATTTGCCCTGCCGGCGGCCGCCCGAGGCGTGCGATCTCGTACGAGGACGGCCGCCCTTTTCCTGCGCCGTCGGCAGGCCCTGCAAGGCGGCTACCTCGCTTTTCGTCAGCGGCCGATACCGGCCCACCCCAAGCTCCTGCAATTTGAGCTTGCCGATGCTCGTCCGCTTGAGGCTCTTGACCGGGACGCCGACGTTGGCCAGCATCCGGCGGACCTGCCGGTTGAGGCCCTGGCTGATCGTGATCTCGATCGACGACTCCTGGTGGCCGGCGTGCAGCACCTTGAACGCCGCCTTTCCCGTCTTGCCCTCGGCCAGCCAGATTCCCTTCTTGAGCCGCTCGATTCCCGCCTCGTCGATGCGCCCCTTCACCGTCGCGATGTAGGTCTTGGGCACCTTGTATCGGGGATGGGTCAGATGATTGGTCAGTTCCGCGTCGTTGGTCAGGATGATCAGGCCGCTCGTGTCCGCGTCAAGACGGCCGACGCAATAGACACGCTCGCGACACGGGACCAGGTCGACCGCGACCCTGCGTCCCTGGGGGTCCCGATTCGAGCAGATCACGCCTTTGGGCTTGTTGAGCGCGAAATACACTCGCTGCGGCGGCTTCAGACGCTTGCCGTGGACCAGAATCGTGTCGGTCTGCGGGTCGGCAAACGCGGGCAGCCGGTCCACCACGTGGCCGTTGACACGCACCACGCCGGCCAGGATCAACTCCTCGCACTCCCGCCGCGAGGCCACCCCCGCCGAAGCCATTACCTTTTGCAGTCGTTCTCTTGCCATCGCCGCCAACTACCTGAATCTACACCAGGGACGCCCACGCCAGCCCGAGCGCTCCCAGACGCTGACCGATTCCGATCCCATAGACAATCGCGATGCACAGCAATCCCCACAGCAGCATCCCAATCTGAAATGGGCGGTCGTGCAGGATCAAACGCACCGGATCGGAGTACACCCCCTTCTGCGTCAAGGCGCTGAGCCGGAAGATACAATACAGCACCAGCGGAGTCGTGTAAACCAGGTTGTTCGTTCCGAACAGCTCTTTCGTGCGATAGTCCATCGTATAGAGAAGGAAGCACGCTACCGCCAGCACGCTCGTCACATCCAGCATGTGGGCCAGCAGCTCGGGCGTGTACTCGCCCAGGGTCTTGCGAAAGGCCTCGCTGTTTTCCTGAAGCTGGGCGATCTCGCCGCGACGCTTGCTGAAGGCCAGAAACAGACACAGCGCGAAGGTGCAGATGACCAGCCAGGGCGAGATCGACACGTCGATGGCGACCGCCCCGGCCACCGCCCGCAGAACGAAGCCGGCCGCGATGAGGATGCAGTCCAGGATCATCACGCGTTTCAGCGCCAGCGAATAGAGCATCATCTGCACCATGTAGGCCGCCAGGATCGCCGCCAGCGTCCCGCTGAGCAGCGCCCCTCCGATCAGGGCGATCGCGCCGCAGCCGCAGGCCAGCGCCAGGGCGATCGGCGCCTTCGCTCGCCCGGCCGCCAGCGGCCGGTTGCGCCGTTCGGGGTGAACGCTGTCGGCCTGCCGATCCAGGACGTCGTTGACGATGTAGATCGCCGAAGCCGCCAACGAAAAGCAGACGAACGCCCAGCCCGCCTGGGCCAGGGCCCGCAGCGCTTCATCCAGCGGCTGCTGCAACTGCCGGGCAAAGATCAACGCCGCGAACACGAAGACGTTCTTGATCCAGTGGACCGGCCGCATCAATAGAAAATAGTCTTTCATACCGTTCTCTGTCGCGCCACCGACAACCAAAGAACCCGACAAGCCCATCAGCTTACCTCCGCCGCGGACCAGTATACACGATGATCGGCGTCGTCATAGCACAAAAGTGATTGTCGCCCCGGCCCGGCGCCGCTTTGCGACCTTGCGGCCGTGACATCCGCGCGCCGGCGGCGCTCCACACGACCGAAACCGTTGCCGCCTTCGATCCCGATGTGGTAGTATGCCGCCAGACGTCAGGTGAATCCGTACAGACGCGAGGGGCAGCGGAGTGCGAATATGGCAACAGCGGGCGCCACGCGCCGAACGAAAGTGAGAAGGTCCGCCGCAGCTCGTTCTCGGGCGGGCGCCGCGATCGCTCTGGCCGGCATTCTGCTGCTCGCTCTGGCCCTGCGCGTCTCGTACCTGCGGGAGCACGTCCACTCCCCGGACTTCCGTTGGCCGCGCGTGGATGCCGGCTACTACGACTACTGGGCACGGGCCCTGGCCACGAACGACTGGACGGTCCCGAAGAACCTCAGCGACCTTCCCGACCCGGAGATTCGCACCAAGCCGTATTTCCACCCCCCCGCCTATTCGTTCTTCCTGGCGCCGATCTACCGGCTCACCAACGGCAGCTATCTGGCGCCGCGAGTGGTTCAGGCAGGTCTGGGCCTGCTCAACTGCCTGCTGGCGTACCTGCTGGGACGAAGGGTGTTCGGCCGCGGCGTCGCCCTGCTGTTCGCGCTGTTCATGTCGGTGTACTGGGCCTTCATCTTCTTTGAGGGCGAGTTGCTCAGCCCGACTCTGCTGATCACGGAGGGGTTGCTGCTGCTGTACCTGCTGAGCCTCTGGCGGGACCGTCCCGCGCTCGGTTGGGCGGCGGCTGCCGGAGTCGTCTTCGGGCTCTACGCGTTGACACGGTCCAACGTCCTGCTGTTCGGACCGGTGATTTTGCTCTGGGCTGTCTGGCTTTCGCGTCGGCACGGCGGCATGCGGGCCTTGCTCCGAACGGCCGGCGGCTTCTGCCTCGGCACGCTTGTGACGATCGCGCCGGCGACGATCCGCAACTACGTCGCGGGCCAGGACCTCGTCCTGATCACCACGAACGGCGGGGTCAATCTCTACGTCGGCAACAATGAGACGTCCACGGGGACCTACTCCGGCATCCCCAGCCTGCACGGGCTGCGGATCGAAAACGAGTACTACCCGTGCGTCATCGAGAGCGTCGAGCGCCTGGTCGGCCGCAAGATGAAGGACTCGGAAGTCTCCGACTGGTTTGTCGACCGGGCCGTCGCCTATATGCGTGCCCATCCCTGGCAGACTCTCCGGCGGATGGCCGTCAAGGCGGCGCTCTTCTGGGGACCAGTGGAGATACCGAACAACAAGGTACTCGGCTACGAGAAGGCGTGCTCTCCCACCCTTCGCTATCTGCCGGGCTTCCCTCTCGCTCTGGCCTTTGCGGTCTTCGGCCTGATTCGCCTGATCGCCTGCGCTGCGCGACGGGCGACCGATCCCGAGGCCCAGGTCGCGGCGTCACGACCGGACAGAGGCCAGATCGAGACGTCGGCCCTGATCGTGCTCTTCGTCCTGGCCACCTTCGCATCGTACCTTCCGTTCTTCATCGCCGGACGGTTCCGCGTTCCCATCATCCCATTCCTGCTGCTGTTCGGCGCATACGGGGTGCAGCAACTGGGCCTGCTGATCGTCGCCAGACGGTATCGTGCGGCCGTTCTCCACGCCGCCCTTCTCGTCGCCCTGACGGTCGCCGCGCACATCCAGGTGGTTCCCTACGAGCCGCAGCCGGCTCAGCGCCATCTGCTGCGTGCGACGTGCTATCGACTGGCCGACCAGATCGACCTGGCCATCGAGGAATGTCGCGCCGCGACGGACCTCGATCCCAACTCGGAGGAGGGACATCGCCGCCTGGGGGACCTGCTGATGACTCGTGGCGACTACCGTCAGGCGGTGGTGCACTACGAGCAGGCCGACCGGCTGCGGCCGGGTCGCTTCGACGTCCACTACAATCTCGCCACCGCTTTCAGCGCCCTCGACGATCCGGAGCAGGCCATCGAGCACCTGCGTCAGGCGGTGCGAATCCAGCCGCAGTCTGCCGACACCCACTATCGCCTGGCGGGCCTGCTGCGACGCCAGGGGCAGATCGAAGAGGCCATCGCCTCCTACAGCCGAGCCGTCGAATGTCGCGAGGATCACGCCAAGGCGCGACGCGACCTGGCGGCCCTTCTGCTCTCTCAGCAGCGACCCACCGAAGCGCTCGCTCTGCTTCGCTGGTTGGCCGAACACCAGGCGGCCGACGCGGATGCGTACAACCTCATGGGCATCGCGTGGAAGTCGCTCGGTAATCTCGATGAGGCGGTCGCGTCGTACCGCCGGGCGCTGGACATCGACCCCCGCTATTACCTGGCCCACAACAACCTCGCCAACGCCCTGGCGGCGCAGGGCCGGTTCGACGAAGCGGTCGTGCACTACCGAAAGGCCCTGGAGATCAAGCCCGACTATTCCCAGGCGCAGAGAAGTCTCCACGATATCCTGCAATCGCGCGGTTTGCCGGACGAAGACAGACAAACAGAACGAGTCGGGCCATAGGTGGAGCCGACTGTTTCGCAGTCACTGAGCCAACCATGATCACGACCGTCGTATTCGACCTGGATGACACGCTCTACGATGAGATCGACTACTGCTGCAGCGGCCTTCGGGCGGTGGCGCGGTTTCTCGGCAAAGTCGCGTCGCCGGCCTGCTCCGATGACGTGTTCGGCTGCCTCTGGAGGCACTTCACCGCCGGCAACCGAACCAGGACCTTCGACGCGGCGCTAAAGGAGCTGGGCATCCCCTGCGACGAAAGCCGGATCGCAGAGCTCGTCGAGGTCTACCGAAACCACCGGCCCGACATCGAGCTGCCGGCCGACAGCCGCTCGATGCTCGACGCCCTCCAAGGCCGCTACACGCTCGCCCTGCTGACCGACGGGTTCCTGCCCGCCCAGAGGCTGAAGGTCGCCGCCCTCGGCATCGAGTCCCGCTTGGGCGCGATCGTGTACACGGAGGAACTGGGCCGCTCGTGCTGGAAACCCTCGCCGGCGGGCTTCGAGAGGCTGATCCAGACGCTCGGGACCGCCCCGGATCGGATGGCCTACGTCGCCGACAACGAGAGCAAGGACTTTATCGCCCCCAACCGGCTGGGCATGCGGACGATCCAGGTCGTGCGGCCGCGTCGGCTTCATACCGATCCGGGCGATCGCGAGGACTCCGCAGCGGCCCTGCGGACCGACCGGATCGAGGATTTGCCGAGCCTTCTGGTCCGATATTAGAGCCCCTGGCGGCGTCCTGGCATCGCCCGGTGCGGCGGGGTTCTTTTTTCTTGACTACGGCGTCACCATACGCGATAATATGGTGAAATTGGCAGTTATGGGCGATTTTCCCTGTTCCAAGGAGTCATTTTATGCCGCCAGGCAAGAGACGTCAAAGCAACGCCATGCTCTACACGCTGATCACCTTCGTCGGACTGTTCATCGTCGCGACGACGGTGGCGGTTATCTACTACGTCAAGGCCGAAGAGCTGCGGACAACGACGGCGGACGCCGTGAACGAGCTGGCCAAGATGGCCTCAGCAGACGAAGTGCGGCGGGTCGGGGACATCGTCGGGACCAAACTGCCCGGACAGAGCAACCTCGGGAGCATGGTCGAGTACTTCGGCCAGATCACCGCCCTGATCATGGGCAAACCGATCCAGGTCACCAGCGCGGAAGTGAACGTCGGCAACGCAAGCAACGCCTTCCGTTCTCTCGTCGAGCAGGCGCGTCCCTATATCACCATCGCCCCGCCCGACCCGAATGCCGCCTCGGCTTCCGATCCGAACGCCCCCGCTCCGAGCCTGGCCGATCCGAACCGCGTGTCGCTGCGCTCGATGGCAGGTGACCTGATCGCGAAGGTCAAGCAGACTACAGAACAACTGGACGCCCGAACCGCGCAACTGGCGAAGCTCCAGCAGGAGTTCACCGACGCGACGCAGGTTTGGCAGGAGACCGCCAACGAGCTGAACGCCCGGATCGACGCGTATCAACTCCAGGTTCAGCAGACCAAGACCGACTACAACGACCTGCGGGCGTTGCTCGAACAGAGTTCGGAGCAGCGTGCGGCCAACATCCTCAAGCAGTTGGAGGACGAGCGGGCCACGTCGCGACAACTGAATCAGGACCTGCTCAAGACGCAGGCCGAGCTCGAGGTCGCCCAGCAGCGTCTGAACAGCGCCCTGACGGACGTCGCCAAGACGCAGCCGTCTCCCGATCCGGAGGCGCCCGCCCACCAGCCGGACGGCAAGATCATCCTGGTGGACGACGCGGCCGGCATCGTCCACATCAACCTCGGCTCGGACAACAAGATCTACCGCGGTCTGACGTTCTCGGTGTACGACAAGGGGGCCGGCATTCCTCGCGACGGCAAGCCCAAGGCCGAGATCGAGGTCTTCGCCATCGCCAAGACGACCGCCACCGCCCGGGTTCTCTCGTCGCAAGAACGCAACCCGATCGCCACCGACGACCTCGTCGCCAACCTGATCTGGGACGCGAAGAAGAAGAACCAGTTCGTGATCGCAGGGGACTTCGACCTGACCGGCAAGGGCCAACCGACGTACGATGCGAAAGACCGCATCGCCGGTCTGATCGAAAAGTGGGGCGGCGCCACCTCCGATACGATCTCGGCCGAGACCGATTTCGTGATTCTCGGCAACGAGCCGAGAGTTCCGCCGGAACCGACGTTCGAAGCGGTCACCAACGATCCCACGCTGAGGGACAAGTACGATGCCGCCCGGAAGCAGCGGGCCTACTACGATCAGATTCGCCAGCAGGCGCAGACCTTCTATATCCCGGTCTTCACGTTCAATCGCTTCCTTCACTTCATCGGGTACGAAAGCTCCCTCGGAGAGCCCGGCTCGTTCTGATCGCGGGCAGTCCGGCGGTCAACACAGCGGGATGGTCGGAAGGGTCCGGCCGTCATCGTTCGGAGAATTTCCGTGCTACGCGCCAGCCTGCGGCTCGACGCCGATGGAGGCCACTCGAACTTCTCCGGTGTAGTCGCGGGCCGTCGTTGAGGCGAGGAATCCCTTCTTGAGCGCTACGAAGGTCACCGTCCACTCGGCACGGATCGCCGTGCCGAGAGGCAGGCCCGTGTCGCAGTCCAGGCCCGAGGGGATGTCCACCGCCAGGATCGGGACGTTCAACGCGTTGATCGCATCGATCAGGCGCCGGTAGTCCTCTCGCAGCGGTCCTTGCAGGCCGGTGCCGAAGAGCGCATCGACAATCAGGTCTGCTCCCTTCGCCAGCGTCGCAACGAGATCCGCCGCATCCGTCCGGCCCGGGTCCAGCTCCTCGATCGTCTCGCCCAGGGCACAGAGCACGTCCAGATTGACCTTGGCGTCGCCGCGAACCTTGGCGCGATCGCCGCAGAGCACGACGCGCACCGAGTAACCGGCGTTGCGCAGATGGCGCGCGACGACGTAGCCGTCTCCGCCGTTGTTGCCGGCGCCGCAGAACACACAGACCCGTGACGTCCGCCGATGGCCGAGCCTGTCCATAATGAACTCGGCGCAACTGCGGCCGGCGTTCTCCATCAGGGCGATTCCCGGCAGGCCGATCTCCTCGATCGCCCAACGGTCCACCGATCGCACCTCGTCCCGGCTCATCACACGATGCTTCGGGGATACAGCGCTGTCGTCCATGCGCGATCTTATACTGACCGGCCGCCGCGTCCGTCAAGCGAATCCGGCGCGGCGGCACGAGCGGCGAATTGACAGACCGACGCCGCATCGATACAATGCGCGCCGTTCTGTGCGGGCAGGGTCTGCCATCCGACTCGCACAGCCCGGGCCACGCCGACGTCCGGTTCCGGCCCGCAACAACGTTCTCAAACATGGTTCGGCCTTGCCCTGATGCGTATATTGTTGACCAACGACGACGGGATTTTCGCCCCCGGCCTGGCGGCGATCTACAAGCAGCTCATCCACCTCGGCGAGGTGCTGGTGGTGGCTCCCGCCGATAGCCAGTCCGGCGCCAGCCACGCGGTGACCTTCTTCGAGCCGCTCGCTTGCGCGAAGGCGGACATTGACGGGCTGTTCAGCGGCTACGCGGTCTATGGATCGCCGGCCGACTGCGTGAAATTGGCCGTCCGGCAACTGCACCCCGAGCCGATCGACCTGGTCGTGGCCGGCATCAACAACGGCGCCAACGTCGGCATCAACGTCTATTACTCCGGCACGGTCGCCGCGGCGATGGAAGGCGCCTTCCTGGGCATCCCTTCGCTGGCGTTGAGTCTGGCGGCCGAACGGGAGATGGACTTCGACAGCGCCGCCGACTACGGCATCGACGTGCTGGAGAAGCTCGGGCCGCTGGAACCGCGCGACGTCGTCAACGTGAACATCCCGCTGCTCTCGCGCGGCGAACCGAAGGGGGTCCGCGTCGTGCCCCAGGCCACGAGCGGCTTCCACGAGTACTACATCCCGCAGGGCGATGCGGAGGCCAAGACGCTGTTCCAACTGGCCGGCGGAGGCCACCGCCACGAGTCCCTGCCCGTCGATACGACCGCTCTGGCGGAGGGATTCATCACAGTGACCCCGCTGCGGCCGGACATGACCGACCACGAGAAGGCCGACCGGATGAGAACGCGACTCCATGGTGACAGCCTGTAGCCCATCGAGAGGGACGCTATGACGCAAGAAAAGCCTCCATCATCACAGATCTGTATCGTGACCGTCACGGGCGTGGACAAGGTGGGCATCGTCGCCCGGCTGGCCACCGTGATGGCCCGCGCCAATATCAACATCGTCGACATCAACCAGAAGATTCTCGAAGACACCTTCGTGATGACCATGGCGGTCGACGTCGCCGGGGCGAAGATCGGCATGGACAAGATCAAGACGAGCCTCGACACCGTCGGAAGGGAAATGGCGCTGAAGATCACGATCCAGGACGAGAACATCTTCAAGGCCATGCACAGGGTCTAATCATGCGAATCTCCGTCGAAGAAGTCTACGAAACCGTTCGCATGACCCTGGATCATCACTTCGATATCCGCACGGTCACGCTGGGCATCAATCTGAAGGATTGCATCGATCGGGACCTGACGGCGATGATGCAGCGCGTGCGCGAGCGCATCGTGGAGAAAGGGCAGCTTTTGAACCGCTGCGCCGACCGGATCGTGCACAAGTACGGCATCCCCATCACCAACCGGCGGATCGCCATCACGCCGGCCTCGCTGCTGCTGGAGCCGCTGCCGCGCACGAAGGCCACGGTCGTGCGGTTCGCCAAGGCCCTGGACGCGGCGACCCGGAAGGCCAACATCGATTTTCTGGGCGGGTTCGGCGCGATGGTCCAGAAGGGAACCACCGCCGCCGAAGAAAACCTGATCGAAGCCATCCCCGAGGCGCTGTCAAAAACACAGCGGATCTGTGGGTTCTTGAACCTCGCGTCGACCCACGCGGGGATGAATATGAACGCCATCGCCAGGATGGGACACATCCTCCGGGACCTGGCCTTCCGGTCCGACAACGGGGTCGGCTGCGCCAAGATCGCGGTCTTCGCCAACGTTCCGGAGGACAATCCGTTCATGGCCGGGGCGCACCACGGGATCGGCGAGCCGGACTATTCGCTGAACATCGGTATCTCCGGCCCGGGCGTCGTCCGCAACGTGGTCGCCAAGAACCCCGACTGCGACCTGACCCAGCTTTCGGAAGTGATCAAGCGGACCGTCTTCAAGATCACCCGGGCCGGTGAGCTGATCGGCCGGGAGATGGCCGCTTTGATGGGCGTCCCGTTCGGCATCGTCGACATCTCGCTGGCGCCGACCACCTCGACCGGCGATTCCGTGGCGGAGATCATCGAGGCGATGGGCGTCGGCCAGATCGGCTCGCCCGGCTCCACGGCGGCGTTGGCTCTGCTGATCGACGCGGTCAAAAAGGGCGGCGTCATGGCCTCCGGAAACGTAGGCGGGCTCTCCGGGACGTTCATTCCCGTCAGCGAGGACGAGGGCATGATCCGGGCGGTGCGAGCCGGAACGCTGAGCCTGGAGAAGCTCGAAGCCCTCACCAGCGTCTGCTCCGTCGGGCTGGACATGTTCGCCGTGCCGGGCGACACGGAGCCGGAGGTCATCTCCGCCATCATCGCCGACGAGCTGGCCATCGG
>CAZOFX010000019.1:53329-71711 GCA_964579055.1 uncultured Pirellulales bacterium
CTTCCCCTTTTCGGTGGTATACTGCCAAGTGTGTGTGGGTGTCTATGATGTGGTTCCCCGTCGCTCCAGTTGCGCCAGAGAGGCTACGGATGACAAGGAGAGGGCTAACACTCATAGAGTTGCTGGTGGTCGTGGCCATCGTCTGCCTCCTGATGGGTCTTTCTCTGCCCGCCCTTGTCCGCGTTCGCAATCAGGCCCAGGGCGCCGTCTGCATCCAGAACCTCAAGACGCTGTCACTCGCCTGGCTGCTCTACAAAGACGACAACGACGATCGGCTGGTCGGCGGCCAGGTGGGAAGGACCTCTTACGACTGGGTCCAGGGCCCGACCGGCGCCGGCACGTTCATCGAATGCAAGAAGGAAGGGATCCGCCGGGGCATCCTGTTCCGCTATGCGGGCAGCGACGTGGACGTGTACCGCTGTCCCGCCGACCAGCGCAAGCTCGTGCCGGGACAGATCGCCTTTCGCAGCTACTCCATTGCCGGCGGCGCCAACGGCGAGCCCTGGCAGAACACGTACATTCAGGTCGAGAAATACTCCCAGATCCTTCAGCCGGCGACGAAGTACATCTTCGTCGAAGAATCCGATCCACGCGGCTGGAACAAGGGGTCCTGGGTGGTGGACCCGTTGTACAAGACGTGGGTCGATCCGCTGGCGATCTGGCACAGCCGGGCGAGGAGCACTCTGGCCTTCGCCGACGGTCACGCCGAAATCCATCCGTGGCTCGACAACAGCACGATCGAGATGTCACGCGAGCAGCAGTTCCTTTATCCGGTTCCAAAGGACGAAGGCAACGACCTGCACTATATGCTCAGCGGCTTCCCGCAGCGAATGACCGACGTCCCCGTGACGCCGTGACCTTGACCGAACGCCCCATCCTCCGATCGCGCGAGACTGGGTGACGCATTGCAGGGCTTGGGCGTCTATCTTCTGTCAGCCTCTCGGTCCGCCGGTCAGTTGAGACGCCACGGACGCGGTAGCCGCCCGAATCGCCTCTTCGTCTCCCAGGTAGTAGTGCGTCAGCGCGTTCAGCTCGTCGTCGAGTTCGTAGACCAGCGGGATGCCGGTGGGAATGTTTAGCTCCGTGATGGCCTCGTCCGACACAGCGTCGAAGTACTTGACTAGGGCCCGCATGCTGTTGCCGTGCGCCGAGATCAGGACGCGCCGGCCGGCCTTCAACTGCGGGACAATCGCCTCGTGCCAGTACGGCAGCACCCTGTCCAACGTCGTCTTGAGCGACTCCGTCGCGGGCAGCAGGTCTCTCGGCACGTCCGCATACCGGCTGTCGTGACAGGGGTGCCGGCGGTCGCCCTCGGCCAGCGGTCCCGGCGGCGTGTCGTACCCGCGACGCCAGACCTGAACCTGGTCCAGCCCGTACTTCTCGGCCGTCTCCTTCTTGTTCAGTCCCTGGAGGACCCCGTAGTGCCGTTCGTTCAGACGCCAGGAGCGATGGACCGGAATCCACATCAGGTCCATCTCGTCCAGCAGAATCCACAGCGTCCGGATGGCCCGCTTCAGGACCGACGTGAAGGCCACGTCGAACGTGTACCCCTCCCGGATCAGGACGGTCGCGGCTTCGTGGGCCTCGCGGAGGCCCTGCTCGGAGAGGTCCACGTCGGTCCATCCGGTGAACCGATTCTCGAGATTCCACGTGCTTTGGCCGTGACGCACCAGAACAAGTTTCAGCATCTCAGTGCTCCTTCTATCAAGAACGGGCCGGCGCCGGCCTACGGATCTCGGAGCTTGTAGAGTCTCAGCATGCTCGGCGGAGGCGCCGCGTCCCTCGGCCGGTCGCGATGGACGCCGAGGCTCTCCCAGCGGAGCACATAGCGCGTGCCGGGTTCGCCGCCGGTTCCGGTGTCGGGCCGCCAGTTGACCTGCATGCCGGGGAAGTCGGATTCCGGCCGGCTCAGTGACGCGGGCCACTCGCGTGGCGTCTTGATCTGCCCAACGGGCTTGAGGTCTGCCTCACTCAGCTTCCAGGCGCCCGATCCGTGCTTGTCGTGACTGTACCGCTGCGTCAGGATGCCGTCGGCGCCCACCTTCACGGGCAAGACGCGGACTTCGAAGTGGATCGTGCCGCCCCCTTCAAAGGACCAGCGGTAGTTCCAGTCGCTGGTCCGGTAGATCCGCCAGCGGCCGCCTTCATATCTTGCGTTGTAGACCTGGGTGAACCCCCTCTCGTCGAACTTGTGGTAGGTCACGATGGGACGGCCCTGCGAATCGAAGCCGATGCGGGTGTTCCCGTTGATCGCGCCGCCGCCGGGCGGCACGGGATCGACGATCAAGCCCGGCGTCTCAACGGTCATGGGCAACTCGACCGCTTCGCCGGCCGCGGTCTCCCAATGCACGAGATCGCGGCTCCGCGCGTACGAGACATCGTGGTTCGTGTTGCAGTCCGGCGTGTCACGCCAGACCCAGCACAGGTGGAAACGGCCGTCGGCCCCCCGATCCGGACCGACCGGGTAGGCGTTCATCGCCCCCCTGCCGTCCAGCAAAGGCTCATCCAACAGCCGACGCCACGTCCGCGTCCGGACGTCGTACGTGTTGTAGATCTGGTTTCCGCTGCCGCTGGACCCGTCGCGGTACGTGAAGATCAGCTCGCCCTGCGGTCCCTCGAAGAATCGCGGGTACGTGCAGCGGCGTTCGAGGTCGCCGACCATGGCGGGCACCGCACGGAGCGTCCGGATGTCACCCGGTTGCTCCGTCCGGAAGTAGACCAGAGGATGCACGTGCATGTTGCCGCTGACGTGCAAGTGCCCGGTCTCGTCGAGAGCCATCGTGACATAGTTGTGGCTGTCCCACCCGACGGTGCTGGGGAGCGTCTGGAACTCCCACGCGTCCGAGCCCGGCAGCCGTCTGGCCACCGTCATCCGGCGGTCCTGATCGTAGCAAGTGACATACTGGCCTTGCGGGCACGTCAGGAGGCAGAAGCCCACGGCGTGTCCCGACCATACCGGCCCCACGTCGAGACACTCCAGGACCTGCGGTTCCCCACCCCCGGCCGGCGCCTGGGCAAGGACCACCGTCGCCGCAAGCACGAAAGAATACAGCCGTGTTTTCGAATCCATCGTTCTTCGGCTTGTGCAGGGTCCGCGCCCTGGCAGGCCCCTACAGCTTCACCGGCTTGCAGAGGTTCTTCTCGTGGGCCGCGACCCGACCGCAGACCTTGCACATGTACTGCCCGTCCTTTACCAGCTCGGTGTACTCCTTGGGATTGCTGATCTGGAACCCGAGATTGTTGAGGTAGCACAGGTGCTTGTCGTGTCCGGCGTGAGGCATTTCGGGGTTGGCCATAACTTCGTCCTTTCTCCATGGTTGGCGATCTCATTTCGGGCCCCCATTAGGACCTCGGAGGCATCGCCCTGTCAACCGGTTTCCCGGCGACCGGGCAGACTATGTACAGGCGCCGAGGCCGCCGGGTTCGAGCCGACGGCGAAGATCGCCCGATCGCCGCGATGTCACGCGGACACCCGCCGAATTGTGTTCTCGACCGATCCTCCGGCTCCTGCTATACTGCGCGGGCGAAAACAGCACGAATGGCACCCGGAACCATCGACACGACAAACGGAGAGAACGCATGGACTATCGAAGAATTATCCCGTGCCTGGACGTCAAACACGGCCGCCTGGTCAAAGGCGTCAATTTCGTCAACCTCAAGGACGTCGGGGACCCCGCCGAGAACGCCGCCGCCTACAGCGAGGCCGGCGCCGACGAGCTGGTCTTTCTCGACATCACCGCGACCATCGAGAACCGAAAGACCATGCTCGACGCCGTCCGACGCACGGTAGAGCGCATCAGCGTTCCGCTGACCGTTGGCGGAGGCATCAGCAGTTGCCAGGGGATCGAGGAGCTTCTCGCGCTCGGGGTGTCCAAGGTCTCGATGAACACCGCCGCCGTGCGCAACCCGGACCTGGTTCGCCAGGCCGCCGACGAGTTCGGCCGCGAGAGGATCACGGTCGCCATCGACACCGCGAAAAACGCCAGGCTGCCGTCCGGCTTCGAGGTGATGGTTCGCGGCGGCACCAAAGGCGCCGGCCTGGACGCGGTCGAATGGGCCAGGAAGGTCGAATCGCTCGGGGCCGGAGCCATCCTTCCGACCAGCATGGATACGGATGGCAAGCAGACCGGCTATGACCTCGTGATGACGCGGGCCATTGCCGACGCGGTGTCTCTGCCGGTGATCGCCTCCGGCGGCGCCGGCACGCTCGAACACCTCTACGACGCGATCGTGGAAGGCCACGCCGATGCGGTTCTCGTCGCCTCGATCGCCCATTTCGGGACCTACAGCATCGCTCAGATGAAGGCGTACCTCGCAGATCGCGACATCCCCGTCCGGCGGTAGTCTTCGGCTTGCCACGCACGGCCGATTGGACTGGCACGGAGCAGCCTTTGGCGGGCTGCTCTTTCCCTTTTTGGACGAAAGTCCCGCCGTGGATTGACCGATAGGTGGAGGGTGATGGTCCGCGACGATGTGCCATGGACGCCTGAAGATCGATATGTTCAGCAAGCTGCGAAAAGACGGGTTCCTACTGAAGACCAAGCTCTTCACGCTCCGCTGGTATCCCAGCGGCCGAAGCTGCATTCGGATCGGCAGACGCAGACGCCCGCCGCAGCAGATGCCCCCGCTGATGGTTCGCAAGCCTGAGTGGCGCCGGTAGAGATTTTCTTTGCCGCCGCTTTCACCCTCTCCCCGTCGCAACAAACCCCTCCTCAGGACCCAAGCCCGCCTTCTACACACGCTCATCTCCCCGCCCTGCCAGCACTGCCAGCAACATTGACAGCATTTATAGGACCCGTGCCGACCAGGACGACCGACAATCGCGTCTCAAGGATCTGACTGAACCAAACCACCACCAGAATTCCCAAGGACCCGATCTTGTCTATTTTCACTAAAGTTTTTTTCAACAGCCTTCCGATACTAACCCACATGACACAAGCAGCCCATTTTAACAACGAGTCATTCAGCATCACAAAGGAGAGATCGATGGTTAAGGAAGATTTGCTCGCCCGATACCTGGCCGCCCTGCTTCGCGGCGACCGGAAAGCCTGTCGCTCTGTCGTGGAGGAGACGCTGCAAAGCGGCATCCCGGCCAACTCGGTGTACCTGCACCTGATCTGGCCGGTCATGGCGGAGATCGAGAGGCTTTCCCGGATGGACAGGATCAGCTCCGTCCAGGAGCATCTGGCCACCCGGATCAACAGAACCATCGTGGACCAGCTCCAGAACAAGCTGCCGCGCCGGCCCGCCCGCAACAAGAAGGTGGCGGTCTGCTGCGCCCGCGACGAATTGCAGGAGCTCGGCGCGCAGATCATCACGGATCTGTTCGAGAGCGACGGCTGGGAAGTGCGCTTCCTCGGCGGCGGCCTGAGCAACGACGACATCTTCGCCTTCGTCAACGAATATGCACCGGACATTCTGTTCATCTACGGCACCGCACCGAAACAGGCCCCCGATGTGCGCCGGCTGATCGACAGAATCCGTTGTGTCAATGCGTGGCCGGACCTGCGCATCGTGGTCTCCGGCGGGCTGTTCAACCGAGCGGAAGGTCTCTGGGAAGAGATCGGTGCCGACGCGTTTGCCGCGACGGCCGCCGACGCACTCCAGGTGGCCGCGGACGAAACCCAAGTGGCTGATCCGGAACGAAGAACGGTCAACCGCCGCAAACGCAGGCAGCAGAACCCCGCTTCGGAGATCGCTGTCACCACCGCGTAGGACGCGACCCACGCATGAAATCCCGTGCCGGCCGTTGGATGAAGCCGGCACGGGATTTTTCTTTTACGATCCCGCCGCGCTCAGCCGGCCGCCCGTTGCAGCTTGTATTCCACGCTGTCGACCAGCGCCAACCAGCTCGCTTCGATCACGTTTTCGGAAACGCCCACCGTCCCCCAGATCGACTGTTTGTCTCTCGACTGGATCACGACCCGGACCCGCGCCGCCGTGCCTTCCTTGGCGTTCACGACGCGGACTTTGTAGTCGAACAACTGCACCTCTTTCAAAGCGGGGTAGAACGTCTCCAGCGATTTGCGCAACGCCGCGTCCAGCGCGTTGACCGGACCATCCCCTTCGCCGACCACGTGCTCGATCCGATCGCCCACCTGCAATTTGACCGTCGCCTCGGTGACGATCTGTCCGCTGTTGCGCTTCTCCACATCGACGTGGTACTTGAGCATCTCGAACGACGGCTCGAAGGTCCCCATGATCTTGCGGGCCAGCAGGTCGAAGCTCGCGTTGGCCGCCTCGAATTGATAGCCCTCGTTCTCCAGCTCCTGAACACGCGCGAGGATCTTCCGAGCCAGGGTCTTGTCCTGGGTGATCTTGGCCTTCTCCATCTCCGCCAGGATGTTCGACTTGCCGCTCAGCTCGGAGATCAGGAAGCGCCGCTCGTTGCCCACCAGGGCCGGATCGATGTGCTCATAGGTCAGCTTGTTCTTGCGCAGGGCGTCCACGTGCAGGCCCGCCTTGTGGGCGAAGGCGCTGTCGCCGACGTACGGCAGACTCATCACCGGCGGCAGGTTCGCCACCTCGAAGACGAAACGCGACACCTCCGTCAGCGACTTGATCTTCTCGGGGCTGAGCGGCTCCAGGCCCATCTTGAAGGCCAGGTTCGGTATCACCGAGCACAGGTTGGCGTTGCCGCAGCGCTCGCCCATGCCGTTGATCGTGCCCTGCACGTGGCGGGCGCCCGCCTGGATCGCCGCCAGCGAGTTGGCGGTGGCGCAGTCCGAGTCGTTGTGCGTGTGGATGCCCACGACGACCGAGCCGAGCGTGCGGCAGACCTGGGCGGTGATTTCGGCCACCTGGTGCGGCAGGGAACCGCCGTTCGTGTCACACAGCACCAGCGCATCGGCGCCCGCCTCGGCCGCCGCCGCCAGCACCTTCATCGCATACTCGGGATTGGCCCTGTAGCCGTCGAAGAAATGCTCGGCGTCGAAGATTGCTTCCAGCCCTTTGCTCTTGAGATAGCGGATCGACTCGGCGCAGATCGTCAGGTTCTCGTCCAGCGAGCAGCCCAGAACCAGCTCGACGTGCATGTCCCAGGTCTTGCCCACGATCGTGGCCGCCGGCGCCTTCGTGGCCAGGATCGAATTGAGCGAGACGTCCTCTTCGACCGTGCAGTCGGCGCGGCGGGTGCTGCCGAAGGCGGCGATCCTGGAGCGTTCCAGGCCGAGCTTGCCCACCTCGTGAAAGAATTTCATCTCCTTCGGGTTCGATGCGGCGTAGCCCCCCTCGATGTAGTCCACACCCAGCCCGTCGAGGCACTGGGCGATGGCCAGCTTGTCCGGCAACGAGAAACTCACCCCCTCCGCCTGCATGCCGTCGCGGAGCGTCGTGTCATAGATCGCGATTTTCGTCATTCCAACTCCCGATTTTCCGTCACAGGGCCGGTTCGGGCGCCTGTAGAGCTGTCATGTGAGTTCGTACAAACCGTTGATTCTACCGGTTCGCAAGGCCCTGTAAAGGCCAAACCGCCGGTCCCAAGGTCGTCGCGGAGTCCCGGACGCCCGTCCTCGGCCCCCTCGAGGCGCAAATGGGTGGCCCCCTGGTCGTTTTGCGTTTCCGGAATTGGCTTTGTTTCGCACGATGGCTCCTCTGCCGGCGTCTCGGCCTGCGGCTGCGGCTCCGGCGGCAGTTCTGTGGGCGGCTCGGCGCGGCGGAGCCGGCGGACCTTCTCGAGTTCGTCGAGGGTCCTGTAGAGGCCCTGCTCGATCCGGCGTTCGTACAGGCCCAGCCGCTCCAGGACCTTGGCGCAGCGGAAGTCCGAGATCACGATGCGGCCCAGCGCCGAATCGCGCGGGTCGGGGCCGTTCTCCGATCCGAAGTACAGGTGCGCCAGGCACCGCTTGGCGTAGGGGGTGTTCTCGCGGGCCAGCAGCGTGTCGAAGACCTCCGCCTGGAGGCAGTCGGCCCGGCGCAGCCGCCAGGCCAGACCGACGATCCGCTCGGCCAGCACCGCCTCCAGAACGCCCGCCGGATGCAGCTCCGCCAGCAACTGCGCCCGGTAGGTTTCGAACTGCCCCGGATCCTCGCCCGTGATGACCGTCTTGCGGGCGAGCAGGCCGTGTGTGACCGCGTTCTGCGAAACCACCGCCTTGCCCGCCTCCGTCCGCGGCCCCGTCGACTTCTGCGCGTTCAACCGATTCGCCAACACCTGCGCTTCCGTAGCCATGATCGACCCTCCACATCTACGATTTACCAGTTACCATTTACGAGTTCGTTCTATGAACACATTACTAACATTTCCTCGGAGTCGTCAACACAAATTCTCCATGTTTTTTCGCGAACTGCGCCGGCCGGCCGTAACCCATGGCCGCACCGAATGTTGCGGCAGGGTCGGACTCACATTCTCTGTGGAATCTCCGACCGGGATCGATAGGCAACGCGTGGCAGCCTCAAACGCGCAGCGTTTGGGGATGGCTGACACGATTTCGGCTTGAGTATCGAGAGGCGATGGTGCCCTCCACCATCCCCAAGCCCTGCGGACTTGAGGCTGCCACCCAGACGCTTCAACGACTCACCGATGGCGATGCCCGAGAACCTGCACAAACACACCGCCGCAGATTTGGCTTTTTTTTGTGGACACGGGCGCGCCGGTTCGTATAATGAGGACGCTGGGTACCAGGAAGCGCCCGGCCGATGCGAGAGGGATTTCCATAGCGAGTCCGGCCGAACGACCGACGTTGCCGCAAGACCATGAAGCCGGCCGGAATGCTCGTGCGACTGTAACAGCACGCATGGCTCGAGCTGCGCGTGCGCGAGACCGGTTCGTCAACATCAAGTGAGGAGGGATCAGATCCATGAGAAAGACCGTGGTTGTTTGCGCCATCGCTCTGTGTATCGCGTCGTGGCTGGAGGCCGAAGAATTCCAGGTCAACGTGCGAACCAGCGGCGCGCAGGCCAAGGCGGCGGTGGCGACCGACGCCCAGGGCCACAGCGTGATTGTCTGGAGCAGCTACTTCAGCAGCGCAGGCCGCTCGAACGAGATCATCGTCCGTCGGTTTGACGCGGCGGGCGAGCGGCTCGACGCCGATGAGCTTCAGGTCAACGTGCTGCGCGAGGGCAACCAGACCGAACCGGCCGTCGCGACAGACGACGCCGGCGCATTTCTCGTCGCCTGGCAAGGCCCGGGGCTGGACGCCGAAGACATCTTCGCCCGCCTGTACGATCCGAACGGCATTCCGCTAACGGATGAATTGATGGTCAACACGAACACGCAGGGTCAGCAACTCTATCCGAGCGTCGCGGCCGGTGACGGCGGGACCTTCGTCGTGGTCTGGGAGAGCCGGCACGAGGATCAGTTCGGCCCGATCAACGCCATCCGGGGACAGTTGTTCGACGCCCACGCCACGCCGCTGGGCGACGAATTGCGAATCGATGAGGAGATCTACGACGGCCGCTATCCGGACGTCGCAATGGACGCCGCCGGCGGTTTCGTGGTGACGTGGCTACAGGACCGGACGGCCAACGCCATCATGGCCAGGCGATTCGACGCGAACGGCATCGCGGTGGGCGAACCGTTCCAGGTCAGCGAGATCGACTTCGCTTCGATCACCCGGCCGTCGGTGGCAATGAGCGCTGCGGGCGGCTTCGTTGTCACGTGGGACGGAGACCCGAACCGGGCCAGCGACGACGACGCGCACGCGCGGTGCTTCGACCCGAACGGCGCGCCGCGAACCGGTCAGTTCACGATCAGCACGCTGTGCGACGGCGCGCAGCAATGGCCACGTGTGGCAATCGACGATGCCAACGAATTCCTTGTGGTCTGGCAGCATGAGCACAGCGATCCCAATGTCGCGACGGACATCTGGGCCCGGCGATTCGACACGACCGGCGCGCCGGTGGGCGATCAGGTCCCGCTCAACGGCTACGTAGCAGGCAAGCAGCAGTCGCCCGATGTCGCCATCGCCGGTGACGTGTTCGTCGCGGCATGGGAAAGCGACGACCAGGACGGCTCCGGCTACGGCATCTTCGCCGTGACCGAACCGTGGACTGTCGCTGACCCCAACGCCATCGCCGAAACGCTTTCGATCGACTGAAACCTCGCCCACATCTGTATGGCAGCCTCAATCCGCCGCAGGCGGATGGGGGATGGTTCGCTCCCCCAGACCATCCCCATCCCGACCCCGACGCTCAGCGGGATCAGGATGAGGCTGCCACACCTGTGCGAGGATGATGCGACGCATGGCGTTTGACTTTTGGGGCGGCACGGAAGATACTCTGCGCCGAGTCCACGAACGGTTTGGGGCCTCGTGCCAAGCCGGAATCGGACCGACCGCCGGAGGGCTTCTTTGAAGGGATCGCGACCGCTATGAACGCAAGACTACCCCGACTCGCTCATTGGATCGTCGTTGGAACCCTGCTGTGCTCTGCACGTGCGGCGCAGGACACGCAGACCGATCGCCCGATGGGCCCGCTGCGAATCTGTGAGGCCAACCCGCGTTACTTCGCCGACCCAGGCGGACGGCCCGTCTACCTGACGGGTTCCCACACCTGGCAAAGCCTGCAGGACGGCATCCTGTCCGGCTACACCGTAGTGACGCAGCCGTTTGACTACACAGGCTATCTCGATCTGCTCCAGAAGAACCACCACAACTTCATCCGCCTGTGGCGTTGGGAGCTGACCACCCACGAGCCCCAGCCGTGGGAGCGGACCGGGCCGGGGGCGGCCCTGGACGGCAAGCCGAAGTTCGACCTGCGACGATTCAATCCGGCCTACTTCGACCGCCTGCGCGCTCGCGTGATCGCCGCCCGTGACCGCGGCATCTACGTGAGCGTCATGCTCTTTGAAGACTGGGTTTTCATGAGCAAACGCCAGGAACATCCGCTCGAGCAACACCCCTTTCACAAGGACAATAACGTCTCCGGCATCGACGGTGACGTGAACGGCGACGGCTGGGGCATCGAGATTCACACGCTCCAGGCGCCTGCGGTGCTGGAAATCCAGAAGGCGTACGTCCGCAAGGTGGTCGAGACGGTCAATGACGTCGACAATGTCCTCTACGAAATCTGCAACGAGGGGCTGCGGCATACGCGCCAGTGGCAGTATGAGATGGTGCGTTTCGTCCAGAGCGTCGAGGAGCAAATGCCCAAGCAGCATCCGGTGGGCATGACGTCGGTGGGCGACATGAACGACGATTGCCTCCAGAGTCCGGCGGACTGGACGTCCCTGGCGACGACGGGGTGGGACCAGCCGCAGGACCCGTGGACATCGGACCCTCCGGCGGCGGACGGCAAGATGGTCTGCCTCCTGGACACCGATCACATCGGATGGAAGGTCTTCATCGACGACGCCGCGTTCACACGGGCCTGGGTATGGAAGAGTTTCACGCGCGGGCACAGCACGCTGCTGATGGAGAACCTGGCGGATTCCGCCGGCTGGATCGCGGGCCGCGCCGCGATGGGCCATACACGCCGGCTGGCGGAACGCATCGACCTGGCCGCCATGGCGCCCCACCCGGAATTGGCCTCGACCCGCTATTGCCTCGCTCATCCGGGACACGAGTATCTCGTCTACCTGCCCGAGGGTGGCGAGGTCACGGTGGACCTTTCGGCGGCGCCGGGTAAGCTCGCCGTCGAGTGGATTCACGCCGCCGAGGGGACCAGCCGGCCGGCGGAGCAGGTCACGGGCGGCGGCCGATGCTCGCTCGCATCCCCGTTTGCAGGGGACGCCGCCCTCTACATACGCAAAGGGCAAGAGAAGGAATCCGGGCGATGACAAGCAACTGGTTCCGTGCCCCAGCTTTGAATCGTCGCTTGATCGGCTTGATCGCCGCGTTCATCCTGCCGGCTGCGGCTCAGACGGCGCCCTCGCCGGCCGCAGGAATCGTCTTTCTTGCGCCGGACGACGGCGGGACGCCTCGCGATGCCGGGCGAATCACGGCGGTCGGACCGGGCAAGTTTCAGATTCGCGCCTGCGAAGAGGAAGGATCGGGGATACTGACCCATGCCGTCTCGCGGATGAATCTGATCTGCCGCAACGACGGCGACAAGCCCGAGACGGTGACACTTCACGTGGACCTCTCCGACGATGGGCGGCGCACCAACGCGGACAAGAACGCCTTCGGAGGCATGTCCACGCGCGACTTTCTCTTCATTCAGCCGCCGGGACAGCCCTGGAGACAGATCGACGGTGAAGTTTCGGGCTGGGTGTGCACCGTGCGTTTCTCGGCGTTGCCGGGTGAGACCAGGGTCGGCCTCAGTCCCTGGTACACGTACGCCGACTATCTGCGTTTCGTGCGAACGCTCCCCGATCATCCCTTTCTGAGGAAGGAGCAGACCGGCATCAGCGATGGAGGACGCGAGCATTGGGAGCTGACCATCACCGATTCGGAAGTCCCGGCCCAGGACAAACGAACGGTCTTCTGGCACGCGCGGGAGCACGCGTACGAGAGCTTTTCGTCGTATGCCGTGGAGGGTGCGGTGACCTGCCTTCTCGGCGATGCGGCGGCACAGGCACGACGTCGATATCGATTCGTGCTGCACCCGATGACGAACGTCGACGGCGTCGCACAGGGCTACGAATACCGCGCGGGCTACGACTACCCCCAGCCCCGAGCCACCGCCAGCGCGAAACTGACCTTCGACGCGATCGATCGACTGCGGCCGGACTTCGCGGTCACCTGGCACAACTGGATCGCGCCGCGCGACGTCGACTGCCTGTTCTACACGGACTCCGAGCAGGGCCGGGCGAGCCGGCGGGCGTGGGATTTGTTCACGCAGCGATTCCCCTCCCCCCGCCGCGTGGGACACCGCTGGGAGAACGAGGCGGACCCGATCACGAAGAACTGGTTCGGGCGCACGCTCAACGAGAGCAACGTGCACCAGTACGCGATGAAGCGCTACGGCACGCAGGTGTGGGGCTGGGAGATGCCCTGGTGGGGCCGTGCCGACGGCGATCCCACACAGCACGCACGCCGGGCGGGCGCCGACTTCGCCCGCGCGTTCGTCGAGACCCTGGACGCAATCGAGGCCGGAGCGGCCGCGACAACGCGAGAGGAGCCAGCGGTGACCGTGGACCGATGGGACATGCACGAATTCGAGCTGCACGGACGCTGTCACGCGGAGAACCCCTTTCGCGACGCGGCGCTCGTCGGCGAGTTCACCTCGCCCTCGGGCAGGACGCTCACGGTCGAAGGCTTCCACGATGGCGGTGACACCTGGCGGCTGCGTTTCGCACCCAACGAAGAAGGCGACTGGCGCTACCGGCTCCGTGGTGAGGGCGTCGAGCTGTTCGCGCAGGGCCGGCTGCGTTGCACCGCGCCGAACAGCCGCGGCTTCATCCGCATCCACCCGGACAATCCCTATGCGTTCGCCTGCGCCGACGGTACGGCTTTTTTCCCCATGGGAGACACCTGCTATGGCCTGCACGACGACAGCCCGATCACGCCGGAGCTGCGACGCGCCTACCTCGAAACGCGCCGCAAGCAGCGATTCAACTTCGTGCGAATGAGCGTCGGCCACAGTCACGAGCGGGCGCAGATCGATCCGGCCTACTGGGCTTGGGCGGGCACGCCGGACAAACCCGACCTGGACCGCTTCAATCCGGTCTTCTTCCGCAGCCTGGACGCCCTGCTGCGTCAGATGCAGCAGGGCGGCATGAACGCCGAACTGCTCCTGTTCAACTACTATCGCCTGCCGTTCACCGACACGAGGCAGTGGACGCCCGCACGGGAGTGGCTGTGGCTGCGCTACGTCGTCGCGCGCTACGCGGCCTTTCGCAACATCTTCCTCTGGACGCTCTCGAACGAATATGAGACGCATCCGGACGGCAGCTACCGCCTGGACCTACCGGGCGACGTGCAATGGGCGAGGGCCACCGCTCGCCTGGTCAAGCAGCTCGATCCCTATCGTCACCCGGTGACCGTGCATCCGGTGATCTCCTCCAGCACCAAGGGCGCCAGCCCGCGCGATCCCTACGAATCGCCCTGGCAGATCGGCGGCTTCTTTGGCGACGCCGACGAGATCGACGTCCTCTCGCAGCAGACCGGCCAACAAGGTGACGGCGCGGTATGGGATGAGGCGCTGCAATGCTGGAGGGGCGATTCGATGGAACTGGTCGCCAGCCTTCGCGCGGACCGTCAATACGACAAGCCCGTCCTCAACAACGAGAACGGCTACGAGTACCTCCGCGGCCACCCGACCGAGAGAAAGCAGGTGCACCACACCGACAAGGTCCGGCGTTCGTCGTGGCGGATCGTCCGCGCGGGCGGCTGGTTTGCCGCCGGCTTCAACGGAACCATCGGCCACAGTGACATCTGGAACCGGATCGATGCGCCGAACCATTACACGTTCGCGATCGAGGGCGAAGGCGCGGCGGCGCAGTTGGGCATCCTGCACGACTTCTTCACCTCGCTGCCCTTCTGGCGGATGCAGCCGTTCGACGGCGTGACGGGAGACATGGCGGTGGCACTGGCGGAACCGGGACAGGTCTACGTCGTCTATCTGCCGCACGGCGGCGAGGTGACGGTGGACCTGTCGGGCGTCTCGGGCCGATTTGACGTCGAGTGGCTGGACCCGCGCAGCGGCGCCGTCACCCGTGGCGACGCCATCGCGGCCGGCGAGGAACAAGTTTGTCGATCCCCCCTGCCCGACGACGCGGTCCTCTGCTTGAAACGCGGAAGATCCGTGAACGAGAAGTAGGGGCGAATGATTATTCGCCCCTACCGATGGGTCGTGCCTTCCGCAGGGATTGGCGGTTGCGTCGGGGGCAGGGGGCGGGGATAATGGCGGCGTGGGCCTTGGGGCCCGCGGCGTGTGACTGTCGAACCAGCGATCCAGGAAAGGGGTGTCGTATGAGCGTGCAGAGCGAGCGATCCACCAGCCGTCGTGACTTCCTCAAGCAGACCTCCGGGGCCCTGGCGGGCGCCGCGCTGGCCGGCGCCATCGGCGCGCGGGCCTGGGCCGGCGAGCAGAACACAATCCGGGTCGCCCTGGTCGGCTGCGGCGGGCGCGGCACGGGCGCGGCGGCCAACGCGCTATCGACCAAAGGCCCGACGAAACTGGTCGCGATGGCCGACGCCTTCGACAGCCGCCTGACGAACAGCCTGACCAATCTCTCGACGCAGTTCGGCGACAAGGTCGATGTCCCCGCCGGAAGGCAGTTCGTCGGACTCGACGGCTACAAGAAGGCCATCGACACCGTCGCGCCGGGCGGCGTCGTGCTGCTGGCCACCCCGCCGGCCTTCCGCCCACTCCACGTCGAGTACGCCGTCGCCAAGGGCTGCCACGTTTTCATGGAGAAATCGTTCGCGGTCGACGCACCGGGCATCCGCCGCGTGCTCAAGGCCGGCGAAGAGGCCGAACGCAAGAACCTCAAGGTCGCCGGCGGCCTGATGAGCCGGCACTACAAGCCGCTCGAAGAGGCGGTCGAGCAGCTCCACAAAGGGCTCATCGGCAACCTGATCACCTGCTGGGCCTACCGCGAGCACGCCCCGGTCGGCTTCACGCCCAAGTCGCCGGGCATGACCGAGATGGCCCACCAGATCCGCAACTACTCGAACTTCACCTGGCTCAACGGCAGCTTCCTGCTCGACTGGCTGATCCACAATCTGGACGTCTGCTGCTGGTGCAAGGACGCCTGGCCGGTCTCGGCCCAGGGTCACGGCGGGCGGCAGGCCCGCACCGCGCCCGACCAGCTCTTCGACCACTACGCGGTCGAGTACCACTTCCCCGACGGCACGCGTCTGTTCGCGCAGGGCCGGCACATGGACAACTGCTGGGGCTTCTTCGGCGACATCATCCACGGCACCACCGGCTCGGCGGTCCTGGGCGAGGGCATCACGCAGCCGCGCATCTTCAAGGGACACCGCCAGCGGGCCGAAGATATGATCTGGGAGTACAAGGGCGGGCGCTGGGACCACTATCAGTATGAGCACGACCTGCTGTTCGACGCGATCCGCACGAACAAGCGGTACAACGAGGCGGCGCGGTGCTGCAACGCCGCGATGGTGGGCATCCTCGGCCGCATGGCCTCCGAGTCCGGCCAGATGATCACCTGGGAGCAGGCGATGGCCTCGGACCTCCAGCTCGCGCCGGGTCTGGACAACGCGACGATGGACTCGACCCCGCCCGTCGTCCCCGACGCCCAGGGCCGCTACCCCGTCGCCATCCCCGGCCAAACCACCGTCCTCTGAGATTTGTGGGATTCGAGTGGCAGCCTCAAGCGCAGCTTGGGGATGGCCCCGAGCCGACTCGATGTACTGGGGACCGCTTGCGAGGCTGGCGTCCCCATGCGACTGCGAAACGCTGCGCCGATTTTCCGCCGCACACGCAGCTATCAATTCATACAAGTCCATCATTAAAAAGCACTTACAAACATCACGCCTTCTTTTGAGCAACGGCTGATTTTTCCGCGTTTTTTCTGAACCCGCCGGATTCTTGCCTGTAAACATAGTAAGTCTACAGTCATAGTAGCATATCATCCCGTGCCAATATCAGGGAACAGGCCGATGATCACTTGCGGCGAGCATGGCGCCAAGGCAGCGTTTGGGACTCATTGCGGAGCCAGTCTACACACCTGCCGACCGCACGACGCGACCCACATTCGGCGCGTAAGCCGGCCCTACTCCTGACCACGTATCCACACTCCAATCGAAAGGACTGACCATGACGCCCACGCTCACATCACCAGAACCGGTCGTGGCCGATGCGCACGCAGGCCAGCAGTTGTTGAGCAAGATGATCGGCGGATGGGTTACCCAGGCGATCCACGTCGCCGCGGAACTGGGGATTCCCGATCTGCTGGCGCGCGGTCCGCAGACGGCCGAGGAGTTGGCCGTGCAGGCCGATGCGCATGGCGAGGCGCTCTATCGCGTGCTGCGCGCGCTGGCGAGCGTCGGCATCTTCGACGAGGACGCCGATCGCCGGTTCTCGCTGACGCCCCTAAGCAACTGCCTGCGCAGTGACGTGCGGAGTTCGCTGCGCGCGTTCGGCATCATGATGGGAGCGGAGTTCTACGACGCCTGGGGCGAGCTGCTGTATTCCGTTCGCACCGGCCAGCCGGGATTCGACAAGCGGTTCGGCGCGCCGTTCTTCGAGTACATGACGGAGCATCCGGACCGGCATGCCATCTATGACGCCGCCATGATGGTCCACGGCATCGCGGAGACCGAGCCGATGCTGGACGCCTACGACTTCTCCGTCTTCGGCTCCGTCGTCGACGTCGGCGGCGGCCACGGGCGGATGCTGGCCGCGATCGTCGAGCGGTATCCCGGCGTGGCGGGAATCCTGTTCGACCTGCCGCCCGTGGCGGATCGTGCGCGGGCGATCCTTTCCGAGTCGGATGTCTCCGAGCGGTGCCGGGTCGTGGGAGGCGATTTCTTCGGTTCCGTCCCTTCCGCCGATGCGTACGTGTTGCGGCACATTCTCCACGATTGGGACGATGCCGAGGCGATCGCCATCCTGCGGAACTGCGGGCGTGCGATGAATCGCGGCGGCCGCGTCCTCGTGGTCGAGACCGTGATCCCGCCGCTGACGCAGCCCTGTTTCGGAAAGTGGCTCGACCTGATGATGCTGATCGTCGGCGGCCGCGAACGCACGGCCGAGCAATACCACCGCCTGTTCTCCCAGGCGGGCCTGACGCTCAGCCGGATCGTGCCCACCGCCCACGAGGTCAGCATCGTAGAGGCCGTCCGCGCCACCTAGCGCAGCACCAAACGATCACCCGGGCCCAGCCGACGCCCTCAAACCTCCACGACGCGACGCTGGCCAATCGCATGGCGCCATGCACTGTTCGTAGTGACGCCGTAAGGCGTTAAGAATGCCCTTACGGGCACACCACGAACAGTCCCTATCAGCGTTCCGGCCTGGCCGGCCCTTTCGCGGCTCGCGCCTTCTGGTGTCCCTTATAGGAATCGATCAGCCGCTTCGGATCGAAATCCCCCCTGGGCATAATCTCCCGCCTGACGCGCCTGATCTGGTCAACGGCCTCGCTCTCTTTCGTGTCGGTGCGCCGCGTGACATCCCACTTGTTTCGTTGGCGAATCGAGTATGGTGTCCCCCACATCTGGTCCCTCATCTCCCAATTTTGTATTTCAAGGGCTGGCCCCCGGGGCCCTCCTGAGGAGTTTCACCCATTCCCTGCGGCAGGATCGGCTCGCCGTCTTCGTCAAGTTCGAAGATGGCTCTGATACGCGGCTCCACCCCTGCCAGCGGGTAGATCCATACACCGATTCGTTTCGAACCGAGAAATTGAAGAAGACAGGTGGCACCTCCAAATGGGGAGAGGCGAAAGTCAATCATCCGATAAGGCTTCTGAAAACAAAGGTCGTTCGGATCCATCCATACTGCGAATTCGCCCTCAAGATACGTCGGTACTACTCCGCCTCGAGATGACGTAGGATGTTTTTCGCACATTGTTTTGGGATGTGAATGGAGTCCTTTC
>CAZOFX010000020.1:0-67009 GCA_964579055.1 uncultured Pirellulales bacterium
CACAAGGTGATCACGGTCAGCCACTACACGCGGAGCATCGTGATCAGTCGCTATGGGATCAGTCCGGAGAAGGTCGAGGTCGTCTACAACGGCGTCGAACGCAACGGTTCCTGGTCGGTGGGCGAAACGTGCATCAAACGGGAGGAGAAGCTGGTCCTGTTCTTGGGCCGGATCACCATGCAAAAAGGACCCGAGTACTTCCTGCACGCGGCCAAGAAGGTGCTCGAGGTCATGGACAACGTCAAGTTTGTCATGGCCGGCTCAGGCGACCTGATGTATCGCTCGGTCGAACTGGCGGCGCAACTGGGAATCGGGCATAAAGTGCTGTTCACCGGGTTCCTCCGGGGCGATGATGTACGAAAGATTTACCAGATGGCGGATCTGTACGTCATGCCGTCGGTGTCAGAGCCCTTCGGCATCGCGCCGTTGGAGGCGCTCGACAACGACGTGCCGGTGATCATCAGCAAGCAGAGCGGCGTCTCCGAGGTCCTTCGGCACGCCCTGAAGGTCGATTTCTGGGACGTCAATGAGATGGCGAACAAGATCGTGGCGGTGCTGCGTTACCCGCCGCTGCAGATGACGCTGCGCAACCACGGGAATTTCGAGGTTCGCAAGCTGCGGTGGAAAGACGCCGCCAGGCAGTGCGCGGGCATCTACGAGCAACTGCTCGTAACCGCCTGACGAAAGGGATGTCGCCCAGGGAAGGGCGTTTGTTAAGAAAAGGATTGGGTTCCGGTATGCCTTCGGTTTGCTTCTACTTCCAGGTCCACCAGCCGATGCGGCTGCGTCACTACACGGTGTTCGATAACGATCAGCGGTACTTCGACGACTATAAGAACGCCGCGATCTGCCGGAAAGTCGCCAACAAGTGCTACCTGCCGGCCAACCGACTTCTCCTCAAGCTCATCGAAAAGCACCAGGGACGCTTCCGCATCTCCTACAGCCTGACGGGCATTCTGCTCGAACAGCTTCAGATGTACAGCCCGGAGGTGCTCAGCACGTTCCATGCGCTGGCCCAGACCGGGTGCGTCGAGTTCCTGGCGGAGACGTACTACCACAGTCTGAGCTTCCTCTATTCCCGTCATGAGTTCGTCGAGCAGGTCAAGAAGCACGCCGACACCATCGAGGACCTCTTCGGGCAGAGGCCCAAGGTGTTCCGCAACACCGAACTGATCTACAACAATGAGCTGGCTCTCCTGATCGAGGCGATGGGGTGTTTCGATGCGGTCATCACGGAGGGGGCCGACCACATTCTCGGCTACCGCAGTCCGAACTTCGTCTACCGCCCCAGAGGGTGCAAGCACCTGAAGCTGCTGCTGAAGAACTACTCGCTCAGCGACGACATCGCCTTCCGCTTTTCGAACCGCCATTGGGTCGAATGGCCCCTGACGGCGTCGAAGTTCAGCCAGTGGGTCAACGCGGTCAACGGAAACGGCCACGTGGTCAACCTGTTCATGGACTACGAGACTCTGGGGGAGCACCAGTGGGAAGACACCGGCATTTTTGAGTTCATGCGGCACCTTCCGGAGGAGATCCTCAAGCATCCGGACAACAACTTCAAGACCCCCAGCGAGGTGGCCGCCAGTTACGATCCGATCGGCGAAGTCGACGTGCGGCACATGATCAGTTGGGCCGACACCGAACGAGACCTGTCGGCCTGGTTGGGCAACCCGATGCAGTCGAACGCCATCCACGAGCTGTACCGCATCGAGAAGCAGATCAAGCGAGCCAACGACGAGCAGATCCTCTCGGACTGGCGCCGATTGCAGGTCTCCGACCATTTCTATTACATGTGCACGAAATACTTCAGCGATGGCGACGTGCACAAGTACTTCAACCCGTACGATTCGCCCTACGATTCCTACATCAACTTCATGAATGTGCTGGATCATCTTCAGAGACGCTGTACCGGATCGAGCATCCAGGCGGTGCCGAAGCCGTCGCCGGCCGGCGTGCCGAACATGTCGGTGGCCAACTGACGGCACCGGGCGAACGGTACGCGGAGGCATCCACAACACCGGGCACCGGAATCACCAGTTCACGGGAGTATCGCTGTGTTGACGCAACAGAAGATCGGCGCCGACGAGGTCGTCCGGGTGGCCATCGAGGGGAACGAAATCGCGAGCCTGCTGGACCGTGAATGGCTCCTGACCAACGAGCGGGGCAGTTATGCTTCGGGCACCGTCATCGGCTGCAACACGAGCGGGTACCACGGTTTGCTGATCGGCTCGTTGGACCCGCCGGTCAATCGCGTCATGGCCCTGTCGAACTGCCAGGAGATTGTCACCTGCGGCGGGCAGGCGTTTCATCTGTCAACGTTCGAGTTCTCCGGCGAGCCGGTTCTGGCGGCCTGTCCGTACCTGCGCGAATTCCGCCGGGATAGCGGAGCCCACTTCATCTACGAATTCGAGTCCATCGAAGTGGACAAGGCGGTCTACCTTGCGCCCGACAGCGACACGGTCGTGGTGGAATACGCCTTCGAAGGCCTCCTGGAGCCTATTGAGTTCATCGTGCGTCCCTTTGTGGGCCTGAGAGACTTTCACCACATGCAGCATAGTGACGTGTCGATGCGATGCGATCACCTGCAACCGGGGCTGCTCGTGCGCCAGGATGTCCCGGGCAGTTGTGCGCTGCGGATGGATTGTCCCACCATGCGCTTCGAGGACGACCGCCAGTGGTGGTTCGATTTCAGCTATCGCGTCAATCGCCAGCGGGGCCAACATGCGAGCGAAGACCTCTGGACTCCCGGTTTCTGGAAAGGGGTCCTCGAAGAGGATGGACGCATCGTCTTCTGGGCGCGTCTCGACGACCGCTATCGTCCGGAGCGGCCGGTAATGGTGGAGGTCGGGATGGTGAAGAACCGACTGATGGCGCATCACCGGGAGATCCTTCGTGAGACGCGGGTCACCGATGAGGTGGACCGGAAGCTCGTCCTGGCGGCCGATCAGTTCATCGTCAACCGCCGATACGGCGACGTCGAGGGGACGACCATCGTAGCCGGATATCCCTGGTTCGCCGACTGGGGTCGCGACACGTTTATCGCTTTGCCCGGGTTGCTGCTGGCGACGAGGCGGTTCGACGAGGCCCGGTCGGTGCTGTGCACGTTTGCGGCCGCCGCCGATGAAGGCATGATCCCCAACCGGTTCGACGACCGCAGCGGGCCGGCCCATTTCAACAGCGTGGATGCTTCGCTGTGGTTCGTCCACGCCGCGTTTGAGTATCTCGAAGCGACGGAAGACAAGAACACTTTCGGCCAGGAGTTGCTGCCGGTGATTCGGTGGATCATCGATTCCTATAGAAGCGGTACGCGGTTCGGGATTCACGCCGATGCGGACGGGTTGATCCAGGCCGGCGACAAGGATACGCAGTTGACGTGGATGGACGCCAGGTGCGACGGCGTGGCGTTCACGCCTCGCTGGGGCAAACCGGTCGAGGTCAATGCGCTGTGGCACAACGCTCTGTGCCGCATGCACGAGCTCTGCCTTCGGGCGGACCAGATCTCTGACGCCAGACGGTACGCCAAGATGGCGCAGCAGGCGGGCGACAGCTTCTGTGAGCGGTTCTGGAATGAATCGGTCGGTTATCTCAACGACACGGTGATGCCGGATGGGCGCGTCGACGCGAGCCTGCGGCCGAACCAGATCTTCGCGGTCTCACTTCCGTACGGTCCGCCGCTGAGCGGGGCCCGGCAGAAGGCGATCGTCGCGGCTGTCGAGCGGGAGCTTCTGACGCCGTATGGGCTTCGCACGCTGAGCCGACGCGATGCCTGCTATCAAGGCCGGTACGAGGGACCGCAGCGAAATCGTGATGCGGCCTACCACCAGGGGACGGTCTGGCCCTATCTGATGGGGCCATTCGTCGAGGCTTATCTGAAGGTCAACGACTTCAAGCCGGCGAGTGTCCGCCGGGCCACCGAGATGATCGAGCCGCTTCTGAAGCATCTGACCACAACCGGCTGCCTCGGCAGCGTCTCGGAGATCTTCGACGGCGACGAGCCCCAGGAGCCCAAAGGCTGCCACGCCCAGGCCTGGAGCGTCGGTGAACTCCTTCGAATCTATCGCCTGCTGAAGAACGCGCGGTGCTGAGCGCGGATGGGGTTCACAAGCTCCAGGGGCTGCGCATCGGGCGGCGGAGCATCCGGTTGGCCTGATCGTCTCCGACGAACAACTCCTTCTGAGGGTCCCAGTGCAGCTTGCGTCCCAGGCGGATCGCGATGTCATCCAAATGACAGATCGTGTCCGACCTGACGGCAGCCTCGATGGGACTGACGGTCTCGCCTCGCGTCCGCACGCACTCGAGAAAGTCCCGCTTGTGGTCGTTGCTGACGGGCAGGCGAACGTCTCCGGCGTCGAAGGTTTCTTGCAGGAGCGCCTTGGGTCTGGCGTCGATGCCGCCGCGTGAGACAATGACCCACCCATCGGTTCCGATGAAGAGGATGCCGCAGCCCGGGATTTGTAGCGAGGAGGCAGCCTCGGCGAACTGCGGGAACTCGGCCGCCGTGTGCTTCGAGTCCATGTGGATCATCCGGACGCCATTGGCGTAGAGGTGCTCGACGCGCCACCAGAGCGGCGTGTCGCAGAGCCCATCCGCAGGGATCACGCCGGTGCCTTCGATCTCCAGCGGGCCGGTGTCGTCGGTGCCGTTGCCCCATTGCGCGATATCGACGTGATGGATACCCCAGGCGCCGCTCAGGCAGCCGAGGCCATAGTCGTGGATGTGCATCCAGTAGCCGTCGCTGCCTTCGGCCCGGGAGGCAGCCCGTTCGAATGAATACGGCGCCCAAGGCGCTGGACCCAGCCACATGTCGTAGTCGAACTGACGCGGATCGGGCTCCGGTTGGGTCGGCTGATTGGGCAGCGACAGGCCCTGCACCGAGCCGACCACGATGGTCTGCAATCTGCCGATTCTCTTGTTCCGCACCAGCTCGCAGGCGAAGCGGAAGTCCCGGCCGGACCGTTGCTGCGTGCCGAACTGGAAGACGACGCCGTAGTCGTTCACCGCTCGGCGCAGGGCCTGGGCGGCTGCAACGTGCACGTCGGCCGGCTTCTCCAGATACATGTCCTTGCCGTTCCGAGCGGCTTCGATGCCGATCAACGCGTGCCAATGGTCCGGTGTCGCGACGCAGACCGCGTCGATATCCGGGCGGGCCAGCAGCTCGCGAAAGTCGTGGTAGGTTCTCACATCCTGGCTTCCATACCGCTCATCAATCTGCCGCTTGGCCTTCTGGCGGAACGCCTCACGAAGGTCGCAGGCCGCGACAATTCGCACGTCTTCCTGGCCGAGGAAGGCGCGAAGATGGCCGCCGCCCATGCTGCCGACGCCGATGCAGCCCATGACGATCTTCTCGCTGGGCGGGGTGGCGCCTTGGGCTCCCAACACGCGGCCCGGCACGAAATAGGCGAATCCCAAAGCCGCGCCGAAAACGGCGCCGCTCTTGAGGAACCGGCGGCGAGTGACTGCCCCTTGTGTGTACGATCCCGGTCTGGCCACAGGCATGGCTCGGGCTGCTCTTGTTGTCTTCGTCATGCATCGTCCCCTTTCATCGTACAGCGGGTGTCCGCACAGAGCCCTTGACAGCAGGATTATAGCGACCTGTGATGTCTCTGGCCAGCAGGACCATCGTGCCAATGATTCGGCTTGGGTGTCGGTCTGTGCTGTGGTACACTATGGCGGTCTTTCGATGCGGCGACAGCTTCCGATCGATAGACCGACGTCCGGATTCAATGATTGGGGTGTGAGCATGGGCAGCGACAGAAAGACATCGAGAAGGCAGTTCGTCCAATCGGCCACCGGCGCGATCGCTGCCTTTACCATCGTTCCTCGTCACGTGCTGGGTCAGGGACAGAGGCCGCCCAGCGAAAAGCTCAACGTCGCCTGCATCGGAGTCGGTGGTCGAGGCGGCGCCAGCGTCGACGGAACCAAGGGTGAGAACATCGTGGCGATGTGCGACGTCGACAGCCGGCGGGCGGCGGATGTTTTCGCGAGTTTTCCCAAGGCCAGGAAGTTCCGCGATTACCGCAAGCTGTTCGATGAGATGAGCGACCGGATCGATGCGGTGACCGTTGCCACGCCCGACCACACGCATGCAGTGATCGCTATGGAAGCGATCCGGCGGGGCAAGCACGTCTACTGCGAGAAGCCGTTGGCCCATTCGATTCACGAGGTCCGCGCCTTGATGGGGGCGGCGCGAGAGCACAAGGTGGTGACGCAGCTTGGCAATCAGGGCCATTCGTACGACACGATCCGGATGTTCTGCGAATGGATCTGGGACGGGGCCATCGGCAACGTCACGGAGGTCCACGCCGCGTGCGGCTCGGTCTACAGTGCGATTGACAATCTGTCGAAACTTCAGGAGAAACACGAGATTCCGGCCGAGCTGGACTGGGACCTGTGGCTCGGACCTGCGAAGTATCGTCCGTATCATCCGATGTACGTGCCGGGCACATGGCGGCGCTGGATGCCGTTCGGCTGCGGCGTCATCGGCGACTGGGTCTGTCACGTGGTCGATCCGGTCTTCTGGGCCCTCGACCTTGGCGCTCCCAGGACGGTCCAGGCCCGGGCCAGAGACTACGACCCCAAGGCTCATGGCGACACATTCCCCAAAGGCACCGTCGTGACCTACGAGTTCGAGGCCAAGGGCAATCGCGGTCCGGTCAGGCTTGTCTGGCACGATGGAGTCGAGGCGATCCCGCGACCGGACGATCTGGAGCCCGGGCGGGAGGTGCCCGGCACCGGGGCGATTGTCATCGGGGACAAGGGCAAGATCATGTACGGCTCACACGGAGCCGGCAGCCTGCGGATCTTCCCCGAGGAGAAGATGAGGGCGTACCAGCAGCCGGCCAGGACGCTGCCACGTGTGAGGGACCACTTTGTCGACTGGCTCGATGCGATCAAGAACGGCAGACGGGCCGGCTCGCACTTCGACTACGGCGGACCGCTGACGGAGATCGCACTGCTGGGCATTATCGCGACGAAGATGCCGGGCCAGAAACTCGAATGGGACGGCCCCAACATGCGGTTCGCCAATTCCGACGAGGCCAATCAGTATCTCAATCCTCCCTATCGCGAGGGCTGGACGCTGTGACCCGTTCGTAGTGTGCTCGTAAGAGCATACTTCCCGTCGAGCGCGTAACGCCTTACGGCGTCACTACGAACGGGGTCGAAGCTCGCCTGCGATCAGGCAGCCTTCACAGGGGCAGAATGCGCGCAGATTCGCCTCGGGCGTGCCGGGCGGGACTTCGCAGCCGGGCTGGAGGATGAACTTCGCACCCGCTGAGGCGATGCACCTTCGGGCTGCCTGCGCGACGTCCTCGGGCGTGCCCTGGAGCAACACGGCGCTCGGGTCGAAGTTGCCGGCCAGCGTGACATCGGGACCGACCGCTTCGCGCGCCGCGGCCAGGCAGACCATCCAATCGACGTCGATGATATCGGCGCCGGTCCGGGCCATCAGCGCGATGTTGTTGGCGATGTTGCCGCAGATGTGAAGCTTGACCGTCGCGCCCGCTTCGTGAATGGCGTCGATCAGCTTCTTCTCGAACGGCAACACGAACTGCTCGTACATCGAAGGATTGATGAGGCTGGCGACGGCGTCGCCGATGCCGATCATGTCTGCGCCCGCGTCGATCTGGGCTTGCGCGAAGCGGACGGCGTTGTGGATGAGGATGCCGGCGGCCTGGACGTACATCTCGGGCTTGTCGATCAGGTCCATGAACGTGTTCTCGACGCCCCGCAGGTCGGCATACTCGGCGATGGGACCCTCGACCCAGCCGAGGACGCTGTGGGTCTGGCCGACCTTGCGGGCCATCTTGGCAACGCTCCCGACACGTTGCCTGGGACGCTCGGCCTTCTCGATCTCGAACGGCGCCAGTCGCGAGACGTCCTCGGGCGTCTGAATCAGCATTCCCTTGGGTTTGCCGACGCCGTCGGGCGGGTAATCGAATTCCATCCCGTAGGCGGACGCTTCGCGCCAGGGGTCGCTGATCGCGCTGGCCTGGTCGAGCCCAAACGCACGCGTCACCGCCAACTGCGCCTCGACTAGGACGTCGCCGTCGAGGTAGTAGTCCCGATAGGTGCGTCCGATGAAGTTGGCGGACCAGGCCATGAAGATCGGTGTCACGGCCAGCCGATCCACAGGTTGGCCTCGCAAGGTCGCGTAGATTCGCTCTTTCGGTGTCATCATGGTCTCCACGGATTGCTCCAGTTTCCGAGTGGCTCCGGCTCGTTGGGCTGTTCGCCGGCGCACGCGTTTTTCGCATGATACCGATCCGGCGGGCAATGTCCACCGCCTTTCCGATGCCCCGGGATTTGTGCGGCGAATGTGAGAAAATCGCTTGGCGGGCCTCGGGCGGGTTTGATAGAATCCGTCGTCTTGAATGTGCCGATTGGAGAATCTTGGCGCTATGAGATGCACGACTGAGCCAGGGGAAGAAAGATCACTTCGAGGGCTGCCTGACCGAACACCTGCAGGCGCCGAGCCCACACGATAGGGAGGTTAGTCGCGATGCTGAAGGTGGGAATCGTCGGGTTCGGATTCATGGGACGCATGCATTTTCGCTGCTGGAAGGCACGGGAAGATGCGCAGGTTGTCGCCGTCTGCGACGCGAATCCCAACATCAAGGAGGACACGCACCGGGCGGTGGGGAACATCGACGGGGCCGCCGGCGACATCGACTTTACAGGAATCGAGGTGTTCGCCGATTTCGACCGGATGCTCGCGAAGGCGGGGCTCGATGCGATCTCGCTGACCCTGCCCACCTACCTCCACACCGAGTTTTCCGAGCGGGCGCTGGCACGGGGCGTCCACGTGCTGTGCGAAAAGCCGATGGCGCTGACCGTGGGCGAGTGCGAACGCATGATCGGGGCCGCCCGCAAGAGCGGCAAGGTCCTCCAGATCGGCCACTGTCTGCGATTCTGGCCGGAATACGTCAAGGCCAAGGAGCTGGTCGACAGCGGCAAGTACGGCAAGGTGGTCGCCGCGATGTTTCAGCGGTTGGGTTCGCCTCCGGGCTGGAGCCTGGACAACTGGTTTGTGGACGAGCAGCGCAGCGGGGGAGTCGCGCTGGACCTGCACATTCACGACACGGATTTCGTCCAATATCTTCTCGGCATGCCCAAGGCGGTTTGCAGCCATGGGGCCGTCGGTTCGCAGGGGCAATTGATCCACATCGTCACGCAGTACGTCTATGGCGACGACCAGGTCGTCACCGCCGAGGGCGGTTGGGGTATGATGCCGAGCTTCGGCTTCGAGATGAGCTTCAACCTGATCATGGAGAGGGCCACGATCGTCTACGACCTGACGCGGCAGCCGGCTTTGCGGGTCTGCCCGGCCGAGGGCGCAGTTTTCACGCCCCAAGTGCTGCCGCAGGATGGCTACGTCCGCCAGGTCGACCACTTCGCCAAGGCTGTCCAGGGCCAGACGGTGCCGCCGGTCATCACGCTGGAGCAATCCCGCGACTCGGTGAAGATCGTGGAAGCAGAGAAGCAGTCGATCCGCAGGCGAGAGCGAGTCGCCATTCGGTAATCGGGGGCATAGAGACAGGAGACTGACATGAAATGCAGGAAGTGGCCCGTAGGCGTGTGCAGTTGGTCGCTCCAGACGGATATCCCCGGCGTGGCCAAGGCGATGAAGAAGCTGGGCTTGCAGCACGTGCACCTGGCGATCGCCGGCGCGATCGGCGCCGGCGGCAGGCAGTATCTCGATGCGATCAAAGCGCAGGACTGGACAATCACCGCGACCATGCTGAACTTCGCGCACGAGGACTACTCGACGCTGGACACCATCAAGGTCACCGGCGGCATCGTCCCCGACGAACACTGGCAGGGAGATCGCGACCTGTTTGCCCAGGCCGCCGAGATTACGGCCGAGCTTGGCGTCAAGTACCTCTCGATGCACGCCGGTTTCATCGACGAGACCGACAAGGCCCACGCCGCCAAGATCACGGACCGAATCCGCACGCTGGCCGATATGGCCGAAGAGAATGGTGTGATCTTCCTGCTGGAGACAGGGCAGGAGAGCGCCAAAGAGCTGCGTCATTTTCTCGAGAAACTTGACCACAATTCCGTCGGCGTCAACTTCGATCCGGCCAACATGATCCTCTACGACAAGGGCAACCCCATCAAGGCGGTCCACACCCTGGCGCCGTGGATTCGGCACATCCACGTCAAGGACGCGCTGCGCACCAGCGAGCCCGGGACGTGGGGGGCTGAGGTGCCCTGGGGCGACGGCCAGGTCGGCATCGCCGAGTTCCTCGCGGCGCTGGAAGAGGTGGGATACGACGGGGCGCTGGCCATCGAGCGCGAGGCGGGTGACGATCGTTTCGGCGATATCCAGAAGGCAGTCCAGCGGTTGGCTGCTGCGAGTTGACCGGACCAACAGCGGCGTGGCGATTCAAGGAGAATGGAGCTATGTTTGACATCGGAATGGACTCGGGTTTATACGTCAGGCTCAGTGCGATGATGTTTCTCGAGTTTGCCGTGTGGGGGGCGTGGTATCCCGTCCTGGCGGCGCGACTGCTGGGCCCGCTCAAGTTCAGCGGCAAGCAGACCGGCTGGGTCTATGCGGCGCTGCCCCTGGCGTGCATTTTCATGCCGCTGATAGCTGGTCAAATGGCCGACCGGTACGTCAATACGGAGTACATCCTGGCCGGCGCCCATCTCATCGGCGTGCTTCTGCTTTTCATCGCGGCCTGGAGAAAGACATTCAACTCCCTGTTCACGGCGATCCTGCTCTATTCGCTCTGCTACGCGGCGACCCTGCCTCTGGTCAATTCTCTGATGTTCTTCCATCTGGCCAAGAACGGCGTCGATCCGGCCAAGTCGTCCTTCATCTTCGTGTGGGCACCGGTGGCTTGGGCATTGGCGGGCTATTTCCTGACCGGTTGGCGCTGGGTCTTCAAGACAGCGGAAGAAGGCCGGGACTGTCTCGTCCTCGCGGCGTTTCTGTCGGTGATCATGGCGGTCGTCTGCGGCGGCTTCCTGCCCAGTACGCCTCCGCAAGATACCGGGGGAGACTCGATGCAGGCGGCCTTGGGCATGCTGAAGGCCCCGAGCTTTCTGCTGTTTCTACTGATCTCGATGGCGGCGGCGGGAATGATGCAGTTCTACTTCCTGGGGACGGCCCAGTTCATGCAAGAGAACCGGATCGCGGCCAAGAATGTGCCGGCCTCGATGGCAATCGCCCAGGCAGTACAGGCCGCGGCTACGTGGTTCCTGCTGAGCAAGCTGGTGGCTGAGGCCGGGTACAAATGGACGCTTGTCATCGGCACTGTTTCCTGGCTGGTCCTATACGTGCTGTATGTGATTCCCAGACCCCCGGCGGTAATCGTGGTTTCGCAGGCTTTTCACGGTTTGGCCTATGTGTTCTTCATCATTGCCGGCCAGATGTACGCCGGCGCGGTGGCTCCGGAAGGGGCCGGCGGCTCCATGCAGGCGTTCATCTTCACCGCGCAGAGCGGTCTGGGGTTGTTCCTGGGGACGCAACTGGCCGGTGTGGTGATGGACAAGTTCAAGGTGGAGGGGCAATTCCAGTGGCGTCAGATCTGGATGGTCCCGGGCGCGATCATGCTGGTCTGCGTGCTGGCGCTGGTGCTGTTCTTCAAGGGTGCCGTCTGACGAAGACACTTGCCGGGCCGGGATGCTGCAAGGTGTCCCGGCCCGCTTCATGCGCTCGAAACGCTATACGGTGAACTTGTGGAATTCGGCGATCAACGCGGCGGTCTGGGGGCCGGGCTTGCCGTTGCCGATGACGGTGCCGTCGAACTTGACCACCGGGACGATATCCTTGGTGGTCACCACGATGAACAATTCGGTGGCGGAGGCGGCCTGTTGCGGCGTCAGGCACTGCTCCACGACCTCCATCCCCAGGTTCCGGGCCGCCTTGATTACAAAGCTCCGGGTGATGGACGGCAGGATGTTGGCCGAGAGGGGGGCGGTCCACAGGCTGCGCCCCAGGATGGCGAAAAAGCCGGACCCGGCGCCCTCGGTGATCAGCCCGGCGTCATCCACGAGAATTGCCTCGCCGCAGCCCTTTTCCGCCGCGTTCTGGCGGGCAAGCACGTTGGCCAGCAGGTTCAGCGATTTGATGTCGCAGCGTTTCCACCGCCAGTCGGGGTGGGTCGAGACGGTGATCCCCTCGGCCTTGTCGCGGGCGTCATCGGGCACTTCGCTGACCGTCAGGAAGAAATTGGGCTCCAGATCGGCGTTCCAGACGTGATTTCGGGGGGCCGAGCCTCGGGTAACGTGGAAGTAGATCTTGGCGTCGGGCAGGCCGCTGGCGGCAAAGGCCCGCTCGACCCGGCTGCGGACCTGGGCGACGTCCACGCTGGCAATACGGACCTCCGCCAAGCTCCGGGCGAACCGCGCCAAGTGGTCGTCCAGGGCGAAAAGCTTGCCGTGGTAACTGCGAAGGACCTCATAGACCCCATCGCCGAAGTAGATTCCCCGATCGAAGTAGATCGGATCGAGAGAGTCGACAGGGACGATCCTGTCGTTGAGCATGGCCAATTTCATCAAGGCACTCCCGAGAATGCATCCGTTCAGGTTCGAGCAACGCCTACGGGCGACAGAATACGAAAAAGCTGCAGAAATGTCTTTACAAAAATGGCCCTGGGGCGTAATATACCGGTTTTCCCAAGATTGCAGTCCTTGACCTGGAGTTTTTGAGATGTACGCAGTAATCGAGCAGGGCGGAAAACAGCACAAGGTGGCCGAGGGCGATCGCCTGAACATCGAGCTGGTGGACGTGGACCCGCAAGCCAAGCAGATCGAGCTGGACAAGGTGCTTTTTGTGGGTGACGGGGGCGCCAGCCGGCTCGGGACCCCCTATGTGGAAGGGGCGAAGGTCATTGCCTCATTCGACGGCACGGCCGAAGACGCCTTGGTCAAGGGCGACAAGCTTTACGTCACGTACTTCCGTCGGCGCAAGAACAGCAAGTGCCGCATCGGTCATCGCCAGAAGTATCTCCAGGTCAAGATCGACAAGATTCAGGCCTGACGCGAGCGAAAACCGTCCTCAAGCAGTCCATCGGCTCGGCCGCATCATCCGGTCGAGCCGTTCCATTTGGCCCTCGGGCGGCGCGGTTGTCTTACGGCGCCAGGATTTCCATGGCGCATGGGCCACAGCGAAAGCGGACCTCGAACCTGCGTCCGTCCTCGTCCTCGATAATCAGCGGCTCGGCTGCCGCTCCGCGCCGGATACCCTCACACAGGCCCAACTCCTGACGCAGGCAGTACTTGGTGGTCATGACGAGACGACCCGACAGGTCCAGGCCGGATTCGGCGGCCGGTTCGATGGTTTCAACCCCGTGCCGGCGGTAGAATTTCTCGGCTTTGCGGTTCAGTACGTTGCCCAGATAGGACGGGTGTTTCTCCGGATAGGGGACCGCATTCTTCGGGACCGCGCCGCCCGAGCGGGGTCGATTGGCTTCGCGGACCTGCATCAATCGCTCCACGAGTTCCCGTCTGGACGCGTTCAGTTGCGAGACGGACAGGAAGTACGTCGCGTTGGTCTGTACCCGCACCTCGCGACAGGCGAAGAGTGTGTTGCCGAGCTTGGTCAGTTGGGCCAGGATCGTCTTTCGGGCGGCGTCCTCGTTCCGGGCAGGCTGGCTGTTGCCTGCGATCTCGACGGTTGCCTCATTTCCGTCTTCGTCGCGGCCAGTCAGAGTCAGTCCCTGGGGCTTCTCCTCGATGCTCATGGCGAGTTGGATCTTCCGCCGTGCGGCCCTATCGGTCAGTTTGCCCGAAAAGGCGCGGTCGTAGTTGCGATAGATCTCCTGGCCTGTACGGATGCCGTGCATCTTCTGTGGATAGACCCTGCGGCCCTCGACGCGATTGACGAGCGTGCCGTCCAGCTCCCGTTTTCCATCGAAGAAGCAAATCCCGTCACCGTTGTGCAGGTCGTGATCGTCGGCAAGGATGAAACGCGACTTCTCCACGCGCGCGACTGTCCCGACGAACTCTCCCATCGACTTGGGGCTGTCGATAGCGCCGAAGTCCGAGCGGCACCCGGTCAGGCCGTAATCGGTGAATCCGCGACTGAACGTCTTCTCGGGGTTGGGCTCGAAAGCCAGCTCGGATGACCCCGAAGAGGTTCGCACGAGACCTTTTTCCGCGAGTATTGCATCGATCCTGCGGCGGTAGAAGCCTACGGTATTGGCGACGTAGGCAACATCCTTCAGCCGCCCCTCGATCTTGAATGAACTGACCCCGGCGTCGATCAGCTCCGCCAGATGGTCGGCCAGATTCAAATCCTTCAGGGACAGCAGGTGGCGGTTGCGGGCCAGGATCCTGCCGCGCCGGTCCTTGAGAGTGTATCGCCGACGACAGGGCTGGGCGCATTGGCCCCGGTTGCCGCTGCGTCCGCCGATAGCGTGGCTCATATAGCACTGGCCGCTGGCGCCGACACACAGGGCGCCGTGAACGAAGCACTCCAGTTCGATGGTGGTCGCCCGGCGGATTTCGCGGATTTGATCCAGGCTCAGTTCGCGGGCCAGGATCACACGCGAAAAGCCCACCGCTTCGAGGAACTGAACCTTCTCGACCGTCGCGTTGTGCATCTGCGTGCTGGCAATCAGCGACACCGGCGGCAGGTCCAGTTCGAGCAGACCGACGTCCTGAACGATCAGGCCGTCGATGCCGATGCGATGCAGTTCGCCGATCATCCTCTCGGCCCGCGCCAGTTCGCCATCGCGCAGCAGCGTGTTCAGTGCGACGTACACCCGGGCGTAATACAGATGGGCGAAATCCACGATTTGCTGAATCGCCGAGATCGTGTTGCCCGCCGCCTCGCGGGCGCCGAACTGCGGCGCGCCGACGTAAACGGCGTCCGCCCCGCACCGAATCGCGGCCATCGCGACCGGCACATCTCTTGCGGGAGCTAACAGTTCGATCCTGGCGGTCATGGTCGTTGGCTACGGCCCCTCACCGGGCACATCAGCGGGACGGCGTCTTGGGTGCGGAGATCGGGCATGGGGATTCTATCTGACGGGGAGACCGCAGTCAGCTTCCGGTCTTGTGCGACTCGATACGCCGGCGGGTTTTCTCTCGCCAGGCGGCCGAGCCATGGGCAGTGAAGTACTCGAACGACGCATCCTCGACCAGCTCGCCCAGCAAAGCCTTGCGGTCGGCGGAATCTGCTATCTCCTCGATAATCTGCTTCCGGGCCCATTCGAGCTCGGCCAGGAACAGGCCGTGCTGCTCGGTGAAGATCGCTTCGAGTTTGTTGCGAAGGTGGCCGGCGTAGGCAGGGCAATAGCCGTCGGTCCCGATGGCGATTTGCAGGTCGCCTCGTCGGACTACGGCGGGAACGAAGAAATCGCACCGCGGCGGATCGTCAACCACGTTGCAGAGGATTCCCAGTTCCTGGCAGTCGCTGTACACCTGTCGATTGACCTTCTCGTCGTTGGTCGCGGCGATGACGAGCACCGCCTCGGCGATATACTCCTTGGCGTACCTGGCTCGGACCAGTTCGGCGGCGCGCTCGGCGCACAGGCCGGTCAGCACGTCGCTCGCCTGGTCGCTTACGATCACCAGGCGCGCCCCGGCGTCGAGAAGGACGTGGGCCTTCCGCACGGCGACGGCGCCGCCGCCGACGAGCACGACCCGTCGATCGGTCAGATCCAGAAATATTGGGTACTTCGGCATAGTGATGTGGATTATACCAGTCGCCGATCCGATTCGACACGAATTTTCGGAGGCTTTCCCAACAAATCCCTTCCGGCCTTTTTTTCCGTTCGCAAGGATGGAGCGATGTGTTACACTCACCGCCTGCGACATCGTTCATCGAGTAACTGAGTCCGGCACGCTCGATGCAGAGCGGGCCCGGGAGGTCCGGTGTAGTGATACAGTTGTGTGCGCCCTTGGCGGAAAAGGATGTCCGTCGGCTGAAAGCGGGTGATGAGGTAATCCTTCGCGGTGTCGTGTACACCGCCCGCGATATGGCCCACCAGCGGCTCTGCGCCGCGCTCGACGCCGGAGAGGAGCTCCCGCTCGATCTGAATGGGGCGATTCTCTACTTCGTCGGTCCGACGCCGGCCCGGCCGGGAGCGGTCATCGGCGCGGCCGGCCCTACCACGTCGTCGCGAATGGACCCGTTCAGTCCCAGGCTGATTGCCCACGGCCTGCGGGCGACGATAGGCAAAGGCTATCGCAGCGACGAGGTCCGCCGGGCGTTGCAGCGGCATGGAGCCGTTCACCTCTCCACGCTCGGGGGAGCCGGTGCATTGCTGAGCAAGCATATCGTCCGCGCCGAGGTCGTTGCGTACAACGATCTGGGCACCGAAGCGATCCGACGGCTGGAGGTAATTGATTTCCCCGCGGTGGTGGCTTATGATGCCGCCGGGGGCTGCGTGTACGACAGGGTTCGCGATATGTCCGGAGCACTGTGAGATGAAAGCAGCGTTGCTTGGGCTGATGCAGTCCGGCAAAAGTACGATCTTCTCGGCCATCAGCGGCAAGGCCGTTCCGCCGATCGGAGCCACCGCGATCGAGGAGGCCATCGTTCCGGTTCCTGACCAGCGTCTGGATTGGCTCAACACGCTCTACAAGCCCAAGAAGAAGACCCTGGCGACCATCGACGTGCTGGATCTGCCGGGCTTCAGTTTCACCGACGAACACGGTCGCGCGGCGGCCAGGCGGCTGATCGGCCAGATTCGCACCGCCGATATGCTGGTCCTGGTCGTGCGGGTGTTCGACAATCCGAGCGTCGCCGCGTACCGCAACAGCGTCGACTGGAAGCGCGATCTCGGCGAGTTGCAGACCGAACTGCTGCTCAGCGACCTGGAACTGGTCACCACGCGGGTCGAGAAGCTGGAAAAGCAGGTCCACAAGCCCACTAAGACGCAGGCGCAGGACAAGGTCGAACTGGCTCTCCAACTGAGGCTGCAGGAGGCAATCGAGGCGGAAAAGCCGATCAGTTCCGTGATCCACACCGAAGAGGAGCGGGCCATTGTCAGGTCGCTCGGGTTTCTGACGCTCAAGCCCATGGCGGTGGTTATCAACGTGGGCGAGGACCGGGTGGGCCAGACGGTCGCCGTGGACGGACCGATCTCGGCGGTGACGATGTGCGCCAAGCTGGAACACGAGTTGGCGCAGTTGGATGCCGAGAGCCGCAAGACCTTTATGGCCGATCTGGGGATCACCGAGTCGGCGGCCGAGAAGTTCGTTCAGATGTGCTATTCCACGCTCGGACTGGTGAGCTTCCTGACGGCGGGGTCCGACGAGGTGCGGGCCTGGCCGATCAAGGATGGGACCGCGGCGGTGGATGCGGCGGGGAAGATCCACAGCGACATCAAACGAGGATTCATCCGGGCCGAGACGATGGCTTACACGGACCTGAAGGAACTGGGCGACGAGAAGGCGGTCAAGGCGGCCGGAAAGATGCGGCTCGAAGGCAAGGAGTACATCGTCAAAGACGGCGATATCATCAATTTCCGATTCAATGTGTAGGCATACTCAGGTCAGACGGGAGTCGAGCACGGAATGAAAGCAGCGGTGTTGACGGGCGTACGCCGGATGGAGGTGAGGGAGGTTCCCGATCCGAAGATCGAGAAGGGGACCGATGTCCTGCTGAAGATTGAGAAAGTGGGGGTTTGCGGCTCGGATGTTCACTACTTCGAGACCGGACGGATCGGGTCGCAGGTAGTGCAGTTCCCGTTCATCGTCGGCCATGAATGCGCCGCGACAGTCGTGAAGGTCGGTCCCGGCGTGAAGAGCCTCAAGGTGGGCGAGGAAGTTGTGGTCGAGCCGGCGGTGTCCTGTCACGCGTGCCCGCAGTGCAAGGCAGGTCGCGAGAACACCTGCTTCAAGCTGCGTTTTCTGGGCACGCCCGGCCAGGGCAACGGTTGCCTGTCGCAGTACATTGTGATGCCCGAGGAATGCTGCCTGCCGACGCACGGCAGGATTTCCATCGAGCAGGGAGTGCTGTGCGAGCCTCTGGCGATCGCGGCCTACGCGGTCAAACAGTCGCATCCGGCCAGGGGGGCGGACGTGGCGATGTTGGGCGCCGGGCCGATCGGTCTGTGCTGCCTGGTCAGCGCCAAGGCTGCCGGCGTCGGTGCGTGCTACATGACGGAGAAGATCGACGAGCGAGTGGAGATCGCCAGAAAGGGAGGGGCCACCTGGGTCGGCAATCCGCTGAAGGAGGATGTGGTCGCGGCGATTCTCAAACGCCAGCCCCTCGGAATGGATATCGTGTATGAGTGCGCGGGCCAGCAGGAGACGGTCGATCAGGCGGTCGATCTGCTCAAACCGGGCGGCAAGCTTCTGCTCATCGGCATTCCGCGGGAGGATCGCATCTCGCTGTCCATCGACAAAATCCGGCGCAAAGAGGTAACGATCGTCAATGTGCGCCGTCAAAACAAGTGTACCCATGAGGCGATGGATCTGGTCGCGTCCGGTGCGGCCAGGGTCGATTTTATAGTGACGCACCGGTTTGAGCTCGAACAGGTTCAGGAGGCCTTCGAGCTGGTGGCGGCGTACAGAGACGGCGTCGTCAAGGCGATGATCGAGATGTGATCGCTCGGCTGCTGTGTGGCAGCGGCGGGCGGCGACGGTTGGCCGGAAGGATGGTGGTGTTTGCACGCCAGGTGGTACATGGGGTCATGCTTGGGGGTTTCCAGGTCCACGGTGCGTTTGGAGATTTGATGGCCGGTCGGGTCAAGCAGGCGTCTATCATCAGTATCGGCAACGAAGTCCTCAGTGGCCATACCGTCGACACGAATGCGGCGCATATCGAACGGCAGTTGCGGCTGATCGGTGTCCCGACGGTCAGTTCGCATACCGTGGCCGATCTCCAGCCGTCAATCGTCCGTGCGTTGAAGCTGGCCGCCGAGGACGCCGACATCGTTGTTGTAACCGGCGGGTTGGGCCCGACCGACGACGATCTGACCCGGGAAGGCTTTGCCGAATTCCTGGGAGTTGAACTGGAACTTCGGGAGGACCTGCTTGTCAGAATAAGTGAGATGTTCCAGAGGCGCGGGGTGCCGATGGTGCGCAAAAACGCGAACCAGGCCCGCGTCCCGAAAGGGGCGGACGTCGTGCCCAACGAGTGGGGGACCGCTCCGGGGATCGCCGCCGAGAAGGATGGCAGGGTGTTTTTCGCTCTGCCCGGCGTTCCGCGAGAGATGGAGCGCATGCTGGCGGCTTCGGTCCTTCCGAGATTGCAGGCCTGGGCGCCGTCTCAGGCGGTGGCCGTCAGAAAGCTCAGGTGCTTTGGGGCCGGCGAGTCGGCGATTGCCGAAATGATCGGCGACGCGATGCGGCGGGATCGCAACCCGCTGGTCAATTGCACAGCCCATTCGGGGGTGATCACGCTGGAGATTGTCGCTACGACGGACACCGTCGCCGAGGCCGAAAGGTTGGCCGAACGCCAGGAGACCGCGCTGCGTGAGATTCTGGGGCCGTTGGTCTATGGGGTGGGCGAAGAGACCTTGGCTGAGGTCGTCGGCCGGCAGTTGCAGCGTCTCGGGAAGACTCTGGCGTTGGCCGAATCCTGTACGGGAGGTCTTCTCGCCACGCTGGTCACGGATGTCCCGGGGGCCAGCCGGTATTTCACGCGCGGGTGGGTGACGTACAGCAACGATGCCAAGACAGACGAATTGGGGGTGTCGGCGGAATTGATCGCCAGGCACGGCGCGGTCAGTGAGCAGGTGGCCGAAGCCATGGCGCGAGGGGCACGGGCTCGAGCCCGTGCCGACTATGCAATCGGCATAACCGGCATCGCCGGCCCGGACGGCGCGACCGACCAGAAGCCCGTCGGCCTGGTGTTCATCTGTGCCGACTGCGAGGGCAAGGTGCACACCAGACGCTATGTGTTCCCCTGGGAACGCGGTTATGTCCGGCTGCACGCCGCACAGACGGCGCTGGATATCCTGCGACGGGGACTGGACCGTTGACTTGCCCGGACGGAAGTGGTAAAATGAATAGGGATGGATTGACGCTGCACATGAGGTTTGTATGACCAAGAAACGCAGGCACTTAGGGGAAATCCTCTACAAGGCGGGGCTTGTCAAGAGGGAGGCCCTTATCGAGGCAATCAAGACCGGCAAGTCCAATAACAAGCGACTTGGCCAGGTCCTGCTTGACTTGAAGCTGATCGACGAGGAGACCCTTGCCAAGGCCCTGGCCAAGCAGTTCGAGCTCAAGTACGTCGATCTGGACCAGGTTACGATCCCTTCGGATGCGGTGAAGATCGTCCCGGAAGACTTGATCCGTCGGCACAGCATTCTGCCCCTGAGTGTGGCCAACGGCCGTCTGAAACTCATCATCGGCGATCCGATGGACCTGGACATGATGGATTCCGTCCGGCTGCGTCTGAACACCGAGTTGGAGTGCTATCTTGCCAGTCCGAAGAAGATCCGTGCCTATATTGAGAGTTCGCTCGAACAGGAGGTGGTCAAACCGGAGGATGATCGGCTCGTCCACAGCATCGACACCACCGCCGCCGAACTGGCAGAAATGGGACGTGAATTGGCGGCCGAGGCACAGCGGGCCCAGGCGGCCGATGCTGACGACGAGGGACCGATCATCAGGCTGGTGAACCTCATCATCGACACCGCCTACCACATGCGAGCCAGCGACATTCACGTCGAGCCGATGGCGGACCGTGTCCGCATACGGTATCGCGTCGACGGCGTCTGTCTCGAAAAGGACAATATCCCGAAGAACATGCAGGCGCCGCTGGTAACGCGTCTGAAGATTCTCTCCGGCATGGATATTGCCGAGAAACGGCTGCCGCAGGACGGTCGTATCAAGCGGAACATCGCCGGCCAGGACATCGATTTCCGCGTCTCTTCCCTGCCGGGAAACCACGGGCCCAGCGTGGTGCTTCGTATTCTAAGGCCGGACGCGGTCAATATCGGTATCGAATCGCTCGGTTTCGAACAGGACAACTACGAGACATTCCAGCGAATCATCAAGCGTCCCAACGGCATCTTCCTGGTGACCGGCCCGACCGGTAGCGGCAAGACCACGACCCTGTACGCTGCCTTGCAGGAGTTGAACAAGCCTGACAAGAAGATCATTACCGCCGAGGACCCCGTCGAGTACATGTTTGCCGGGATGAACCAATGCCAGGTGAAGGAAGACATCGGCTTGACCTTCGACCGGATTCTTCGATCCATGCTGCGTCAGGCGCCGAACATCATTCTCGTCGGCGAAATCCGCGATAGCGAAGTGGCCGACATTGCCATCCAGGCCGCTCTGACGGGCCACTTGGTGTTCAGTACGCTGCACACCAATGACGCCTGCGGCGCGATCACGCGTCTGATCGACATGGGGGTCAAGCCGTTCCTGGTGGCCAGCTCGATTCAGGCCATCATGGCCCAGCGACTGATCCGCGTCATCTGCAAGAAGTGCAGAGTGGTGGACGAGCATCCCAATCCGCACCACCTGCGGCTGGTGGGCATCGATCCGGAGGAGATTAAGAAGCGCCCTGTCTACAAGGGAGCCGGCTGTCCGGCGTGCCACAACACGGGCTACAAAGGTCGGCTCGGTATCTTCGAAATGCTCGAAATGAACTCGGAAATGCGCGAACTGGCGTTCAAACGCGCCACGACGACCGAGTTACGGAAGGCAGCCAAGAACGCGGGGATGCGTGGGCTGGCAGAGGATGGCAAGCTGAAGATTTTCAAGGGGATCACTACGGCCGAAGAGGTCTCCAGAACGGCTCAGACCGAAGGCTTGGTGGAAGAATAGCGGTTTTTTTCTGCAAAGGATCACCAGATGGCAACAGTGAACATGGACAGGCTTCTGCAAGCGTGCGTTTCGCAGGGGGGCTCGGATATTCACATCACGGTAGGACGCCCGCCAACGCTTCGCATTGATGGGCATCTTCGCTCGCTTGAGACGAAGGTTCTGGAGCCCGATGACACGGTGGCCCTGATGAAAAGCATCACGCCGGAACGATGCGAGCAGGAGATTCAGGAAGAAGGGGGCACGGATTTTGGCTTTGCCTTCGGCGACGCGGCGAGATTCCGTGTTTCCGTGTTCAAGCAGAAGGGCAATGTCTCCATCGTCCTGCGTCAGATTCCTAACAAGCTCTTGACGTTTGAACAATTGGGTTTGCCAAAGATCTGTGCGGCACTCTGCCGCCGTCCTCGCGGCCTGTTCCTCGTTACCGGTCCGACGGGAAGCGGCAAGACCACGACGCTGGCGACGATGATCAACTACATCAACGAGAATTTTGATCGGCACATTGTGACGGTGGAAGACCCCATTGAGTACTACCAGCCCCACAAGAAATCCATTGTCAACCAGCGTGAAGTGGGTGTGGACGTACCCAGTTTCGCCGAGGCCCTCCGCCGCGTACTTCGTCAGGACCCGGACGTGATCCTCGTCGGCGAATTGCGTGACCTTGAGACGATCGAAGCGGCGGTCCGTGCCGCGGAGACCGGCCACTTGGTGTTCAGCACCGTCCACACGACCAGTGCCGCAGGTACTATCAACCGAATCATCGATGTGTTCCCAGTGGACCAGCAGGAACAGATCCGAATTCAGTTGGCGGGCAATCTCCTTGCGGTGCTCAGCCAGGCCCTGTGCCCGCTGGCCACGGGCCGTGGCCGCATTGCTGCCTACGAATTCCTTGTCGTAACGCCGGCCATTGCCAACCTGATCCGGGAGAACAAGACCTACCGCATTGATTCCAGCATCCAGACGGGTAAGAAGCTGGGCATGCAGTTGCTCGATGAGCATCTCTGGAACCTCTATGACAGCGGCAAGATTACGCTTGAGGAGATGCTGGACAAGGGCCGGGGGCCGGGGGCCCTCCAGGAGAAGGCGCTCGCCAAGATCGCCTCGGCCAGGGGGAAGATGAAGAAGAAGGCCGCCGAAGCAGCCCAGGAACTGGAAGACATGGGACCGATTCTCAAGACGTAACGGTCCGAGAAGTCCGGGACACACGGTCGGTCATTCAGCGTGTAACGGGGCGGTCACAAACACGTCTTAAGGACATAGGTTTGCAGGTTGCCTGTGAGTGTGGGCGGTTTTATTGAGCCCCATCGCGCCTTGTTAACCAGGTGTCCCATTCCTAATTTTTGTAGAATTAGCTGTTTACTTTGCTATAATCGAGACGTAGAGAGAGATAGAGGCTTTAAGGGCTATGAGCTATGGGCAAAAGCAGAACAGCTATCAAGCTCCCTCCAGTTGAGCAGTTGCGTGGCCGGCCCCTTGGTCGAATCCTGATGAAGATGGGGGTCCTGAGCCGGGAGAAGGTCCACGAATGCCTCACTGTTCAGAAGCAACGCGGGGGAGGTGTTCGGATCGGCGAGATCTTCCTCGAACTTGGCGTGATCGACGAGACCCAGTTGCAGGTGGCCCTTGCCGCCCAGCGAGGGATGGAGTACGTGAGCATCGACGGGCTCGAGATCCCTCAAGAAGTGATAGACAAGGTTCCAGCCCAAACGGCGACCAGTTATCATATTGTTCCGATCGAGTACAATAAATCCAAGAACGAGCTGGTCGTTGTGCTGGACAATGTGGACAACTTCCGGGCGACGGACGACCTTCGGACGCTGATGGGCTTCGCGGTCACGGCAAAGATGACGGATCGGGACGCTCTGGAAGGCGCACTGACGAAGTACTACTCGTCGGAGGATGACAACATCACGGAACTGATCGACGAGATCCAGTCGGATGCCTTCCTGGCCGAGTTCGACGGCCGGAATCAGAGCATCGACCTCGACGAGTTGAAGGAGCTGTCGGAATCGAATCCCGTCAAGAAGCTGCTGAACCTGGTTCTGCTGCAAGCGATTCGAGACAAGGCGTCCGACATCCACTTCGAACCGTTCGAGACCGAATACAAGATGCGATATCGTATCGACGGTGTTCTCTACGAGATGATCCCGCCGCCGAAGTACATTGCCGCGGCGTTGAGCTCCCGAATCAAGGTCATGGCAAACCTGGACATTGCGGAGCGACGACTGCCGCAGGACGGCAGAATTTCGCTTTCGGTTCAGGGCAACCCGATCGACCTGCGTGTCAGCGTGCTTCCGACGATGTTCGGAGAGAGCGTGGTGCTTCGTGTCCTGGACCGCAGTCAGGTGAGCTTCGATCTGGAAAAGCTGGGTTTCCAGCCGGAAGACCTGAAGCTGGTGCGGCAGCTCGTCAACAGACCCAACGGGATCATTATCGTGACGGGCCCGACCGGTTCCGGAAAGACCACCACCCTCTATTCGGCCTTGAGCGAACTGAACACGATTGACAGCAAGATCATCACGACGGAAGACCCGGTGGAGTACGATCTCGACGGCCTCATCCAGGTCCAGATGAAGCCGGACATCGGGCTGACCTTCGCCCGGTGCCTGCGTTCGATCCTGCGACAGGACCCGGACATTGTGCTCGTCGGCGAGATTCGTGACCACGAGACAGCCGAAATCGCCGCTCAGGCGTCGCTGACCGGCCACTTGGTCTTTACGACGCTGCACACCAACGACGCACCGAGTTCCGTCGCTCGTCTGCTGGATCTGGGGGTCGAGCCGTTCCTTATCACGGCGACGATCGAAGGCGTGGTCGCCCAGCGTCTGGTCCGTCGCATCTGCACCAAGTGCAAAACGCCCTACGAGCCGGACGAAGCCCAGTTGAAAGAACTGAGTCTGACGGAAGAGGAAATCGCCGGCAGGAAGTTCTACTACGGGAAAGGGTGCAGCAAGTGCAATGGGACCGGCTACAAGGGGCGAACCGGCATCTACGAAATCATGATCTTCAACGACGAAATCCGCGACCTGATCATGAATCGTGCCTCGACCAACGTGTTGCGTGTAGCGGCCCAGAAGGCGGGGATGAGGCCGCTGCGATACAACGGTCTGATCGCGGTCTTCGATGGAATCACCACGATCGACGAGATTGCGAAGGAAACGATCACGGAAAGCTAAGGCGCTGTCCGTGTTGAACTCAGGATGGTTGCGTTCAAGTGAGGTAGGAACATGCCTGTCTTTCAATACGTAGCGTTGGATTCCCAGGGGGTCGAGATCAAGGACGAGATCGAGGCCCTCAGCGAGAAGGAAGCCATCAGCAAGATCCGCAACATGGGATACTTCCCGACGAAGGTGCGGTCGAAGGCTGCGACCAAGCAGGTGGGCAAGACCGCGGCCAAAGCGCGGACCCGTCGAGGAGCCAGGTCGAGGGTCAAGGTCAAATACGTGACGGAGTTCGCGCGGCAGCTCTCGACGCTCCAGGATGCGGGTTTGCCGATCCTTCGGTCTCTTCGCATTCTCGAAGAGCAGCAGAAATCGGGCGCCTTCAAACGAATCATCGGGTACGTGGCCGATGAGATCGAGGGCGGCACGACGCTCTCGGAAGCCATGGCGAAGTTTCCGCGGTGTTTCGACCGTCTGTTCGTGAACATGGTGGCCGCCGGGGAGGCCGGCGGTGTGCTCGACCTGATTCTCGCTCGTATCGCCGACTTCAAGGAAAAGGCCATTCGCCTGAAGGGTCGCGTCAAGAGCGCCATGATCTACCCGATCGTGGTGCTCTCGGCGGCGTTCTTGATCCTGCTGGGCCTGATGGCATTCGTGATCCCGCAGTTCAAGACAGTGCTTGAGGAAATGGTCGGGGGCAAATTGAACCCCATCACGACCACCGTGCTGGGGATCAGCGGGTGGATCGCCTATGACTACGGCTGGGCGGTGATGATCGCGATCCCGATCGGCCTGATCATCATCCTGCGGATTATTCGACGGTTCCAGCCGGGACGCATGGCGCTCGATGCCATCAATCTGCGGCTCCCTGTGGTTGGCCAACTGACCAGCAAAGTCTCTATTACGCGATGGACCCGAACCCTGGGAACGCTGATCAGCGCCGGCGTGCCGATTCTCGACGCTATCAACGTGACCCGCGAGACGGCCGGAAACGAGGTCTACGCGAAGCTCCTCGGCAACATCCACAACTCCATCCGGCAGGGCGACACCTTCGCGGCGCCGCTCCGCCAGTCCAAGACCATCGACCTGCTCGTCAGCAACATGGTCGCGGTCGGGGAGGAAACCGGTGACTTGGACAAGATGCTGCTGAAGGTGGCCGACAACTACGACGAGCAGGTTGACGTGCTCGTCGGCGGTTTGATGTCCATGCTGGAGCCGCTCATGATCATCACGCTCGGCAGCGTCGTCATGGTGATCGTGCTGGCGGTGTTCCTGCCGATGATCCAGGTCATTACGAGCTTGAGTTCCGCCGGTGGCTAATCGGCCCGCTATCCAGATTCAGGCACTCATGTATCTTAAAAGGAGAACAGAAATGAGACCAGTCGCCAACCCAGCCAGAACGCCGAGGGCGTTCACGATCGTCGAGCTGCTGACCGTGATGAGCATCATCGTCATCCTGATCGGCCTGCTCGTGCCGGCCTTGAACAAGGCCAAGAAGTTCGCCACCAACGTCAAGCAGATGGCGCAGTTGCGCAGCATCGATGCCGCCATCGAGCTGTTCAGCAACGAATTCGGCGGCTACCCGGATTCGGGTGCCCTCGATCCGACCGGTGCTCCGTACTGCGGCGCGATGAGGCTGACGGAAGCCATCATGGGCATAGACCTGCTCGGCTGTCACTCGAACACTTTGTTCAATCGCAGCGGTCTGGGCCCCGGCGGCTTGCAGTTGTATCCGACCAATCCGCTGCCGGCTAATCTGTCGGCACGAAAGGGGCCCTACCTGCAAGCGGAAAACGCCAATGCCTACCGGCTGAGAAGCATTTACGGCGACAGTGGGGCCGGCTCGTTCCTGCCCGACACGTTCGTCCTGTGCGACGTGTACGAACGCCAGATGGCTTCGGGCCAGAAAACGGGTATGCCGATTCTGTACTACAAGGCCAACACGGCCAACAACCTCCACGATCCGAACGTGGCGTCGTCCATGAGTATCACGGACAACCGGGGGAACATCTACAACTATTACGACAATCAGTCCCTGCTCGCGTTGGGCAAGCCCTGGGAGTCTGCGGGCTCCACGCAGACGCCTCATAATCTGGCCGATCCACTGCGGTTCTACCGGAACACGAAGAGCGACAAGATCATCACGACGGATCGGCCCGTCAAGCCGGATTCGTATCTTCTGATTTCGGCCGGCTGGGACGGCGAGTATGGCACCGCCGACGACATCTGCAACTTCGAGTGGAAGTACCGGGAATAGCGTTCCATCGACCGACATCCTTGGACTTGCTGTCGGGACGGATCGCCTGATTCGGCCGGAACAGCGCGTCAAAGGGCATCTGACGGGAACCGTCGGTATTGAAAGAGGACGATCGTGAAAGCCAAAAGGTCAGGTTTGACACTGGTGGAGATCCTGGTGGTGGTGGGGATCATCGCCATCCTTACGGGGATGCTCCTGCCGGCCATCGGCATGGTCAGGAAGACGGCCCGGGAGGCCAAGCAGAAGGTGCAGTTCACGGCCATCGATCTGGCCCTGGCGACGTTCAAGAACGACTACGGGAGCCTTCCGCCCTCCGACCGCTACACGTGGCTGCGTGACACGCAGCAGGCGGAGAACTCTTCGGGCGCCCAGAAGCTGGCGGAGGCCCTGCTCGGCTGGGATTTGCTGGGCTTCCACCCGGATTCGGGCTGGCGCGCCGACGGGATGAACCGATGGCCCTATCGTGTCGGGACGACGACCCACGCAGAGGGGACGTATTTCCTGTACGACCGGACGGTCGAGTACGACATGGACAAGAGGAAGTCCCTCTACCTGGATCTGGATACGGCCAACGCCGTGCGACTGGGCGTGACCGCCAGCCATGATGGATTGTTCGATCTGGGATCGGTCGGTGTGCCGCTGGCGGCCGATACCTTCGTTGTGGGCGACGTCTTCGGCAAGGGAAAGGACGTGACGCTGCTGGACGGCACACGCCACAAGTCCGGCCTGCCCGTACTCTACTATCGTGCCAACCCCTCGGAGAAGGTCCGGGAGGACATCTACGACAGCCGGGACAACGACTATCTCATCGTCGCCAAGGAGCAGATCGACCTGGCACAGCGGGGAACGCCTCCGCTCAGAGCCGCCGGGCGGTTCTGGAACCCTCTGGCGGGCTCGGTGGCCACGTTCTACGAGTTCATCACCGATTGGCGGGCTTCGACGTCGACTTTTCAGGTCCCGCACAAGGCCGATTCGTACATTCTGATCTCCGCGGGCTACGACGGGTTCTACGGCACGGACGACGACATCTGCAACTTCCAGCGGTAGGTCCGACGCCGGTTTCGGCGGCGGTCTCGAACCATGACGAATGCAAGACGACATGTTGGACTGAGCCTCGTTGAGATGCTGGTCGTGGTGGCCATCGTCGCGGTGGTCGCCGGCCTGGTGGTGACGTTGACGCTGCGGATGAGCAATCAAGCCAAAGAGCGTGACCTGGCCAGCGCGTTCGCGCTGTTCCGGAGCGCCTTGCAGGAGTACCGCGAGGCGACAGGAGAGTATCCGCCGCAGCCCGATTCGGACTATGCCGACGCGGCCGCGCATATACGACTGCTGTACGAGCGGCTGACAGCCGAACCGGCCTCACGAGAGGTTCTGACGCATCTGTCGAGTTTCTCCAGGCAGAGCGACCAGCCCGGTGCGGACGTGGCCGAAGTCCGCGATCCTTGGGGAACGGTGCTGGATTATCGCTACGGGCCGGACGACGATTTTCCGGAACTGCTCTCGGCGGGACCGGACAAGGAGTTTGGTACCCCCGACGATATCAGCAGCAGAACCGGCTGATGAAGAAACGCGTGACGCCAAGGGTGTGTTGGCGTAGCCGTGCCGCCACGGGCGTCTGCCCCGGGAAGGTCAGGCGGCGGCTCGATAGGAAATGGAAACTCATGAATTGCCGAGCACACAACAAGGGCGGTTTGACGCTGGTCGAGATGACGCTGGTGATCGCGACCATCGCGCTGTTGGTGGGCTTCGGACTTCCGGTTGTGCGGTCGTTGGTTCATTCGTTCGAATCGCAAAGCGGTACGCGCAGCATGATCAGCGCCGCGCTCAGCTCCGCGCGGGCCATGGCCGTGAAGAATCAGAAATACACGGGCGTACGATTTCAGAAACTCTGCCGATCGCGGGACCCGCAGAATCCGCTGATCGGCGTGACCGATGCGCCGCAATACATGGTTTTCATCGTCCACGAAGAGCCGAAGAACATGGGCGGGCTGGCCATCGGTTTCAGGGCGGTGGAGGGTTTGGAGCCGGTGAAGCTGCCCGATACCGTGGGAGTCATGGACATCAGCCAGCTTGCGGCCAACGGCGATATCGACGAAGACCACGAGCTGAACGATGCGACGGCGTTTTCGATAGTTTTCTCGCCGTCAGGCAAGCTGGTGGTGCACGAGGTTCGCGTCCGCAATCGGGACGGATACAGCCTGCCGAGCAACGACAGCGGTTCGAACAAGGTGTCGTTGGACCAGGTGTTCAACTCCGCGCTGAACATCACCGAATACGGCCGGGGCATGTTTATTCAGGACGACTACTCCGTGCGCAATCCCTCCCCGGGCAACGGGGTCGACTACGGGCTCGGCCGAGAGATGAGTCGCACGAGCTTCGTCATCTGCGATCACCCGCGGCTGGCGGATCTGTTCCGCCGGAAGGTGGCATGGTCGGACCATCTATCGCAGTTGTCGGGCGAAGAGGTGGTATACGTGAGCCCCCATACCGGGACGTTGATTTCCTCCGAGTGATTGGGCGATATGGACAAGCGACCGCGACAACACGGTTTTTCCCTGCTGGAGACGCTTCTGGCGGTCAGCACGCTGGCGGTCGGCATGGTGTTTGTCGCCGGCACGTTCATGGCGGGCATTTACTTCACGTCGCTCTCGACGGAACGAACGATCGCCGCGGTGGCCAGCGACGAGGCGTTGGCGAAGGTTCGTCTGTACGGTCTCGATCCGTCCGATCCGAATCTGGAGACCGACGAGTTTGTTTCCTACGACGCACTGGCGACGATTCCGGCCGACGAGTTCCTGTATCCCTCGCATGCGGACGCGGCAGCGAGGCAATACTCCTGGATGGCGCTGTGCAAGCGCGCCGCCGCAGACAGCCGTCTGGTCCAGATCACTGTGTTCGTCTGTCGCCACGCCGGGAACGATGCTCGATATTGGGTGCGCGCCTCCGACGAAGGTTTCCCGAATCTTGAGCAGGGCGACGTGCCTCGGCCCCTGCGCATCCGGATCACCCAGGATGCGAGCTCGGCGGAGGATGAAGTGTCGATCATCGATTCGGTGACCTCGGACCAGATCGACGAAAACACGTTCGCCAACGACGGGGCCACGCTTGTCGACGACCAGACCGGGCAGATCTATCGGGTGCTTCAGCGATACCGCGAACCTCCCGAGCGGATCAAGCTGGACCGTCCCTGGACCGGCGGCGATGTTGACGCGCCGGCGGACGGATGGGTCTGGGTCGTCCCGCGATCGGTGGCCGGTGGGCGAAGTCCCCTGGTGGCGGTCTATCAGAAAGTGCTGCGGTTTTAGAGCGATAGAATGCGAAGAGCCTTTACATTGATCGAACTGGTGGTGGCGCTGGGCATTCTGGCGGTGGTCATGTCGTTCGCCAGCGTGATCTTCCGGGTGAGCATTGACTCGCACCGGGTCGCCCTGGCCAACGCCGAGATCATGCAGAAGCTCCGCGTGATCACCGAACAGCTCGACGCCGACTTCCAGGGATGGCGCAAGGACGGGGACCTGTTCATCATCTGGGACGCCGAGCGCAAGAGCGACTACAGCGGTCCGAACGCGAACGATCCGCTGGCGTTCGAGCGATTCGACCGGATCATGTTCTTCACGGCAGGGGACTTCCAGACGTACAAGGCCGATCCTCCTGTCCGGGGCAACGTGGCGCGTGTCTGCTATACCCTCGTGAGCAGGCCGGCCAACAATGCCGCCGAGCGTCTGCGGCCGCAGCAGCAGGAGCCGGCCGAGCGGATGCTGGCGCGAACGGTGCACATCCTCGTGCCCACGGCGGACTCGGTCGACAAGCTCGACACGGGTTCGTTTACCGACGAGCAGTGGCGAGAATGGAATAGCAGCCTCGAATACGACAACATTTCGTTGCAGGAGTGGATGCAGATTCCCAGGGCCGAGAAGGTCGACATTCTGTCCGTGGTGGGTGACGTCACGATTGCCGGCGCCGCTGCCAGTACGACGAGCGAAGCCGCCCGTGGCGTCGTGATCGATCTGTCTCAACCGGACCCCGTGCACGCGCTGCTGTGCGACGGCGTGGGGCAGTTCGCCGTGCAGGGCTGGAACGACACGGAGCGGCGCTGGATGCCGGAGGTGAATCCGGACGGCGACGAAGAGCTGGACGATGACTCCGATTTCCTCCTGGAGGGCGACGATCTGGATCCGAACGACAACCCCGGAATCTGGTATCCGCGCGGCGCGGTGACGCTGCGAAACGTCACGTATGAGGCCTCGCGGATCGACGAGGCGCACCTGCATGAAATCCCCGGCCTGGGACGCGCCCTGAAATTCACCTTCACCCTGTGCGACTCGAAAGGGCTTCTCGCGGGCGGCAGGACGTTTACACATATAGTCTATTTGGACGACTGACGGGGTTACGGATGGTGGCATGGGTTAGACAATCCTCGGCGGATTCTCGTCCGGGTTCGGCGCTGATCCTCACGGTGGTTCTCACCAGCCTGCTGGCGATCGTAGGCGTGTTGTTCATCATGACGGCGCGGATCGACCGGATGGCCACGTCGGCGGCGACGGAGAACCAGCAGCTCAACCTGGCGGTCGAGACGCTGGTGGCCCAGATCGGCGAGATCCTGATGGCCGACACGCCCGGTGTTTCAGCCGACCCGGAGTACTGGGATTTCCCGGACGTCAGCGACCCATGGCTGGCGGAATTGGAGCCCTATCGGTCGGGGTCTGACTATTATTGGCGGCAGATCAGTCGCATCGCCGACGTCAATGCGGCCGACGCGAGGAACGTACGGATCCGTGTCATCGGCGATCGAGACGTCATCGACGTCAACATGACCGGGACCAACGCCGACGCCAGCGGAGACGGCGTGGGAGATGCACGGTGGTTCGAGGTGCCCGACATCATGTCGAGCAAGGGCAAGCCGATCTACGCGGCCGTCCGCCTCATCGACAACTCCGCCATGCTGAACGTCAACACGGGCTACTGGTTCGATCCGAACCGGCCTGACTCCGCCAGCGTCGATGGGAACAGCGTCCAGCAGATCAATGTGATCGCCCTGGCGGGGAGCCGTAACAGCACACCGGCGGAGCGGCAAAGCCACGCGGCGGCGCTCCTGGCGGAGCGCCGAATCGATCCCGCCGAGGGCTTGAGGGGATACGAGCAGTGGGTGATCTGGCAATACGGCCAGTCGGATCCGAACAGCCCGTATCGGACTTTCGATCTGTCGGATGAGCTGGAGCTCCGCTATCGGTTCTTGCTGAATCACGCCGACATCGACGCGCGCGTTGAGAATTGGGGACGATTCAAAGCCAACACGATCTCCACGCCGGTGGATTCGGCGGGCCAGGCGGTCGACCGATGGTTTGTCCGGGCCCGCGGTGACGGGACGCTCGATCCCAACTATACCTACCGGCATGTGGCCACGACGTACAACATGGACCGGATCATCACGCCCCGGCCGATCGAGGTCGGCTCGGTGACGTTGCGCAAGAAGGTGAACGTCAACAGCGCCGACGAGAACGCCATTCGCGAGGCCATTGTCGCGGCGCTCAGCGGCGGCGGACGCGACCCGAATGTCGTCAGTGCCGATTCCGCCCAGCTCGTCGCCAACCTGCGGGACTACGTTGACGACGATGACGTGGTCACGGCGATCGCGGCGCCGGGCAGTTCCGGCGCGCACTACTACGGTTTCGAGCAGCCTTGCATCTACTTCTCTGAAATCGCCTACCGCGGAGTGACGGACGCGACGGGTGTGGTTCACACTTCGACGGCCATCGAACTCTTCAAGCCATACTTCGAAGACAGGGATCCGCAGCCCGGCCAATGGCGCCTGACGATTGCGGACAGCAGCGGATCGAGGCATGTGCCGGTTGTATGGTCGGGGACGCGGCGCTTTCACGTCGTTTTGAACGAAGACCCGATAGCGGAGCTGTTCGATGACAGCGCGTTCTCCGATCCGGAGGAGACGGCGGACACGCCGCAGCGATATGGGTACCGGGCCAGTGCGTATGCGAATCCCACGGCACAGGCCGATCCCAACGGCTTTGCGCAGGGAGCGAGAATATCGCTCGAACGGTACGTCGAGCAGACGGATACGTGGACGACGGTCGATCACAAGAGAGTGGAGACCGGCTGGATGGCGCCCAACCAGGGGGCCCGCAGTCTCCAGCGAGACATCTCGCCCGGCAAGTGCATCCGCAAGCTCTGGAGTGAAATCGCGACGGATTCTCCCGGGCTGGGGCATGCCACGGGCAACTACGTCGATCCCGATGAAGGCGTCATTCAGGCGCATCCGGCCAACCGGCCGCTGAAGAACATCGGCGAGCTGGGAATGCTGTTCGCCACCAGCGCCTCCGGCGTCACCCGCGACGACACGGCGGCCGGCGTGCTGCTGGACCTTGCCAGGCCGGATTACGCGGAATTGCTGAACTACTTGACCGTCCTCGATCCGGCCGAGCACGGCCGGTCCGCAGACGAGACGCGCATCATGGGACGGATCAACATCAACACGGCGCCCTGGTTCGTGATCGCGCAACTGCCGTGGATGCAATACCAACCCAACGGTCAGACCACGTCCGTGCGGGCCCAGGCCATTGTGGGGCACCGCGAGCAACACGGTCCCTTCCGAAACGCGGCCGGATTGTTGCAGATTCCGGAGATGCGTCAACTGGGCAGCGACGGCGTCGACAATCTGCACGAGGACGACCCGCGCGGCCCCGATGTCACCCCCGACGAAGTCCGCGACGACCTGGAGGAGCGCGACGTGCTCTTCACGCGGGTCAGCGATCTGGTGACGGTGCGCAGCGACGTCTTCACGGCGTATGTCCTGGTGCGGATCGGTGTCAACGGGCCGCAGAAACGAATGATGGCCATCCTCGACCGCAGTCAGACGAGCCAAGCGAATCCAAGGGTGAGGCTTGTCTCGCTGTATCCGGTCCCGGATCCGCGATAGGGTCTACGCGCCGATCCACTCGACGAGCTTGGGATGCACTCTCCTGTTGGCGACGAGCACGTCGAACGCGTGACCCTGGTAGCTCTCCAGGTCCACAGGGAACAGCGATCTGCCTGTCCAGTCGGTGGCGATTGCTCCGGCGGCTTCCGCGATCATGACTCCGGCGGCGATGTCCCACAGCTTCGGCGTGCAGACCACCGTACCTACCAATCCTCCCGCAGCCACATACGCCAGTTGCAGCGCGGTCGTTCCGAAGTTGCGGAATCGCGACTGGCGGATGATGCGAGCGACCCAGGGCGGCAGGGGATCGGCAAAGTGACTGTCGAGCCCCACGCTGTTCACCGACGTGATGTCACCCTCGCCGGTCTCGATGCGCCGGCCGTTGAGCTGGGCGTCTCCTCCTTGGACCGCGGTGTACATGGACTCTGTGGCGGGGTCGAAGACGACGCCGGCAATCGGCCGGCCCTGATAGAGAACGCCGATGCTGACGGTGAAGATCGGAATGGCGTGGGCGAAGTTGTTCGTCCCGTCGATCGGGTCGATCACCCACCAGATGGCCGGCTCGCCGCGTGGCGTGCGCCGGAAGATTCTTCCCGGCTCGCCTTCTTCCGCGATGAAACCGTGGTCGGGGAAGCTCTCCTTGATGCGGTCGATGATAAGCTGCTGGCAATACCGATCTGCGTCAGTGACCAGTTCGGTCTCGTTCTTCAGAGTGGCCTTGACGTAGTTCATCTCTTCCATCGCCCGCTGGCCTGCCAGGCGGGCGGCGACGATGGCCGTCTCCAGGATATGGCTTAACGTCTGCTGTTCCAAACACATACCGAACCACCTCTTCGCTGTTGTTGACAGGAATGTCGATCAGCCCTATTCTACCTGTGTTATGCTGACACGCCAATCGGCAAATGCCGCCAGACTCACTCGTTGCGCAACGGCTTCGGATCGCCGTGTGGCCCTGGTGGTATCGCTGTCGATTTTCTCGCTGTTCGTGGGGCTGTGGATTCTTCAACGCGTGAATTTCGACTTCGGGCTGCTCTTTCATCCGTGCGGCTTCAAGCAACGAACGGGGTGGCCCTGTCCGGCCTGTGGCATGACGACCGCCGTGCTCGCCTTTGCGCGAGGCGAATTGTTGGATGCATTTTACATTCAGCCGGCGGCCGCGTTTCTGTGCAGCGTCCTCGTGCTGACGGCATTTTTGGCTTTCCTCACAGCCGTCCTTGGGATATATTTCAGGGGCTTCGATCGTCTCTTGCACGAGACGAAGGTAACGTACTGGATCTTGGTTCTGCTCGTGGTTCTGGCTGCCGGCTGGGCGGTAACACTGGCCCGGGCCTTCGCGGCGCAGAGTACTGGTTAGCCGTACGGACAATGGGGAGTTGCGGGAGTGCTGTGTATGATGAAAGTTCTGATTTCAGACAAACTGGCCCGGGAAGGGATCGATATCATCAACGCGGCCGACGGCGTCGAAGCCGTCGTCAAGACCGGGATGAGTGAGGATGAACTGGTTTCCATCATCGGCGAGTATGACGGACTGATCGTTCGCAGCGACACCAAAGTCACGGCGAAGGTCCTGGCCAATCCGGGCAAGCTCAAAGGCGTCGCCCGCGCCGGCGTGGGAGTGGACAACATCGACGTCAAGGAGGCGACCCGCAAGGGGATCCTCGTGATGAACACGCCGGGGGGCAATACCCTCAGCGCCGCCGAGCACACGATGGCGCTGATGTTGGCCATGAGCCGCAACGTGGTGCCGGCCTGCAACAGCCTCAAGTCGGGAGCCTGGGACCGCAAGAAATACACGGGAAATCAGCTTAACCGCAAGGTTCTGGGCCTGATCGGTCTCGGACGGATCGGTATGGCCGTGGCCCAGATGGCCCGCGGTTTCAATATGAAGGTGCTCGGATACGATCCGCTGGCCGCGCCAAAGGACGCGCAGCAGAAGGGGGTCGAGGTGACGGATGATATCGAGCGGATCTTCAAAGAATCCGACTTCATCAGCCTTCACGTCCCGAAGAACGAACAGACGCTCAACATGATCGGCGCCAAGCAGATCGAGATGATGAAGCCGACCGTGCGTCTGGTCAACTGCGCCCGCGGCGGCATCATCAACGAGGAGGCTCTGTACAATGCCTTGGCCGCCAAGCGGATCGCCGGCGCGGCCCTCGACGTATTCTCGAGCGAGCCTCCTGTGAACATCCGCTTCGCAGAGCTGGACAACTGCCTGGTGACCCCGCACCTGGGCGCCAGCACGGAGGAAGCCCAGGTGGAGGTGGCAGTCGAGGCGGCGGAGATCCTGCTCGATGCCATCAAGGGAGGTCCGATCAAGAATGCCATCAACGCGCCCTCGACGGCCGGCGCCGTGCCGCCGATGGTCCGCCGCTATGCCGAACTGGCCCGCCGCGTCGGGGCGCTGCTCAGCACGATCGCTCCCGGCAATATCAAAGGCATCGAAGTCCAGTATCGCGGGACGGTCGCCGAAATGGACGTCCAGCCGATGACCCTCGGCTTCCTGATGGGGCTGCTTCAGAAGCATTTCGAGATGCCTCTGAATCTGGTCAACACACCGGTGCTCGCCAAGGAACGCGGCATCAACATCGACGAGACCAAGAACAACGAGGCCAAAGACGTCGCATCGAGCTTCAGTGCGAAGGTCGTCACAACAAAAGTCACTCGTACTGTGACCGGCTCCGTGTTCGGCGAGCGGCTGCTGCGCATCATCGAGATCGATGGGTTCAATATCGAAATGACGCCGCAAGGAGCGGTGCTGGTCATCTTCAACGACGACAAGCCGGGTGTCATCGGGGCGGTGGGCACGGTCTGCGGCAAGCATGGCATCAACATCGGCACCATGGGCGTGGGCCAGAAACTGGAAGAGCACAAGGCCATCCTGGCGGTCAGCCTCGACAAAGAGCCGAGCGCCGACGCCGTCGAAGAACTGAACAAGCTGGACTTCGTCAACGAGATCTACGTCTGTACGCTGTAGAGACCCGCAATCGGCGACCCATAAGCACGGATGCCGCAATGCTCCTTAGACGCCTGTGAGCGGCATGCGGGTGGTATGGCCAGAGGAATGGATGGTATGGCCGAGGAACTCATCATCAGCGTCAGTGGGATGCGCGGCATTGTCGGTGAGAATCTCACCCCGGCCATCGCTGCCGAGTATGGTTGTGCCTTTGGCAGTTTCCTGAAGGGAGACACCGATGCCGGTGAGCGGCGGCCTTCCGTCTGCGTCGGGCGGGATTCCCGCGTCAGCGGCCAGATGCTTGCTTCGGCAGTCATGGCCGGTCTGTGTTCGGTCGGCGTAGAAGCAATCGACCTGGGCCTGGTGACGACCCCCGGGGTGGGCATCATGCTGCGCCATCTCGGTTGCCGCGGCGGTGTTATCATCACGGCGTCGCACAACCCGCTTCCCTACAATGGGATCAAGCTGCTTCTGGACAACGGCATGGCGCCGCCGCCGGAAACGGCGGTACAGATTCGCCGGCGTTTCTTCGAGAAGCGGTTTGCCTTTGTCGGCTCGCCACGGTGCGGACGGGTGGCCGTTAATTGCGAGACCGATCAGATCCATGCAAAGAGGGTATTGGCGGTTGTGCAGTCACAACAGATTGCGCGCCGCAGGTACAAGATCGTGCTGGACAGTGTCAACGGCGCCGGCGCGCCCGTGGCGAAGCGGTTGCTGGCCGAGCTGGGCTGTGAGGTAGTCGCGTTGAATGACGAGCCGACGGGGCTGTTCGCACACGAGCCTGAGCCGACCGCCGCCAACCTGGGTGGCCTCTGTGAATACGTCAGGCGGGCCGGTGCCGATATCGGTTTCGCCCAGGACCCGGACGCCGACCGGCTGGCGATCGTCGATGAAAACGGCCTTTATATCGGCGAGGAGTATACCCTGGCGCTGGCGGCCAAGTATGTCTATTCCTCCCATACCGGTACGGCAGCGGCAAATTTGTCTACCTCTCGAATGATCGATGACGTGGCCAAGGCCGCCGGCGGCCGCGTCATACGTACCCCGGTGGGAGAGGCCAATGTCGCCAGCGCCATGCTGGCGAATGACTGTATCATCGGCGGCGAGGGAAACGGTGGCGTCATTGACCTTCGGGTGGGGCCGATTCGTGACAGTCTGGTGGCGATGGCGCTGGTCCTGCAACTGATGGCCCAGACGGGCCGGACGGTGAGCCAGTTGGTGCGCCAGATCGGCAGCTACTACATGCACAAGGACAAATTCGCGGCCAACGCAAGTCAGACCGAGCAGATCATCGATCGGACGAAGCAGCGGTTTGCCGGTGCGACCCTGAACACGTCCGATGGATGCCGTTTCGACTTCGACGACGGCTGGGTGCATCTGCGGACCAGCAACACCGAACCGGTCATGCGCATCATCGTCGAGGCCAAGGACGAAGCGGCGGCACGGCGATACATTGAGGCGGTCTCGGAGATTCGCGAGTCCGCGCTGGGGTAGACCGGTGGCAGTCAACGACAAGAACGACGCGGCTGTCCGACAGATTCGGTGGATTACCTACGTGGGCATGGTTGTGAACATTGCCCTCTCGGTGGTCAAGGTCGCGGTCGGGCTGGTCTTTTCCTCTCTCGCTATGGTTGCCGACGGGATCCATTCGCTCAGCGATCTGGTGACCGACCTGGCGGTTTTGCTCGGGCTGTATCTGGGGGCCAGGAAGCCGGACAAGTCACACCCCTACGGACACGGCCGGCTGGAGACGTTCTCCGCGGTTCTCGTCGCGATTGTGTTGATCCTCGTCGGCGGGGCCATGATCTACTATGCCACGCTGGCGATCACGAGGAATGAAGCAGTGGTGCCGCACTGGCCCGTTCTGTTCGCGGCGGTGCTGTCGATTCTGGCGAAGGAGGCCCTCTATCAGGCCACGAGACGCGTTGCTGTAAGATCCAACAGCACAGCACTTTATGCCAATGCCTGGCATCATCGCAGCGATGCGCTCAGCTCCGTTGCCGTGCTGATCGGCTACGCGGCGCTGTACATCGGATTCGATCATGGCGATCAGGTGGCGGCCATTGCCGTCGGACTGATGATCATCCTCGTGGGTGTTAAGATCATCGGCGACTCGCTGCGGGAGCTGACCGAAGGGGTCGTCGATCCGCAGACGGTCGAGCAGGTTGTGAAGTTGATCGACAGCCACCATGAGATTCGCCAGTGGCATCGGCTGCGGAGTCGCACGGTGGGGCGGGAGCTGTTTCTTGACGTTCACATCCTGGTCGACCCGGAGCTGAATGTGGCGGCGGCTCACGAAATCTCCGAAAGACTGGAAGAGACTCTGGATCGCGAGGTGGCCTGCCCGGTCAATCTCACGGTCCATATCGAGCCCGACCTGCCTGCCTTTCGGAAGTAGATTTGCGGCCGGCGGCGAATCGGAACGCCGGCAGTTTTCCATCCTCGTTCACCGGAAAACTGTTGCAGACAGAGGGGGCATGCCATACAATCCATTCCTTTTGCAGGGAACCACGTAGTACAAGAAAGGACATTCCGCCAGATGAGTCTCAAAAGCTTCTTTTCTCCGAAATCCGTCGCTATCGTAGGAGCGTCGCGGCAGAAGGGCAAGGTGGGGTACGAGATTCTGGTTAACATGATCTCGTCGGGTTTCGCGGGGAAGATATGGCCTGTCAACCGGAGCACGGACTCGGTCGAAGGCCTCAAGTGCTACCCGGACCTTACCTCGATCGGCGAGACGCCGGAATTGGTGATCGTTATTGTCCCGGCCAAGTTTGTGCTGGGCGTCATCGAGGAATGCGCCAAGATCGGCACGAAGGCGGTGATCATCATCACGGCCGGCTTCAAGGAGATTGGAGAAGAGGGCAAGAAGCTTGAGGACGAGGTCGTGCGCGTCGCGCGTCGGGCGGGCATTCGGATCATCGGACCGAACTGCCTGGGTGTGACCGTAACGGCTTCGAAGCTGAACGCCAGTTTCGGAGGGGATCTTCCGGAGGTCGGGGGGATCGGCTACCTGTCTCAGTCGGGTGCGCTGCTGGCGGCCATCCTGGACACCGCCAAAGCCAACGGCATTGGCTTCAGCAGTCTGTTCAGTATCGGCAACAAGGCGGACGTCGATGAGTTGGATCTGGTCGAAGCGCTGGCCGAAGACCCCAACACGACGGTCATTGCCGGCTATCTGGAGAACATCAAGGACGGAAACGCGTTCGTCCATGCCGCCGAGCAAATCTCCCATGAGAAGCCGATTCTCCTGATGAAGTCCGGGGGGACCACGGCGGGCGCCAAGGCGGCGTCGTCGCACACCGGGTCGCTGGCCGGCAGCGAGGTGGCCTATGAGGCCATGTTCACACGGGCCGGGGTCATTCGCTGCGATTCCATCACACAGCAGTTCGATTTCGCTCAGGCCTTCGCCAACCAGCCACTGCCCAAAGGACCCAGCGTCGTGATCCTCACGAACGCCGGCGGCGCCGGCATCATGGCGGCCGACGCGATCGAACGAGAGGGCCTGACCTTCGCCAAGCTCAGTCCCGAAACGATCGAGAAGCTGAAGACCAAACTGCCGTCCGCCGCGAACTTCCACAATCCCGTGGATGTACTCGGCGATGCGTTGGCGGACCGCTATGAGTTCGCGCTCGACGTGCTCCTTGACGATCCGAATGTGGAGACGGTGTTGATCCTTCTGACGCCGCAGGCCATGACGGAGGCCAAAGAGACGGCCGAGGCCATCGTCAGGATGTCCCGACGCAAGCCCGACAAGCCGATTCTCGCCTGCTTCATGGGCGCCAGCAAAGTCGAGGAGGGCGTCAAGGTGTTTCGAGAGGCGAAAGTCCCGCAGTATGATTCCCCGGAAGCGGCCGTGGTCACGATCAAGGCGATGGCAGACTATGTTCGATGGCGTGCCCGACCGAAACGGGTCGTGCGGCTGTTTCCGGTCAATCGTCGCAAGGTCGAGAGCATCATCGAAAGGCATCTGCGACATGGCGCCCGGGAGATCGGCGAGGCGGAATCCAAGGAAATCCTGGAGGCCTACGGCTTCGCGACCCCGAGCGGCTCGATTGCCACGACGCCCGAGCAGGCGGCCAACATTGCCGAGCAGCTCGGCTATCCGGTCGTGCTGAAGATCTGGTCGCCGGACATCGTGCACAAGTCCGACGTCGGCGGGGTCAAGGTCGGTCTCAAGAGCGCCCAGGAGGTCAAGGACGCGTTCGACCTGATGATGTACCGTATCCCGAAGAAGGCGCCGAAGGCCCATATCCTGGGCGTGCTGGTCCAGGAGATGTGTTCCAGCGGGCGGGAGGTCATCCTCGGCATGCATCGCGATCCGCATTTCGGCCCGCTGATGATGTTCGGCATGGGCGGAATCATGGTCGAGGTCCTCAAGGATGTGGCATTCTACCTGGCTCCTCTGACAGAGGATGAGGCCAAGCAGATGTTGGTGAACACCAAGACGTACCAACTCCTCAAAGGCGTTCGCGGCCAGGAGGGAGTGGATATTGAAGTGATTGCCGAGGGACTCCAGCGGCTCAGCCAGTTGGTGACGGAGTTCCCTCAGATTCAGGAGATGGACATCAATCCGTATGTCGTGGGCCTTCCGGGGACCACGCCCATTGCTGTAGACGCCAGAATTAGTGTAGAGAAGTGACATGCAAGCAATCGATTGGCAAGCGAAATACAAAGACAAGGTGAAGGCCGCCTCCGCGGCGATGAAACTGATCAAATCGGGCAACAGCGTCTTCATCGGGACCGGCTGCGCGCAACCGCAGCATCTGGTTCGCTCGCTGGTGGAGTACTCCGATCACATCTACGATGCGCACATCGTGCACCTGCTGACGATGGGAGAGGCTCCCTACGTGGACGACAAGTTCCGCGAGAAGTTCAAGATGAACAGCTTCTTCATCGCGGACAACGTCCGGCATGCGCTGGATCGGGGAGTCGGCGACTACACGCCGATCTTCCTGTCGGAGATTCCCGCCGAGTTCGAAAGCGGACGCATTCCCGTCGATGTGGCGCTGATCTCGGTGGCTCCGCCGGACGCCAACGGCTTGTGCAGTCTCGGCGTCTCCGTGGACATCGTGCAGGCAGCCGCCGCCAACGCCCGCTACGTCATCGCGCAGGTCAACAGCCATATGCCGCGAACGCATGGCAACAGCTTCCTGCACGTCAATACCATCGATGTGCTGGTCCCGTACGACGAGCCGATCATCGAGGTCCCGATCGACGAGCCCGACGAGACGCTCCGCCGGATCGGACAGAACGTGGCCCAGCTCGTCGAGGATGGCAGCACCATCGAATGTGGCATCGGACGCATCCCGCAGGCCCTGGCCGAGTATCTTGTCTACAAGAAGGATCTCGGTATCCACACGGAGATGTTCAGCGACTGGATCATGGACCTGATCGACTGCGGCGCGATCACCTGCGCGAAGAAATCGCTCAATCGCGGCAAGATCGTCGCCAGTTTCTGCATGGGGTCCAAGAAACTCTACGACTACATCGACAACAATCCGTTCTTCGAATTCTATCCCACCGAGTACGTCAACGACGTCAACGTCATCAGCCAGCATGACAAGATGGTCGGGATCAACACCGGCCTGGAGATCGATCTGACCGGACAGGTCTGTGCCGATTCGCTGGGTCACAAGTTCTACAGCGGCATCGGAGGGCAGGTGGATTTCATCCGCGGGTCGGCGCGCAGCCGCGGGGGCAAGGCGGTGATTGCCATGCCTTCGACGGCCAAAAACGGCCAGATCTCCCGCATCGTGCCTCACCTGACGGAGGGGGCCGGCGTGGTGACCACGCGAGCCGACGTCCACTACGTCGTGACCGAGTACGGGATCGCTTATCTGCACGGCAAGAGTATCCGACAGCGTGTGCTTGATCTGATCAACATCGCCCATCCGAAGTTCCGCAAGGGCCTGATCCAGGCGGCCAAGGCCAAGAACTATATCTACCAGGACCAGATCGAGCTGTCGTGGGACCAGGTGAACTACCCCGAAGAGCTGGAGCATTACGCCACCTTGCGGGACGGAACGGAGATCTTCTTCCGTCCGATCAAACCGGTCGACGAGCCGGCCCTGTCTGAAATGCTCTATTCGCTCAGCGAGCAGTCGGTTCGAACCCGCTACATGACGCGGACGGTGGCCTTCCCGCACAAGGACGTCCAGCAATTGACGAACATCGACTACAAGAGTGACATCGCCATCGTCGGTATGGTCCCCGGGGTCGGCGGAGACGACATGGTTGCGATCGCCCAGTACTACCTCGACCCCAAGACCCTGGCGGCCGAGGTGGCCTTCCTCGTGCAGGACGAGTGGCAGCAGAAAGGGATGGGCACGTTTCTGCTGGACTACATCACGCAGGTGGCCAGGCAGCGTGGCGTCAAACGCTTCTATGCGAAGGTGTTGCCGGACAACCGACCGATGCTGGCGGTCTTCCAGAATTCTGGGTACAAAGTCAACGTGGAATTTGATGGAGACGTCTACAACGTCTCGTACGACCTGACCAAATAACACGCATAGGATTGACCTTGTCCGGACGAAGAGCTGCCTTCATTCACTCGGACCAGATCGAGCAGTACCGCTACCCGGAGGGTTGCCCCTTCCGACCCGAACGGGCCGGGAGGCTCCGCAAGACCCTCTACTCGATGGGACTGCTCTCGGGGCAGGGGATCAGCGAAGTGGCTCCCATCCCTGCCGATCGGCGGGCGCTGAAGCTCTTCCATTCCGCCCGCTATCTGCACGCCCTGAAGAAGGCGGACCAGGGACAATGGGACATCCAGGCGCTGCACATGGGCATCGGAACCGACGATGTCCCCATCTTCCGCGGCATGTACGACTACGCGGTGCTTGCGACCGGCGCGACGCTCGCAGGGGCAGACCTCATCCTTTCGGGGCAGGCGGACGTCGCGTTCAATCCGTCCGGGGGTTATCACCATGCCTTTCCCGAAAAGGCGGCGGGGTTCTGCTACATCAATGACAATGCGATTGCCTGTTCGGTTCTGGCCGAGGCGGGCCGGCGGGTCCTCTATCTGGATGTGGACGTGCACAACGGCGACGGTGTCGCCCGGGCCTTTTACGACCGTTCGGATGTGATGACCATCTCCGTTCACGAGAACCCCAGGATGCTCTTTCCGGGAACCGGATTCGAGGACGAGATCGGCGAGGGCCGGGGCAAGGGGTATTGCGTCAATCTCCCGTTGCCTGTGGGGACCTACGACCGCGCCTACCTGGACGCTTTCGGGTCTGTGGTGCTTCCTCTGATCGGCACCTTCGATCCCGACGTGATTGTCTTCGAGCTGGGTGTGGACGCGCTGGCGGGCGACCCGCTCGCCCATCTACATCTGACCAACAACGCCTATGCTGAGATCATCAGGCACCTGTTGAACTTCGGCAAGCCGATTCTCGCCACCGGTGGCGGCGGCTACAACGTGGAAAACTCCGTCCGCGCCTGGGCGCTGGCCTGGACCGTCTTCACCGGGGAGGACGATGACCCGGACCTCGGTCCTCTGATGGGTGGCGTCATGATGGAGAGTACGGACTGGCGGGGAGGCCTGCGCGACCGGGAACTGGCGGTCAGTGAAGAGCAGAGACAGGCGGTCCTGCCCGCTCTGATGGCCTCGATCGACATCATCAAGGCCAAGGTCTTCCCCATCCACGGACTGTGAACCTGTCACTGCGGCTGACCACGTGATCCGGCTTCGTTGCGCGCCGGACCCCAGGGGCGAAAAGACTGAAACGTCGCTGCGAGGAGAAAGAGGCAAGGGTCTCCGGCCCCTACCTTCCTGCCCTTCCTTGTTCTTGGCTTCATGCTTCCTGCGCCATCACCGCTGTGATCTTGGGTTTCGGTGGCTTGAGGAGGAACGTCAGCGCGGTCCCCAGCAGCAACAGCAGAGATGCCACGAGGAACGACGAGGTGTAATTCCCCGAGCGAGTCTGGAGCATCTGCTGGAGACGCGGCAGAGCGAACCCACCGACGCCCCAGGCGGTGAACATGATGCCATAGTTCATGCCGAAGCTCCTAAGACCCCAGAGATCCTTGGTGAAAGACGGGAACAGCGACAGATTCGCGCCATAGTTGAATCCGATGAAGGTTGCAATCAGCACGAGCGCCACAGCCGGTGTGTTCGCAGACCCGGTGATCGGAATCGCGAGCACCATCAGCACCGCTTGGCACAGCAGCACGATCATCAGGGTCCAGCGGCGTCCGATCCGGTCGGACAGGAGACCAGCTACGATCCGACCGGCGGCGTTGCCAATGGCCAGCACCGCGACAGCGATGAAGGCCGCCTCACCCATGCTCTTCTGTGCCATGCCGTTGACGCTGCTGATGACCATCAGGCCCGCGCCGGCGCCGATGAAGTACATGACCCAGAGCAGGTAGAACACCGGCGTTCGCAGCATCTCGCCTGGCGTAGCGGTGGTGCCGGTCGCGATGGCCTTCTTGGCGGTCGGACGGACCGCTGCAACGTAGCCGGCGGGCGGATTGACCAGCAGGAGCGACAAACCGCAGACCACGAGCGCAAACGCGATCCCATAGAATCGCATCGCGCCCAGCACGCCGTAGTGCGACAGGAGATACTTCGACAGGGGCGCGATATACACCGAAGCCAGGCCGAAGCCGGCGACGACCAGGCCGGCGATCAGGCCGGTCTTGGCTGGAGGAAACCATTTCAACGCCGGCGGCGTCGCGGAAGAATAACCGAAACCGATGCCGGCGCCCACCAATACGCCGAAGCCGAGGACCCAGGCGCCGTAACTCGTCGTCGTCGAGATCCACAGCAAACCACCACTGACGAGCAGACCGCCGATGAACGCTGTGATGCGCGGACCCAGCCGGTCCTGGCATCGCCCGGCCAGAATCATGGCAAAGGCAAATACCAGACAACATACGGCGTAAGGATCGTTGAGCCGCTGAGAGTCCCAGCCGAACTCCTTGCCGATGGGCGTTTTGAACACGCTCCATGCGTAGAGAATCCCCAGCGCGAGATTGATTCCTGTGCCTGCGAATGTGACTGTCCATCCGTGGCTGGTTGCAGGTTCGGAGGGAAGGGCCGTATGCTGGTCGGTTGAATCCGCCATGTGGAATCCTTTCTGAAACAGGATACCGAACGCATGAAACAGCGATGCGCCCGGCGTGGGAAAGGGCTATCCGAGAGATCGTGCGAGAAGTTGCGCGTTCTCGAGGTGACAGCGTCACGCTGTTGGGTTGTGACGCTGTCACCTATGAGCTTGCTGAACGAAGATTTCGTCTGCTTTTCCGACACGCTGTGGGGAACTCACTATTTTCCGCGGCCTTTGACCAGGACTTCCACGACGTGCGGATCGGCCAGGGTCGTGATGTCACCGAGATTGTCGGTGTTGTTCTCGGCGATCTTGCGGAGGATGCGCCGCATGATCTTGCCGGAACGCGTCTTCGGCAGCGCCGGTGCGAACTGGATCACGTCCGGTGCGGCGATCGGGCCGATCTCCTTGCGGACGTGCGTGACGAGTTCCTTCTTCAAGTCATCGCTCTCGTGGATGCCCTCTTTGAGAGTCACGAAGGCGTACAGGGCCTGTCCCTTGATCTCGTGCGGCATAGGGGTCACCGCGGCCTCGGCGACCTTGGCATGGCTGACCAGGGCGCTCTCGACCTCGGCGGTGCCGATGCGGTGGCCGGAAACGTTGACCACGTCGTCGATGCGTCCCATCAGCCAGTAATCGCCGTCCGGATCGACGCGGCATCCGTCGCCGGTGAAATACTGGTCGGCAAACATGGTGAAGTAGGTGTCGATGAAACGGTCGTGGTCGCCCCACATGGTCCGCATCATGCCCGGCCAGGGCTTGCGGATGCAGAGCTTGCCTCCCTCGTTGGGGCCGCACTCGCTGGCGTCATCCCGCAGGATGATCGGGTCCACGCCGAAGAACGGCTTGGTCGCGCTGCCCGGTTTGAGCGTGAACGCCCCCGGCAGCGGCGTGATCAGAATGCCGCCGGTCTCGGTCTGCCACCAGGTGTCCACGATGGGGCATCGCTCGTGGCCGATGTGCTTGTAGTACCAGATCCACGCCTCCGGATTGATCGGCTCACCGACCGTGCCCAGGATGCGCAACGTGTTCAGCTTGTACTTCGCGGGCCATTCTTCACCCAGTCGCATCAGCGCGCGAATCGCCGTGGGGGCGGTGTAGAACACGGTCACGCCGAACTTGTCGCATACCTGCCAGAACCGACCCGCGTCCGGATAGGTCGGCACTCCCTCGAACATCAGGGTGGTGGCCCCGTTGGCCAGCGGGCCATAGACGATGTAGCTGTGCCCGGTCACCCAGCCGATATCAGCCGTGCACCAGTAGACGTCCTTGTCATGGACGTCGAAAATGACTTTGTGGCTCAGAGCCACGTGCAGCAGGTAGCCGGCGGTGGTGTGGACCACGCCCTTGGGTTTGCCGGTGGAGCCGGAGGTGTAGAGGATGAACAGCGGATCCTCGGCGTTCATTTTCTCGGGCTCGCACTGCTCGCCGGCCTTGGCCATCTCCTCGTGGTACCACACGTCGCGTCCCGGCTGCATGTGGCAGGGATCGTCCGTCTCCTGTGTCACGATGACGCACTCGATCGACGGGGTCTTCTTCAGGGCTTCGTCGGCGATGTTCTTCAGCGGGATGTGCTTGCCCGCGCGTAGCGACACGTTGGAGGTGATCAGCATTCGGCACTCGGAGTCGTTGATGCGTCCTTCGAGCGCGTCGGCGCTGAAGCCGCCGAAGATGATCGAGTGAATGGCTCCGATGCGCGTGCATGCGAGCATCGCGATCGGAAGCTCCGGGACCATGGGCATGTAGATCGCCACGCGGTCGCCCCTTTTGATTCCCTTGGACTTCAGGACGTTGGCGAACTTGCAGACTTCCTTGTGCAACTGCTCGTACGTGTATTTTCTGACGTTCGAGTCGATCTCTCCCTGCCAGATCAGTGCCGTCTTCTTGGCGGTCGGCGTCTTGAGATGCCGGTCGAGGCAGTTGTAAGAGACGTTCAACTGGCCGTCGGCGAACCAGGTGTGTTCAATCGTGCGGCTCTTGGTGTCCCAGGTGTATTCGAGGCTCTTGGTCGGCTTTTTGGACCAGGACAGCGATTGAGCCTGCTCCAGCCAGAATCCGTCCGGGTCCTTGATCGACCTTTCCCACATCTGCGTGTACTGCTCCAGGCTCGAGACGTAGGCGTTCTTGCGGACTGCCTCGGGCGGCGGAAATGTCCGATTCTCGGTCATCAGAGAGTTGATGGCTTTCTCTTGCGTCATTGCGTTCTCCTTTTACGTGATCAACAGTTCGTCTTGAAGGCTTCCCATTCCGCTCCTTGCCGGCGATGTCAAATCCGGCCGACATCGCATCTGTTTCGACTGCGGTTGCGAGTGCAATGTAAAACCAAATTTATAATACCACAGGAAGGAGATGTCAAACGAAAATTCAGAACTTGTGTTTGAGGCATTCAGGCCACAGGGCGGCCGACGGCTCGTACCCCCTGGCCGATGGCGCCGAAGCAGGAGTCGAGGTTCTGCCCCTCCGAAGAGTCCTGCCGTGAACGTCATGCAGTTGCTGATGGGTTGAACGATGTCCAGGTTGATGGACCAGGAGCGGAAAACCCGATTTGCGCCGGCGGTGAAGACGTTGCATTCCTCGCCGGGGGCGTTCTCGTCGGCCAGGGCCGAATCCTGCGCCCGGATCACGGTGCCCATCGCCACCACGATGAGTGTCGCAGCGGCTGCCGTCTTCCTTGACATGGCATACTCCCTATTGGTGTGACAAAGAAATTTCGTGCAAGGCGCACGACAACATCGTTCCAGACACGATGCGTCCCTGTACTCGGTCGACAATGGCTTCTGGTACGTCACTGCCAACAGACCATGTGGAATGCGGTCCGGCCGGCTACCGGCGCATTATAGGAGGGGCGGCGGGGTCGTCAACCGCGCACGTTGGCAGAAGGATGGTTGGGTGATTGGATGCGGGCACGGACCGGCAGAGATCGGCGGGACACCTCAGCGCTCTGCGGCAAGCGGCTTCTGGCCGCACGACGGTTGCGGTACGATGTCGGCGTCGGGCAGTTCGCTCAGCGTCCAATAGAGGTCGATCGTTCGGATGGCCTCGACGAACTTGCGGTAGTCCACCGGCTTGACGATGTAGCCGGCCACACCCAGCTTGAAGCTTTCGATGATGTCGCGCTCTTCATTCGATGTCGTCAGAACCACTACAGGGATCTTCTTCAGGGATGGATCATCCTTGGCGATCTTGAGAAATTCGACGCCGTTCATCTTCGGCATGTTCAGATCGAGCAGGATGACGCAGGGATTCTCGCCTTCTCCCTCTCGCAGATAGGCAAGCGCGTCCTCTCCGTTCAAGGCGTGCGCCAAAGGGTTGATCACCTTCAACTCCTTGAAGGCCCGCTTGACGGTCATGGCGTCAATGGTGTCGTCTTCCACAAGCAGAATCGGCTTACAATTGCGCATCGCTGGCTCCCTCTCGTATCTGCACCGGTGCGGCAGGCTCTGAACCTCTTGGTTGCGGCCAGTGTTCTCTTATGCTTTCCATCCGTTTTCCTGGTCCGGTCCACCTGCTCCCGGGTACGCTCCGCTTCACAGGCCATAGTCTGAGAAGCCACGTTGATTCGATTTCAGCATGGGAGGTCCGGAGGATCCCGTCTCCCTTTGCTGATACAGCATTCATCGGCACATTAGGTGCCGGTTTCCAATGCGTTCGCGTCGTGCAACCATCCGGACGGTCCCAGTCATGATTGAGCAGGGACGATCTCCGCTGTGTTTCGCGGGATCTTGGACGCGTGATCTCTTTGTAAGTCCTGTTTCTATGGCATGTTAAGGCGAAGCGATTCGCGGGTCGCCCAGGGGGGTGCCAGCGCGCATCAGCGGCCATGCGGATGCCGGCTCGGCGGACAGCCCCGGGCGGGAGAAGGCGGCCCCGAGGTTCTCGGACGCAACGGCCCGGCGCTCACAGCGAGCTCATGGCGTCGTGGTAGTGCCTCAGGAGGTATTCTTTGTCCGGACCTCCAAGGTGGTCCCAGGGCAGTATCTGGTCCGGCTCGAACGCTTTCTGTGCGACGGCCTCCAGTTCCATGCCCGCTGCGGCGAAGGCGGTCCGCCATCGCTCGTAGTCGAAGCATTCGTCCCAGAGATCGAAACGCGCGCCGTCACGCCACGCGGCTTCGATGACTTGGCCGCAACGCCGGTCGCCCCGGCCGATGGCCGATTCGAGAAGGCTCCGCTGGATGTCGTGGAACTTGAAGCGCAGGTGGTTCGCACGACGCCGCTGCTTCTCGTCAAGGACCAGCTCCCGTGCCTGCTGGAAGTATTCTCTCGGTCTCTGGCCAAACCAGCCGAGGGGGGTGTGAGGCTTCGGCACGAACCAACTGACCGTGATGTTCAGTTGGGCGATCCGGTTGTCGACGCTCTTGCGGAGTCTCGCCAGCCTGTCGGACAGATCGACGATCGCCTTGACGTCATCGAGTGTCTCGCCGGGCAGGCCGATCATGAAGTAGAGCTTCAGCTTCTGCCAGCCGGATTGATACGCTGCCTCGACTGCGGCGAACAGGTCCTCGTCTTTCAGCGGCTTGTTGACGATCTGGCGCAGGTTCTCGCTGGCCGCCTCCACCGCGATGGTCAGGCCGCTCTTTCGCACCGAGGTGAAGTACCTTGGCAGCAGGTGAAGCTGCTGGTCCACGCGAAGACTCGGGACGGAAAGGCCTACCTTTCTGTCTTCGAAATACCCTTTCAGCCGGGCGACCAACTCTTCGAGAGGCGGGTAGTCGGCGCTCGACAGACTCAGCAGGCTCACGGTGTCGAACCCCGTCGTCTCCTGCGAGGCCCTGGCCAGTTCGAAGACCTTCTCATCGCTTCGGTAGCGGATCGGCCGTCGGCAGAAGCTCGCCTGGCAGAACCGGCAGCGGCCCGGACAACCCCGCATGATCTCGATGCTGACCCGCTCGTGGACCGCTTCGGCAAACGGGACGATGGGATGTGTTGAGACCGGTGCATTCTCGAAATCCCCGACCACGGCATTGTGGAATCGAGTCGGGAGCGCTTCGTTTCGAGCCTGGAAGGAGGTGATGTGCGAATCGTCGTATTCGAAGTTGTAGAAGCGGGGGACATAGGCCCAGTCGAATCGCTGTGCGATCTCGAGCAAAACCTCGTCTCTGGCTCTTCCATCCTTCTTTGCCGCGATCAGAAGCTCCGCCAGTTTGACGACGGCTTCCTCCGCCTCGCCCAGAACGAACAGGTCGATGAAGTCCGCGATCGGTTCGCAGCAATTGGCCATCCCGCCGCCCGCGATGACCAGCGGATCGTCCTGCGCCCGCTGCTCGCGTCGAAGGGGCAGCCCGGCCAGGTCGAGCATGTTCAGCACGTTCGTGTAGCAAAGCTCGTTGCTGAGACTGAAACCAATCATGTCGAAGCCGGCCAACGACGCCTTCGATTCCAGGCTGAAAAGAGGTATGTCCTTCTCGCGCAGGACCGCCTCGGCGTCCACCCAGGGTGCGAAAACGCGCTCGGCCGCGACGCCGCCCAGGCTGTTGAGGACGTGGTAGATCAGGGCTAAGCCCGTGTTGGACATGGCCACTTCGTACACGTCGGGAAAGCACAACGCTACGGTCAGTTCGCACCGGTCCAGATTCTTGCGGACCTGGTTGACTTCACCACCGATATAGCGAGCCGGCCGGCGCACGAAGGGAAGGAACTCGCGCTCGACCCGGTCGGCCAGTATCTCTATCTTTCTGTCTGTCATGCGGCTATTATACCGGGTTTCGCATGGTCTCGATAGATGCGGCGGGGCGCATCCCGCCGAAGGATGCCTGAGGTTGCCATGAGCAGAACCGGTCGCGGAATTGCCGTCGTAGTCGTCTGTCTGCTGCTTGGGGGCGCCCTCTATGTGGGCCTGACGACTGGGAAGATGGTCCAGGTCGACAGCGGCTACAAGGTCGTCATGGGGACATTCTCCCGCGCTGTGGCCATCGCTCGGAGCGAGAAGGTGGCGCGCACCTGTATCGCCGCCGCGTTCGAAGAGCAAAAGCGCATCGATGAACTGATGAGTTACCACAACCCCGGCTCCGAGCTGAACACGGTCAATCGCGAGGCTTACCAAAGCGCGGTCGAGGTCGACGAAGCGACCTTCGAGGTCCTGGAGAAGGCCAGGCAGTTCAGCGAGTTATCCGGCGGCGCATTCGACGTTACGATTGGCGCTCTGGGCGAGCTGTGGCGCCGCGCCGGCGACACGGATACCGTGCCGACGGAGGCCGACATCGCCGAGGCCAGGAGCAAGGTGGGTTACGACAAGATGCTGCTCGATCCGAATGCTCGAACAGTGCGTTTCGCTGTTGAAGGCATGAAGATCGATTTGGGCGGCATTGCCAAGGGCTATGCGGTCGACAAATCGGTTGCGGCGATGAAGAAGCGAGGCGCCGTCGGCGGAATGGTGGACTTGGGCGGCAACATCCGCTGCTTCGGACAGCCCCCGAAGGGACAGGATTGCTGGCGGGTCGGCCTGCAGGACCCGAATGTGGCGCCGGACGAACTGGGCGGCTCGAAGCTCCTGCTGGTTCTGACGATAACGGACGAGAGCGTAGCCACCAGCGGAGACTACCGCAGGTTCGTCAAGGTCCAGGGCAGCAAGGAGAGCCACATCATAGATGCCGGAAGCGGCAAAGGCGCACGCAAGCTGGTCAGCGACACGATCATCGCGCCGGATGCGATCACCGCCGATGCACTGTCAACCGCCGTGAACGTCCTTGGACCGGACGCGGGCCTCGCCTTGATCGAGAGCATCTCCGATGTTGAGGCGATCCTTATTCCCGTCGGCCGGGATGCTCAACCGATCTTCAGCAGCGGCGCGAAAGCCTACGTCCGCTGATCCCGCCGCTTGTGTCCACCGTTGCAGGGATTCGGCGCAAGGCTATAATGGAATCACCATGGCAAAGGCACAGATCGACATCCCGAAAGAGAGGATCGCGACGTTCTGCCGGGCCAACCGCATCCGCCGGCTGTCCCTGTTTGGCTCGGTCCTGCGCGACGACTTCGGGCCCAACAGCGACGTCGACGTCCTCGTCGAGTTCGAGCCGGAGGCAAAGGTGGGTTTGCTTCGCCTGGCCGGCATGGAGATCGACTTGAGCAACATGCTGGGCCGCAGGGTCGATCTGAATACCCCTGGCTTCTTGTCCGACTACTTCAGGGACCAGGTCCTGGCCGAAGCGGAGATCCACTATGACGCAGCATGACGACATGATGCGCATCCGACATATGCTGGACTACTCCCGCGAGGCGGTGGAAATGCTGACAGGTAATGATCCGGAAGACCTGAGGCGGAATCGAATGCTCCAGTTGGCCTTGGTGCGCCTCGTCGAAGTCATTGGCGAGGCAGCGAGCCGCGTCAGTGATGCCGGACAAAAGCGTTATCCCTCCATTCCTTGGCAGAAGGCCCGAGGCATGCGGAACAGGCTGGTGCACGGCTACGACATGATAGACTTGAAAGTCCTCTGGGATACGATCACCGACGACCTGCCACCTCTAATCACCGAGTTGGAGCGAATCTTGGACCAACGTTAGCTTCGTACGAGCGCGCCTGGGTTCAGATACTGTATCACTGGCGGCACTATCCTTGTGACGCGGCGGATGGGGCAGATTTGGCTTTGGGTTCGCGCGGGGGTGGGGCGGTTTTGCCGCGGTAGACGATGACGCCGGTGGGGCACTTGTTGCAGGCAGCCTCGTTCTCGCCGCAGGGAGCGTATTTAGTGTAGTCCATGCGGGCGAGGTTGTCGGCGACGGTAAAGGCCTCGCTCTGTTTGGCGCACAGGCCGCAGCCGATGCAGCCGACCTGGCAGAAGGCCCGCGTGCTCTTGCCGTTCTCCCGGCTGCGGCACGCGACGGTCATCATGTTCTCGTGGCTGAAGGGGACCATCTCGATCAGGCTCCGCGGGCAGGCCTTCGAGCAGGCGCCGCAGCCAGTACACTTGTTGTAGTCCACGGTGGACAGACCATCGATTACGTGCAGCGCATCGAACTTGCAGGCGCGGACGCAGTCTCCAAACCCGAGGCATCCGAACTTGCACGCCTGCGCATTGGCCAGCGCGTTGGCGGCGGTGCAGCTCGGAATGCCCTCATACTGGGCGTAGTAGGTTCGGTCCACCGTGTGGGCCCGGCAATGGACGATCGGTCGTTTGGCCGGCCCGGACTCGCTGATTTGCAGGTTCAGGATGGCGGCGATCCTGCCGGCGGCGTCGGCCCCGCCCGGCGCGCACTGACCGAGCAGTTCGGGGTTGGCGATCACCGCCTTGGCGTATCCACTGCAACCGGGATAGCCACAGGCCCCGCAATCGAGATGAGGCAGGACCTCATAAACCTGGGTGACCCGTGGGTCGATGGGAACCTTGAGTTTTTCACTGGCGACGAGCAGGACCACTGCAAAGACCAGGCCCAGGCCGAGCATGATCAGACCGGCCAGCCACACGCCACTCATTGCTCCTAAGACACCTGTCAACATGATCATATGATTCCTGCAAATCCCATGAAGGCCAGGGCCAGAAGTCCCGCCGTGATCAGCGTGATCGGAGCCCCACGCAGGGACTCGGGCACGTCGACCATCTGCATGTTCTCGCGAATCCCGGCCATGATGCAAATCGCGATGGTGAAGCCGATGCCTCCGCCGAAGCTCAGGACCACCGCCTCAATCAGGGTGCTGGTGCCCCAGACGACGAGAAACAGGCACAGACCCAGGATGGCGCAGTTGGTCGTGATCAGAGGCAGAAAGATGCCGAAGCTCTCGTACAAGGAAGGGAAGAATTTCTTCAAGTACATCTCCACCAGTTGCACGGCGGCCGCGATCACCATGATGAAGGCCACGTACCGGGCCACCTCGAGGTTCAGGGGCATCAGCAGCCAGTGGTCGATCATCCAGGTGAGGGTGCCGCTGAGCGTCATGACGAACGTGACCGCCAAGCCCATGCCAAAGGCCATGTCGATCCGCCCGGAGACTCCGATGTACGGGCAGATCCCCAGGAACTTCGTGAATACGAGGTTGTTGATCAGGACAACGGAGATGAAGCCCGTGAGCAGAACGTACAGCAAATCCATCGTGCGACTCCCTTAGCTCCGTTTCCGGCTGACGTAGTTGATGAACCCGAGCACGAACCCGAACGTCAGGAACGCGCCCACCGGCATGCCCATCGCCGCCCATGCGGGGAAGGCCTTGGGCAGGACCTGGATCTCGAAGAGGTGGCCGGTGCCGAGGATTTCGCGGATCGTGGCCAGAACGCACAGGGCGATGGTGAATCCCACGCCCATGGCCAGGCCGTCCACGATGCTCAGCAGGACGCCGCTGTTGCTGGCCCGGGCCTCGGCCCGCCAGATGATCACGCAGTTGACGATGATCAGCGGAACGTATGGGCCCAGGGTCTCGCTCATCACCGGCTGGTAGGCTCGCAGGAAGAGGTCCGCGATGGTCACGAAGGTGGCGATCGTCAGCGTGAACAGCAGGATGCGGACGTGCGGACGCAGACCCTTTCGCATCAGACTGACCATGATGTTGCTGCACACGAGCACGAAGATCACGCACAGCCCCATCGTCAGCGCCGGCTTGAACGCGGCGGTCACCGCCAGGGTCGGGCAGGTGCCCAGGAGCATGCGAAAGACCGGGATCTCACGCCACAGACCCGTGGCGACGGCCTCTGTATACACGTTTCGTCCGTCAAGGGTTGCTGCCATGGCCGATCAGCCCTTTCTGCTGGAGTTGGTCCTTCAGTTGCATCAGGTAGTGGTTCATGGCCTGGACGACGGCGGTGCTGCTGATCGTTGCGCCGCTGATGGCCACGATGGTCGAGTCGATGTCCTGCTCGTTGGCGGCGCCGAGCCCGACGAGTGAGAATTGCCCGACCGGCGCTCCGGTAAACTGGTTGCGGTAGTATGCGTCCTTGATCTGGTCGCCGAACCCCGGGGTTTCGCTGCTGCTCACCACGTCGTAGCCGGCGAGCCTGCTGAAGGAGGCGTCGACCGCGACAACCAACTCAATCTTGTCGGCAAACCCCGATCCCACGACCTTGAAGACCCAGCCTACGGTCTGGTCGTCGGTTGTGGCTTTGAATACGGCCGCCGATTCGGTCTTGCCGTCGAGGCCTTTGACTTCCACGGGGCTGGACAGAGGTACGAAAGCCTGGGCAGAGGGCAGCAGACCGCCCGCCAGACTGGTCAGCTTCAGAGCCTTGTTCACTTCGATCCGCGGGCCCAGCGCGGCGTTCGTCGCGGCCAGCAGCAGCCCGCACAGCACGGAGGCGACCACCAGCAGCCAGCTTTCCCGTACGAAGCGCGTCAAGCTATCCAACACGAGGCAATCCTCCCGCCGGCACCCGCCGGCACAGTCTGTCGATCAGAGGGGTCAGGCCGTTCATTACCAGGACCGCGAACATGAAGCCCTCCGGATACGTGCCGACGATGCGAATCAGCAGCGTGATGGTCCCGACGCCCAGGCCAAAGAGCCACATCCCTCGGCGCGTCAGCGGAGCGGTCACCGGGTCCGTCGCGATGAAGAACGCGCCGAACAGCAAGGCGCCGCTCGTGAGGTGGTAGAACGGCGAAACGTAGGCGTCCGGATCGATCAGATAGGCGATTCCCCCGAATACAAACGCCGCCAACAGTACGGCGGCCGGGATATGGAAACCGATAGTTCGACGCCAGAGCAGATAGGCGCCGCCGAGGAGGGCGGCAATCGCGCTGGTCTCGCCCAAACTGCCGGCGACCTCGCCGGTGATCGTCGACAGAAGCAGCCGGCCGCTGTACGTCTTCGCTTCGGTCTTGTTCTTGATGGCCGTCTTGCTCCAGGCCAGGGGGGTGGCCTGGGTTCGCGTGTCCACGGCGTCGGCCGGAGAGAGCTTCGGCATGGTGCCGTCAATTGACGCCGGCACGGTCCACGTCGTCATCAGCATGCCGAACGAGGCCGTCAGAAAGGCGCGGCCGACCATGGCCGGGTTGAACACGTTGGCGCCCAGGCCGCCGAAGGCCATCTTGCCGACTCCGATGGCGATCGCCGAGCCGATGGCTGCCGTCCAGAAGGGCAGGGCCGGTGGAAGTGACAGGCCCAGGATGACGCCGGTGACGACGGCGCTAAGATCCCAGAGCGAGTTGGGCTTCTTGCGGATCAAGTTGCAGACCCACTCGATGCCCACGCACCAGAGGACGCAGAGACCGATGAGCAGCAGGGCGCGAACCCGGAAGTAGAAACCCGCCGCCGCCACCAGCGGGACCAGCCCGATGAGCACGTCCAGCATGACCCGCTGCGTCGAAAGCCGCTTGCTGATGTGCGGTGCGAATGAAACCGTGATATCTCTGAGCATCTATCGAGTCCTTGTCATCCCTTGCTGTGACGCCCCATGCCCATCAGGCCGGCATCTTCTTTCTCTGCCTGGCCAGGAAGATCTTTCCAGTCTTGATGTAGCCGGTCAGTTCGATGTTGGCGGGGCAGACGTAGCTACAGCAGCCGCACTCGATGCATGCGCTGATGAAGTGACGCTCCGCGACATCCAGCAGGTTGCTCTTGACCGCATGAGCGATTCGCGTAGGGTTGAGATTCTCGGGGCAAACCTCCAGGCACCGGCCGCAGCGAATGCAGGCGGTCTGTCGCCGCTCGAACTTGGCCTGGCCGATCTGGTGCCGGGTCAGGACGGTCACAGCGCCGCTGGTCTTGGTGATCGGCGTGCTTAGATCGGCGATGGCCAGTCCCATCATCGGGCCGCCCATGACGACCTTGGCGGACTTCTCGGTCACGCCTCCGCAGAACTCGATCAGGGCCTCGACTGGCGTGCCGATGGCGACGTAGTAGTTGCCCGGTTTGGCGATGGCTTCGCCGGTGACGGTGACGACGCGATGAGTCAGCGGCCGATGGTAGACGACGGCATCGGCGATGGCGGCCGCGGTCGCCACGTTGACCACGACGACTCCGATCATGGGAGGAATGCCCCCGGTCGGAACCGTCTGGCCGAGCACGGCGTTGATGAGCTGCCGCTCGCCTCCCTGCGGGTATTTGGTTTGCAGCGGCACCACGCGGATGTCCGAGCTTGCCCCGGCCCTCTTGATCGCGTCGCCCATCACTTCGATGGCTCTTGGCTTGTTGTCCTCGATGCCAATGAAGACCTTTGACGCACCGCAGGCCCGCTGAGCGAGCCGAATCCCGGCGAGGACCTGGTCGGTCCATTCGAGCATCAAGCGGAAGTCACAGGTGATATAGGGCTCGCACTCACAGCCGTTGACGAGCAACGTGTGCTTCGGGGGTTTCGCATCCGGCTGGATCTTCACACTGGTGGGAAATCCTGCCCCGCCCATGCCGACCAGGCCAGCATCCCTGACCGCCTCGCAGATCTCCTGTGGGCTGTACCGAGCCGGATCGAAACCAGCGGGCAGGCTGAACGAAGGCAGGGTTGGCGGCGCGGGCTCCTGAGGCTCGAGGACGATGGCCTGACAGCGTCCGAGCACCGGGTGTGACCTCAGCGTCAGCTCCTTGACCTTGCCGGCTACCGGAGCATGAACGGGCGCACAGACGAATGCCTGGCACTCGCCGATCTTCTGCCCGGCCTCCACGAGGTCGCCCTTCTTGACGGCCGGCTGGCAAGGGGCGCCGATGTGCTGACTGAGCAGGATCGACAGCTCGCCGACGCCCGGGCCCGGCTCGATCGGCTTGTCTTCGGTCAGATGCTTGCTCTCGGGAGGATGCACCCCGCGAGCGAATGTGGATCTGCCATGCGAATCGGTAGCCATATTGACGCAATCCGAGTACTAACGCTTTCTGTCATATCGCCGGAGTAGGAAACTGGTCGCCAGAGTCAGACCGACGGCAAACGCCAGAGCCATGACGACCGCAGCAGGCGTTCGATGCCGTTCTGCCATCGCCCGTTCCAGCAGGCGGTCGAACGTCGCCAGGGCAGCGATGAATGCGACGACGGGCAGCACGAAGGCGACGACCGCCTTCCACGCCACCGAGGGCCCCCCGGCATGGCCGAGTCGCTCGTAGACTCGGGCGCAGTCGTGTGCCTGACTACAGCCCTTACAAGGCTCCGCGTGTTCCATGGTTTCCACTACCAAACGAAAAAACCAAGATTATAATGCGTCATGCAGGCTTTTCAACGGGAACTTCGCGAATTCCAGAGGTCATGGGCATGAGAACGGGGTTGACGCTTCTGGGCGTGATGCTGACGGCTGTGCTGGTCGGCTGCGCGGTCAATCCGGTCACAGGGGATGAGGAACTGATGTTCTTCGGCCCGGAAAAGGACGTCGAACTGGGCCGCAAGTACGCGCCACAGATCGAGAGGGCCCTGGGCGGGCGACTGGCAGACGAGAATCTCCAGAGCTACGTCAACCGCGTCGGCCAGCGGATCGCGCGGGTGTGCCATCGCCCTGACATCGCCTACCACTTCACCGCTGTCCGGCAGAAGGGGATCAACGCCTTTGCCGTTCCCGGCGGCTACATCTATATCACCAGCGGGCTTCTGGAGAAGCTCGAGTCGGAGACCCAGTTGGCCGCGATCCTGGGCCATGAAGTGGGCCACGTCGTGGCGCGCGACACGCTGGTGGCCATGAGCCGGCAGATTGGCATGACGGCGCTGGTGGCCGCGGCGGCCATCGGCGATGCGCCGGGCGACGTGACCCGGGCGGCGGGCTTCATCAGCGGTGTCTTGTCCCTGCAATACAGCCGAGACGACGAAAAGGACGCCGACCTGGTCGGACTGTCCTACATGGTTCAGGCGGGCTACGATCCCAGCGGGATGGTCGAGACGATGCGGATTCTGCAGGAGTTGCAGGAGGTTCGACCGATCGAGTTCTTCTCCACGCACCCCAACCCCGAAAGTCGTATCGCCTACCTGGAAGACCGCATCGGGGGGCGCTACGCGATGTTCAGCGAATTGAAGAAGGGCGCCGACGAGTACAAGCAGAACGTGCTCGACGTCTTGGCCGCACCGCGAAACCGCGGTGAAGTGGCCGAACCGAACGCGCCACAGGAATGACGAGAGCCGGCCCTCGGGAAGGACCGGCTCCCGTATCTCTTCGTTCGCCGGCAAACACGTAGACTACCGGTACGCCCCATTGTCTGTCCGACGCTGTCCCAATCCACCCGGGGCATGGCGGCCGCACGCGCCGCGCTGGCGGAGTCGCTGCCGCCTAACCCTGATTTGCCCTGTTGGCCTTTCGTTTTTCCTCGGTGGCGCTGAACTTGCACTTGGGGCATCGATCGTCGAAATCGTTCGGCACGATCCCTTCGGGGAAGACCTCGCCACACTTGGGGCATTTGACGGCCTTGACGACCTTGTCCTTGCTGCACTTCTGGCATGTCAGAAGTGCCCTGGCCATTGGATTGGCCAGTTGCGAGGTCTTCTCCTGCAACTGCGTGTAGTATTCTTTCTCTCCCATCTGGTACGAAGCATTGCAGGCTGTGCACAAGACCCACACCTGTGTGTCGTCAGAAAGGCTTTCGACGCCGCCGGGACCGCCGGAGCGAGTCGCGACGACCACGACCACCGCTACGATCAGACACAACGCGATGATACCGCCGTAAATCAGGTTCTTCATGGCTCAAACCTCCCGACTGGAATTAGGCGCCTCTTCACGATTCTGCCGACACGGTCTTGTCGATTGAGGCCGTCTCATCGACACCGCCGAGGTGAAACATACCCCGGTGTGGGACACCTGTCAAATACTTGTTGGGGCCCCAGGAGACACGGAGGTGTCGAAGGTGACAGATCCTCCAAGTCGCGCATTCCTTCCGGTCCTGATGAACATCGGGAGGGCCTCACAGCACGGTGTCTCGGATGTACGCGGCGATGTCGGAACCGGACAGGCCCGTTGCACCCGGAGCGTTTCGCGTGATCTGGAGAATGCGCATGGGCTCTTCGGGGAAACCCGTCCGGGCCGACAGGTAGGCGGACTCGAACACAGCCATATTCTTGAGGTTCTCGGCGGCGCTGCTGAGAAGCGGATGCTCGGTCGGATTGCGAACACTCTGCGCGAAACTGGACAACAGCCTCTGCATGGCGTCCTGCTCGGTTTCTTCGAATTGCCAGACCTGATCGTCCAGGCCGGAGTCGGTGCTGAGGATCACCCGATTGTCCGTGATCGTCAGACGAGCCTCCTTGCCGTAGATCTGCAAGCCCCTTCGGGTCGGGCCCTGGTCGCTCCGTCGCGTGGCGACGATGCTGGCGGTCAGGGCGTCGGTGAACTTCATGGAAATCACCGCCGTGTCCTCCGTCAGATACAGCCGCTGCTGTTTGTCGGGGGCCTGATTGGTGGTCAAGGCATAGACCTGCTGTGGCAGAGAGAAGTTCCAGAGGATCTGATCGACGATCTGGTGACAGTCGTGCAACAGCACACCGCCTCCGGCCAATCGCGGATCCGTACGCCAGGCGGCTCGATCGTCGTCGGCGGCTTCGCTGTAGGCGGAGACGAGAAACACGCTCTTGATCCGTCCCTGGACGATCAATTCGTGGGCGGTGGTGTAGCTGGACCGAAACCTCGCCGGATTGGCAATTGCGAATCGGACCTTCTCATACTCCACTATCTGGACGTACTCGAGCGCCTCTTCGTAATTCCTGGCGGGCGGGGCGAGCTTGAGCACGTTGAACTTCTTCCGGATCGCCGTCTTGAGATGCTCGTCGCACAGATGGGTGTCCGCGGCAACGAGAAGGCAGTCGAGCTGGTTCTGGACGATCATCTGTCGGTAATCGGTATAGGGTTCGCACTGATGCTCAGCGGCGGTCTTCTCCGCCTGCTGTTGGTCCTGGTCCGCGACGGCCTTGACAAGGAACTGCCCGGTTTGGCGCGCGGCCTCCAGAAGAAGATGGCCGGGCCTGCCCAGGCCCAGGACACCCGCTGTCAGCATCTGTTCTGTCATACATCACGCCGCGTGTGATCGAAGGCCCTGTTTGCGGAGGTGTCCACGCCGCGCCCCCCAGCCGGGTTTCAGCCCACGCAGGATCGTGAGGGAAGCCCTTTCGCCGATTCGCATCCTCATCGCGTCACCCGTCTGTCGGGCGCAATCACCGATGGCCATTTTTCGGTGGTATGATGAAGTGCTCAGGCACCGGGAACTGCGAGCACAACAGCAGGACCTCTTTGCCGATCTGCTCGATGACCGATTCGTTGTCGATATTCTCGGCCACCCGGTGGATGAAGGTGGCGATCTGCTCGGCCTCCGGCTCTTTCATCCCGCGCGTGCTGATGGCCGGGGTCCCGATTCTCAAACCGCTCGGGTTAAACGGAGGAGCCGGATCACCGGGAACGGTGTTGTAGTTGCTGACGATCCTGGCCCGGTCCAGGGCCTTGGCCAGCTTCTTGCCCGGGATCTCCTTGTTTCGCAGATCGATGAGAATCAGGTGGTTGTCCGTTCCTCCGGTGACCAGCTTGAAGCCATGTTCGAGCAGCTTGTTCGCCATCGCCTTGGCATTCCTGGCGACCTGCGTGGCGTAGGCGACGAACTCCGGCGTATTGGCCTCGGCCATGGCGACGGCGATCGCGGTCAGCGTGTGCATGTGCGGGCCGCCCTGGAGGCCGGGGAAGACCGCCTTGTCCACTTTGGCGGCGTGCTCGGCCTTGCACAGCAGCAGGCCCCCGCGCGGACCGCGAAGGGTCTTGTGAGTCGTCGTCGAGACGATGTCCGCATACGGGACGGGGCTCTTGTGGATGCCCGCGACCACCAGGCCCGCGATATGAGCGATGTCGCTGATGAGGTACGCCCCGACCTCCCTGGCGATTTCGCCGAAGATGTCGAAGTCGATGATCCTCGGATAGGCGGTGGCCCCGGAGATGATGATCTTGGGACGATGCTTCTTGGCGAGGTCGCGGATGGCGTCGTAATCGAGCAGACCGGTCTCGGTGTTCACGTAGTAGGGGACGGAATTGTAGAACTTGCTTGTCAGGGAGACCTTCCAGCCGTGGGTCAGGTGGCCGCCGTGGGACAGAGACATGCCCATGATCGTGTCACCCGGCTCGATCAGCGCCGCGTAAGCGGCCAGGTTCGCCACCGAGCCCGAATAGGGCTGAACGTTGGCGTGATCGGCTTTGAACAGCGCTTTGGCGCGGTCCTGGGCCAGTTTCTCGATCAGGTCCGTGACCTGCTGGCCTTCGTAGTAGCGTTTGCCGGGATAGCCTTCGGCGTACTTGTTCGTCAGACAGCTCGCGCTGGCCATCATCACGGCGCGCGAGACGTAGTTCTCCGAGGGGATCAGGCGAATCGAGCCGCTCTGCCGGGCCTCTTCCTGCCGGATCAGCTCGTAGATCTGAGGGTCGTACTGTTCCAGAGCCGTCTGCATACCCATTTCTTCCTAAATGACGTGTCCATCATGGCGGTTACGACCCCGCAAGGTCAGATAACCGGCAAACAAAGGCTTATAACGCCACCGCAGGGCCCACGCAAGTATTTATTCGTTGACAAAATCAGGCCGACTACTACAGTTGCTTAGTTGTATACCATGTGAGGTGATTGTCCACTTGCCGTTATGCCCGAACCGGACGCTCAAGCACAAGCGCAGGCCGAGGCCCACTTCGAACGAGCTCGCCAGGCTTTTGAGGCGGGCGATTTCGACCGGGCTATCGATGCGTATCTGGCGGGACTGCGCCGCAGTCCCGACACGGTCGAGGGCGGCCACATAGATCTTCGCGTGCTGGCTTTGCGGCGCGACGAACGGGGCGGGGCCAAACCGTCACCCGAGGAGGTCGAGCAAAGGCTTGCAGAGGGTGACACGCCGCTGGAGAAAATGCTCAACGCCGAGTATCTGCTCGCCAAAGACCCTCAACATCTGGCCTATGGAGAAGCAGTGCTTCGCGCCGCCGTCGCGGGCCGGTACTCGGAGACGGTCAAGTGGATGGCGGACCTGATGTTCCTGGCCAACAACAATGCCCGCAAGCCCTCGGCCGCCGTCTACATCCTGCTGAAGGATTCCTACGAGGCGATCGGGCAAGTCGATCGCGCTGCGGCCGCCTGCCAGCGGGCTGCGCGGCTGAAGCCCGATGACCCGATGCTGGTGGAGGACCTTAAACGTCTGGCAGGCAGACTCGGGGCTGCCAGACGCGGCGGCTCCGGGTCGCCGGTTGCCGTCTCTCCTGCGAACAAGACGCGACCGCAGCGGACCCGCGTCAACGCCGCCCACCCACCCCAGGCCCAGGAGCCGACTACAACCGGCCCGGAGAAACCCGCCCCGGTCGCCCCGTCGGACCAGGGTGACCTGGCCGCCGCCAGGGCGTTCTTTGATAAGGCCCGCGGCGCCGCGGAGAGCAAGAACTACGACTACGCGATCGAGATGTACCTCGAAGGTCTTCAGCGGGCGCCCGATGCGCTCGAGGAGGGACACCTGCCCTTGTGTGAGCTGGGGCTCCAGCGACGAGGGCGGGGGGGCAAGAAGCCTTCCGTGGTCGAGCGGGTCAGGCGTTTGCGTGGCAGAACTCCGCTCGAACAGATGCTCAATGCCGAGTATCTGTTCGCGAAAGACCCCGATCACACACCCTACGCCGAAGCGATGCTCAAGGCGGCGGTGGATGGCGGGTACCACCGAACAGCACACTGGATCGCCAATCTGATCTTCCAGACCAACAACGCGATCGAGAAGCCCTCTCTGCAGACCTATATCCTGTTGAAGGACTGCTACAAGGCGATGGGGCAGTACGACAAGGCGGTGGCGGCCTGCCAGCGGGCCGTGCGGATGAAGCCCGACGACAAGGAGCTGGCCGACGAGTTCAAGAACCTCTCGGCCGAATTGACGATGTCCAAGGGCAAGTACGGCGTCGAGGGCGACTTCCGTCAGTCGATCCGGGACCGCGAAACACAGGCGAGGCTGTATTCTCAGGACCGGATGATCAAGACGGACGACTACCGGCTCAGCGCCGTCGAGGAGGCCCGGAAGGCCTACGCCAAGGACCCGGATGTGGCCCAGAATGCTTTCAATTTGGCCGATGCCCTGGCGGACCTGGAGCAGGAAGATGCGGAGAGTGAGGCGGTCCAGTTGCTCAGCGACGCAGCCGAGAGCCACAAGGACTTCCGGTTCGCCGAGCGGGCGGGCCTGCTTCGCATCCGGCAGGGCCGGCGCAGGCTCCGGGCCGCCAAGAAGCGGCTCAAGGCCGAACCGTCCGATGCCGCGACCCAGGCCAGCGTCAGGGAGCTGACCGAGGCCCTCAGCCGCACAGAGCTGGAGCACTACCGGCTCTGCGTGGAGAACTACCCCACCGACCTGTCCGCCAAGTACGAATACGGGCTGCGGCTCATGCGGAACGAGCGGTATAATGAGGCGATTCCGCTCTTCCAGGACGCCCAGAAGGACCCGCGCCGCCGGATTTCCGCCATGGACAAGATCGGCTATTGCTTCTTCATGAAGGGCTGGTTCGCCGACGCGATCGATGTCTTTTCGCGGGCGATCGATTCGTACGAAATAAAAGATGATGCAATCGCCAAGGAATTGCGGTATAATCTCGCCCTGGCGCACGAGGCGCAGGGCGACCAGGACCGGGCGCTGGAGCTGTACCGGAAGATCGCCCAGCTCGATTTCGGGTACAAGGACGTCAGTGAACGGGTGGATCGGCTTCGGGCGGGGCTGAAATCGACCGGGTCCGATGGCCCGAGCGGTGACGCCGGATCCAGGGAACCAACCTCTCAGTGAGTTTTGCAGTAGCGTTTTGGGAACGATCAGGAGAACAACGTGGCACATTCGTTATCAGCGAAGAAGAGAGTCAGGCAGAACGCCAAGAAGCGCATCGTCAACCGGGCCCGCAGGAGCCAGGTCAAGACGCAGGTCAAGCGTCTCGAAACCGCTTTGAGCGAGGGGAACGTCGAAAAAGCGACAGCGGAATTCCGGGCGACGGTCAAGAAGCTCGACAAAGTGGCCTCCACCAGCACGATGCACAAGAAGACGGCTGCTCGGAAGAAATCCCGGCTGGCCAAGAGGCTCAACGCGCTGAAGGCCAAGCAGCAGACCAGTTAGGCGCCGTGTTGCGGGCCGCCCGGCGTGCGCCGAGGTGGCCTGCGAACAGGATGATGCTGTAGGAAGACGCCAGCACCCGGTCGATGAGGATATCGGTTGGGTGCTGCTTTCGTTGGAGTGGCCTATGCCGAATGTGTACCGAGACCGGATTGTCAAGCTGCTCCAGCATGCCGATTACACACCGGTGAAAGTGGCGCAGTTGGCCAGGGCATTGGGTGTCGAATCGGACGCCTATCCGGAGTTCAAGGCGGCCTTTGAAGAACTGCGCCGCGCCGGGCACGTCGTCATCGGAGGCGGCAACCTGGTGACCCTGCCCTCCATGGCCGGCCAGATCGTCGGCACCTTCCGCAAGAACGCCAAAGGGTTCGGGTTCGTCGTACCGCTCGAAGCGAACGCGCACGGCGACCTGTTCATCCCTCCTGACAGCACGGGGGACGCCATGACGGGCGACACCGTTATCGCCAAGGCGACGCGCAAGGGCACGCGAGGAGGCGAGGCTCGGTACACCGGTGAGATCATCGAGGTGCTCGAACGCGCCGACAACCAGTTCGTCGGGACCCTGACCAGGCATCCGGAGGCGTGGATTGTTCAGCCGGATGGGAGCCGGTTCATCGAGCCTATCGTCGTCGAAGACGTCGCGGCCAAGAACGCCCAGGAGAAAGACAAGGTTGTCGTCGAGATCCTGTCGTACCCGAATGAGCAGTACCTGGCTCGGGGCGTGATCGTCGAGGTGCTTGGCCGCGCCGGACGGTATGAGACCGAAATTCAAGCGGTTCTGCGGCAGTTCCACCTGCCCGGCGCGTTCGACGAGGAGTGCCTGGAACAGGCGCGCAGTGCCGCCGCGGCCTTCGGCGCTGAACCGGGCGCCGAGCGCGAAGACATCAGCGACAAGATGATCGTGACAATCGACCCGCCCGATGCCAAGGATTTCGACGACGCGATCAGCCTGGAGAGCGCCACCGACGGGAACTGGGTGCTCGGCGTGCACATCGCCGATGTCAGCCATTTCATCCCAGCCGGCTCGCCGCTGGATGAAGAGGCCCGCCTTCGAGGCAACAGCGTCTACCTGC
>CAZOFX010000021.1:0-66599 GCA_964579055.1 uncultured Pirellulales bacterium
ACCTACGCGGTGCTGACGACGAAACACCACGACGGCTACGCGCTGTGGCCGACCAACTTCGGCGACTTCAGCACGAAGCAGCACATGGCCGGCCGGGACCTGCTCAAGCCCTATGTCGACGCCTGCCGCAAACACGGCCTGAAGGTCGGCTTCTACTTCTCGCCTCGCGACTGGCACTATCCGGGCTATCCGCAGGCGATGGAGTACCGGGCGGAGTATCCGCTGCCGCCGGCCGAAGAGAACCTCGAGAATTTCAAGGCGTTCTATGCCTACACGCTCGGCCAGATCCACGAGCTGCTGACCCGCTACGGCAGGATCGACCTGCTCTGGTTCGACGGCATGGGCTGGAGCGGCGTCGGCGACATGCGCGCCGAGCAGACGCTCGCGTGGGTGCGATCGCTCCAGCCGGGCATCGTGATCAATCCGCGCTGGAGCGGGTTCGGCGACTTCGCCACCACCGAATGCACGCCGGGCAAGCCCGAGCACTGGAAACCCGGCCAATGGTGGGAGGCCTGCGATATCTGGCCGACCGGCCACTGGGGCTACGTCCCGAGCGAACGGTTCAAACCGCTCTCGTGGGTCTTCGACCGCCTGGCCAACTGCCGTGCGTGGGGAGGCAACTTCCTGTGCAACGTGGGCCCGCGCCCCGACGGCGCCATGCCCGATGTGTTCTATGACCGCTGCGAGGATCTGGCGAAGTGGATGGCCCACAGCGGCGAGTCGGTCATCGGCGCCGGCCCCGCGCCGGGCGAGGACCGCGCCAACGCGCCAATCACCACGCGCGACGGCACATGGTACCTGCACGTGCTGCCTTCGCACGAGGGCCCGGTGGCACTTTCCGGCGTGCCCGAGCCCAAGGCGGTTACGCTGCTGCGCACCGGCCGGACGCTCGCCTGGCGGCGCCAGGGCGATGACCTGTCGGTAGCCATCCCCACAAACCTCCGCACCGACCTCGACGACGTCATCGCCGTCCGCTGGTAGCCAAAACCCGCGTCAAAGCTCGAAATCCGAAGCACGAAATCCGAAACAAATTCAAAGCACGAAATACAAATGACTCAAACTATCAGCATTTGAGGGATCTGAATTTCGGTCATTAGTGCTTGTTTCGAGATTCGAGTTTCGTGCTTGCGGTCTACGCGGTTGGACCGCCGGGGGCGGCGGGGGGAATTGCGGGGTTTCCGCTTGCGTGAAGACCGGGGATGTGGTATGAATTGAGTGTTCTGGACGCCCGTATCTCGGGCGTCGAATCGTGCCCTTGCCGGACGGAGACAAAGCGGCGGTAAGGGGCAAAGGTGGGTCCGGAGGCGCACGTCGAGTCGGAGGTACAGATGCAGTCCGCCGCAGGTGGACCGCCGAGGGAGTTTGATGTTTGAAGTGTCAAGCCGCAGACTTCCCACTTCAAACTTCACACGTCACACGTCAAACTGGGAAGGAGGACCGTCATGGACAAGAAACTGGTTTTCCTGATCTGTTTCGCATCGATGTTGGTCTGGATCGCCCCGATAGACCTCGGGGCCGCAACCCTTCACTGGACCGGCGCCGGCGGCGACAAGCTCTGGGACAATCCGGCCAATTGGGAAACAGGCGCGGTCCCCACCGCCGGCGATGAAGTCTATGTCGACGTTCCTGCGGCGGCCGCGCCGAACGGGCCGGTGATCCAGGACGGTATGGAGGCCAAAGTCTCCGGCCTGGCGTGCGAGGTCGCCGGCGAGCCAACGATGACGATGACCGGCGGCACGCTGGACGTCGGAAGCTGGATCTGGTGGGGCGACGGGGCCAACTGCCACGGCACGTTCACGATGACCGGCGGGACCATCACCACGGGCGCCGAGTTCGAGCTCGGATGGGGCGGCGGCGAAGGGACGTGGATCATGACAGGCGGCACGGTCAATGCGAAGGAACTTGTCATTCCCACCGCTACCGGCCGGGCCGGACAACTGTACCTCCACGGCGGCGCCGTCAACGTTGGCAGCGATGGGCTGAGAATGTCGCCGACCGGCCTGATCGACATCACCGTGGGCACGCTGACGCTGGAGGGCGATCTGCGCGCTGCGATCGAGACCTTCATCCGCGCCGACCAGATCACCGCCTACGCCGGAGCGGGACGTTTTGACATCGACTTCGATCTGAGGAATCCCGGATTGACCACCGTGACTGCAATCGCGCCGATCACGGAGAAGGCATACGCGCCCCTCGACCCCGCGGACGGCCAGACCGACGTGTACCGCGACACGAATTTGACCTGGGTCGCCGGACTCTATGCCAACACGCATGATGTGTACCTCGGAACGGCTTTCGAGGATGTCAACAACGCTACTCGGGCCAATCCGCTCGGCGCGCTCGTCAGCCAGGGGCAGGAGACTGACACGTACGACCCGCCCGGACACCTGGAACTGGGCCGGACGTATTACTGGCGGATCGACGAAGTCAACGGCCCGCCGGACTACACGATCTTCAAGGGAGACGTCTGGAGCTTCACGACCGAGCCGTACGCCTACGCGATCGAGAACATCGTCGCGACCAGCAACGCCACATCCGAGGCGGACGCAGGGCCCGAGAACACGATTAACGGGTCCGGCCTGGACGCCGACGACGGACACTCGACCAAGAGCACCGACATGTGGCTGGGCCTGCCTTCCGGCGGCGAGCCGGTCTGGATTCAGTACGAGTTCAGCCGGGTCTATCAACTGCACGAGATGTGGGTCTGGAATTACAATGTCGAGTTCGAGCGGGTCCTCGGCTTCGGGCTCAAGCTCGTCACAATCGAGTGCTCGGCCGACGGCGCAAGCTGGACGACGCTGGGCGATTTCGAGTTCGCCCAGGGATCGGCAACGAGCGGATACGCGCACAATAGCACCGTCGATTTCGGCGGGGCGCCGGCGAAATACGTCCGGCTCACCGTCAACAGCGGCTGGGGCGCGCTGCCCCAGTACGGCCTGAGCGAGGTCCGATTCTTCCAGGTCCCCGCCCACGCGCGGGCGCCGGAGCCGTCCTTGGGAGAGACGGGCGTGACGCCGGACGTCGTGCTAAGCTGGCGAGCCGGAAGACAAGCCGCCCGGCATGAAGTGTACTTCAGCGCCGACGAGCAGGCGGTCATCGACGGCACGGCTCAAATCGACGCCGTCACGGAGAATCGCTATCGGCTCGATGCCCTCACGATCACTCTGGGGACAACCTACTACTGGAGGATCGACGAGGTCAACGACGCCGAAAGCCCCGCGGTGTGGGAAGGCGACCTCTGGAGCTTCACCACCAGCACGTACCTCGTCGTGGATGACTTCGAGAGCTATACCGACGACGTCGACGCCGGCCAGGCCATCTTCCAGACCTGGATCGACGGCTGGACCAATGGGACCGGTTCCATGGCCGGCTATCTGGACGCTCCCTTCGTCGAGAGGATGGTTGTACACGAAGGCAGGCAGTCCATGCCGGTGTCCTACGACAACCAGATGTCACCGTGGTATTCCGAGATCGAACGCGCCTGGTGGGAGCCTCAGAACTGGACCGTCGGCGGCGCTGAGGCTCTGGTGCTCTATGTCCGGGGCGATGCGGACAACGATCCCGAAACGCTGTACATCGCCCTCGAAGATGACCGTGGACGGACCGCCACCGTCACGCACCCCAATGCTGACGTGCTCACGACCGGCGAATGGCAAGCGTGGCAGATTCCGCTGGATGCGCTCGGTGCGAATGGAGTGGATGTGACGAACGTCGCGAAATTGTACATTGGCGCAGGCGACCGAGACCATCCGGCGGCGGGCGGCTCGGGTCTGTTCTTCGTCGATGATATCCGAGTGGGCCTTGCGAGGCCGGAGCAATGATGACAGAATAGCGTCGGCCCGTGCAGCCGAAACGCAGACATAGGGTTTCTTTCTGAAGGAGGATTGTCATGTCGAAAAAACTGATGCTTCTCGCTTTGGTGCTCTTGGCGCCGATGGCGGCCTCCGCCGCGGTCAATCTCGGCACCGATCCGGACCTGGTCATCTACTTCTCCTACAACGACGAGTTCACGGACATGGTCATGGACCAGTCCGGCAAGGGCCGCAACGGGACCGTGAAGGGCGAAGTCACATTCGAACCGCTCGGTCTCTATGGCGGCGCCGCCAAGTTCGCCAAGACCTCGTACCTCGACCTCGACGGTGCGAGTGTCCCGCCCGAGTACATCCCCACCTCGGCGATCACTCTGGCGGCCTGGGCCAAGTGCGAGAACACGGGCGATCACCACGCGCTCTTCAACGCCCGCGCCAATGACTCGACCTGGCTGGTCCATCCCGAGTTTCGCAGCGGAGGCAACTTCCGCTGGCTGCTGCGGGCCGCCGGCGGGACCGGCATGTTCGACATCCAGGCCGGCACCGTCGTCTGGGACGAATGGATGCACTACGCGGGCACCTACGACAAGGCGGTCGCCAAAGGGACGCTGCACATCAACGGCGAGATCATTCAGGCCGCCAACGTCACGGCGGGCGCCGAGATCGCCGGCGACTGGGGACTGGGAGCGCGCGTCGGATACAACATCGACAACGCACGTCCCTTCACCGGTCTGATGGACGAATTCTGCCTGTTCACCAGGGCGCTGAGTCAGGAAGAGATTCAGGTGCTGATGCAGGGCATCCGCCTGACGCCGGCCGAGCTGGCCAGCAACCCCAATCCCGTACATGAGGCCAACGACGTGTCGTGCGACACCGCCCTGAGTTGGACACCCGGCGAGTATGCCGCGACCCACGACGTGTATCTGGGGACCGCGTTGGACGACGTCAACAACGCCAGCCGAACCGATCCGCGAGGCCTCTTGATCAGCCAGGGACAGAGCGAGGCAACGTACGTACCAGAGAGCCCGCTGGAATACGGCCAGACGTACTATTGGCGAATCGACGAAGTCAACGCGGCGCCCGATTCGACCATCTTCAAAGGGTTCCTCTGGAGCTTCACGACCGAGCCGTTCGCCTATGCGGTCGAAGACATCGTCGTGACGACCAACGCGGCCTCCGCTGCCGGCTCCGGGCCGGAGAAGACCATCGACGGCTCCGGGCTCAACGAAAACGACGAGCACTCCACCAAGAGCACCGACATGTGGCAGGCCACGCCGGGCGACGGCCCCGTCTGGATTCAGTATGACTTCGGCCGTGCGGTGAAGCTCCATCAAATGCTCGTCTGGAACTACAACGTCGAATTCGAACTGGTGCTCGGCTTCGGGTTCAAGGATGTCACCGTCGAGTACTCCGCCGACGGGGAAACCTGGACGACGCTCGGAGACGTGGAGTTTGCCCGGGCGATCGCCAAGGCCGGCTACACCACCAACACAGCCGTCGACTTTGCGGGCGCTGCTGTCCGCTCCGTGCGGCTGACCGCCAACAGCACGTGGGGCGGCATGCCGCAATACGGCCTCAGCGAAGTGCGATTCCTCTACATTCCCACGCAAGCCAGGTATCCCGAGCCGGCCGACGGCGCCACCGGCGTGAGCGTCGAGCCGACCCTGGCCTGGCGTCCCGGCCGGGACGCGGCGACGCACAACGTCTACTTCGGCGCGGAGGCATCGGCCGTGACGGACGGGACTGCGCTGCTTGGCTCGACCGCCGAGAATCGGTATGCGACCGGGGCGCTCGACTTCGGGACCACCTACTACTGGAAGATCGACGAGGTCAACGACGCCGAAAGCACCACGACGTGGGAAGGCGCAATGTGGAGCTTCGTCACGCAGGAGTATTTCGTTGTCGATGACTTCGAAGCCTACACCGACAACGTCGACGCCGGCGAGACGATCTACCAGACCTGGATCGACGGATGGACCAACGATACCGGCTCCATGGTCGGGTACATCGATGCGCCGTTTGCCGAGCGGAAAATCGTCCACGACGGACGGCAGTCCATGCCTCTGGCCTACGATAACGCGAATGCGCCGTTCTATTCCGAAGGGTCCCGAACGTTTGCAGCCGATCAGGACTGGACCATCGGAGCGGCTGACACGCTGACCCTGTACTTCCAGGGCAAGGCGGGCAATGCGCCGGCCACGCTTTACGCCGCCCTGGAGGACAGCGCCGGGCACGTGGGCACGGCGTTGCATGCGAACCCGGACGCGGCCCTCGCGGTCGAATGGCAGGAATGGCAGATCCCGCTGAGCACCTTCAGCTCGGCCGGCGTGAATCTGGCGAGGGTCAGTACGATCTACATCGGCGTGGGCAATCGCAACAGCCCGAGCGCCGGCGGAAGCGGTACGTTCTACATCGACGACATCCTCGTCGGGCGACCGGTCCGGTAGACCACATCGCAAGAGCCTGTCCGGCAGGCAGACAACACAGATCGTCGCGGCGGGCCGTGGGTCACATCCACGGTCCGCCGTTGTTCTTCACGGGCGTCACCAAGGCGGTCGCCTCTGCGTTCGGTTCAGAAGATGGGGACACAGAGATGAGCATCGAACACCCCCGAACCCCTGCGGCCAGAAGAGTCACGGCGACCCTTGCGCAAGAAGCGGCCTCGTACGGGCTTTGCAGGAACCGATATGTCACGCCAGGGCCCCTCGGTGGCAGCCCCTCCACGTCCCAGGGTTTTTCTGGTTGACGGACGCATTGTCCCCGGGTATACTATGAAAGAGAGACATGGAGGGTCGTGCGGCGGCGGGATCAGCGTGGGTTTTCACTTCGCATGTCGCATTACAGGAGGGATTCCCTGCTCTGGAGGAGCCCGTGGGACACGCGTGGCTCCCGGGGTTTGTAGTGTACCCGTAAGGGCATATGGTAGGGGCGAATGATTATTCGCCCCTACTTGAAGGCAACGCCTTGTCCCGATGCGTCGGGATCACTACGAACCCAAGCGTCTCAACAACACGCCAGGAAGGCGCAGATATGGAAAGGCGGAGTTGATGGCGAGACGACATCTGGATTGGCGACTGGGACTCGTTTTGATCCTCGCGACCACCATCTTCGTGGCGGCGGTGTACCTTCTCCAACGATGGGAACGCCGCACGCGTCCCGAACCACGTCACTCCACCGTCCAATCCTCCATCCGGTGACCGTGGCGCCGCGATGCGGATCTATGTCCGTCCAGCCTCGGGCGGCGTTTCCGGCGGTGCGGGAAGGGACGGCGGCGCGTCGGCTTCGGGACCCTGTACGGCGCGGGCCCGCGCGTCGACCGTGCGCGGGACGTCGAGGTCGACGCCGCCTGCGGCGCCCAGCTCCTTGAACTTGCGGGCCGAGACGAGCACGCGGCTTTCCATCGATCCCACCGCCTTGTTGTAGGCTTCGGTAGCCCGGTCGAGGTTCCGGCCGATCTCGTCGAAGTGGCCGACGAGCACGCGAATCCGGTCGTACAGCTCCTTGCCCAGATCGCTGATGGCTTGAGCGTTCCGGGCGATCCGCTGCTGCTGCCAGCCGTACGAGACGGCGCGGAGCAGCGCGATCAGCGTCGTCGGCGTCGCGAGGATGACCTTCTTCTCGACACCCATCTCGATCAGCCGCGGCTCCTGCTCGAGAGCGGCGCTGAAGAACATCTCGCCCGGCAGGAACATCACGACGAACTCGGGCGCCTCGGCGAACTGGTCCCAGTAGCCCTTGGCGCCGAGGTTCTGCATCTGGGTCAGCACGTGGCCCGCGTGGCGCCTGAGCTGCTCTTTGCGCGTCACCTCGTCCACCGCCTCGATCGACGCCAGGTACGCATCGAGCGGCGTCTTTGAATCCACCACCACGATGCGTTCGTTGGGCAGGCGCACGATCATGTCGGGCCGGATGCGCCCGCTGCCGACCGCCGTGGATTCCTGCGTCACGAAATCGCAGTACTCCACCATGCCGGCGATCTCCACCACGCGCTTCAACTGAATCTCGCCCCAGCGGCCGCGCACGTCGGGCCGGCGCAGCGCCGTGACCAGGTTGGCGGTCTCCTTCTTCAGGTCGGCCTCGCTCGTCGCCAGCGACTTGATCTGCTCGGTGAGCGTCGCAAAGCTGCTGGCGCGGGCCTTCTCGATCAGCCCGAGCTTGTCGTCGACTTTGGTCAGTGACTCCTTCAGCGGTTTGACCAGCTCGTCGATGGCTTTCTGGCGTTTCTCCAGCTCGCTCTTGGCGCCCTCCTGGTACTTGTCGAGATTGGTCCTGGCCAACTCCAGAAACTGGGTGCTGTTGCTCTTGAGGGCCTCCTGCGACAGGGCCTTGAAGGCGTCGGAGAGTTTCTGCCGGGCCTCGTCCAGCAGAGCGAGCTTGTCTTTGGCGGCTTTCTCCTGCTCTTCGAGACGGGTCATCAGCCCGGCGCGTTCGGCCTTCAGTGCCGAGCACTCCTGCTGAAGGTCGGCGATCTGCCGGTCGCGCGTGGCGACCTGCGCCTCCAGTTCGGGAATCCTGGCGTTGCGTTCCTCGGCGACGGCGCGGGCCTGGGCCTCGGCCATGTGCTGCTGCGCCAGCGCGCCGATCCTGCGGCGAAGGAGGCTGTAGACAACCAGGGCGGCGAGGGCGGCGCCGACGATGACACTGGCGATGGCAGTCAGGACATATTCCATGAGCGGACCTGCAAACTGAACTCGATTCGCCGCGATTATACGCGCCGGGCATCCCGATGTACACCGCGATCACAAATCGGTAAGATGGTCGCGTTGCAGAGCGCGTAGCCCTGCCGTGTTGGTGGTGTGCGATGGAACGAATCGAGGCAATTCTGTTTGACTGGGGCGGCGTGCTGATCGACAATCCGGCGCCCGGACTGATGGCATACTGTGCCGAGGCGCTGCGGGTCAGCGTCGCGGACTACCAGCAGGCGCACAACCGTCACGGCGAACCCTTTCAGAAAGGCCTGATTCCTGAGACCGTGTTCTGGCAACGGGTCTGCACGGACCTGCACCGCCTGCTGCCCGAGGTTCCCTCGCTGTGGGGCAAGGCCTTCCGCGCGGTCTACTCGCCCAGGCCGGACGTCTTCGATTGGGCCGGACAACTGCGACAGCAGGGCTACAAGACCGCCCTGCTTTCGAACACGGAACAGCCGGCGATGGAGTTCTTCCTGGAGCTGCGATACGACGTGTTCGACGCGGCGGTCTTCTCCTGCGCCGAAGGAACGATCAAGCCGGAGCGAGAGATATACGAGGTCGCCGCACACAAGCTTGGCCTGTCCCTCTCGCAATGCGTATTCATCGACGACAAACAGTTGTTCGTCGACGGCGCGACCCAGGCCGGAATGAAAGCGGTTCTCTACGAGAACCTTGACCAGGTCAGGCAGGCACTGAAGTCGTTTGGCGTCTGTGACGCTGCATAACTTGCTTTCAGACGAAAGGATCACCGTGGGTTTCCTGAGTCTGCTCAAGAGCAAACCTGTCGTCCTGCTGGACGGCGCCATGGGCACCGAACTGGACAAGAGAGGTCTCATGGGCCGGGGGCGGACGAATCTGGAGTCACCCGACGCCGTTCTCGAAATCCATCAGTCCTATTCTCGGTGCGGCTGCGATGCGCTGACAACCAACACGCTGACCATGAATCGCATTTACGTCGAGACGCACAAGGTGGACGTCTCGGTGCGAGAAGTGAACCGCGCCGGCGTCCAATTGGCCGACCGGGCCACCGGCTGCGGCCAGTACATACTCGGCGACATGAGCTCGACCGGTCAGCTTCTGCAACCCTACGGCACGTACACCGAGACCCAGTTCTGCGATGCGTTCCGCGAGCAGGCCAAGGTCCTGGCAGAAGCCGGCGTCGACGGCTTGCTCATCGAGACGGTCTTCGACCTGCGAGAGGCGGTCGTCGCACTGCGGGCGTGCAAGGAGGTCTCGTCGCTTCCGGTGATGGTATCCCTCGCGTTCCAGACCGAGGACAAGGGCGGGCGAACCATGATGGGCGACACCGCCGCACAGTGCGCCAGACAGTTGACCGAGGCCGGCGCCGACGTCGTCGGAGCCAACTGCGGCGACCTCGACCCGGGCCAGATGGCCAGGGTCGTGGCCCTTCTCAGAGAGGCTACCGACCTGCCGATCCTGGCCCAGCCCAACGCGGGCAGGCCCAGGCTCGTCGGCGACAGGACGGTTTTCGACATGGCGCCGGGACCCTTTGCGGAAGGTATCGCCAAATGTATCCGCGCCGGCGCCCGGATCGTGGGCGGCTGCTGCGGCACGGGGCCCGAGCACATCCGCGCCGTTGCCGAGATGATCCGGGCGACAGACGCGGCCGGCTCGGCACCGTGCGGTAAAGGACAGTAACCTGCCTTGCGCTGCGGCCACTATGGGGGTGAATGCGCCGAAGGCCGGAGCGCCCGCGCCAAGGACAGCCATCTGGAAAGGAGCGAATGCCATGTCGAGACGAATGATGATCGGTGTAACGGGAGCAACGTTGTTGATCGCCGCCGGATTACTCCTCGCTCAGCCCGGCCCGGGCGGCCGGCGCCGCCCCGGAGGCCCGGGATTCGGCCCTCCAGGGGGACGGGGCATGGAAAACAAGCCGCCCATGGCCAAAGGCCCTGCCGAGCAGAAGATTCTGGACGTGCTGGACGACATGAACCGGAACGAACGCGGCGGCAACATGAATGTGCCCATCGAGGATGGCCGCCTGCTGCGACTGCTGGCCGAGTCGATCGGCGCCAAACAGGTCGTCGAGATCGGCACCTCCAACGGGTATTCCGGGATCTGGCAGGCCCTCGCGCTGAAATCCACCGGCGGCAAGCTCACGACGTTCGAGATCGACGAGGGTCGAGCCGCGATGGCCAGGCAAAACTTCCAGCGGGCCGGCGTCGACGACATCGTCACACTCGTCCTCGGAGACGCCCACGAGAAGGTGGCGGACGTGGCCGGGCCTGTCGACATGGTCTTCATCGACGCGGACAAAGAGGGCTATGTGGACTACCTGAACAAGCTGCTGCCCAAGGTGCGGCCGGGCGGGCTGATCGTCGCGCACAATATCACGCCCGGCATGGCCGACCCGCAGTACATCGCCGCCATCACGACCAACCCTGAGCTCGAAACCTTCTTCTACAGCGAAGCCGGCGGTGTAAGCGTTACACTGAAGAAACGGACCCTAAATTAGAGCGGCCCGCGCAGAGTCAGCAAACAACGGCACAGAAGAACAGCAGGCTCCGGTCAGGAGGACAGGAATGCCGAAAGAGGATCTGCAACGAGGATACGGCCTATCGACCTCGACCTACGTCGTGATCGCCAGCATGGTGGGTACGGGCATTTTGGTCTCGCCGGGCTACATGATGGCCTCGCTCGGGAACTACCCTGTCATCTTCGGGCTGTGGGCCTTGGGCGGGCTGCTGGCCCTTTGCGGGGCGCTCTGTGTGGCGGAACTGGCGGCCGCTCTGCCTCGTGCGGGTGGGGAATACGTCTACCTTCGGGAGGCGTACGGTTCGATGCCGGCGTTCTTGTCCGGCTGGACCTCGTTCTTCGTCGGCTTCTCCGCTCCGCTGGCGGTCGCAAGCTATGTCGCCGCATCCTACCTTCTGGCACCATTCGGCTTCGACACGCAGGGAAATCGCTACACACTCAAGGTCGCGGCGGCGGCCATCATCCTCGCGGTGACGCTGCCGAATCTCGCCGGACATCGCCACTCGGCCCGAACGCAGAGCCTGACCACGATTCTCAAGCTCGGGCTTTTTGCGGCACTGGTCGCAGGCGCTGCCCTGCGAGGCACAGGCCGACTGGCCTATCTCGGACAAGGACAGGCGTTCGACACTGTCGAGGTGGGAACCGCGGCGACACAACTGTTCTACGTGATGTTCGCGTACAGCGGCTGGAATGCGGCCAGCTACCTGGCCGGCGAGGTCAGAAACCCTGCGAAGACCCTGCCCCGATCCCTGCTGCTCGGTGCCGGCGTGGTCGTCGTGCTGTATCTGGCTCTCAATCTCGTCTTCGCCTGCGCGGTGCCGCTGACCGAAGTGGGATTCGACAACGCCGAACAGGTCCCTCAACTGGCAGTTGCCAATCTCTTCGGATCGAGCATCGGCCGCGTCTTCTCCGTATTGCTCGGATTGACGTTTCTGGCTACGGTCAGCGCCTTCATCATCACCGGCCCCAGAGTGTATTACGCGATGGCCTGCGACGGCTTGTTCCCCTCGATCGCCGGACGCACCAGCCGCCGAGGTGTGCCCGTTCATGCCATGGTTCTTCAGAGTCTTTGCGCCGTGATCATCCTGTTTGTGACGGACTTCCAGAACTTGTATCGATACGCCGCCGTGGGCCTGTCGCTATTCGCACTGCTCTTCATCGGCGCGGTGTACGTCCTGCGCCGGCGGCGGCCGGAGATGGAAAGGCCGTTTCGCGTGCCCGGCTATCCGATCACTCCGGCGATCTTCATGGCGGTGACGCTGTTCATGGCCGTCTACGCCTTCAGGCAATGGCGAACCCCGTCGCTCCTGAGCGTCGGCAGCATCGTTCTGGGCATCCCGGTCTACTACATTTGGGTGTTCGTCCGTTGCCGGCTGGACCCGATGGGGCAAACGAGGCGTTCCGCCGATTGACGTGGGTGATACGAAGGACAGCCGAGGAAGTGGTCTACGCTGCGACGTCGAGCGCGTCCGGCGCGGGCCTCTACTGAACGTCGCGAGGAAGATGGACGGCGTCGGCAGAGATGTCGAACTTGCGGCACAGCGATTCGAGCAGCGTCTCCAGTCGTTTCAACTGGTAGTCGGTGGGCAGCGAGGAAACGCCGTTTCCCACCAGGCATATGCGGATCGTCCGCTCGTCGCCCCGCCACGCCGCATCGGGCCGAATCTGACGCTGGTTCAGCCAGTTCTCCGTGGTCTGGATCTCGCCGTCATTGGCGCCGACGCCGTTGCCCACGAGGAAATGACAATCCAGATCCGCCGGATTGGTCAACCCTCGAACGGCTGCCAGGCGCTGAATGTTGCCGCCCTTGGTCCCGCTGAAGGCAATCTCGATGCTGCCCCAGCAGCTCCGCGATGGATTGATCCTGCACTGGAGCGCGTGATCGACGGAATCGAGTCGGTAGTAGGCGGACAAACAAAACAGAGGTTCGGAAGGGGGATTGTCTCCGAGGGCCATCAACACGACCGCACCGGTCGTCATGGAGATCAGCAGTGCGGCTAAGACCTTAACTACCCTTGGCTGGTTCGACATCCGTTTTCGACCACTTTCCACATGTCCGACCGGGAGTTGCACCCTACACCCTGCAAATTCAACAGGTTCACAAAGGGGCCTGCTTCTTATATACCACTACATCGACTCTTGCCAGTGTGTTACTTCAAATTTTCTGCGAATCTGCCCAGGCTACACCTGCGTGACATTCAGTTCGTCTCTCGGCTTGCCGAAAGGAAGAAGGTGAAGCCCGGCGTGCGGTCGCCGGAACACCTTGACCATCACCGGCGGCCGGACTATAGTGCGCAGATTCCGGCAGGCACCGCGCGGCTCGACCTCGTCGTCCTCTGGATGTCACCGTGGCGTCGAATGCGCGGCTCGCAATGGAGAAAGGAGCGTCACAGTGTCACACTGGCGATGTTTATCGGCCGAAGAGATCTTTCAGCTCACCACGCAAGGTTGCTCCTGTGAGGACTGGTCGCACGTTCAGGTAGCCGAAGAGTTCCGGCCGGAGCGCGTCCACGACGCGCACTTCTCCGGAGACGTCAAATTGGGCAAATTCGACAATCACGTCTCGTTCTTTGGCGGCGTCCGCAAACCCACGGGCCTCTATCGCGTCACGCTTCACAACTGCATCGTCGGCGACAACGCCTACCTCGGCCATGCGCGCAGCTACATCGCGAATTACCTCATCGAAAACGACGTGGTCATCGACAACGTCGATCTGCTGGCGGTCGAGGGCGAGTGTTCGTTCGGCAACGGCAAGGCCGTTTCGGTCGTCAACGAAGGCGGCGGCCGCGCGATTCCCATTTACGATCGCCTCTCGGCGCAGACCGGCTACATCCTGGCGTTTTATCGCCATCGCGCTGCCGCGATCGGCAGGCTCAACGACATGATTCGCCAGTATGCCGCGTCCGTGACGTCGTCGATGGGGCGCATCGGGCGCGGGGCCCGGATCACGAATTGCGGCCTCCTCAAGAACATCAAAGTTGGGCCGGCCGCCGTCATCGAGGGCGCCAATCGGCTGGAAAACGGATCGATCAACAGCAGCACCGAAGACCCCGTTTATATCGGACCCGGCGTCTACGCCGAGGACTTCATCGTCGCCAGTGGAGCGAGGATCACCGATGGAACCATCCTGTGCGACTGCTTCGTCGGGCAGGGCACGGTCCTGGCCAAGGAGTACTCCGCCGAGAACTCGGTCTTCTTCGCCAATTGCGGCGGCTTTCACGGAGAGGCCTGCTCGATCTTCGCCGGACCGTACACGGTGACCCACCACAAGTCCACGCTGCTGATCGCCGGACTGTTCTCGTTCGTCAACGCCGGCAGCGGAACCAACCAGAGCAACCACCACTACAAACTCGGGCCCGTTCACCAGGGCGTCGTGGAACGCGGCTGCAAAACGGCCAGCGACTCGTACATGCTCTGGCCCGCCAAGGTGGGCGCCTTCACGGTGGTCATGGGCCGGCACTACCGCAACTCCGACACCTCCGACCTGCCCTTTTCCTATCTCATCGAGAACGAAGACCAGAGCTTTCTGGCGCCGGGCGTCAATCTGCGCAGCGTGGGAACGGTTCGCGACGCTCGCAAGTGGCCTCATCGGGACCGTCGCAAAGACTCGAAGAAGCTGGACCACATCAACTTCAAGCTGCTCAGCCCGTTCACCATCCAGAAGATGATCAGTGGACGCGACCTGCTTCGCAAGCTCAAGGAGACCTCCGGCCCGACCAGCGATTACTTCACCTACCACAGCGTCAAGATTCTCAGCGCCGCTCTCGAACGCGGCATCACCCTCTACCAGACCGGAATCGACAAATACCTCGGCAACTGCCTGATCAAGCGTCTCGAAGGCCGGCAACTGCGGTCGCAGGACGACCTGCGGGCGGCGTTGCGGCCGGAAACCGAGGTCGGACAGGGCACCTGGGTCGACCTGGGCGGCATGTTCGCCCCGGAACAGACCGTCGAGCAACTGCTCGACGACATCGAGAGCGGCCGGATCGACACACTCGACCAACTCGAAGCGCGATTCGCATCGATCCATCAGAGCTATCCGGTCTACGAGTGGGCATGGGCCGCCAATGTGATCGCCCGGCAGACCGGCAAGGCCGTCGACACCCTGACGCCCGAAGACGTCATCGCCCTGACGAACCGCTGGAGAGAGGCGGTGCTGGACCTCGACCGCCAGCTCCACGCAGACGCCAAAAAGGAATTTGCGGCGACCGTCCAGATCGGCTTCGGCCTGGACGGGAATGAGCAAGCCCGGCAGAAGGACTTCGAGGCCGTGCGGGGTTCGTTCGAGGCCGACAAGTTCGTCGGAGAAATCGAGAAGCACATGGCGGCAAAGAGCGCCCTGGCCGACGAGCTGATCCGCCGGATCGAGCCGCTGCGAGGCCGGGCTTAGCCAACGTCGAACGCGACGCACGAACCCACAAACCAAGAAGGGGCTTTCTCGATCGGAGAAAGCCCCTTTGTCTTTGCTGTTCCGTGTGCCCGACGATCGGCGAAGATCAGTTTCCCGTCGGCGCCGGAGCGGCGGGGGTAACGGTCATCGGAGCCGTCGGCGCCGGCTTGGGAGCGGGCGGCTCAAAACCGGGCGCGTAAACGATCGTGGCCTTGTCCTTCAGACTCTGAAGATACTCCTGCACCGCCTGGTTCTTCTTCTGGGCGCTCAATCTCTGGATGATGCCGCTCTTCGCCTCTTCAAGCGAAACGGTCTGCGTATCGGTGTGTTCGGTAACCTTGATGATGTGGTAGCCGAATTGCGTCTCCACTACGCCGCTGACCTCGCCCTGCTTCAAAGCGAACGCCGCATCCTCGAACGGCTTGACCATCTTCCCGCGGCCGAACGTGCCCAAGTCGCCGCCCTGTGCCTTCGACGGGCAGCTCGAATTCGCCTTCGCCAGTTCCGCGAAATCGCCGCCGCCTGTGACCTGGGCCAGCAGCGACTCGGCCTTCGCTTTGGCGGTCGCTTTGGCTTCGTTCGGATCGGCGGCGTTCGGGTCCGGAGAGATCAGGATATGGCTGGCGCGGACGGTCTCGGGCTTCACAAATTCTTTCGGGTGCCCCTCGTAGTACGCCTGCGCATCGGCATCGTTGACGTCGATCTTGCCGGCCCACTGGGCCTCCATGAACTTCTGGCGTGCCAGACCCGTCCGGTACTGCGTCTTGAACTCGTCGAAGTTGCCGCCCTGGGATTCCACCATCTGCTGAAGTCTCTCGACGGTGATCGGCGGGTTCTGCTGGGCGCCTCGTTCCGTGATAGAGGCCAGGGCCTCGGCCTCCGTCACCTCGATGTGGGCCGCCTTGACCTGCTGATCGAGGAGCGTCTCCCCGACGAGCGAATCGAGAACCCGCTGACTGATCTGCTTCTTGACCTGTGCAAGAAGCTCCGGCGGCAGATTCCCCATCTGCGCCCCGGCCATTTTCATCTGCCGATCCACGGCCTGATCGACCTGACCCTGCGTGACCGTCTGGCCGTTGATCGTGATGGCCACGGCGTTCGGGTCGGCCTTCGGCTCGGGCTCGACCGCCGCCGCATCGATCGCTTCCGGCTGGAGCGGCGTTGGCGCCTGGTCGGCGGCGCCGACCGCCGGCGGGTTCGGTTCCGGCGTTTCGGAATCCTTCTTCCCGCAGCCAACGGCCCCAAGTACGAAGATGATGGCCAGGCTCACCGCGACAGCGGCGATACGCAGGCTCCTGCTCTTTGTCATGCTCTTCATAAACGTCTCCAAGACAAGATTGTTGTCCATTCTGATCGATGATGGCGACAGGCTCGATACCCGCTGAGGAAGGCCATACGAGGCATATTGTTTCACAGACCGCCAGGCAAGTCAAGAAATTCGCGTTTCTTCGACGACGGTGTGTGTGCAGGTTCCACGGCTAGCCCATTCAGGCGTAGAAAGCCTTGTGTGGCAGCCTCAAGGCGGAGCCTTGGGGATGGCGGCATTCGCAAGGACCGTGCGCGCCGCACCTGCCAACCAGAATCGCCATCCCCAAAGCTCCGTTGCACTACGCTTTGAGGCTGCCACACGCCGTGTACGACCGATGCATGCCGCCATCCGTGGCCGTACTGTCACGCCTTCTTTTCGCAAAACAACACCTTTTCTATTGACTAATTAAATTGCTTAGTTAAACTATGCAGATGAATCGTTCTTGTGAAGGGACCGGTCCATGAAGAGAAGGCCCAGAAAGGACGCGCAGGAGACGCGGGGACGCCTGTTGACGGCGGCGGCCGAAGTCTTCGCCCAGAAAGGATTCTGGGAGGCGACGCACGCGGAGATCTGCGAGAAGGCCCAGGCCAACACGGCGTCGGTGAACTACCACTTCGGCAGCAAAGAGAACCTGTACGTCGAGGCATGGAAGCATTGCCACGCCGAATCGATGAAGGCGCACCCGCCGGACGGCGGCGTGTCGCCTGATGCTCCGCCTGAGGAAAGGCTGTACGGCAGGATCCTGGCCTTCATGCATCGAATCGCCGATCCGGACAACCACGAGATCGAGATTGTCCACAAGGAAATGGCGAATCCCACAGGGCTCCTGATGCACGCGATGCATTCGACCATAGAATCCGAACGTCAGTGCACGCTGGCCCTCGTGCGGGAGTTGCTGGGCGAGAACACGAGCGAACAAACGGTGTGTCTCTGTGAGATGAGCCTGATGAGCCAGTGCTTCGGCCCGATCCTGCACCTGCGGCGGGGCAAGATGCCGCCCGGCGCGCCGCGTCCGCCCGCTCCGCTGGCCGAACTGAGCGTCGAGGAGCTGGCCGATCATATCGTGCAATTCACTCTGGCGGGAATCCGAGGGATTCCCGAGAACCTCCAGAATCCCAGAAAGAGCGGCAAGAGGCGACGTTCGCGCAGGGGCGAATGATCGTTCGCCCTTGCCTGTACAGGAGTGATTTATGCGTGTTGTATTCAAAGCAGGTTGCGTCAAACGGTCGTTGCAGCGGTACGGGGCGATGGCGCTGGTGCTGCTGGCCGGGTGCAAGGTCGGGCCCGACCACACCGATCCCGAACCTCCTTTGTCGGCGGCCTGGCACAGCGAACTGGCGAAGGGTCTGACCGCCACGCCAACAGACCCCGACGTGCTGGCATCATGGTGGACAACGCTGGGCGATCCGCAACTGTCCGGTCTGATCGAGCGCGCCCTGACGGGAAATCTGGACCTGAAGACCGCACAATCGCGGGTTCGCGAGTCGCGCGCTCGCCGGAGCATCGCCAAGGGCGCCATGTTTCCGACCCTGAACGCCACCGGCTCGGCCACATCGAGACGGACCGACACGAACGTGGGCTTCGACTCGCACGGCGAGGTCTACTCGGCCGGTTTTGATGCGGGCTGGGAACTGGATCTTTTCGGCGGAGTCCGTCGCTCCATCGAGGCGGCGCAGGCCGACCTGGAAGGCGTCGAGGAGAATCTGCGCGACGTGCTCGTTTCTCTGCTGGCGGAGACGGCGCTGAACTACGTCGAGGTGCGAACGTTCCAGTCGCGTCTCGCGGCGGCGCAGGCGAGCCTCGCGACGCAGAGCGAGACCTACGAGCTGACCGCGTGGCGATCGCAGGCGGGTCTGGACGATGAGCTGGCGGTGTACCAGGCCCGGTACAATCTCGAGAGCACGCGTTCTCAGATCCCCACGCTTCGCGCGGGACTGGAAGAGGCGATGAATCGCTTGGCGGTGCTGCTGGGCGAGACGCCGGGCAACCTCCATCGCGAATTGGCCGAACCACGGTCGATCCCGCTGCCGCCGGCCGAGATCGCCGTCGGCGTGCCGGCCGACACGCTGCGACGGCGTCCCGATGTGCGGCGCGCCGAGCGCGAGCTGGCCGCCCAGACGGCGCGCGTCGGCGTCGCCACGGCGAACCTGTATCCGCAACTGACGCTGAACGGCTCAATTGGATTGGAGACCACATCGCTGCGCGACCCCCTGTCGGAGCGGACCTGGACCATCAGCGGCGGCCCGCGACTCTCGTGGCCCATCTTCGATCCAACCATCCGCCCGAACATCGAGGTGCAGTCGGCCCTCCAGGAGCAGGCCCTGATCCAATACGAGGCGACGGTCCTGGCGTGTCTGGAGGAAGTCGAGAATGCCCTGGTCGCGTACGGCCAGGAATTGCTGCGAAGAGACAATCTGCGGCAGGCGACCGAGGCGGCGCAGGCGGCCGCTTCGCTGGCACAGTACAAGTATCAGGCGGGCCTGACGGATTTCAGCAACGTCCTGGACGCGGAGCGGTCGCTCCTGTCGTTCCAGGACCAGTTGCACCAGAGCGACGGAACCGTGACATCCAACCTGATCCGCCTCTACAAGGCGCTCGGCGGCGGATGGACTTCGTTGGCGGCGGTCCCGGAGCCAAAGACCGCCAAACAGCTTTGAGATTTGGAGAGAACGAATGAGTGCGAAATCCCATGCACAATCCGATATCGCCGAGACGCTGGGCGTTGGCCACGCCGCACGTCGCGGCAGACGCTTGAAACGATGGCTGATCGTCATCCTGCTGATCGTCGCGGTGGTCGCGGTCCTGGCCATGCGAAAGGGATCGAGCCCGTCCGGGGTGGTGCGTTTCGAAGCCCAGGAGATCCGGCGGGGCAACCTGGTCGTTCTCGTCACCGCCACCGGCACGCTGGAGCCTACCAACCAGGTCGAGGTGGGCAGCGAGATATCGGGCATCGTCAAGAGCGTCGAGGCCGACTACAACGACAAGGTGAAAGTCGGCCAGGTGCTGGCCCGGCTCGACACCTCCAAGCTGGAGGCCCAGGAGACGCAACACAAGGCCGCTCTGGAGTCGGCCAAGGCCCGTGTCCTCCAGGCCAAGGCGACTCTCAGCGAGACGCAGACGAAGCTCGCGCAGCTTCAGCGCGTGCGTGAGCTGAGCGGCGGGAAGGTGCCGTCGCAGACCGAATTCGACGCGGCCCAGGCGGCGTTCGAACGGGCCAAGGCCGACGACGCCAGCGCCGCCGCCGCCGTCGCCCAAGCCCAGGCCACCCTCGAAGCCACCCAGACGGACATTGGCAAGGCCGTGATCCGCTCGCCCATCGACGGCGTCGTGCTGACGCGCAGCATAGAGCCGGGCCAGACCGTGGCCGCCGCGTTCCAGGCGCCGGTGCTCTTCACGCTGGCGGAAGACCTGACCCAGATGGAGCTGCACGTCGACGTCGATGAGGCGGACGTCGGCCAGGTGAAGGAAGGCCAGGATGCTGAGTTCAACGTCTCTGCCTATCTGGATCGGCTCTTCCAGGCCAAGATCGTGCAGACCCGCTTCGGGTCCCAGACCGTGGACGGCGTAGTCACCTACGAGACCGTGCTGGAGGTGGACAACGCCGACCTGTCGCTGCGTCCCGGCATGACCGCGACGGCGAATATCACGGTCCAAAAAGTCGAGAATGCGCTGCTGGTTCCCAACGCGGCGCTGCGATTCTCCCCGCCCGTTCAGGCACAAAAGACGTCGTCTCGCGGCCTGGTGGGCATGTTGCTGCCGCGCCCCCCCCGTTTCGACATGCCGCAGGAAACGGTGGACACGAACAAGAGACAGCAGACGGTGTGGGTACTCCAGGACGGGCAGCCGGTCGCGGTGCCCGTGACCATCGGGGCCTCGGACGGGATCATGACGGAAATCGTCTCCGGCGAACTGAAGGCGGGAATGTCGGCGATCGTCGACACGATCAATCCAGGAAGACCAGCATGACAGCCTCCACCGAAACAAGCCGTACCCCCCTGATCGAGCTTCAGGGAGTCACCAAGGTCTATGGTGAGGGCCAGGCGGCCATGCAGGCCCTGGCCGGAATCGATCTGCGGATCGACGCAGGCGATTTCGTGGCGATCATGGGTCACAGCGGCTCGGGCAAGTCCACCTGCCTGAACATCCTCGGGTGCTTGGATTCGCCCACCAGCGGCTCGTATCGCTTTCAGGGCGTCGAGGTCGCGCAACTGACCCGCGATCAGCGGGCGAGGCTGCGCCGCTTCTATCTGGGGTTCGTGTTCCAGGGCTACAACCTCCTGAAGCGCACCACCGCGATCGAGAACGTGGAGCTGCCCCTGATCTATCGCGGCGTGCCCGTGCGGGAGCGCCACCAGATCGCGCGTCGAACCCTGGCGTCGGTGGGACTGGAGGGCTGGGAATCGCACAGTCCCAGCGAGCTGTCCGGCGGCCAGCAGCAGCGCGTCGCCATCGCTCGCGCCATCATCGCAGGCCCCTCCGTGCTCATGGCCGACGAGCCCACCGGCAACCTGGACACCGCGCGCAGCGAGGAGATCATGGACCTGCTGTGCCGGCTGAACCGCGAGGACGGCATCACCATCGTCATGGTCACGCACGAGCAGGACATGGCGCACTACGCCAAGCGAATCGTCCACTTCAAAGACGGCCGAATCGAATCCGACCAGCAGAACGGGAGGACCAACTGATGCTCTGGAACACACTCCTATTGGCCTTGCGAGAGATCAAACGCAATGTCATGCGGTCCTTCCTGACCGTGCTGGGCATCGTCATCGGCGTCGCGTCGGTGATTACCATGGTGACCCTGGGCAACGGGGCGACGCAGCAGGTGACCACGCAGATCGCCAGCCTGGGCAGCAACCTGCTCATGGTCACGCCCGGCCGGCGGATGGGCCCCGGCTCGGCAAGTTCCTCTCCCTCCTTCAAGGTCGAAGACGGCGCGGCCATCGCCCGCGAGATCACATCGGCCGCCCTGGTAGTTCCTGTGGCGAGCCGATCCACCAGCGCCATCTTCGGCAATCAGAACTGGTCCACTACGGTGACCGGCACCACCAACGCGTTCCTGGAGCTTCGCAGCATGAGCTTGCACAGCGGACGTTCCTTCAGCGACAGCGAGGCCCGGGCGGGGGCCGCCGTCTGCGTGATCGGCCAGACCGTTCGCGAGAAGCTCTTCGGCAGCCAGGACCCCGTCGGCAGCCGGATTCGTCTCGGCGCCCTGTCGTTTCAGGTCATCGGTCTGCTGGAGGCCAAGGGCCAGAGCACCATGGGACAGGACCAGGACGACACCGTCCTGCTGCCCGTGCGCACGTTCCAGCGGAGAATCTCGGGCAATCAGGACGTCGGCATGATCCAGGTCTCCATCTGCGAAGGACAGCCCACCGAGAAGGCCCAGCGCGACATCCGTCTGCTCATGCGAGAGCGTCGGCGCCTCGCGGTAAGCGAGGAGGACAACTTCAACGTGATGGACACCAAGGAGATCACGCGCATGCTCACCGGGACCACGCAGGTGCTCACCGGCCTGCTCGGGGCCGTGGCGGCGGTCAGCCTGCTGGTCGGCGGGATCGGCATCATGAACATCATGCTCGTCTCCGTGACCGAGCGCACGCGGGAGATCGGCACCCGCCTGGCCATCGGCGCGCTGGAGCGCGAGGTGCTCATGCAGTTCCTCGTCGAGGCGGTGGTGCTGTCCTCCTCGGGCGGGCTGTTCGGCATCCTGCTGGGTCTGGGGGCCTCGTTCGGCCTCAAGAACCTCTTGCAGGTTCCCTTCGTGTTCGATCCGGGCATCGCAATCATCGCGTTCTTGTTCTCGGCCGCGGTCGGGGTCCTTTTCGGCTACTTCCCGGCCCTCAAAGCCGCACGTCTGGACCCCATCGAGGCCCTGCGTCACGAGTGACAGCATGCGCGGGCTATCGGCGCGATGGCGAACCGGCGGGCGCTTCCAGAAGCTGCGCGAGGATAGTGCGATGGCAATGGCGCGCATCTTCGCAGCTACACAGGAGCGTAACCGTCCGCGTCTTCGCCCGCGCCGCCAGTTCCGCAACCTTGTCCTCGTGGCCTTTCAGGGCCTTGATGTAGTCTCGCCGGAACTGAGGCCATCCGATGCGCTTGCTCTTCCATCGCTCGATGAGTTCCGGCGGCGTGCCAAGCTCCTTCTCCCAGGCGTCGATCTTGTCCTTCGCCACGCCCCGCGGCCAGTAGTGCATCACAAGGACGCGATATCCATCCGAAGCCTCTGCCGGTTCGTAAATCGACTTCGTCTTGACCACGGCATCCTCCCATCATCGCAGCGTTTGCGCTTCGACCTCGATGGCCTTGGGAAACAGGATGTTGTTCTCGAGGTGAATGTGCTCGTGCAGGTCCGACTCCATCTCGCGGAGGCCGTCGTAAAGAGCTCGAAACGTCTCGCAGGCATCCTCCGGCAACCGGAAGTCCGAGGTGATCGCCCGTATCTGGGCGAGAATCTCGCCCGCCTGATCGTGCTCGAACTCCATCTGGCCGATGGGATTGGCGACCGTGCCGCAATGCATCTCCGGGACCGGACCTTCGCCCTGCTGCCAGGCTTCGATCTGGCGGATGAACGGAAACAGAATCCGTTCTTCTTTGGCCAGGTGCAATTCGATGTCGGTCCGGAGCGCGATGAGCCTGCGCTGGAGCTGTTGGAGCATGTCACCATGTCGCGGCCCATGCGCCCGGAGCGTTTTGTCCAACAGACCGACCAGGCGTGGCAATTGCTCTTTCATGAAGACGTGGTGCGTCCGCTCGATGTGGTCTGCCAGTTCGGTCGCGGATGCCGCCGTCCAGTCCTTGGCGGAGTCGCTGTCCCCGCCGGCCTCCAACACTCGATCCAGTTCGGCCAGGACCTGATCGCTGGAAAGCCCGGCTTGCTGTGCGGCTTGGGCCAGGGGCGTCTTGCCCCCACAGCAGTAATCGATGCCCAATCTCTCCAAAATCCTACGGGTTTCAGGATGCTCGACGACGATATCCCTGACGGTGGTGTCAGCGGTGAGATAAGTGCTCATGTGAATCCTCCTGTATCTGATCGCCCGGCACCTCTGCGTCGGACTCGTTGTGGCCAAGGGCCGTGCCGGCTATGGCGCCGTGCAAGCTCTCGACGTAATGCGTGAATTCGACATAGGCGGCCACATAGGCCCGACCGGCCGGCACGCTGTCTTCGGCATGCGCCCGGGCCTGAAGAGCGTTCTGAAAACGCTGTCGAATTCCCTGGGCCAGGTGGCTCGTGATCCTGTCGACCAGCGCATCGACCTGGCCCCGATCCAGAGCTTGATCGCTCGCGGCAATGATGGGCTCGACTTGGCCGGCGGGCTTGAGTCCTGTGTACGGAGCGCCCTCGCCTGCCCGATGAACGCGTACGAGGGACTCGAAGAAATACCGATCGGCCAGAGCTTTGGCCGGGCCGCTCTGTGCGCGGACCGCCATGACTTGGTCAAACAGTGTGCGGATCTCTTGTTCATCCTCGGGCCGAATCCACTTGAGCACGCCCTGCACCTCTCCCGCTATCAGAGCGGCGGTCGCGTCGCGGACCACCGGGCCGTCCATCGTGTCGCAATGGGCACCCGCTCGTGACGCAACTGACAGGCACAGTCCGACACTCAGCACCAGGATCGATATAGGACTGCCTCTCATGAGATTCTCCTTTCAATCAAGCCGATTCACATCACCAGAGGAGCTATCATCCGTCGCAGCGACCGCCAGAAGGCCATTCCTTCTCTGTCCCGATCGAAGGCATCGCCGCGTACTTCCGATCCCGAACGGCCGAAGTCAGTGAATACTGACTCCTGCGGTCTGATACGCCGTTGTCCGGCGCACGGTTCGGCGGCTTCTCTTGATGCGGGGCGCGGCTCCCCGGACGAGGGATCTACCGGTCGGTTTTGCAGCGTTGGGTCCAGGCGCACAGGGCCTGGACGGAGGTGGTCAGGGTTCCGATGCCTCCGGCGTCGAGGAAGGCGTCCGTGGGGACTTCGAGGATGATCCGGTCGTCGAAACCGCGATCGACCAGCAGCTTGATGAAGTCCCGCCAGGGCACGGCGTCGTAGAGGAGCGGCTGATGGTCGCCTTCGCGGACGTCGTGGCAGTGGACGTGGCCGACCCGGCCCAGCACCGCCGGCGGCGGTTCGATCGGGCAGCCGAAGCTGCGTGCGTTCCAGTACGCATGGCCGAAGTCCCAGCAGATGCGGATGTCGCTTCGCATCGCAATCTCCAGCAGTTCGTCGTAGCGATCGCCGATGCGCTGGATCGGCTCATCCGGGTTCGGGCGAATCTGTAGCTCGACCGTCACGCTGACCTCGGGCGCGTTCCGACGGCACCAATCGCGGGCCCACGCAAAGAAGGCGATCGACCGCTCGACGAGGTGCGGCCGGGCGTCGGCGGAGCTGCCCGCCGCACCGTGGATGTTCACGAGCGTGGGCGCCTGCTGGCGCTGCGCGATCTGGGCGGCGTGCGAGAGGAACCGCTCGTGCAGGAGCCGGCAGGGGTTGTCGCCGCTGTCGCAGAAGTGCGCCGGGTTGAAGACGCTGCCCTCGGAATACGGGTGCAGCGTTACCTGCAACCCCGCGTCGATGCAGCGGGCGACGTGCTCGCGCAGGGCCTCCGGCTGCGTCTGCGGCCCGATGGGCGTCTCGGCCAGCTCGACGCCCAGCTCGCGCAGGAACGGCAGAATCTCCCGCCCGCCGTACAACCGCCGGCAGCCCTCGTCCTGCGCAAAGCCAATATCCAGCTTCAATCCGATCAGCATCGGAGCATTATGCCAACGATCCCGCCCGAATCAAGTGGGACCTTCGGGCCGTTACTGGGTCAGTGCGTTGGCATAGGACGTAATCAACCACGCCCATAGGGCGTGGCATCAGGAAGGCCCACCTGCGCGGGCCGAGCACGTCGTGAAGCCCCCGTTGGGGCCGCATGACGTATCCCCTACGTCAGGTCAAGCTCGCCTTGACCGGACTCCAGGTGCTCCTGTTCCCGAATGTACTGGCGAATTCTCTGCTCGTCCAAACCCACTGTGCTCACGCAGTAGCCCGTGGCCCAGGAGTGCAGGTCCGTCGTCCGTCGCTCCCGCAGCAAATCCCGGTGGATTCACACCGCACTCTTGCCCTTCAGGAACCAAATCGTGTGAGCCACACTGCACTTGGGTGGAATGCTCAGGCACAGATGGACATGCTCGGGCCTGCAATGTCCTTCCAGCAGTTCGACCCCTTCTGTCCGCACAACTCTCGCAGAATCGGCCCGATCTGCCGCTTGAGCCTTGCATACAACACTCTTCGCCGATCCTTTGGTACAATCACCACGTGAACAAAAGGGGCCCGTGCCGCGCTGGCAAGGGCCCCGGAGCGTAGCACTTCAAGACGCTACTCTGTGGCAGCGGGTCGACCATACCCGATGTCGTCGAAGTAGACAATGCCTTTTCCGCCGGCAGCCGGAGCCGCCCGGTTACCGACACCGATCGTCATCTTTTCGATCTTGGTCAGGCCGACACCGCCAAATTCACTCAGGGCGATCTGCCATGCTTGCCACTCGGTTGTTTGGATGGCGCCCGCGTCCGCACCACTGACCGTCGCGGTGCGTCCGGCGCTGTCTTCCAGCGTGACATAGAGCGTCTGCGGCGAATTCGCTGCCGCGCCCCGGAAATACAACCGCAGGCTATCGGCGCTGCCGACCGCCCAATCCTGGGCTCCATCAAAGGTTCGCTCGGCCTCGGAGTAGAATGGCGACACGGAGTTGTCATACGTCAACGGCATCGACTGCCGCCCGCCGTGGACGATGGTCCGCTCTGCGAATGGAGCAGTGAGGTAGCCGACGGTGGAACCGGTGTTGTTAACCCAGCCGTCCAGCCAAGTGTCGAAGATCGTCGTCTTGGCGTCGATGTCGTCGTTGTAGGTCTCGAAGTTGTCTACGACGGCGTACTCGGCTGTCGTGAAGCTCCAGACAGGGCCGGGCCAGACTGCGACGGCGTCGGCCTCGTTGACTTCGTCGACCTGCCAGTAGTAGGTGAGGCCGAACTCCAGATTGTCCGGGGTGAACGTGGTGCTGCCGACCGCAGCAGCCAGAATGAGAGCGTCCGGGACTGTGCCCATATGCACCTCGTGCGAAGCCGCCTCGCGACCGCTGCGCCAGCTCAGAACCGTATCGATCGCCACGTCGACGGCGCCGTTTTCCGGTTGCGGCTCGCGGGCCTGCGCGGGGATGAACAGGAAGCGGACCTCGCTAAGACCCAACTGGCCCGTCAGGCCCCATCCGCTGTTGACGGTCAGACGGACGTACCTGGCGGCCACACCACCGAGATCGACCGTCGTATTGGCCGTGTACGTCGCCTTGGCCGTGGCCCGCGCGAGCTCGACTTGCCCCGGAGCCGCCCAGTCGATCCCGTTTGCGGAGTACTCGACGGCCACGTCCTTGAGCCCGAAGCCCAGGATCAGCTCGAACTGACTGTTGTAGTTCCAGACGAGCATCTCGTGCAGTTTGTAGACTCCTCCGAGATCGTACTGAATCCACAGAGCTCCGTCCGCCGGTGGGTAGGCGAGCCACATGTCGGTCGCGGCGATGGAGTGCTGGTCGTTGGCGTTGATGCCGGAGCCATCGACGGTCTTCTCCGGTCCGGACACCGCGTCCGAAGTCCCATTGCTGGTGGCGACGATGTTCTGGATTGGGTAGGCGAACGGCTCGGTGGTGAAGCTCCAGACGTCGCCCTTGAAGATCGTGTTGTCCGGGGCGGCGTTGACTTCATCGACGCGCCAGTAATGAGTCTGCTCGAAATCGAGGATGCCGGGTGGATCGAAGGTCGTGCCCGCCTGGCCTGGGCTGAGCAGCACATCCAACGGGTCGCTGCGGCTGGCGTCATTGACGTCATCGAAGGCCATCCCGAAGTACACATCATGCGTAGCCGCGAACTCGCCCGCCGTCCAGCTTACCACCACGTCGCAAGGTACGTCCGTCGCGCCGGCCTCCGGATACGGATCGGCAGACTTCACCGGCGTCGTCATGCCTGATGGTTCAATTCCCGCCACGTACGGGCCCTCGTAGATGTAGACGAAATCCAGCCACAAGGGAACGTTAGAGGCAGCGCACCAGATCTCCAGCTTCACGCCGGTGTGTAAAACGTCTGACGTATAGGTGTATTCGGCCCACTCCGTCGTCAGATTGAAGATGGTCGCGCCCCAGGCCGCAACACTGTTGTCCGCTGCCTTCATCGCGACGGTGACCGGACGTGGCTCTTCGGCCCTGGCCCAGAAGCTGACCGTGTAGTCCTTGCTCAGGTCGACAGTAAAAGTGGAATAGGCCATGATGAAATGCCAGTCGAGGGTTCCTTTCGGATCGACTCGCACGCTTCGGGCGCCATCGATGGCGTCGGTATCGTCCACCGTAGCGAGACCGCCAGCACCCTCGGCCGAATTCCAGGTCCACCAGCCCTGGTACGCCGCATCGTCCTGAATGACCTCATCGACCTCGAAACTGTAATTGAGGACGAGGTTCTCAACCTGTTGCGCCTGCGCCAACGGCGCGACCGCCACCAGACCCCAAACCGTCAGCACGGCCGAGCAGATCAGCTTCTTACACATGATCGTCCTCCATCAAGTAGCGTTGCCACAATCGCGTCCTGGTCACACGCCAAGACATTCGTCAGTTGACATGAGATCCTCGTCCGACATGAGATTCGGCCCACACATGAGGTAGACCCTATGCCGATCTGGCACAGACCATCGGAAACCATCCCTCGTCCTGGCAGGGGCGCAAGTTACCTCGTACGGCCTCCAACCAGACACGTGGGCCTCCCGCGTGTTTTCATAGGCGTCCTGCACGATGTACATTCCATGATAACCGACGAGGGGCTTAACTTCAACGCTTCCGCCCGACAATCCGGCTAATACGCCTGTCAGGAAGGCCACACGACACGCCAGTTCACGGAGAATCCCACATTTCGCCGCTTTCTTGGCGCACGTCGATTGGCGATTCCTTGCCACGTGTCCAGGTTTTCACCTTGTTGCTGGTCATCCGACCGCCGCGAATTCTGGGCTGGCTCTCGACCGCGCTGTACGACCAAGGATCTTGCCAGAAGAGCCGCGAAGGGCCTTGAAGGTTTTGCTCGAACTCTTGGTGAAGAGTGGCGATAGTACGGATATACGAAATCCAGGAATCATACGCCACCAGTCGGTAGCCAGGATCGGTGCGCAAGCCGCAGACCTTGGCCCGTCCTCCTTTTGTCCGATGGATTTTGGACGGATTATTCCCTTAACGCGTACAGAACCGAGCGGGATCGTCTCGAAGGGACGCATGTACGGTATCGAGAAGCACAGGAACTCTGTGCAAAGCGTAGAGGGCGTCATCATGGCAGCGATCAAGCGGGCCGGACCGCCGGAGGAGCTTTCGATCCATTCGGCAAGGCACACCGTCGCGGTGGCTCTGCTCCGGCGGACCGGCAGCTTTCGTCAGGTCCGGAAGCAACTCGGCCACAGCAGTCCGGCGACGACGGCCAACATGTACGCCGACGTCTCCTTCGAGGACATGCAAAGCGGCGTCACCGGCCTCTACGCCGGTTGAAGTATGGATTCTCCGAAAGCCCCACATTCGCCATCGGAAGAAGGGCCGCCAGAAGCATGGACTCGGGCGGCCCTTCGGATGCAGGCCGCGCCGGAATCTCCGCGGGTTGCGGAGAACGTAGGCGTAGCACTTGTACCGCCTGCTCCAACGGCAACCGACGATCTCCACCGTCCCCAGGATGGCCCCTACAGGCAATTCACCCGGCTGTTTGCCGACTTTGCGCCAGCCGACGGACCAGTCTGCCGGCGGCTTACTGGCGTAGAGGCAAATCCGACCTCGGATGTTGGTCGGTCGGCTGCGGATCCGGCCTTCCTGGTCCCGCACAGGATCAGCTCGACGTGGGGCTGCCGGATGCTGATGGCATGGATCGGTCGTGGCATCTGGATCGCCTACATCAAGCGACAGGGCGGACTGCTGAAACTGCGCCGTCGCGAAGCCGCACGACGCGCCACCCGACTGCTGTGCCCGCAGGGATCGTGCGCGCCGGGTGTGATCTGGGCAGCGGAAGCGCCCAGCCAGGCAGCGTGAAGCGGCAGACCACGCACGAGGCCACCGCCCTACCACGTCATCTTCGCCAGTGATCTTGACTCCAACTGCCTGGAATCACTTGTGTTGCCCCGCGATGACTTCTCGTACCCTGCGAGAGTCATCCCCCAAGCCGCCGGCACCTCCCAGATCAACGTAAAGAGCGGGGACACTCGCGACGGAATTCACCTCGCCTCCTGCCTGACCCCACATATTCCTGACGGTCCGTCCCCATGGCGATTCCCGGGCATCGAGCCCCAACACAGATTGACCGAGGTCAGTCAAATTGAGTGTTTACAGACTTGTCAGGGAGCATAGAATGAGTGCGGTCGATGTGGCCGTCGCAGGCAGTTGTCGCTGTTCGAGTGGGCAGACGGTCGCTACGTCCTCCCAAGGGACGCCGACGTCTGAGATTCAAGCCTTCAAGAGGTTGGTTTATGCGCGTGCGCAACCAGTCGAATTCCAGGCCGTCGCGAACCGTGCACCAGAGTCGTTGGGAGTGCCAGGCGTTTTTCGCCCCATGGATGTGCTGTCTGGTATTTGCTCTGCCGGGCTGCGAAAAGGACAAGGGGCATCCGATTCAGCAGTCTCCCGCCCAGGTCAGCGTGGTGACGATCGTGCCGCAGGATGTGCCCGTCTCGTTCCGGTTTGTCGCCCAGGTACAAAGCTCACGGCAAGTGAATATCCAGGCGCGCGTCAGCGGCTTTCTGGACCGGCGGGAATACACCGAAGGCGCGTTGGTCCAGGAAGGGGATACGCTCTTCCGGATGGATCAGAAACCGTTTCAAGCCCAGCTCGATCAGGCGGAGGCGGCGCTGGCCAAGCAGAATGCGGCGTTCGAGGTCGCCCGGAAGAATCTGGATCGCGTTCAACCACTTGCGGCAGCGAGTGCCCTTTCCCAGAGAGACCTGGACGATGCCACCGGCCGGTTCGAGACCGCCGGCGCCGCGGTGGAACAGGCCCGGGCGGCGGTCGAACAGGCCAGACTGAATCTCTCCTACACGGTGATTGCCTCTCCCCTGAGTGGGATCGCCGGCGCCGCCGCACAGGCCGATGGAGCCTACCTGAGCCCGGCGAACAGCCAACTGACCACGGTCATGGAACTCTCGCCCGTCTATGTGAACTTCAGTGTCTCCGAAAACGAAATCCTCACGTATCGCAACCAGATCGCCGAGGGCCGGCTCATCGAACCCCAGGACAAGGCGTACATGGTCGAAGTCCTTCTGGCAGACGGCTCACTTTTTCCGCACACGGGGCGCGTGACCTTCGCCGATCCATCCTTCGACGTGAAGACAGGGACATTCCTTCTCCGGGCGACCGTTGAGAACCCTGATGGATTGCTTCGTCCGAATCAATATGTGCATGTTCGACTGAAAGGCGCCGTCCGGCCCCAAGCGATCCTCGTCCCGCAGCGCGCCGTTCAGGAATCCTCGAAGGGACCATTCGTATGGGTGGTGGACAAAGAGAATCAGGTGCAGCCTCGACCGGTCCGCGTCGGCGAATGGCATGGCCAGGACTGGTTCGTCTACGAGGGCTTGCAGGCCGGTGACCAGGTCGTGGCCGAGGGCGTGCTGACACTTCGCCCCGGCGCCGTGGTGAACGCCAAACCGTGGGCGAAGGATTCCGCGGGGACAAAGACCACAAATCCGTGACGGAGATATCCAGGCATGTTCTCCAGATTCTTCATCGAGCGGCCCATCTTCGCCACGGTTCTGTCGCTGATCATTGTCATCGCCGGACTGGTGGCCATGAGCGCCCTGCCGGTCGCTCAGTACCCGACCATCACGCCGGTCCAGATCCAGGTCACGACGACCTATCCCGGCGCCGACTCGGTCACGGTCAGCGAGTCGGTGGCCGCTCCGATCGAAGCCCAGATCAACGGCGTCGACAACATGCTGTACATGACCAGCACAAGCTCCAGTACCGGCCAGATGACCATCACCGTGTACTTTGCCCTGGATACCGATCCCGACATCGCACAGGTGCAGGTGCAGAATCGCGTGAACCTCGCCTCGCCACAGCTCCCCGACGCCGTGGCCCAGTACGGCGTCTCGGTGCAAAAGAAGTCCTCCAGCACCTTGATGATCCTGGCCGTCTTCAACCGGGACGGTCGCTATACCCCCGACTACGTCCGCAACTATACGAACATTTACGTCCTGGATGCGATCAAGCGGGTCCCGGGCGCCGGCCAGGCGCAGATATTCGGCATGCCCGATCAGGCCATGCGGATCTGGATGAATCCGGATCGAATGGCCTCGCTGGGGATCACGACCACCGACATCCAGGCGGCTCTGGCCAGACAGAACGCCCTCTTCGGCGCCGGCCAGATCGGCCAGTCGCCCCATGACGGCAAGACCGAGCTGACCTTCCCTGTTGTCACACAATCGCCGTTCATCCAGCCCTCACAGTACGAGGACATCATTCTCCGCGCCAGCACGGACGGCAGCGCCATCGTCCGTGTCAGGGATGTCGCCCGCGCCGAGGTCGGCCGCCGACAGTATATCGACGACAACCGGTTCAACGGTCTCCCAGCCACTCCCATCGCCGTGTACCAGCAGCCGGGGGCCAACGGCTTGGAGGTGTCCAAAGCCGTCCGCAAGACGATGGAGGACCTGAGAAGAACGATGCCGGAAGGTATCGAGTATGTCATCGCGCTGGACACCACCGATTTTGTGCGGCTGTCCATCGAGGAGGTCGTGCACACTCTGCTCGAGGCGGTCCTTCTGGTGGTGTTGGTCGTGTACCTGTTCCTGCAGAGCTTCCGGGCCACGATCATCTGCACAGTCGCAGTCTTCGTCGCCCTGGTCGGCACGTTCGTGGGAATGCTCGCACTGGGCTTTTCCATCAACCTGCTGACGCTGTTCAGCATTGTGCTGGCCATCGGCATGGTGGTGGACGACGCCATCGTGGTGGTGGAGAATGTGGAACGGAACATGGTGAAACACAACCTGAGCCCCAAAGAAGCCACGCGGCGGGCGATGGACGAGATCAGCACGTCGCTGATCGCGGTGGTGCTGGTGATGGCTTCCGTATTCATCCCGGCCGCCTTTCTGCCCGGCACGACGGGACAACTGTACAAGCAGTTCGCTGTCACGATCGTGATCTCGGTGGCGATATCGGGATTCGTGGCGCTGACGCTGAGCCCGGCGATGTGCGGGATCATGCTCCGGCACTCCGCCCCTCGGACGCGGGGTTTCTTTGCCTGGTTCAACCGGCAGTTCGACCGTTTCACGGCGGTGTTCGGCCAAGCCGTGGTGCTCATGATCCGGAAGAAACTCATCGCCTTTGCCCTCTTGCTTCTGCTGATGTGCGGACTCGTGCACCTGTTCAGGACGATTCCGGCCAGCTTCGTTCCCAACGAGGATCAGGGGTATGTGATGGGCCAGTTGCTGATGCCGGATGCCGCGAGCCTTCAACGCACCGCCGAGGCGGCCGACCGGGTGGACGCGCTGTTCGCCGCAAGCCCGGCGGTCGCGAATCGCACGGTCGTCAACGGCTTTAGCCTGCTCGACGGCCAGTACAAGCCCAACACGGCGACCTTCTTCATCACCTTCCAGGACTTCGAGGAACGTTACGCATCCATCCGGCGGGCCTTGGAGCAGAACGCGGGGGCGGTCCTGAGAACGGTGACCGGCCAGACGCGCAGGATCGAAACAGGGTTCTTCGTCCCGATCGCCCCGCCGGCGATTCCCGGCATCGGGACCACCGGGGGATTTGAGTTCTGGATCCAGGACAAGGGGTCGGGGACTCCGTCCCGTCTCTACGATCTGGTCCAGCAGTTTCTGGACCAGGCCAGGCAGCGTCCCGAACTGACCGGCTTGAATTCAACCTTTCGCGCCGCGTCGCGGCACTTGCACGCGGAGGTCGATCGCGCCAGGACCGTGCTTCTGGGCGTGCCGGTGGAGGATGTCTACAGCGCGTTGCAGGCGCAGTTCGGCTCCATCCAGGTCAGCCAGTTCAACCAATATAGCCGCGTGTGGAACGTGGTCCTGCAATCGGATGCCCCTTACCGCCAGAGCCCCAACGATCTGACCAAGCTCTATACTCGATCGAACAATGGTCGAATGGTCCCCCTGTCGGCGGTGGTCACCACCGAGTATGTCACCGCACCGGACCTGGCGCGTCACTTCAACGGGTTTCCCGCCGCACAGATCACGGGCAGTGCCGCCGCCGGCTATAGCTCCGGTGCCGCAATCAGGGCCATGGAGGAGGTGGCCCGGGAAGTGCTCCCGCAGGGCTATGATTCTGCGTGGTCGGGCATGGCATTTGAAGAGAAGCAATCCGGGGGCACATCCGCGGCCGCTTTTGTCTTCGGGATTTTCATCGTCTTTCTGGTGCTCTCCGCGCAGTTCGAATCGTGGACCTTGCCCGGCTCGGTCATGACGGCGGTGCCGTTCGGAATTCTCGGCGCTCTGATCTTCAACTGGCTCCGTGGGCTCAACAACGATGTGTACTTTCAGATCGGCTTGCTCGTGCTGATCGGCCTGGGCGCCAAAAACGCCGTCCTGCGGGTCGCCTTCGCCGTCGATCTGCGAAAACAGGGGCTCTCCGTCATGGATGCCACCATCCAGGCGGGGAAGGAACGTCTGCGGCCGATTGTCATGACCTCCCTGGCATTCATACTGGGCGTGCTTCCCCTGGCGCTCGCCACGGGCGCCGGCGCCAACGCCCGTCACTCCATCGGTACGGGCATCATCGGCGGGATGATCGGCGAAACCACCCTGGCCATGCTCTACGTGCCTTTGTTCTTCTATCTGTTTGACCGCCTTGGCGAGCGTTCCGCCCGGAAGCCAGAAAAGCCGAAGCCCGCCGACACGGCAGCACCCGAGAATGGAGACAGAGAGGGTTCCTGACATGTTCCGGTTCGTTGTCATTCTACTTGCGGTCTCCCTTGCCGGCTGCGTGGTCGGACCCGATTACCAACGTCCCGAGGTGAATGCGCCGTCGTCCTTTCAATACGAGGAGAGGGACGCACAGGACACGGCCAACACCGACTGGTGGAAAGCATTTCAGGATCCAGTGCTGGACTGTCTGATCGCCGAATCACTGGCGAACAACCTCAGTGTCAAGATCGCCGCCGCTCACATCGAGCAGGCGGCCGCCCTGCTCGCCCAGATGCGCTCGGCGTTGTTCCCTCAGGTTGGGTATAGCGGCAGCGCCACGCGCCAGCGCGCGGCGCTCCCCGGAGAAAGCCCGTTGCTCGCTGATGTCTCAGGCCAGCGTGAATCCTACCAGTTGCTCGCCGGCGCCAGTTGGGAGATCGACCTCTGGGGACGAATCCGCCGGCTTTCCGAAGCCGCCAGAGCGAATGTGCTTGCCACACAGGAGGCTCGACGAGGCGTGATCTTGTCGCTGGTCGCCTCGGTCGCGGAAACCTACATCCAACTACGCGGCCTCGACGAACAACTGGACGTTGCCAGACAAACCCTCGCCAGCTATGCGGAGTCAGTCAGACTATTCGAGCTGCAATTCGGGCACGGTCAGGTATCGCAGATGGTGGTCGAGCAGGCGCGATCGCAGTACGAAACGGCGGCCAGCATGATCCCGGGTCTCGAATCGCAGATCGCCCAGACGGAGAACGCGCTCAGTATCCTGCTGGGTCGCCATCCCGGCCCGGTCCAGCGTGGCAGGTCTGTGGCCGAGTTGGAGATGCCTGCCGTTCCGTTCGGCCTGCCGTCTCAGTTGCTCGAGCGCCGTCCAGACCTTGCCCAAGCCGAGCAGAATCTGATCGCCGCCAATGCCCAGATCGGGGCGGCCAAAGCGCTGTATTTCCCGAGCATCTCGCTGACCGGTGCCTATGGCACGCAGAGCTCCGAACTGTCCGACTTGTTCAAGGGCCCCTCGCGTGTGTGGAACTACGCGGGGTCGGTCACGGGCCCGATCTTCACCGCCGGCGCGATTCGTGGGCAGGTGAAACAGGCCCAGGCCGCACAGGAAGCGGCGCGGTTGGGCTATCAGAATGCGATCCTCAGCGCCTTCAGTGATGTCGAGAACTCGCTCGTGGCTCGGCAGAAGCTGGGCGAGCAGTTGCGAGCCCAGGAGCAACTGGCGAGGTCTCTCAGAGAATACAGTCGTCTGGCCTGGCTGCAATACCATGAAGGATACACACCCTATCTGACAGTGCTGAATGCGGAATCCCAGCTCTTCAGCGCCGAACTTGCCCGTGTCCAGACCCGAACCTCCCATCTGCGTGCCTTTGTCCGCATCTATCAGGCGATGGGCGGTGGGTGGGTGGACGGCGCGGGAGAATTGACCCAGACTCAGCAGCCGGATTTCGACGGGCGTTCGTCCGCCACGACCGAACCATCCGGCGAGAATCCATGAGAGGAACCACTGGGACGGGGATCCTCCTGACGTCTTCACGCTGACCCCCGTATGATTGCCTGACCGTATCACCGAATCAAAAGGCTGGTCATGCAGAGGACCGTGGAACAAAGGACGCCCCCGCCAGAAGCGGTTACGCAACGCCAGATGCGCTGAATAGGACCTTAAGGTATGGCTCTCATCGCGATCTTCCTTGTGCTGCTGTTCTTCCATGTCTTGATCTCGCGCCGACTGGACCAGACCATCATAACCGCCCCCATGGCGTTCACCGTCGCGGGTCTGCTGGTATGGTTTGCCATTCCGGAGCTCTGCGGGTGGGCATTTGGCCGCCGATTCTTCCTTGTCGCCGCCGAAATAGGCCTGGTGATGCTGCTGTTCACCGAGTCCAGCCGCACCGATTGGGCCGTGTTCAAGAGCGTTCGTCATCTGTGCACGCGGCTGTTGAGTGCAGGCATGCTGCTGACGATCCTGCTGGGCGCGATTGTCGCCAAAGCTCTCTTCCATCAGATCGCGTTCTGGGAGGCGGGCATCCTTGCCTCCATTCTTGCCCCGACCGACCCTTGCCTCGGACAAGTCATCGTCACCAGTCCTCTTGTGCCGACGCGCATCCGTCAGGCTCTCAATGTGGAATCAGGCCTCAACGACGGGCTTTCCGTTCCTTTTCTGCTCTTCTTCATCGCGATCGGAGGGGCCGCGACGGGAGGCGGCAGTTCACATCTGATACGATTTATCCTTCAGCAGCTTGGCCTGGGTTCCCTGGTGGGCATCGGCATCGGTCTCCTGGGCGGCTGGCTCCTGGGCATAGCGTATCGCAGGGAATGGATGGCTCCCTCGCTCCAGCAACTTGGCGTCGTCATGCTGCCGCTGCTATGTGCCATGGCATCCGAAGCAGTCGGGGCCAGCATGTTCATTGCCGCATTTGTCGCCGGCCTGGCGGTGCAGGCGGGGTTCAAGGATGCCGCGAGTCGAAGCGTGGAATTCGGTGAGCAATGGGGACAACTGCTCAATCTCTTCATGTTCTTCATTTTCGGCGTGATGGCCGCGCAATCTTGGCCGCAGTTCAACTTCCTGTGCCTGCTGTACGCCGTCTTGAGCCTCACGGTGGTGCGTATGCTGCCCGTGGCCATCTCCTTGATCGGCACACGGTTGTGCCCGGCGACGGTGCTGTTCATGGGTTGGTTCGGCCCGCGGGGATTGGGGTCCATCGTGCTTGGCCTGGTTTCCCTCGAACACGTATCGCAGAAGCCGGAAGTGCCAACGATCCGCCTTGCTGTGACCATGACAGTGCTATTGAGCGTCCTTGCCCACGGCCTGAGTGCGACACCGGGGATCAACCTCTACGCCCGGCGCATCGCCGATTTGCCCACCGAGGCGCCCGGACATACGGGGGGTCGTTCCGCCAAGGGGTGAGAGTCCAACCAGTCCTCTCCCCCGGTTTGTAAGTGGTTGCCAAAAACCGATTAACGATTGTCATTAAAGGACTTATGATGCAGGCCGAAGCGGAGCCGAAGCCGCGCCGAAGTGGAAACGAATCCCCTTGTGGCGCGCCTGTTGCGCGTTTCGTGGCTTGGGTTGGTCCATATGACTGATTGTCCTGAGAACGTCGTATATTGCTTATCACCTTTAACATGGCGGTTTCTTCAGGTCCATGGCTCTGAGGGCCCTGGTTGCCGGCACCGCCGCCCCAGGGAGAATGGGCCGGTGGGCGGCCAAGCGGATGATTGCCTTGGCCTGGCGGGATTTCTTCGCCACTCTTGTCGACCGGGTCCGCTCCCATTATCCTCCTGCGAGGCAGATCCGCCTACCGGGGGCAGGACATTAGCCCTGGATCGAAAACCCGCGGGAGTCTCGCCGGGAGTTGTGCCAATTCTTTGCTTGCGACATTGAACCGGGATAGAATGCCGGCCGTACTCTGAAGCTGGCCGATTGTTGAACGCCGGCTTCCTCGAAAGGGTGGAGGGAACCTGTGAGGTCGCCTGTGTGTCGCGTCGGCGCCCCCCTCGTGAGGCGATCCTTTTGGCTTGGTCGCCCTGATTGATGGCTATCATGTGAATTCATGATGAGTTCTGATGTTGTTTAGATTTGCCGTTTTGCCGTACGCAAATGCGCTGCCCCTCGTGCATTGCCTACCTCGGGTCTGCCCCGAGGTCGAGTTGGTGTACCGCACTCCTCGCCTGGCTCTTGAAGCATTGCTGACGAACCGTGTCGATGCCGCGCTGGTGCCCCTCATCGATCATTTCCGCAATCCGGACGTGTCCACCGTGAAGGACCTGGGTATCTGCGCCGATGGTGACGTTACCAGTGTCCTGCTGCAGTGCCGGCGTCCCCTCCGGGAGGTCCGAACGGTCCGACCGGATCCGGAATCGAGGACCTCAAACGTTCTGGTGCAGATCCTCATGGCGGACCATTTTCACGTCTCCCCGGAGATATTATCGGCACCGGAAGGAACTGCAGCGGATGCCAGCGTCTGCATCGGCGACCGCGCGCTGACCGGCCCGCCGGCCCTGGAGACCTACGATCTTGCGGGCGAGTGGAAGAAAATGACCGGCCTGCCCTTCGTCTTCGCCGCGTGGCTGGTCCGCCGCTCCTGCCCAAACGTCGAGGAGATTTCAGGCGTGCTCCATGCCGCCAAGGAAGTCGGCTGTCGGTCGCTCACATCGCTGGCCCGGCTGGCCGCAGCGCGTCTGAACCTCTCGGAGGACCGTTGCCGCGACTACCTGGGACGCTGCCTGCATTATGACCTCGGCCCACGCGAGCATCAGGCGATCGATCTGTTTCGTCGGCTGGCGGCGACGGTTCCCTCCCTGGACATGAACGGAGCGTGCCCTGCGGTCTCGCTCGAAGGCCGGAGATGAGAATCATCCCGTGCGATTGGAGTTGACATGCTGCGACAGTTGAGTGAACGAGTGTCACCGGAAGAGGCGCTGCGATTGTTGCAGGAGGCTGATACCGCCGAGTTGATGAGGCAGGCCGACCGGGTCCGCCGGCGCATGCATGATCGGAACGTCTATTACGTTCACAGTCTGAACCTGAACCCCACGAACGTCTGCGAGAACCAGTGCGGGCTCTGTGCCTTCTGGCGCGAGGATCAGTCGCAAGGGGCCTACACACTCACAATCCCGCAGGTCAGGGAGGCACTGGAGCACGCCCGGTCCTGGCAGCTCACCGATGTGCACGTCGTCGGCGGGTTGAACCCGCAACTAGACCTCGATTACTATCTCAACCTGTTCCACACCATCCGCAACTTGCTGCCCGACACGACCCTCCAGGCGCTGACGGCGGTCGAGATTCACTGGCTGTCGGAGCGATCGGGCCGTTCGCTAACGGACACACTGACCGCATTGAAGAACGCCGGACTGGATGCCGTCCCCGGTGGCGGCGCGGAAGTGTTCGCCGGGCGTGTGCGGGACCGGATCTGTCCCAAGAAGATCACCGCGGAGCAATGGCTCCAGGTCCATCGTACCGCCCACTCATTAGGCATCCCGAGCAACGCCACCATGCTCTTCGGGCACATCGAGACGCCGCAGGAAATTGTGGACCATCTCCGGCAACTCCGGGATCTGCAGGATCAGACCGGCGGATTCCTGGCGTTCTGCCCCCTCCCCTTCCATACGGCCGGCACGAAGATCGGGGTGACGCGCGGGCCCGGCGGGCACGCCGTCGCCAGAATCGTGGCCCTGGCCCGCATCTTCCTCGACAACTTCCCCCATCTCCGGGTCCTGGCGAACTTCCTCGACCGTAAGCTCCTGCAGGTCCTGCTCCACGGCGGGGCCGACGACGTCGGCGGCACGAGCATCGACGAGCAGATTGCCCGCTCGGCCGGAGCGCCGGACGATTTCATCTTCCGTTCCGCAGACGAGATGGAGACGTTCATTCGGGGGCTGGGCTTCCATCCGGTGCTCACCAGCAGCACATACGGGTCCCAGACCGCTCCATCTGTCGTGCCTGCGGTTCGGTCGCATGACACCTCCTGGCGGGGCGCGTTGGACAAGGCCCGCAAAGGTGTTCGTCTGAATGCCGATGAAGCAGTACGGCTCCACGACGCGGCGCCGTTCCAGGAACTGGGTCGCCTCGCCCACGAGCGGCGCCGCCTGGTGGTCGGGACGGATCGTTCAACCTTCATCATCGACCGCAACATCAGCTTCACCAACGTGTGTACGGTGGGATGCCGGTTCTGCGCCTATCACAAGCCCAAGGGCGATCCTGGGGCCTTCGCGATGACAATTCCGGAGATCGTGCAGCGGGTCGTGGAGGCGGTTTCTCTGGGGGCGACGCAGATCATGCTTCAGGGGGGCCTGAATCCGTCGCTCGACCTGTCCTGGTATGGACAGATGCTCCAGGCGATCAAGAACTGCGTGCCTGGGATCTGGCTGCATTCGCTCTCGCCCGCCGAGGTGTTGTGGCTGGCCCGCCGGGCAGAGTTGACGCTCAAGGACACTCTGCTCCGACTGCGGGAAGCCGGTCTGGATTCCCTGCCAGGCGGAGGGGCCGAGATCCTGGTGGACCGCGTTAGGCAGAAGGTCAGTCCCGCCAAGATCACGGCGCCCGAGTGGCTCCAGGTCATGGAGACCGCCCACGACATCGGCATGTCCACAACGGCCACCATGGTCTACGGCTTGGGCGAAACGACCGCCGAACGAGTCCAACATCTGTTGTGCATCCGCGACCTCCAGGATCGCACCGGCGGCTTCCGGGCCTTTATCCCGTGGAGTTTCCAGTCCAATCACACGCGGCTTTCCGAGCCGCCGCAGACCGGCGTAGACTACCTTCGTATGGTGGCCCTGTCCCGACTGGTCCTCGACAACATCGACCACATCCAGGCCGGGTGGGTCACCGAGGGGCCGTATTTGGCCCAGATCGCTCTGACCTTCGGAGCCGACGACTTCGGCGGCGTTCTGATGGAGGAAAGCGTGGTCAAGGCGACCGGCATCAGCCATACCGTGACGGCCGAGCAGGTCATTGCATTGATCCGCGAGACCGGAATGAGGCCGGCTCAGCGCAACACCGAGTATAAGATCCTGCGTACATTCGACGAACCCGAGGTCTCTGCGAGGGAGATGACGCGGCATGTCGCAACGTGACACAGTCCTGATCACCGGCGTGACAGGCTCGATCGGCAGTTGGATGGCCCGGACGCTGCTGGAAAGCGGCCGGTCGGTCATCGCTCTGACACGCGCGGATACGCCTGGCGCGGCAAGAACCAGGGTCCTGGAGGTCCTGCGCGTCGTGGGCGTCGGCGATTGCGAAGGCTACGTGGGTGTCCTGCCTGGCGATATTTGTGATGCCCACGCCATGGAGGCGGCCGCCGGTTCTTGTCGAGGCGTCTCCTGCATCGTCCACTGCGCGGGGGCGTTGGAATTCCGCGAAGAATTCGCAGAACTCGACCAGCGGGTGAACGTGCACGGCACGGCGAATCTGCTCCGGCTGGCCGAGACGCTGCATGTTCCCTTCTGCCACTTCAGCACCGCCTACATCGCCGGGCGGCGGCCAGGACGCGTGCTGGAGAGCGAGATCGACGTCGGGCAGGGATTCAACAACCCGTATGAATCGTCGAAGTGTCAGGCCGAGCTGCTTGTCCGCGACTGGTCGCGGTGGACCGGCCTCGCGGCGTTCATCTTCAGGCCGAGCATCGTGGTCGGCGACTCCCGCGAGGGCCGCATCGTGAACTTCGACGGCCTGTACAATTTCATGCGGCTGCTCGACGGGATGGCCGGGCTGAACGCGGAGCGCCAGTTCCGGGTCGTGGGCGATCCCGCGGCCACGAAGAACATCGTGCCGGTGGACTACGTGGTTCGCATCGCCTCGCATATTCTGGAGGCCGGTCTTCCCGGCACGTATCACATCACGAACCCTCGCCCTCTGCGGCTCTCCTCGCTTTGCGATATTCTCGCAGAGGTGTTTGCCGTCCGCGGGGCGAAGCTGGTGAGCGAAGAGGAGTTCCAGAACCCCAGGCCGAATCGATTCGAGTCGATGTATCAGAGACTCGCCTCGACCTACGCTCCCTATCTGGCGGCCGAACCGGTTTTCGACCGAATGAACACGGACGCTGTCACGGGCGGTGCGGGCTTTGAGTTGGCCGAGTTGGACGCCGTGTTCTTTCGACGGCTCGTGAATTACGCCCGGACGGTGAAATGGGGCAAAGCGGAACGACCTGTCGCTGCCGTGGCCGGCACACAGCGATTCGTCGAACGGTATTTTGACGAGTTCCTCGCTGAGAAGATGCACAAGCAATTGCTGCCCAATCTCCGAAGGCTTTCTGCCAATTGCCGAATCGTTGTGGAGGACATCCCGGGACGATCCTGGTCATTGAGCATCGACCGGGGCTGCCTCGTTCAGATCTCTGAGAATGGGCTGCCTGTTGAGTGCACATTCTTGCTGCACAGCGATGTGTTTTCGGCGATTGTTGCAGGCCGGCTCTCGCCCCAGGCGGCGTTCTTCAGCAAGAAGATCAGTATCGAAGGCGACATGGAAACCGGCCTGAAACTGGCCACAGTACTCGCGACGTTCTTTCGGAAATGGCCTTACGAATGAGAACCTCGATGACTGAGCGATTCACGGAGTTCCTGGCACGAAGGTGCCGGGTGCTGGCCGTGCTCTGTCTGTGCAGCGTCGCGATCCCTCTCTACACCCTCCGGAACGCCCGCATCGACAACTCGATCGAGGTATGGACCGGGACGCGGGACGAAGCACACCAAGTGTACCGGCAATTCATCGAGAAGTACGGGAACGAGGAGTTCGTGGTGGTCGCTGGCGAGGCGCAGGACCCGCTCTCCGAGGACGCATTGGCCTTCCAGAGAGACCTGGCCTCCCGTCTGCGGCAGATCGGGCAGGTGAAAGGCGTTCTGGACATCGCGCAGGTTGCTGCTGCATTCGAAAAGTACAGACCCGACGACTGGAAGACCGTCCTTCGAGACACCGATCTCTTCCACAACCTGCTGCTTGGTGATGATGGACGCACCTTCGGCGTCATCGCCTGGTTGGGGAAGATCGAGGATCCCCCTCAACGGAAGATCGTCGTCGAGCAGATCGAGTCGGCGGTCGCCGAAGTGGCCGATGGCCGGATGCAGGTGCACCTGGCGGGGACGCCACTGATGAACGTGGCTCTCGACCGCGGCTCCCAGGAAGCCTCCCAGCGGATCCTGCCTGTGGCCCTGGCGGTGTCCCTGGTGATTCTGGCTGTCGTCCTGCGTCGTCTTGCGGGTGTCGCGGCAGTGATGTGCGCGGTCGCCGTCACTACGCTCTGGACGATCGGCCTGATGGTTCTGGCCAACCGGACCTTCAATATGGTCACAGTGACTCTGCCTTCGCTTCTGACGGTCCTGTCGCTCTCAGCCGGAATCCACATCGTGCTGCGGATTCAGTCATTGTTGGCCAAATCGGGCGACCCTCGGATCGCCGTACGCCGGACCATTCGGGAAGTACTGCCCGCCGTGTTTCTCTCGAACCTCACGACCGCGATCGGATTCAGTTCCCTGCTGGTGTCGGACATGCAGCCCGTCGCGGATTTCGGCCTGTTTGCCGCGGTTGGGATGGTGCTTTCGTTCTTCTTCAATGCCGTCATTGTCCCGGGCCTGCTCTCCTGGCTGCATGTGGGCAACGTCACGGTGCGCCCAAGGCCAACGCATTGGACGGCTCCTCTAGGGCAGGCCGTCGCCCGCCGCAAGGGCTGGTCAGTGGCGGCGGCGGTCGCAATCATGGCTCTGTCGGCGCTGTTTATGAGGGGACTCCGCGTGGAATCCAACGTGCTCAAGTTCTTCCCCGCCAACTCCAAGATCAGCCAGGACTACCGGTTCGTCGCCGAGCGGCTCACGGGTCTGTACACGATCGAGCTCGATGCCGTGACGGAATCGCAAAACGGAAGCGTCTTGCTCAAGCAGATCGAGCAGTTTGGGACCGAGTTGACCGAGCGCCCCGAGGTGGCGCAGGTGATTCACTACAAGAACATCGCGACGTCCCTCAATGCGATCCGTCAGTCTGTTGCCGTGACGACGGCCGGCGCATCCGAGAACCCCCTGAGGCTCATGATGAGAGAGTATCGGCACACCGATGGGGATCAGATTTCTCTGCGCATGTCGATCCTCGTGCGGGCCATGGCCGCAACGGATTTCTACTCGCTCATGGATTTCGCCCGCCGGCATGCCGCACAGAGACTCCTGCCCCCGGCGAGCTACACGCTGACCGGCGTCGTTCCGCTGCTCAACGCCGCCCAGAACTCTCTGATCACCACGCAGGTGCGCAGTTTCGCCCTTGCGGCGGTAACTGTGCTGGTGTTGATCGGCCTGTTCTTCCGATCCCTGCGGGTATTCTTCGCGGCCGCGCTGCCCAATCTGCTGCCGACCGCGGTTCTCTTTGCAGCGATGGCGATTCTGCGTATCCCGCTCGACGCTGCGACGGTCATGATCGCAGGGGTGGCGATCGGCATCGCCGTAGACGATACTTTCCACTTCTTCTCCTGTTATCGCGAGGCCCGGCAATCCGGCCAGGACAGTCCGACCGCGATTCACAGCAGCTTCTGCATTGCCGGACGAGCTATCCTGTTCACCTCGCTGGTCGCCACCGCCGGCTTCGTCATCCTTCTCCTGGCCCAGTTCAAGCCGATCCAGTACTTCGGCCTACTGGCAGGCGTAACTATGATCGCGGCCAGTGCGGCGGATTTCCTGGTGCTCCCGGCCTGTGTGGCATATATGAATCTCTGGGATCGAAAGGGACAAGAGGCGTGAGTACGGAATCATCCATCGTCAATCGACTCAGGCAGGTTCTTCGCATCCACTTCGATGCGGATCTCGGCACTCCGTACTGGCTCGAAAGGCAGCGGGAAATGGGGATCAAAGCCGTCGAGACCATTCGCAGCGTCGAAGACCTCGCCGTCCTAGGGCCCATGGAGGAGCGGACCCTGGCCGAACGCCCCATCGAGGATTTCGTCCCCCGCGCATTCCACGGACACAGCGATTATCTTATCGCCGAGACGGCTGGGACCTTGGGCAAGCCCAAGACCGCTGTGCATAGAGCCGATGAATTCGTAGCTGCGTTCATCGTGCCGTTCCTCAAAGCGGCTCAGCGAGTGGGCTTTCCTGAAGGAGGTCACTGGCTCTTCGTCGGACCGACGGGCCCGCACATCATCGGTCGGGCAGCCCGGCGGTGCGCTCAGGCCCTGGGAGCGGGCGACGCGTTCACCGTCGATTTCGATCCTCGCTGGGCCAAGAAGCTGACCGCAGGTAGTTTCGCCGCCCAGAGGTACCTGAATCACATCGAAGAGCAGGCCCTCCGCATTCTGGATTTCCAGAATATCAGCGTCCTGTTCGCCACGCCGGCGGTTCTGACGGGACTGGCCGAGAAGACCGCCGAGGTCAAACGCCTGGCGATCCGCGGAATCCACCTGGGCGGAATGCACGCTTCGGCCGACTTCATGGACCGGATGAACGAGAGGTTCCCCAACGCCGTGATCCTGTCCGGCTACGGCAACACGCTCTTCGGCATGATCCCCCAATTGAGCTACCGACGGGAAACAGGGTTCGACTACTATCCCCATGGGAACCGGCTCGTCGTCACACTGGTCCCGCTCTGCGAAGATGGCGAGCAGCCGGATCTCACGGCCCGCGTCGAGTACGGCCAACGAGGGCAGGTCATGGTGCATCGGCTGGACGAAATGCAACTGCTGGTAAATGTCTTGGAGCGGGACACGGCCGTTCGAATAGAACCGGCCGGCGGCGATACGGCGGCTGATGGATTCATGCAGGATGGCCTGCGCGATCCGCTGCCCATCGTCAGCGAAACGATCACGCCTGTGATAGGACTGTACTGATGATCGAATCGATCGTGGAAGAACGGGTGACTTTCGCGAGCGGGCCGCTGCGGCTGGCGGGCGTCCTTGCCTATCCGCAGGAATCGGATCCTGAGCGGGCCGTGCTGGTGTGCTCTCCCCATCCGCACTTTGCCGGGGATATGAACAACAACGTCGTGTCTGGCGTGGCCCGGCGCCTGGCGGCTCATGCGGTCGTGCTGCGATTCGATTATCGCGGGGTCGGCGAGAGCGAGATAGCCCTGGAACCTGATGAATCGGTCTTCGATTACTGGACGGACGTGGAAGAAACAAAGGACTACACAGGGGCCGTAGAGGACGTAAGTTCGGCGGCGCAGATGCTGCTCGATGCTGCGGGGACAGTGGATCTGGAGCTGTCGGTGGTCGGCTATTCCTTTGGCGCCGCGACGGGCATGCTGTTCGGCCACAACGATAGCCGCGTGCATACAATGGTCGCCATCGCCCCGCCCTTGGGGAAGGTCGCGTTTGACTTCCTGGCGGGCTGTTTGAAGCCGAGTCTGCACATGGTCGGCACAAACGATTTTTTGTACTCTCAAGACAAGGTTGAAGCATTTCGCACGATCCTCGGTCCCGCGGGGCGGGTGACGGTCCTGGAGGAGGCGGACCATTTCTTCCGCGGGGATGAGGAAAGGATCGCACGGGAAGTCGAGGATTTTCTGTGCAGGACGTGCAACACACAAGAACAAGGGAAAGCAGTATGAGTTTGGATCGCAAACCGGAGATTCTGGCGCCCGCCGGCACGTTGGAGGCGGTCCAGCAGGTCCTTGAGGCCGGGGCCGACGCCGTCTACGTGGGCGGCAAGGGCCTGAACATGAGGCAGCATCGAGCCAGCTACAATCTGACCGAGCCGCAGATCGCAGAGGCGATCGAGTCCGTTCACAGCCGTGGCAAGAAGCTGTACTTCACCCTCAACAGCCTGATTCTGGACTCCCAAATGGCCCAGTTGCGGAGCACGCTGTCCATGCTCGGCCGCCTGGGACCCGACGCGATTATTGTTCAGGACATGGCCGTGGCCAGCCTGGCGCGCGAAATCTGCGTGCAGATTCCGCTCCACGCCAGCACGATGATGAACGTCCACAACGCCGAGACCGCCCTGGCCCTGAAGATGATGGGTTTCGTGCGGATCATCCCCTCGCGGGACATCCCACTCCACGAGATCCGCCGCATCCACGAGCAGTCTGGGCTCGAAATGGAGTGCTTCGTCCACGGCGATATGTGCATCTCGCAGAGTTCGCAATGCTACCTCAGCGGGATTCTATTCGGCGAGAGTTCCAACTGCGGCCGCTGCATGAAGCCCTGTCGCTGGGAGTGGAAGCTCGTAACTACGCGGGGCGACGCCGAACTGCCGCCACAGGGTCAGGGCTATCTGCTGGCCCGCAAGGACCTGTGTCTGCTGTCGCACATTCCCGCCCTGGCGCAGAACGAGATCGCGGCCTTGAAGATCGAGGGCCGGATGCGGTCCGCGGAGTTCCTGGCCCCCGTCGTGGCGCTGTATCGCAAGGCGGTGGACGCCTACTTCGACGACCCGACCGCCTACGCCACCAACGCGGCCGACATGCAGCGGATCTTCGCCCAGCGGGTCCGCGAGATGACGACCGCCCACAGTTTTTCCAACCCCGGCAGCGATGGCGTTGAGATCTCGGGAAAGCGGGAGCCTCGGTTCTTCAGCCATGCGGCGCCAGCCCCCGGCGTGACGACCGGGCACAACGGGACTGCCAAACCGATCGGCAAGACTCCCGAGTTGATCGTGCACGTCGCAAGCATCGCCAGAGCCCAGGCGGCAGTCGAGGCCGGAGCAGAGGCGGTCTACTTCTGCCACGAGGGTTACAGCCTTCATGGGTCGGCCCCTGCGGCAGACGCTTTGATGGACTTCGCCCGTCAGACGTCCCGGACCGGCGTCCGCGTCGGCGTCCTGATGCCTTGCATCTGCGACGAACGCGGAATGGCGGAATGGCGGCAAAGACTGCGTGAGTTGGGTCCGCTCGGAAATCTGACCATCGGCGTATCGAATCTCGGCGGTCTTCAGACGGCCCGCGAGCAGCGGTACCGCGATCTGCTGGCCGACTATTCACTGAACGCGACCAATTCGGTCGCCGCGGACGAACTGTCGACGATGGGCGCAAGCCGCGTGACCGCCTCCGTAGAGTTCACGTTCGGCCAACTCGCCGAGTTCATGACGGCCGTACGGATGCCGGTGGAAGTCATTGCCCAGGGACCGATCTGCGGGATGCTGCTGGAGCATTGCGTGCTTGCGACCGCCTGGGGCGAGAGTCCGCAGGGCGTCTGCTCCATGCGATGTCGTCGGGCCGCCTACGCGATGGAAGATACCGGCGGGCAGAGGCATCCGCTGGAGTTTGATCGCCGCTGCCGAAACCATCTGTTCACGGCCGCGGACGTATGTGTTCTGCCGAATCTCGGACGGCTCGCGACCTTGGGCATCTCGGGCCTGCGTCTCGAATGCCAACTGGACAAGCCAGAAACCGTTGCCGTGCTGACGCGGGTCTACCGCCAGGCACTCGACCGTCTGAAGGCCGGCGAAACCATCGACGTCGACAACGCCCTGGCCGAGATCGCCGCGGCGACGGGACGGCCGCTCAGCGACGGCTCGTTCGACTTCCGCTCCGCCAGTCCGGTAGAAAAGGAGAAAGACCTTGCCCGCACATGAGCCCATCGGTCCGAAGGCCATTCTCGACAAGAAAAAGCGGTACCAGATCCCGTGCACATACCATTTCTATCGGGACCCCCCGCAGATCGTCCGGGGTCAAGGTGTCCACCTCTACGATTCCAATGGCAAGCGGTACCTCGACCTCTACTCCGGCGTCAGCGTGCATGCGCTGGGCCACTGCCATCCCGAGCTTGTCGAAGCGATCTGCGAGCAGGTTCGCACGCTCCAGCACGCGACCACCATCTATCTGACCGAGCCGATCGTGAACCTGGCCGAGCAACTCGCGACCGTGCTTCCGGGCGGAATCTGCCGAACCTTCTTCTGTTGCAGCGGCAGCGAAGCCAACGAGGGAGCCGCCCTGCTGGCGACGCTCCACACGGACCGCAACGAGTTCCTGGCGTTCCAGAACGGCCTCCACGGCCGCACGAAATTGGGTATGAGCCTCACGGGCCTGTCCTTCTGGCGAACCGATCCGCACCCTGTGGGCGGGATCACACTCGTTCCTCCGCCTCATTGCTTCCGCTGTCCCTGGGGACAGGCTCAAGGCCAGTGTCGTTTCGAATGCGTGGACGCCGTCGAACGGGCGGTTCTCACCGGCACCAGCGGCAAACCGGCGGCCATGTTCGTCGAACCCGTCCAGGGCAACGGCGGCATTATGGTCCCGCCGCCGGAGTACTTCCCGAGGCTGCGCGAAGTGCTGAGCCGACACGGTGCGCTCCTGGTCGCCGACGAAGTGCAGACGGGCTTTGGTCGAACCGGCCGGATGTTCGCCATGGAGCGATGGAACGTCACGCCCGATATCGTCACTGGCGGCAAGGCTCTGGGCGGGGGCACGCCTGTGGGTTTCTTCTCCACGACGGACGAGATCGCCGCCTGCTATACCCGGCCGGGGGCCTCCACGTTCGGCGGCAATCCGGTGACGGCGCGGGCCGGCTTAAAGTTCCTGGAGATCCTGCGGCGGGACGGACTCGCGGCCAGAAGCGAGCAAGTGGGCAGCCAACTGAGGGGCCGCCTCATGCGATTGGCCCAGAAGACCGATATTATCTCCAACGTCAGAGGACTCGGTCTGATGATCGGGGTGGAAGTCGCCGGATGCGATTCTCTCAGTCCCGCCGAACGCACGGACCAGATTCTGGAACGCATGAAAGATGCCGGGTATCTCCTGGGCAAGACGGGGCCGGGCCGCAACGTTCTGACGTGGATGCCGCCTTTGATTGTCGAAACCGACGAACTCATGGAGGCTGTCGATACTCTTGAAACGGTGCTCAAGACGCTCTGAGGGTCATCACCGGCTCGCCCGACCTCTGATCGCCGCGGCAGCGATGCTGGCCATCGGTCTGGCGAGCTGTGCGTCGTTCAAGCACCTTACCCAGGTGAGCAACACCTTCCCGCAGGCCAAGGACTGTGGGAAATGCCACATCGACATCCATCAAGAGTGGACAGCGTCCGATCACGCCCACGCGTACAGCAATCCGCACTTCCTCGCAGCGACGGACAATCATGCATTCGGCGAGTGCCTGAACTGCCACGCCCCCGAACCCATGCTGACCGCCCATACGCCGGCTGTCCGGTCGGCCGGACGGGAAGAGGCCGTCACCTGCGTGGCGTGTCATCTGGAACAGGATCTGCTTTCAGGTCCCCTGGAACCGACCGGCAGGATTCAGCCCCATCCCATCGGCGTCCGGCCTGAGGTCTATCGGGATGCCGGCATTTGCGGCCGGTGTCATCAGGGCACGTTCGAGCAGTGGACGGACGCCGGCGCGGGGAAGCAGACCTGCCAGCAGTGCCATATGCCCGAGGTCACCCGCAAAATGACGCAATCCACGGGCGGATTCGCGGATATCATCGTCGCGATGGAACATCAGACCCCGCAGCGACGCCACACCTTCGCCATTCCGACGTCGGGCTCGACGGGCGAGATGATCGATCTTGAGGTTCGCCGCGATGACGCAGAAGCTCAGATCATACTCCGCAATCGCCTCCCTCATAGCCTCCCGACCGGAGACTATGGTTTCCGAGTGCTGGTGCTGGAGATAGCGGCGGTGGACGGCCAGGGCGAAGAGCATGTGCTGACACGGGAGGAACTCGCTCCGGAGACGAAGACCGCGATTCCGCCCGAGGGAACCTGGCAACGAACGGTGACGATCCCCACGGACAGCGTGTCTCTCCGCGTTCGCCTCCGACGTCACAGCTACGAGGACCAGGATGTCCTTGATCTGCTCGGTCGAATGGTGCCCCTATGAGATCGAATAGCGAACCCAAGCAACCGTTCCGCGTGCCCTCGATCATCCTGGTCCTGGGTTTGCTGGCTTTGGGGGCTCTGGTTGCCTGCCTGGTCCAGGGATGGGATTACTATTCGCTCACATCGTCCCAACGCCCGTTCCACGCCCGGTACAGCGATCTGCGCCCCAGCGGGCGCATGGGGTTGGTCTGGGGTGTGACCGGCGCCGCACTGATCCTGTTCAATCTGAGTTACCTTCTGCGGCGGCACCTGATCGGCTGGCACTGGCTCGGCTCTTTGCGGACCTGGCTTGGGCTGCACATGATGACCGGCTTGATCGCGTCCGTCGCAGCCATCCTGCATTCGACCCTGACGGTGTCCAGCCCGCTGGCGGCGCTAGCATTCTGGTGCCTCCTGCTGACTGCCGCCACGGGGCTGTCCGGGATCCTCATCCACCTGCGTCTGTCCCTCTCTCTGGAGGGGCATGAAACCCGGGGCGTGGAGCCATCCCCCTCGCTCAAGAGCATGCTCCAGACCTGGCGGTTCTTCCACCGCTGGCTCGCGATCCTTCTGCTGGCGGCCGTGGTTCTGCACATTGTCGTGGCCGTCCGCTTTGGCAACCTCTGGATTCTGGGGGGCCAACCCTGATGCTGCTGAACCCCAGGACGCCTCTGGTCTTCGGCATCGCCGCCACGGCGGCTCTGGCGGGTTACTTGTTCCTGCGGGACCCGCTCCCCGATGCACTGAGTCATGCCCACGGCCAGGTGATTTCCGGCAGCGACATCAACTCCTGCCGGCGTTGCCATACGAATCAAGGACTGACGGCGGGCTGCCTGGCCTGCCACACGGAAATTACCGGCCAGTTCGACGCCAAGCAGGGCTACCACGCGTTCCTGGCTGAGAACGGGACGCGTACCTGCGCTCCATGCCATCCGGAGCACCATGGAAACGGGTTCCCTCTTGTCAGCGTTCTGTCCTGGCCCGGCGGCGATCTGAACGCGTTCGACCATCCGCACTGCGACTATCGACTCACGGGACGGCACGACAGTCTCGAATGCCTGGATTGCCATCAGGACAAACTTGGCCGAACGTTCTCTCTGGCCGAGTTTCCCGACCACCCTCGCATGCAGACGTTCCTGAGCCTGACGCAAAATTGCCTGGCCTGCCACGTGGACGTGCACGCCTGGCCGTCGGAGAAAGCCTGCCTGGATTGCCACGATCAGACCGTCTTCGATCCAGCATCGGGCTTTCGCCATGACAAGGTCTTCGTCCTGGAGGGAGTCCACGCCGTCACGGACTGCGCCGGTTGCCACGCGGTTCCCGCCACCAAATCCACGGAGAGAGCCGCAGCCCAGAAGATCGCTGGTTCCCTGCCCTTCCACAGAACCACCGGCAAGACCTGCCAGGCGTGCCATCCCGATCCGCATCGCACGCGCTGGGACATGGAGTGCCAGAGCTGCCATCTCGGCCGCGACGCCCAGTGGCGGGAAGGCACACGGGGCATTAGTGTGGAGACGCACAAGCCCACAGGGTTTCCATTGACCGGCGGACACCTGGCAGTCTCCTGCGACAAATGCCATCCCGCGGACAAGGACTACGCGACGCGGTATCCCGACCCGAAGACACAAGGGTATCAGCGACAGCCGCAGACCTGCCAGGGCTGTCATGAAGACGTCCACGCAGGAAAGCTGGATCACTCGTGCAGTGTCTGCCATCAAGAGAGCGGATGGAAAGACGGCCACCTGCTGTTCGATCACGATCGGCACACAACGTTTAAGCTGGACGCGGTCCACAAGGGCCTTTCGTGTCAGGACTGTCATGCGCCCAGCGACAAGACCTATCGTGCCGAGGGCTCGGACTGTGCGGCTTGCCACAACGTCCAGGCCGATGCCCTTCGTGGACAGGCGCGTCGCCTCCAGGTCGAGCCCGATCCTCACGCCAACCGGCTGGCATGCGTCGACTGCCACGATCTGAGCCTGCCGAAGCAATCCATGGACCGCTACGCCCGGCGATGCGCCGATTGTCACAACGACCAGTACGCTCACCTGGCCTATCAATGGGCACAGGCCCTGCAGCGCCGGCAAACCACCGTGGAGCAGTCGATGGCGTCTCGCGACGGAGCCTCCTTGGAACAGATCCGCGAGGATCTCTCGGAGGCCAAGGAAAGCGGCTTCCACAATCTCAGTCTGACGCGGCAACTCTACGATCGCATGACGGAAGTCCTGCAAGCCACCGGGAACGAGACCGCAGCGCCGCAGGAGGAGCGGACGCCATGAACTGGACGCTGACGATGTCGACGGGGGGTCTGTTTGCCGGTCTGCTGCTGCTTCTGGGTCTGTGGGAGTTCGGCGCCCGCCGCAAGCACAACCGCAAATGGCTGGATGAGCTGAGCGAAGCCAGACGCATCGGTACCGATGAGCCGCTGAGTCAGCATCCACATGTGAATCCCCACCGATGTATCGGCTGCGGCTGTTGCGTTCGGGTCTGCCCGGAAGGAGCGTTGGCGCTCGTCGAGGGAACCGCCCGGCTGATCCACGCTTCCCAATGCGTCGGACACGCATACTGTGAACAGGTCTGCCCGGTTAGCGCTATCGTCGTGAGTCTGGGCGACATCCGTTCGAGGCCGGATGTTCCCATCCTCGACGAGAACCTCGAGAGTTCCCTCCCGGGCGTTTTCATCGTCGGAGAACTGGGTGGCATGGCTCTGGTCCGCCACGGGATCAACCAGGGGACTCAAGCGATTGACGAGATCGCCCGCCGCATTCAGAGCACTGCGGGCAAACATGACCCCATGGCCCCCCTGGACGTCCTGATCGTCGGTTGCGGCCCAGCGGGCATCGCCGCCACGCTGCGTGCGAGACAACTCGGCCTTGGCCACGTCACCATCGATCGAGAGGGCCTCGGAGGAGCCGTGAGGAAATACCCCCATAACAAGCTGACCGTGACTCAACCTGTGGATCTGCCTTTGCACGGCCGGCTTCGCCGCAAGAAGTACCGCAAGCAGGAGCTTTTGGAACTGTGGGAAGGGCTGTTCAATCACCTGGGCATCACGGTCCGACGCGAGGAATGGCTGAACGTCGAGGCCCTTCCCGACGGCGTCCTGGAATCTACGACATCCCAGGAGAAGATCGTATCCCGCTACGTGGTGCTCGCCCTCGGCCGACGCAGCAGTCCCCGACGCCTGGGAGTTCATGGAGAGAAACTCCCGCACGTCTTCTATCATCTCGACGATCCCGCCGCCTACACGAATCAAGCGTTACTGGTGGTCGGGGGCGGCGACAGTGCCGCGGAAGCGGCGATTGCTCTGGCTCACGGATCGGGTAATCGTGTCGCATTGTCGTATCGTCGCCCGGAGTTCTTTCGGATGCGGCGTCGGAACCTCAGATCGGTGGAACAGCTTCGGCAGGAAGGCCGGCTTGACGTGATCCTCAACTCCGAGGTCAAACGAATCGAGCAGAATCGCGTCATCCTCGCGGTTCGGCAGGACGTAGCCGAAATCGAGAAGCGACTGCCTGCATCCGCGGTCTTCATCCTGATCGGCGGCGATCCTCCTTTCGAGCTGTTGCGTAGCATCGGGATTCGTTTCGGCGGCTCCTCAGACGGCAAGAACACCGGTACTTCTTCTCGTTAGATCCCCTTGTCGTGGATGGCTTCTTGTCTGATGGCGTGCTGATTTCGTGGCACGTGGGATTTTCTCGGATGCGCACAACACAGAAAACGCTGAGGGACGAACTATGATTACAGCACAGACACTCTTGGACTCGTCGGCTACTTTGCCGGACGCTGACGGGGTACTCCAACCCTATCCTGTTCTAATGACAGAAGGAGAGTTGATCCAACTTCTCCGGATTCCGGAAATCAGCACCGCCGGGAACTACCGACACGTGATCGAGAACCTCAAGCGCAGGCACGGTTTGCCCCGGACCCGCCTCTGTGGGAAGACCGTCTATCTGACTCACTCCGTGACGCAGTGGTTGCAGCGGCAGGTCACCTGTCGCAACTGACAGCGCAACCGGGTACGATGGGGCTTGGACCAACCCAAGCCCTTGGCCAGCATCGGAAAGGAGGTTCATATGAAAGAGCTGGTAAGGCTTAGGATGAGGCCCTCGCGTGATGGGAAATCCTTTCGGTATATGCTTGACTACGTGGACCTGAATGGGAGAAGGTGTCAGATTTCTCTCGGTCACACGGACAAGCGAAAGGCAGAACGTCAACGGCAAGAGAAGGAGTTGGAACTGCGGATGAATGTCGCCGAACCGCTATCGATGAAGCTCTCGGATTTCTTCCGAGATAGCCTCGCGCGCACCAAGGGGCAGGTTCGGGCCACGAGCCTTGGTGAAACCAAGCGATCCATGAAGGACTTCGTTGAGTGCGTAGGCAACATTGACGTACAAGAGGTACGATACGAACACGGTGAGAGGTTCATTCAATACTGCCTTGATCAGAAGCTCTCCACCGGGACTGTCGCCAAGAAGATCAAGCACCTGAAGAGGGTGTTTCAACTGGCAGAAGACCGTGGCCAACTCGATCGGCATCCACTTCGCAAGCTTAAGCCGCCGAAGGTGGGCAAGCGGAGGATCCGTGTGTTCACAGACCAGGAATGTGACGACCTATGCAAAGCCGCCCGGCAGTACGAGGAGAGAGGCCGTCCCGTCAAATGGGAGCTTCTCATCCGGATGTGCCTCGCCACCGGCATGCGTCGCGGCGAACTGATGAACACCACGTGGCGCAACATCGATTTTGCGAACATGACCGTCGAGGTCTCCCCGAAGAAGAACGGCGCCGATACCTGGGAGTGGCATATCAAGGACACTGATCATCGGACACTTCCGTTGACGGCCGACTTGGTGAAGCTCCTGGTGGAACATCAGATGGCTCAGCCAGAAGGAAACCCGTACGTCTTCGTTCCGACGGGTCGATATGAGCTTATCCAGGAACTGCGGCGAAGCGGTCAGTGGACGGTCGAAAGAGGGCGATCTCCGCTCTCGAAGTTCTGCCACCACTTCAACAAGATCCGGAAGTTGGCCGGCATCGCGACCGGCACCTTCCACGATCTGCGACGCACGTGTCTGAGTAACTGGGTCGCTCAAGGACTCAGTCTCCATGAGGTCAAGGAACTAGCCGGACATGCCGGGATTGATACCACGGAACGTTTCTACCTAGCGATCCGAAAGGACGTGGTGGACCGTGCCCGGACGGCTTCCGAGGCGTCACGCAAAGGCCATTCTGTGGCGCGCCTGTTGCGCGCTCCTGCGGAATCGGACAAGAACGAGGAGCTACCGTGCACAAGTGCTTTGCAGACAACGCCTTAGAAAGCCACGTCTGATAACAATGCGCAGGTGGTTCCAGTACAACCAGTACGATGCCCCGTCTGCAAACGCTCGTTAGGCATTCGCCCAACAGGGGGGAAATCTGAACGACATCCTGATGGCTGCAGGCCCCGCAGATATGTGTCTCTCTGATCATCACCGCTTTGGCTTTGGACACAGTACTCGGTCACTTGGACACCGTACATGTGTCTTGAAGGCCCTCCCGACGCTCGTTCTGTACGCACTATGGACATGCGGCGTACAAGAACCACAGCGACTTAGTGCCGCCTGCAAGGAACTGCTGGTCCTCTGGCCACTGACGATCTATGCAGCCAGAGACCTGTTGGTCGCCACCTCGAAGGACAACAACTCCGGGCTGTCCGATTTGACCACGCCGGACCGTCAATCACAAAAGGCGACAGGAACAGACGGGAAATATGTAGACGCCAGATTTGACTTGGCGGAAAACTTGGCGTTTTCTTGCGCAGGCAGGGACACTCATATACAGGCCTCGACAGGGGACACCCCCACTGGCGCTATCGAGAACGCGGTTTTGAAAGCCAACGATCGGATTCGAACCGATAACCCCTGGTTTACAAAACCAGAGCTCTACCGTTGAGCTACGTTGGCATAGGGGTGCCATTATAAGCGACTTGGGTCCGTCTCGTCCAGCCGAAGATTCAAACTGCGCCGCCTCGACGGCCAACCCTCCTGCGTCGTCCACGGCCCCCACGGCCTGCCCCGCGAAATCGAGTAGCGCAGCCGCACGCGTGAAACGTGAAGCGTGAAGCGTATGGTGTCGGGCGTTCCGCGTGAGACACTGCTCGTGTCGCACCCTCCGTACCGCAGCGGCACAACCACTGCATCCTTGACGGTCTAATCGGGGATGATCAGTTTGGTTCCGGCCCTGACCGTGTTCGCATCCTTGACCGTCTGGCGGTTCGCCTCGAAAATCTTTCGCCACTGGCCGGCCGAGCCGTAGTACTGCGATGAAATCTGGGACAAGGTCTCCCCCTGCTGTACGATGTGGAATCTCTGCGGCCTTATCCTCTCCGGCTGTATATGACCTGCCGGCGTGGCCTCAGAATGGCGTTCCGCCGAGGTCATCCCGATGGTTTGGAGCCATCTCTCGGCCAACTGCGGCCATCCCGTGATCGGGAGTTCGGTGCGACGCAGTCCGAACGCGTGCTCGCCTTGGGCATACAAGTGCATCTCCACGGGAACACCTGCGTTCTTCAGCGCCATGAAGTAGACCAGCGAGTTCTCTACCGGGTCCACCGGGTCATTCTCCGCCTGGACGATGAACGTGGGCGGCGTATTTCTGGTGACGGGAACGTTCGGATTCAACTCCAAAGCACCCCCGCGTTTCCACAAATGGCCCGGATACAGAGCGATCGCGAAATCCGGGCGGCAGCTTTCGTTGTCGGCCGCATCGACCGCCGGGTACAAACGCTTTTCGTATCGCGTGCTGATCGCCGCCACCATGTGCCCTCCTGCCGAGAACCCGATCACGCCAATCTTGTGCGGGTCGATGTGCCACTCGGCCGCGCGAAAACGCACCAGCCCCAGCGTCCTCTGCGCATCCTGCAACGCCTGCCGCGACTCCCGAAGTCCCTCGAATTGCAGAGTCGGCACGCGGTATTTCAACAGCACGGCGGTAATCCCTATGGACGTCAGCCAGTCACAGATCTCCGTGCCTTCCAGATCGATGGCCAGGCAGTTGTAGCCTCCGCCCGGAAACACAACCACCGCCGCACCGGTATTCGCTCCCTTGGGCGAATAGACCGTCATCGTCGGCTGCGACACATTGTTCACCACCACCGCCGGCTTGCCTGCAATCAGCTCTTTCGTCGTCGCACAGCTCTCCGGCCCCGGCACCGCCTCCGCATCCGGCGCTGTCCCCGGCCAGATCAGGATCTGCGCATGTCCCGCCGACGGCTCCCAGACCTTCGCCTGTGCGACCAGATCGCCACACGCCAACACCACACAAAAAGCAAAGATCAAAGTCTTCATCCTAACCTCAATCGACTGCAAACAGTACAAGCCATCTCTTTTATGAAATCAAGGAGAGGTTGGATATCAAATGGGGTGGCTACTGTCTGACGGGTCATGTGAAGAAGTCTTGTTGACCACGAAGACTATTCTGTACTCCCATATTATGTTGTAGCGATTACAGCGACCCTTGTTCCTTATCACGTCTCTTAATGCTGTCTGGGCATCTTCTTCCGTGTGATATCTACCAAGCCTTTGCCATCCTTCTGCGGTGGAAAAGCCCTTTAGCAGTTCTACCATCAATCTTCTTCGGTCAGCCGGTGTTGTTCCCCAATCAACTATTCTTCGTTCAATTCGGTAGGGCTTGGGTTTGGTCTTCTTAGGAATCCTATCCCTTTGTTGTTTCCAAGCAGAACGAGGACGATAAGGCTTCCCATCTTTTCGATTCTTATCTCTACGTTTGAGCTGGCTCATAGTGTTTTGCCTGCTGACTATGTACGTCCAATACGTTTCATATAGACGGACCCTATCTATAAATAGGTTCTGTCGCTCGTTTCCTCCTGCGGACCCACTCCCACACCACTGGCCTCTCAGACATCCGCATCGGTGTGCTTTGCACACCCTGCGTGACTGATGCGCCTTCCTCTCATCCGGCGTCTTCTCCGGTGCTGGGGCCTTCGAGACCCTTGACCTGCTTGGGCAACTTCTTCTGCTCGGTCGCGAGGCGACGTTCCACCTTCTTGACATCTTCGCCCGGAGGCAGCCTTTCGGGCACGATGCCGCGATCCACGAGCAGACGGCGTACCTCTTCGTTGTTCCTTACGTGCTCGCCCGTTATCCTCGTCTCCGTACGCATGTCGTTCTGCTTGACGTTGAAGTTGGTGATCTCGTTGGCGAAGTCTTTGGCCTTGATCGTGATGGTTGGGAGAAAGTCGGCCAACGGCCGGCTGGCCGGCACGGCGAGCTTGCGTTTCATGTCCTGCGTCGTGCGGCCACCAAATAGAGCCGTATCACCCTTGCTGCGAATCCGCGCAAAGCTCTCCCCATCGCCGAGCCGCTCGAAAATCACGCCGGAAAGCTCCTTCTCCGACCGGCTCAGCCGCCGTCTCGCCCCGACCCGCTCCGCCTCGGCCAGACGCTTCTCGATGACCTCCTGCTTTCGGGTCTGGACGGCAAAATAGGTCTGCGCGAACGCGATCTGTTCCTTCGCAGGGTCCCCGTTCTGGGCGATAAGGTAGCAGGCGTATCGGCTCAGCGCGATATCATCGATTTCTCGCTTGGCCCCCGAGCCGAGATCGACCATTTTGCTGATATCGGCAAAATGGTCCTTCGGATCATAACCGGCCGTCTGGCAAGCGGTTATAGCTTTGTCGACGACTTTCGCGAAGTTCTTCCATTGTGCGTATCCCAAGAGCAACTGCAGGTCGCGGGCACACCAGAACTCAGTTTCAGCTCCCGGCAGATTCTGGACCATAGCCTCAAAACTGGAATGAAGTCTCGCCACGATCTCTTTGTCCATTCCTCGCCTCCCGTTGCACCAGCTTCTCGTCAAGGCCGATTGGCGTCAGGTCTTATCATCCGTCGCCCGCAATCACCCGCTGACGCCTCAAGCATACCGCGTAAGCCTCGCATCCGCAAGCGATCCACCTAAGCAGGAACAGGCCGACATCGGCTATGCCGTACGTGTCGCCTCCTCGACGATGCGGATTTCGTCGTCGGTCAGGCCGTACAGCTCGTACATCAGCCGGTCGATCTGCGCACGCATCGTGTTGGCAAGCATGGCGCGCTCGTCCGTCATGGTCGCCACGATTTGGGAAGCAGCCTGTCGGGCACGTTGAACAGCTTCAACCGCCCTTTGTAGGGGATCGGCGTGCGCAGGCAACGGGGGTTCTCCAAGTACCAGCCGAAATACCCGCGCCGGTGCCAGCGGCTCGACCTCTTCTGGTGGCAATCGATCAGGTCCACCGCACCGAGGATCACGCCAAACTGAAGCTCGGAGGGGTCCACTTCAATCCTGTGCCACCGCCGGAGGTAATCCAAAGCGGCGGTGTGCAGCGTGAGTCCGGCGTGGATCAACAGTGGGCCTCGATACGCGGGGGCCCAAATGCGGTTCTCCACGTCCTTGGACCCGTTGACAATCAGGTGAGCCCACGGCTGCCGAATGGAAAGACATTTCATCGCGTCGCTTCCTCCACAATCCGGATTTCGTCGTCGGTCAGGCCGTACAGCTCGTACACCAGCCGGTCGATCTCTTTATCGGTCGCGTCGATCTGACGCTGGATCGCGTTCCGCTCGTCCGCCGTCTTCGACGACGACAACGACTTGTGCAACGACAGCATCCCCTCCACCAGCTCGACCATCCGGTGGTGACGCGCCACGTCGGGGGGATCGTCAAGACCGATCATGCGGATTGGAAGCTGCGCAAGAAACTGCTTGTTCGCGGCGAAGTATCCACAATGAAAATGGGTGCTCACCTGTTTGAGAAACCAGTCAAGAAGTCGGCTGTTGAGCAATCCCGTCACATACTGAAGAGACAGATCGTTGCTGGTGAGTGTGAGCCCGAATCCACCCGTCGTGACATTCACAAAGTACAAGTTGTTGACATCGTAATATGCTGCGAGACGCGTAATCATATACGGGAGCATGATCTTTGGCTGATCCCACACGTCCAGGTTCTTTGGATATAGTTGATGCCACCCAGACGTCCGAAACTTGCCATGCTCCCGATTTGAAAGAAGCGTCTTATTCTCAACGAGATAAGTCCAAGCTAAGGGGAAATCCAGCTTCAATTGCGATTCGGATATCAGACAGAAGATGCCATTGTTTCGCTCGTATGGGAAGAGAACTCGTGCACTGGGGAAAGCCCAGTACCGCCCAATTTCACCACTGCGTACCACTGGTTTTAGCAGAGCAGTCTCTATGGGGACGCTCGAGCCCAGCTCTTTGGAGTACACTTCTGTTACTGGATGCGGAGTATTGTGACAATCTTTGAAGAGAAAGACAGTGTCCGCGCTTGTCTGAAGGCCAACAAAGAGGTGTGCTATGTCCACCAGCTTCGTCGGAAACGCGACCATTCTTGTGAAGAGGTCGGCATCATTGCCGACCACGAAGTTCCATTCGCCATCCGACAGGCCTTCGTGGCTAATCTCACCACGTTTGCACACGCGGGTGCTCTGCCAATCGAGCAGAGTGGAGACTTTCGCGACAGTGAATGATTGAGTGGGTTGTTGTCCGAGGATCAGCAGGCACGTATACGTCGTCGCTCCCGCAAAAACCTGCTGGTCGCCAAAGTGGACGACGTGGGAGAGGTGCTTGCCGTCGGCGATGAGTTTGCGGAGGGGCTGCCCGTATTGGGCGTTGAAGAACTTGTGGGGGAGGATATAGCCCATCCTGCCTGCTGGGGTTAGCAGTCTCAAGGCCTGTTCCACGAAGACGACGTAGATATCGTAGTTGCCCTTGGAAGCCGCCTGATAATGCCGACTGAAGTACGGGATCGATTCGGGCTGCGTTTCCTTGAGCGTTTGGATACGGATATACGGCGGGTTCCCGATGACGGCGTCGAAGCCGTCGTCTTTGAAGACGTGGGGGAACTCGGCGTGCCAGTCGAAGGCGTTGATACGGAGGCGCCCGTCTTCGTCGAACATGGTCGCCTGTTGGCCCTGGTAGAAATCCGGGCCGATGAGGGAGTTGCCGCACTTGATGTTGTCGGCTAAGTCGGGCAAGGCCCGCTCGTTGTGGAAGAGCACGAGGTTCTTTTCGCCTTCGAGGACGCGCAGCAGCAGCGAGAGCTTGGTGACCTCGACGGCCTGCGGGTCGATATCGACGCCATAGATATGCTCCAGCAGAATGCGCTTGCGCTCGGCCGTGGTCAGCTTCCAGGAACCGTCGGGCGCGCAGGCGATGGGCGGCTCCTCGAACCTGGCCCAGGTCTGCGGACTGTTCTTCTCATAGTAGTCGCGGTACCAGTCGAGCAGCTTCTGATAGGCGCCGAGCAGGAACGACCCCGAACCACAGGCCGGATCGAGCACACGTAGAGGCCGGTTCATGGTCGGCGCCTGGAGTCGCTTCTTGCCACGTCCCCGACTGACCTCCGTGACCTCAACGCGACGATCTTCGAGCAGCTTGCCTACGGTGTGTTCAACGATGTAATCGACGATATAGGAGGGGGTGTAGTAGACGCCTCCGGCCTTCTTGACTTCGGGCTTGTCCTCAACCCTGGCGTGATGCCCGGCGGTCAGCGCAATAACCTTGCCGAGGAACTGCTCGTAGACCTGGCCGAGGATTTCCGCCGGCAGGACGGAGAATTCGTAGGGGCTATCGGGGTAGTACAGCGAGCGGAGGATGTCCTTGAGAGGTCTGTCGTCGATGGCCAGTTCCGGCGTCAGCTCATCCGGCCCCTCGGTCCGGTCCTTCTCGCGCATGAAGTGGAAGAGCCCTGAGTTGAATCGGTCGTCGGCCCGGCGGAACAGGGCAACCAGACGGGCGTAGACCTCCGTGCCGCCGAGGAAACCCTGCAACTGGCCGGAGGGTTCGATCCCCCGGTCCTCACAGATGCGCAGGAAGATGATCCGGTCGATGGTGATCTGCACGACGTAGTTGAGCTGGCGGTTGGTCAACTCCGGATTGCGGAGCGCGATGTTGCGCGCGAGCATGTCGCGCCATCGCTCGATCTCAGCCAGAAACGCGGTGTCGACCTCGGCGGTCCCGCGCTTGCGCTTTTCCGAGACGGCATACTTGTCGAAGGAACCCTTGAGCACCGCATCGCGCGAGAAGATCGAGGCGATCTCGTCCCACTTCTCGGCGTACTGGTCATACGTGTAGTACAGGATGCGGGCCTTGGACGGCTTGTCCATCCTGTTCGGCTGAATGCGGCAGTCGTAGACCGCGAACTCCTCGAAGTCGGTCAGGATCGACAGCGGCAGTTTGGCCGACCAAGCGTAGCGGCGCAGTTGATAGGCGGGGTCCGGGGCGTCCTTGATATTGACCGACGGCTTCTTCGCCTCCAGGAAGAACTTGCGCGTGCCGCCGATGCGGAAGCAGTAGTCGGGGGCCTTCGTCGCGCCGCCGACGCGGATGGCGTCCTCATGGATCACATCCTTGTACGCCTCGGCCCAACCTTTCGTGTTGTCGATGTCCCAGCCGAGGGCTGCAAAGAAGGGGTCAATGAACTCCCTTCGCACTTGCGCCTCGTTGTATCGGCCTTGCCGGTACGACTCGATGTTTCGTTCGAAGGTCTCGATGAGTCTCGCGACTTCGACGGGTACTGTCATTGAACCGGGCTCCTTATCGCTGTCCCTCGCTGCATCCGCCGGACGGTGCGGCACACTGGCTATATCGGCAAGATGCGGGCCCTTCGTTTAGGACCAAGTCCGAAAAAGGCACCGGCGAGGTGGAATCTTGAGGTGCCAAATGGGCTCCTCGAGATTTGGTTACACCACTGGAGATTGTCCCGGCGGCCGCGGGGCTTGAGTGGTCCGTTCCTGGATTGGAGTTGCGTTCGGAGTAAGGGATCGGCTTTCGTGGGCGTCCTGCTCCGGCGCAATCGCCGGGAGATACGCAATCCCGACGCATTTACCCATCTGCGCTTCCACTCTTCTACACATCCGTGACGAGAGACGAGACACGGGCCACGAGATACGAGCGACGAGACATGAGCCACGAATCACGCGGTTCGCGGGCGGAGGACTGGGGAAATGGGCTTGCGGATGGGGGCGGGGTGTTTTAGGATGCGCGGGTATGGCAATGGGAATCGATCTGCGATAAGGAAGAGCCATGGCGGACGACAAGCTGCACATCTACGACAGTCCGACGTTTGCGAACCCCCGGCTGGTCGTCGGGTTCTCCGGGTGGATGGACGGAGGCGACGTCTCGACGGGGACGATCCGCATCCTGTCGGAGAAGCTGGGGGCCCGGCGGTTCGCGGAGATCCAGCCGGAGGGCTTCTACATCTACAGCTTCCCGGGGGCGATGGAGCTGACCGCGATGTTTCGGCCGCACTGCCGGATTCAAGGCGGGCTCGTGCGGGCGTTCGATCTGCCGGACAACGCGTTCTTCGGCGCGCCCGACAGCGACGTGATCCTGTTCCTGGGCAGGGAGCCGAACCTGGCGTGGCACGACTTTGCGGACTGCATGTTCTCGCTGTGCGACACGTTGGGCGTGAAGATGATCTACTTCGTCGGCAGCGTCTCGGGGCTGGTGCCGCACACACGCGATCCGCACATGTTCTGCTCGGTGAGCAGCGAGGCGATGAAGCCGGTGTTCGCGGCGTACGGCATCCGGTTCAGCGACTACGAGGGGCCGGCCAGTATCGTGACGTATCTGACGGCGCGGGCGCAGCAGCGCGGCATCCGGATGGTCAGTCTCGTGGCGACGGTGCCGGCGTACGTGCAGGGAGGCAACCCGAAATGCATCGACGTGGTGGTGCGGCGGGTGGCGGGCCTGCTGGGCCTGGAGCTGCACCTCGATGACCTGCGGGCGGCGGCCGACGACTTCGAGCGCCGGCTGACGGACGTCGTCAACGAGCAGCCGGAGCTGGCCGAGACGGTCACCAAGCTCGAACAGGACTACGACAACGAGGTCTTCGACAATCAGATGACCGATTTGAAACAGTGGCTCCACCAGAAGGGCGTTCGCCTGGATTGAGCCACGCCATTACGACAAGGAGGATTCGACCATGTCACTTTCTCAGCAGTTGCGCAGAATGTCACTGGGCCTGCTCGGCGCCTTCGCATTGAACCTCGGCCTGGCGGCACCCGCCACATCGGCCGAAGTTGTCGGTCGCCCCGACGAGACCCCCGAACAGCGCGACGCCCGCATGAAGTGGTGGCGTGAAGCCCGCTTCGGCCTTTTTGTTCATTGGGGCGTGTACGCCGTGCCGGCAGGGACGTACAAAGGGCAGGAGATCGGCGGGATCGGGGAATGGATCATGAACCGGGGCAAGATCCCGGTGGCGGAATACAAGGCGTTCGCCGGGCAGTTCAACCCGGTCAAGTACGATCCGGACGCGTGGGTGCGGCTGGCGAAAGAGGCGGGCATGAAGTACATCGTGATCACGAGCAAGCACCACGACGGCTTCGCGCTGTTCGACTCGAAGGCGACGGACTGGGACGTGGTGGACGCGACGCCGTACGGCAAGGACCTGCTGGCGCCGCTGGCGGAGGCCTGCCGCAAGCACGGCCTGCGACTCGGCTTCTATTACTCGCAGGCCCAGGACTGGAATCACCCGGGCGGCGCGGCGGCCGGCGGCCACTGGGACCCGGCCCAGGATGGTGACATGGACGCGTACCTGCGTGACATCGCCATCCCGCAGGTGCGCGAGATCCTCTCGAACTACGGCAAGCTCGGCGTCCTCTGGTGGGACACGCCGACCGACATGACCAAAGAGCGGGCCGAGACGCTGCTGCCCCTGCTCGATCTCCAGCCCGGCATCATCACAAACAACCGCCTCGGTGGCGGCTACGCGGGCGACCTGAGCACGCCGGAGCAGCACATCCCCGCCACCGGCACGCCCGGCCGCGACTGGGAAACCTGCATGACCATGAACGGCACCTGGGGCTTCAAGAGCTACGACCACAACTGGAAGTCGACCGAGACGCTGATCCGCAACCTCGTCGACATCGCCAGCAAAGGCGGCAACTACCTGCTCAACGTCGGGCCCACCGCCCTGGGCGAGATCCCGCAGCCCAGCGTCGAGCGGCTCCAGGAGATCGGCAAGTGGATGAAGGTCAACGGCGACTCGATCTACGCGACCACCGCCAGTCCGTTCTCGCGGCTGGCCTGGGGCCGCTGCACGAAGAAAGTCGGCGATGAGCGCACCACGCTCTACCTGCACGTGTTCGAATGGCCCACCGACGGCAAGCTGCTGGTGCCGGGATTGCGAAACAACGTCCGCCGCGCCCGCCTGCTGGCCAACGACGAGCGGCTCGATACGACGAACACGCCGGAAGGCGTCGTCATCGACGTGCCCGCCAAACCGCTCGATCCGATCGACACGGTGATCGTCCTGCGCGTCCGAGGCGAGCTCGATATCGAAAAGACCCTGCCGACCCAGGCCGACGACGGCACCATGGCGCTGGCGGCGCCGCTGGCCGAAATCCACAGCGAAGGCGGCTCAAGCCCCCAGGTCGAGGACATCGGCGGCAAGGCCAGCATCGGCTACTGGACCGATGATCGCTCATGGCTGAGTTGGCAGTTCAAGATCGACAAGCCCGGCACGTTCGATGTCGTCGCCGAGATCGCCACAACGGCGAGCAGCAGCAAGTTCGAGATCGCTCTGGGCGACCAGAGGCTCTCCGCTGCTGCTCCGAACACGGGCAGCTACCAGAAGTTCGAGACCGTCACGCTCGGGCAGGTCCGCATCGCCGACAAAGGCGACTGCGAGCTGACCATCAAGCCCGTCCGTGGCCAGTGGAGCCCCATCAACCTCCGCTCGATCGTCCTGAAGCCCGCGGTAGTGTAAAGGATGTTTCGCACATTTTCTGATGGTAGTCGCTCTGGTCAAGG